>CACLZL010000001.1 GCA_902611405.1 uncultured Pelagibacteraceae bacterium
TCAATAGCTGATTTTAAAGATTGTTCTTTGTGAACATTCAATATTTTAGCCATCATTAATCCAACTGTTCCAGCAACTCTGTATGAATATATTAATAATTCTTTTTTTGAATTAAGTTTAACATTTTCTTTAATATCAGAATTAATCCCCTCAAATAAATCTTCTATAATTTTAGTAGAAATATTAAATTCATTAATCAGGACCCACATATTTTTAATAACCGGATCATTATAATTTTTATTTACAAAATTATTTTTAAATTTAATAAAATTATTTTTTTTTAGTTCAATCTTATTTTCATCGTCAGCAATATTATCCGCTTCTCTACAAAAATCATAAAGCGCAGAGCATTTTTCGTAGGTTTTTTTTGGTAAAAAAAAACCTGCCCAATTAAAAGATTTTGCGTAAATAGCTAAATAATTTTTGGTTAACATCAAAATAATTTATCTAAAACTTTTGCTGAAGATAGAACTCCTGGAACTCCAGCTCCCGGATGTGTACCTGCACCAACAAAGTACAAACCATCATATATTTCTGATTTATTATGAAATCTAAAATATGCAGATTGTGTAAATTTAGGTTGAATTGAAAACCCTGATCCAAATTTTGTATTTAATTCTTTTTCAAAGTAATCAGGTGTGAGGTAAAAATCCTCTATTATATTTTTCTTAAGATCTGGCATTATGTCTTTTTCCATTTTTGCAATTATAAGATTCTTCATTTTTTCACCCTCAATTTTCCAATTAATTTTTGATTGATTGTTAGGGACAGGTACTAACACATAAAAACAATCATTTCCCTCTGGAGCCATAGTTTTGTCAGTCGCTGTAGGTCTGTGAAGATAGTAACTTATATCATCATTTAATTTTTTCTTATCAAATATATCATCAAGATGTTCCTTATACTTGTTTCCAAATTTTATTGTATGATGTTCAACATTCTCATAAATTTTTTTTGTTCCAAAATAATAAACAAATAAACCCATAGAATACTCCATTCGATTTTTTTTCCAATTAAACAACATGGAACCCCCGTTGCTTTTGCTTAACATTTTTTCATAAAATGCTGGTGGATCTGCATTACAAATAACATTATCTGCACCAATTTCATTTTCATTATTTAATTTTACACCACTTATTTTACTTTTTTTTATTATAATTTCTGTTACTTCACTATTTTTTATTATTTCAATACCAACCTCATTCATTAACTTTTCAAAACCTTTTATTATATTTCCAGTCCCTCCAACTGAATAATGTATTCCCCATTTTTTTTCCAAATAAAGAATTAAGCCATAAATAGAAGTAGTGGTAAAAGGATTTCCGCCAACCAGTAAAGGATGCATGCTAAGCATTCTTCTTAATTTTTCATTTTTTACATAAGATGAAACAAGTGAGTAAACTGATTTATAACTTTTAAGTTTTAATAGAGCAGGTAATTGCTGCATCATTACAAAAGGTTTATTAAATGGCACATCTGCAAGTTCTGAAAAACCTTTATCAAATATCTTTTTAGTAAAATTAACTAATTTTTCATACCCATTTACATCTTCCTTACTAAGCTTCTCAATTTGACTTTTCATTTCTATTTCATTACCTGAATAGTTAAACTTGGTTTTATCCTCAAAAATAAATTGATACCAAATTTTAAGTGGGGTTAATTTAATATAATTTTTCGGATCTTTATTGAATAACTCAAACAATTCATTAATTAAGTAGGGTGCAGTAATTACTGTTGGTCCAGCATCATATATAAATCCATTTCTTTTAAAAACTCTAGCTCTACCACCTAGGTCTGGGTGTTTTTCTATTAATTTTACTTTGTGTCCTTTTGCCTTAAGTCTTAGTGCTGCTGCGATACCACCGAAACCTGATCCAATGACTATAGAGTTCATTTAAATAATTTATAGCTTTTTTGAAAAAATGTAAGTGTATTATGAGTTAATTTTTTTTAACTCTTCTTTAGTTTCATCTAAATTTTTTTGAAACACAGCGTCTAATTTTGACTTATCAACAGATGTAGTTATTATTTTTTTAACTGAGTCCACGGCAATCTTTATTGACGCGTCCTTAATTTCTTTTAAAGCAGCCTCTTTCATCTGACTTATTTTGTTTTCAGCTAAATTTTTTTTAATTTCTGATGATTTATGAAATTTATCATTCATTTCAATTATCAATTTATCTGCATCTTTTTTGGCATTTTCCAGAATTTCGTTACTAACAGACTGAGCTGTATCCAATTTTTTTTGTGAGTTATCTAAAAGTGTTTTTGCCTCGGTTCTTAATTTTTCACTTTCATCAATTTCATTTTTAATATCAGATATCATTTTATCTAATATTTCAGAAACTTTTTGTGGAACCTTAAGATAAATTAGTGCTCCGAAGAAAATAATAAATGATATAGCTACCCAAAATGTTGCATCAATTGCCATAGTATTTATCTCCATTTCTTTTAGATAGGTCGTCAACAATTGCAGATATGCTGCTATTATTTACTTCAGTTCCAATAAGTTTTTGTAATAACTCAGATGAAGTCTCAATAGCTATTTTATTTATTTTATCTGGCGCATTCTTTCTTAATGTATCTATTTCTTTTTCAGCCTCAGCAATCTCATTATCAATTTGGTTATCAAGAACTTCTTTTTTTGCACCAATCTCTTTTAGTGCTTTTTCCCTTGCTTGATTGAAAATGCTATTAGCCTCAAGTTTGCTTTTAGATATAATTTCATCATATTCTTTTAGCTTTTCATCACTATCTTCTCTTTGTTTCTCAGCAGCCTCAATATTTTCTAATATTTGAGATTTTCTCGATTCTAAGTTGTTACTAATTCTTGGTAATATTATTTTGGATAAAACCAAATACATAATCCCAAAAGTAAGTATTAACCAAAAAATTTGAGAAACCCAAAACTCTGGATTTAATTGAGGCATACCTCCACTTTCAGCTGCAAAAGCTTCTCTAATAAAAAAGACACTAAAAAATATTGACTGAAAATATATTTTTTTAACCATCAATTTAAAACGCAAAAAGAATGATTAACGCAACTACTAATCCGAATAATCCTGTAGCTTCTGCAAGTGCAAAACCTAAAAGCAAGTTAGGAAATTGTTTTTGTGCTGCAGATGGATTTCTCATGGCACCAGACAAATAATTTCCAAAAATTATTCCGATACCAACACCAGCTCCAGCCAAAGCAATTGCCGCTAAACCTGCTCCGATCATTTTTGCTGCTTCTAATTCCATTATATCCTCCTCTGTTATTAATGGTGTAAATTTAATGCATCATTTAAATAGATGCAGGTTAAGATTGCGAAAACATAAGCTTGAAGAAAAGCAACTAAGATCTCTAAACCTGTTAACGCAACCGAAAAACTTAGTGGTAGCCACCCACCAACTATTCCAAGGCTAATTACAAAGCCCCCAAAAACCTTCATCATTGTATGACCAGCCATCATATTAGCAAATAATCTGACTGATAAACTTATTGGTCTACTCAAATAAGAAATAATTTCTATAACAACAATCAATGGAAGTAAAACTGCTGGAACTCCACTTGGAACAAATAATTTTAAGTACCCAAATCCATGTTTGATAAACCCAATTACAGTTACTCCAATAAAAATAAATGCTGCAAGCACAAATGTTACAATGATATGACTGGTTACAGTAAAAGTATAAGGTATCATTCCGAACATGTTGCAAAATAAAACAAACATAAATAGAGAAAATATAAATGCAAAGTATGGTTTAGCTTTTGATCCAGCTGTATCGCTAATCATTTTGGATACAAAGGTGTAGCTTAGTTCTGCTAATAATTGAATTTTGTTTGGTAGTATTGAATTTTTTTTTGATCCTAAATTAAAGATTAACATAATAGATACAGTGCTCAAAATCATAAACAAACTTGCATTCGTAAACGATATATCTAAAGCTCCAACTTTAATTTCTGGTCCAATTCTATAAACGTCGAATTGGGACATAGGATTTGCTGCCATAGTATTTATTTATTTTTGCATTTTTTTCGCAGATCTAATTACATTGGTTATTCCAGCAACCACACCCACAAAAAAAAATATTAATATAAACCAGGGTTTAGTACCAAAGGTCTTGTCAAAAATAAACCCAATAATTGTCCCCACGGCTACTGCAGAAACAAGTTCTGTGCTCAATTTGAATGCAGCGCCTAAAGGCGAGGGGTCATTCTTCTTATTATAGAGATTTTTCTTTGAAATCTTGCTTTTTGCAATCTCTAAGCGAGTTTTGAATGAGTCTTTTGGCATTTATTTAGTTTAAGCAACCATACTCTCTGCTTTTTGTAAATCAACAGCCACAAGCTGACTAATTCCTTTTTGAGGCATAGTCACCCCATAAAGTCTGTTCATTTTTGACATAGTTAAAGCATGATGAGTTACAATTATGAATTTGGTGTTGGTGATTTTAATTAGTTCTTCAAGTAAACTACAGAATCTTGTTACGTTAGCATCGTCAAGCGGTGCATCAACCTCATCTAATACACATATAGGTGAAGGGTTTGTTAAAAATACTGCAAAGATTAAAGAGAGGGCAGTCAATGCTTGCTCGCCTCCAGATAACAAAGTTATAGATTGAAGTCTTTTTCCCGGAGGACTAACTAACATTTCCAAACCTGCTTCAAGAGGATCATCAGAGTCCACCAATTCTAATTTGGCATTTCCACCATTGAAAAGTTTTGTATAAACTTCATTAAATTTTCTATTAACTTTTTCAAAAGCTTCAATCAATCTTTCCCTTCCTTTTTGATTAAGTTCATTGATGCTATCTTTCAGTTTCACGATAGCAGTAACAAGGTCGGCACGATCCTGTTCCATTTTTTTTATCTCTTCTTCATATTTACTTGTTTCTTCATCTGCTTTTAAATTTACAGATCCTAATTTTTCTCTTTCTTGTTTTTTTTTGTCCAAAGCATCTTCTTGATCAACTGGGTTTGGAAGCTCTTCAACTCCGTTTAAATTTGAATTTTCTAAAATATTATCTTCATTCAAATTTAACTCAGAACTAATTCTATCAAGGAGATCATTTTTTCTTTTTTGCAGGCCTTCAATTGTAGCTCCTGAGCTTGCTTTTCTTTCTCTGATTTGAATTGATTGTTCTTGAATTTCATTTAATTGCGTTCTTAACATTTCAATTTTTTGATCTGTTTCATCTATAATCGCTTCATTATCAATTTTTTCTTTATCTGAAATTCTTAAATTTTCTGAAATTTGACCTTTTCTCTCTGCCTGAACTCTAGGTTGGTTTTCTAAATCACTTAATTGTTTTGATAATTTTTCTTTTCTTTGTGTTAGTTCATTAACCATTTTTTCTGAGTTAGTTAATAAATTTTTCCAACTTTCAATTTCTGTTTCAATGGTTTTAATTCTCTCATTTCTTTTTAGAGACTCATTTTTAATTGATTGATTTTTACTATACGCATCAGCATATTTTTCTTGGAGTAATTTTATATTTTTTGATTTTTCACCAACTCCTAATAATTCACTTCTAGATCTCTCATTTTTTAAATCATTTAAAAAACTATCTAGCTCCATATTACATCTATCTAGAAGTGTTACTGCTTGATTTATTTCATTACTATCTATTAATTCTTTTACCCTTGATATAGTATTTTTTATATTTCTTATTGGACCAACACTTATATTTACAGTTTCTTCAGCTAAATTGTTTACAACTTCATCAACAGCTTTTTGTTCTTCTTTAAGTTTATTTTTTGCACTTTCCAACTCTTCATTAGATAATTTTTCTGTTTCAAAATATTTCGAGTCTGTCTCAATTAATTCAGTTTTTTCTTCCTTCAATCTTTTTTCGTTCGAATTAGCGTCTATAATTATTCCTTTTTCTCTCGTGATATCATCATCAAGTGTTTGAATTGATTTTTTGATGCTTTCTATCTCATCTTGAATTCTTGTATTTTCCTCATCTAAACTTTGAAGTTCTAGATTAAGTCTTTGTATCCTTGATAAATTTTCTATATTTTTTTCTCTCAATGGATTTACTTTATCTGTAAAAGTTTTAATTGAATTTTCTAATTCAGATATTTTGTTATTAAATCCTTCTACTTCTCCTTCTGCCTCAGTATTAATTTCATTTTCTATTCTAATTTCTTTGTATATTTCTAACAATTTTAAATAATATAAACCTGCTTCAATTTTTTTAATTTGATCTGAAATTAGTTTGTATTTTGTTGCCTCTTCAGCTTGTTTTTGAAGATTTGCCAACTGTTTTTCTTGCTGTCTTCTTAATTCATCTGCTCTTTTTAAATTATTCTCAGCCGCACCTAATCTTAATTCAGCCTCATGTCTTCTTACGTGTAAACCAGATATTCCTGCAGCTTCTTCTAAAATAGCCCTTCTATCTGTTGGTTTCGCAGTTACTAATGCACCTATTCTTCCTTGACTAATCATAGATGGAGAGTGTGCACCAGTAGAAAGATCTGCAAAAAACATTTGTGCATCTCTTGCTCTTACTTCTTTATCATTAATGTAAAATTTAGATCCTTTATCTTTTTCTATTTTTCTTCTAATTTGTATTTGTTCCAATTCACGGTATTGGATTGGACCTTCTTTATCTTTATTTTCAACTTCGATTGAAACTTCAGCAATATTTTTTGATGCTTTATTAGATGTTCCAGAAAATATAACATCCTCCATACCAGATCCACGCATACTTTTTGCCGAGGTCTCTCCCATTACCCATCTTAAAGATTCTACAATGTTAGATTTTCCACAGCCGTTAGGACCCACTATACCCGTAAGACCATCCTCAATTAAGAAGTTGGTTTTTTCAGCAAAAGATTTAAATCCGTTTAATTGGATTTTTTTAAACTTCATGCACTATCTTATATCAGTTTTTCAAGCGCTTTTTTTAAATTTTTATAATTTAAGGGTTTTTCAAATTTTTCGTTGTTAATAATTATCGTAGGAGTTGCGTTAACTTTGAAGTTTTTTGCTCCATCGATTCGATCGTTTAATACAAAATCTTCAATTTCTTTATTATTTACACATGAATCAAAATCAATTGTAAATCCTTCATTTTTTAAAAATTTTTGTAAGTTTTCATTTGCTTCCTCTATTGAACTCCCTTTAACCCATTTTTGTTGATTAGCGTATAAACTTTCAAGGATATCTGTATTTCCGTCATTCTTACATTGAGAAACTTTTGATGCATTAAAAGCAGCTATGTCTAGGGGAAAATGTCTAAATTCAATTTTAGCAATTCCTTTATCAAGAAATTCTTCTTTTAATTGAGGATAAACATTTTTATGAAAATTAGCACAATGACTACAAGTTAATGATTCAAAAGCTATAATAGTTATTTTTGCATCTTTATTACCTACAGCTATCCTTTTAATTTCCTCAGCTTGTACGTTTAAGACTGAAGTAAAAAATATTAATATAAAGAATATAATTTTTTTCATTTCTCTCTAAAAACCTTGGTTAACTCTGTTAATGATTTTTTAATTTTTTCGTTTTTAACATCTTTGATTTTATCTTGATATTTACTAATTGCCACATTTTTAACTTTTGTATCATTAGAGCCTGTCATTTCATGTTCATCATCAAAACTTATAAATTTAATCTTTTCAGCAACAGAATATCCAAAAAAATTATTCATTTTATCTAAAATATCTTTTTTCGAATATTCTACGTCAATTTCATGTCCTCGCTTAACCATAACCACTAAGGTGCTAACACCAAATTTATTTGAATTTTTAAATGTTTTTGGATAGCAAATTTTAAATAATTCACTTCCAACTAAATATTTCCAATTGCTCAGCGTTTCTGAATATACATGACCTTTTTTAGTTATTATTTTTTTGACATTTTTTGGCAAAGTGTCTTTGAAAGATCTTAATCCTTGAATGCTAGCGTTTCTCTGCTTAGTATTATTTTTAGATTGCATATGAAAGATCCAATAATAACAAATAATATTCTTAATTGGTATGATTTAAATAAAAGATCTTTACCTTGGAGAAAGAATGTTTCTCAAACAAAAAAGCAATACTACACTTTAGTAAGTGAATTTATGTTGCAGCAAACCCAGGTTGCAACGGTCATACCTTACTTTAACAGATTTATAAAAAATATTCCTACAATAGAAAAACTATCTAAATATGATGATAGAAAATTAATTAAACTTTGGGAGGGTCTTGGATACTATTCAAGGGCAAGAAATTTAAAAAAAACAGCTCAAATAGTTGTTAAAAATTTTAACAAAAAAATACCTAGAAATTTTGAAGACTTAAAGTCTCTTCCCGGTGTTGGAGATTATACAGCTAGTGCAATTTCTGCAATTGCATTCAATGAACCATTAATTCCTCTAGATGGTAATATTGAAAGAGTTTTAAAGAGATACTTATTTTTAAAAAAACAAGATCAAATAAAAAAAGAAAATCTACACGAGAAGAAAAAAATTTTTGGAACATCTATCAAAAGGTCTAGTGATTATGCTCAAGCTTTAATGGAATTAGGAGCACTAATTTGTAAACCTGTTAATCCTAATTGTAAGAACTGTCCATTAGTAAAAAAATGTAAATCATTTAAAAATAAAAATTTTGATTTAGTAAAATTTAAAAAAAAAGATAAGGAAACTTTTTACAAGCTAAATGTTTATAAGAAAAATAATCATTATTTATTAATCAGAAATAACAAATTTAATTTTTTGAAAAATTTTAATATCTTCCCAATGGAGGAAGTAAATAATCCTAAAAATTTTGATAAAGATTTGAATTTTAAAATGTCTAATATGAGTATGAATATTAAAATCGAATTTAAAAATAAATATAATTTAAATAAAAATAATTATTGGATTGATCCAACAAAGCTTCAAAATTATACACTACCAACATTTACAAAAAAGATTGTAAAATTTTTAGAAAGTCATAAATGAAAAAAATAGCAATAATTGGTGCTGGAATTTCTGGTTTGTATATTGCCAATTTATTCAAAGACCATAAGGATTATCAGGTTACGATTTATGAAAAAAGGAATTCATTAGAAATAGATGAAGGCTATGGAATTCAGTTGTCAGTAAATAGTGTAAAACTTTTAAATAAAATGGGCTTTAATTCTCTCACTGAAGAGGAAAAATTTAATCCAAAAAAAATTGATTTTTATGAAATTAAAAATTCAAAAAAAATTTGTGACTTAGACATTTCAAAATTTAATTCTGAGGATTGTAAATATACAACATTGAAAAGATCAAAATTACTTCAATTTTTAAAAAAACAACTAGACGAAGATTTAATTAAATATAATCACAGTATTGAACAGATTGATTATGATAAAGATTCAATAAAGTTAATATTTGATAAAAGTAAAATAACTTGTGACTATTTAATTATTTCAGATGGTGTGTTTTCTAAGGGAAAGTTATTAATTTCAACCAACAAATCAAAACCAATTTACAATGAAACGATTGCTATTAGGGGCAGTATATCGAGAGAAAATCTGCAAAATATAAATGAAGAAAATATTTCTTTGTTTTTAGGACCAAATTTTCATTATGTTGTTTATCCAATTAATAATGATAAAAATTTTAATTTTATTGGCATTATAAAACATAAATTAAATTCAAATGAGCAAGAGAACCATAATCTTTTTACAGAGAGTTCTTTTATAAAAAATATTAAATTTAAATTATCTCAAAAAGTTTCACAAAGTTTTTTCGAAAATCTTCAAAATATTAAATTATTTCCAATATTTGTAAGTAAAAATTTATATAATCCTCCAAAAAATATATTCCTTATTGGAGATGCATTTTTTGCTTTTTCTCCTTCATTTGCGCAGGGAGCCTCCCAATCAATTGAGGGAGCTAATGAATTATACGAATGTTTAATAAATAATAATAATTATTATGATATCAGATTAAAGAGAGTAAAAATGATTAATAGCAGATCTAATTTTAATCAATTTGCCTTCCATTTATCAAATCCAATTATGACTAAATTTAGAAATATTTTTTTAAGACTGTTAACTAATAATAAAAAATTTTTACAGAGCTATTTGGGTAAAATTTATAAAAGTTAATTTTTGGAAATTAATCTTTGTCTTAGATAATCAATCGGATAAGTTCGTCCATTTATATCACAGTGCCAATAAGTCCATCCATTACAACTTTCAGCTCCTAAAATAGTAGCTGCTACTTTGTGTATAGAACCCTCTGCTTGATTATGTTTTATACTACCATCGGCCATAATTCTGGCTGTTATTTTTTTCTTATTATCAAAAATATTAGTTCCAGGTTTAATTATTCCAAGTTCAACTAATGAACCAAAAGGAATTCTTGGTTTTGATCTATTATTTTTTAGCGTATCTAACAAATCGTCTTCAATAGGCTTTGTAGTCTTTAAGCGTTGCTCAGCAGCTTTAAAATAATTTTTTTCTTTCTCTATTCCAAAATAATTTCTTCCCAGTTTTTTTGCTACTGTAGCTGTTGTTCCTGATCCTAAAAAAGGATCAAGTATAAAGTCATTTTTATTAGATGTAGCTAGTAAAATTCTATGTAATAGTGCTTCTGGTTTTTGTGTAGAGTGAATTTTTTTTCCATTCTTTTTAAGTCTTTCAGAACCATTGCATATTGGAAGATCCCAATTAGACCTCATTTGCAAATCATCATTTAAGCATTTTAAAGATTGATAATTGAATGTGTATTTTGATTTTTCACTTTTAGAAGCCCATATTAAAGTTTCATGAGCGTTAGTAAAACGTGTCCCTCTAAAGTTTGGCATTGGATTGTTTTTATTCCAAATGACATCGTTTAAAATCCAGAAACCTAAATTTTGGATTGCCGTGCCAACTCTAAAAATATTATGGTAGCTTCCTATAACCCAAATTGCTCCATCTTTTTTTAAAATTCTTTTACATTCACTAAGCCATTCATAAGTGAAATCATCATATTTTTTAAAATTTTCAAATTGATCCCACTTATCATTTACCGCACTAACCTTTGATCTATCCGGTCTAGTTAATTCACTTTTTAATTGTAAGTTGTAAGGAGGATCAGCAAAAATTAAATCAAAAGTTTCACGTGGAATTTTTTTTATTTCTTCGAGACTATCTCCATTAATTATTTTATTTTTGAAATTAGTTTTCATTTGTAAAAATTAATTAGACTCCAAATAGATTCTACGGTCAACCTGAGATTGAAAAATTTGGATTCGATTAGTGTTTCTAAATTAGAAGGTAACTAGATGTAGTGTTAATTTTTTTTAGATATTGGTGAAAAAGTTTTTCTATGATGTTTGGTAATACCTAATTTTTTCAAAGCTTTTAAGTGCTGTTTTGTTCCGTAACCAAAGTTTTTATCCCAATCATAACCTTTATTTTTTTTCGATAAGGTGGTTATAAACCTATCCCTTGATACTTTTGCAATTATAGAAGCTGCCGAAATAGACGGGATTTTTTTATCTCCTTTAATGACTGATTTTAAATTATAATTTTCTAATTCAGGAGTTTTGTTTCCATCTATCAGAACGTGTGTTGGTTTTTTCTTAAGTTTTTTGATGGCTCTTTTCATAGCCAACAAACTTGCTTGTAGTATATTCAGACTTTCTATTTCTTTGACTGAAGCTTTGCCTATGGACCAAGTAGAATTTTTTTTTATATATGTACACAGAAACTCTCTCTCTTTTTTACTTAATGATTTTGAATCTTTTAATAACTTTGGATTAATTGAATTTTTTAAAATTACTGCTGAAGCATAAACAGGCCCAATTAAACTTCCTCTACCAACCTCATCAACCCCAGCAATTATCTTCATTAAATTTTTAACTTCAGATCTGTAATTTTATCTCTAATTTTCTTTAAATCTTCCCAAGAGTATTTTTTATTTTCTGGAAAACGGATTAAATAAGATGGATTAAAAGTTATCATCAAAGGGAATGTTTTGTTTTTTAAAATAACTTCCTTCCAATGTCCTCTTTCAGCAGTTATTTTTTCGCTTATTCCTGTTACAGCCTCCATTGCTGAACTACCCATTAAAACAATAATCTTTGGGTTTATAATCGATATATGTTCTTTCAAAAATACTGAGTACCTTTTAATTTCGGTTGAGTTTGGTTTTCTGTCATCAGGTGGTCTAAAATTGATAGCATAACTAGTGTAAATATTTTGTCTCTTAATATTGATGGCTTTAAGCATTTTGTTAAGAAGTTCACCCACTTCACCTCTAAATGGGACACCCAATTTTTCTTCTTCAGTCCCAGGAGACTCTCCAATTAACATTAAAGGACTATTTATATTTCCCTCACCTAAAATAATTTTATTTGAATTTTCTTTCAATTTACAATTTTCAATTGAATTTATTTGATCTTTTAAATTTTTTAGTAATTCTTCTTTATTGGTTTGTAGGGTGCTATTGTTCGTTTCTAAAACATTAAATCTATTTATTGGCTTATCAGCGAATATAAATTTTGGCTCAATTGTATTTATTAGTTCTTGGTTTAATTTGGTATTTTGATTTATCACTTTTTTAGTCATAGTATGGTTATATGATCCTAAAATTTCTAAAATTAGTTCTATTAATATTTATATCTTATCAGACACCTTTGTATTCTAAAAGTGCTACTTTTAATGATTTCAACTCAAGAGATTTATCAAATTATTTTTCTGGAATTGTTGCATTTGAAAATCGATATAATTCTGAAGCTTTAAAATTTTTTAACTTAACCAAAGTATTAATTAATAAACATGACAGTTATTTAAAAAGATATGTTAAATCTTTAGTTTTAGATAACAAAGTGCCTCAAGCAATTAATGTATTAAATAACAACGCAAACAAATCTAACTCAGATTTTTACGACGCGTATATAATTTTAATAATTGACAGTTTAAAGAAAAATAACTTTAAAAAAGCTGATGAATATTTAACACAAAGTTTAAAATTTCAAGATGAAGATAGGATAAACCTAGTTATATTTGAAACTCTAAAACAGTACATTTATACATTTAAAAATAAAAAAATATTAGATAACAAAAAAAATTTTGGCAACTTATCTCTTATAGCTGAGACATTCCAAAGATGTTATATTGAAGATAAGAGAACTTCGTCATTTTTTCTTAATTTAATAAATAATCAACAAGGTGATTATTCAAGATACATTTTCTTTTATCTTAATTATTTAATTGATAACAACAAATTAAATGAAGCAAGATTAGTTGTTGAACAAATTGATTATATAAATTCAACACTTTTACTTTCACAAAGCAAAAGTTGGGTAGACAAAGAAAAATTCGATGATTTTGGAAAAATTTTTTCATGCAAAGATCATAATGATCTTGTAAGTGAGTTTTTATTTTTAATCTCTAATCTTTATTCTTCTCAGGATAATTTTGAAAAATCAAATTTTTATTTAAATTTGTCAAATTATTTAAATCCTAAGTTTGAATTTAATTTGTCATTGGTCGCAGAAAATTTTTATCTTAATGATGAATTTGATAAAGTACAAAGAATTTTAAAAAACTTTAAAAAAAAAGATGAATTTTATTATTGGTTTAGATTAAAAAAAGAAGCTCAAATAATAGTTCAAGAGCAGGATTATGAAAATGGAATTAAATACATAGATTCAAAATTTAATAAAATTGAAAATCCAAATATAAAAATGATTTTTGATTTAGCCAATTTTTATAAAAATTCTAAAAATTATGAAAAGGCAATAGATCGTTATACGGAAATTATTTTAACACTGGATGACAATTCACTTATTAAATCAGACGTATTATATCGGAGAGGCGGTAGTTATGAAAGAATGGGCAATTATGAAAAGTCAGATGAAGATCTACTGCATGCGCTTAAAATTGATCCTAGTGATGCATATATTTTAAATTACCTTGCTTACTCTTGGTTAGAGCGTGATTATAAAATTAATGAAGCAATGGATATGTTGAAAACAGCATATGATTTAAAAAGCAATGATCCATATATTATTGATTCAATTGGATGGGCTTATTTTTTAATAGAGAATTATGTAGAAGCAGAAAAGTATTTAAAAAGAGCTGTAGAGTTAATGCCAGATGACCCAATTGTGAATGATCATTATGGAGATATTTTATGGAAATTAAATCGAAAAATTCAAGCAAGATATTTTTGGAACAACGTGTTAACTTTTGATGACACCGAAGACGACATGAGAGAAAAAATCAATGTTAAAGTAATTGAGGGTCTTAAAAATTCCTAAATGAAAATTAATAATATCAAATCTAATGCAAAGTTAAATTTAGCTCTGAATATCACTGGAAAAAAAAAGGTTTTACATAAAATTGAAAGTATAATTGGTTTCATAGATTTACATGATGTTATTTCGATAAATCAACATAATGGAAAAAAACATCATATTTCTTTTTATGGAAAGTTTTCTAAAAATATTGGAAAAAAAAATACTGTTCAAAAATTATTTCAAATACTAGATAAAGAAAATTTATTAAAAAATAAAAAATTCAAAGTTAAAATTAAAAAATTAATCCCTCAAGGAGCTGGGCTGGGTGGGGGATCGATGAATGCAGCTAGTGTATTTAATTATCTCGTTAAAAAAAAAATTATTAATCCTAATCATCAAAAAACTCGAAGTATCTGTGACTTGGTTGGTTCTGATGTAATCCTAGGTACCATTTCATCCAGCTGTGTGTTGTCAACAGGTGGTAGAATTAAAAAGATTTATAATACTCCAAAATATTACTCTACTTTAGTAAAGCCTGATTTTGGGTGCTCAACTAAAAAAATATACTCTGCTGTTCGAAAGTATACAAAATCAAAATATAACAAACCTAAAAAAAACATGTTTGGAGTAAAATATTTGATTAATCAACAAAATTCCCTTGAAACAATAGCACTCAAAAAATATCCAAAACTAAAAAAAATAAAGTTGTTTTTAGAAAGTATCAATAATCCATTATTTGTAAGAATGACTGGTTCAGGATCAACAATTGTTGCCTATTATAATTCATTAAAGAGTTGTAAATTGGCAAAAGCTAAATTTAAAAGAAAATATAAAAATTATTGGTGTGTTACAGCAAAAACTATATGAATTTTATATTTTTATGTTATAGGAAGCTAGTATTGGGGCGTAGCCAAGCGGTAAGGCACGGGTTTTTGGTACCTGCATCCTAGGTTCGAATCCTAGCGCCCCAGCCATTTATGAAAAATTTTTTAGATAAATTTTTTTCCCGATCAAAAAATCTTGATTATATCAGTCAAAATTTAAAACAAATTACTTTAACAACACCCGCAAATAAAATTTTTGAAGCAATTAATAATTTTTCAGAGAAAAGTGAAATTAGATATGTGGGTGGGTGTGTAAGAAAAGTGATAAAAAAAGAAAATGTAGATGATATTGACCTAGCAACAAATTTAACACCTCTGGAAGTTTGTGAAGCTCTTAAAAACAAACAAATAAGTTATTACCAAACAGGAATTGAACATGGAACTATAACTGCAATAATTGATGAATATAAATATGAAATTACTTCTTTAAGGAAGGACATCTCAACTGATGGAAGACATGCTGAAGTAGAATTCTCTTTAGATTGGAAGGAAGATGCTTCTAGAAGGGATTTTACTATTAATTCAATTTATGCAGATGGCGATGGTAATTTATTTGATCCATTTAACGGTAAAAAAGATTTGGAGGAGGGTTCAATTAATTTTATTGGTAATGTGGAAAAAAGAATTCAAGAGGATTATTTACGTATCTTAAGATATTTAAGATTTTATTTAAATTACTCAAATCATAAGCACCAGCCAGAAATAATAAAAAATATAAAAAAAAATATTGATGGAATTTCAAATATATCATCTGAAAGGTTAATTGATGAACTAAAAAAAATAACGAGTTCAAATGGATTATTAAAACTATTTAAAGATAAAGAAAGTTCAGAACTAATAGAAATAATTTTTCCTCAATTAAAGAATATTAAAAATTTTAAAAAACAAAATTCTTATGCTACAGAGAATTTTTTAAAAATTGACTTTATATTCTTAATTGCCCTTTTAGTGATTGATGGGACTGATAACGCTGACTATTTTCTTTATAAATTTAAAATATCTAACAAAGATAAGAAAAGACTAAAATTTATAGATCTTTTTTATAGAGAAAGTGTAACTCTAAACAACTTTACAGAGAAAAATTTGAATAAATTTTTTTATTTTAATGGGCGACAAGCTGTAATAGATATAATTAATTTTAAAATTTTTACCTCAAACAAAGTAGAGAAAAAACTAATCAAACTATTAGATACTTATAAAGAGAAAGTAATTCCAACTTTGCCAATTGGGGCCGATCTACTAATGTCTAAATTTCAAATTCCTGAGGGTAAAACTTTAGGTAATAAATTAAAAAAAATCGAAAAAACTTGGGTTCAAAACGGATTTCAAATTTCAGATAAGCAAGTACAGCAAATAGTTAAAAGTTAAATATATTTAACGTCTTTAATTTCAAAATTTTTTATACCAGAGGGTGTATTTATTTCAACTAAATCACTTTTATTCTTTCCAATCAAACCTTTACCAATTGGTGATTGAAAGAAAATTAGTTTTTGTTTTAAATCTGCTTCATCTCTTCCGACAATTTTATAATTAATTTTTTCACCAGTATCTAAATCTTCTAAATAAACTGTAGATCCAAAAATCACTTTTCCTTCATTGTTTAGTTTCGTAACATCGATAACATTTGCTCTTGCAATAATATCGTTAATTTCTGTTATTCGTCCCTCGTTATGAGATTGTTCTTCTTTAGCCGCATGATATTCAGCATTTTCTTTAAGGTCTCCATGGGATCTTGCTTCAGCAATTGCAGCTACTATTTCAGGTCTTTTTTTTTCTTTTAAAAAAACTAATTCTTCCTTTAGTTTATTTAATCCGTTTAATGTTATTGGCTCTTTATCCATTTTTTTATTTCCATTTTGCAATCGGAGGTAATGACATCAAAATTCCTTCAACATTACCACCAGTTTGTAGCCCAAATCTTGTTCCTCTATCATAGAGCAAATTAAATTCTGCGTATCGACCTCTTTTAATATACTGAAACTCTTTATCTTTTAAAGTCCATTTTCTTTTTATTTTTTTTTTAATCATTTCATTAAATAGCATTTGAAATGTAACACCAACATCTCTGACAAATTTAAAGTTATTTTCAAAATTATCATTTTTATAGTCAAAAAAGATTCCACCTATTCCTCTTGCCTCTTTCCTGTGAGGTAGATAAAAGTATTCATCACACCACTTTTTATATTTTTTATAATAATTTTTATTATGTCTATCGCACATTGCTTTTAATATTTTATGAAAATTTTTCTTCTCTTTTTCATCTTTTATTGCTGGGGTTACATCCATTCCTCCACCAAACCAATTCTTTGTTGTACAAATAAATCTTGTATTAAAATGCATTGCAGGAATATGAGGATTTTGCATATGCATAACTATAGATATCCCAGATGCCCAAAATCTAGGATCCTTACTTGCGCCCGGTATATTTTTTTGAAATTGCTTAGGAAATTTTCCATAAACTTTTGAAAAATTTACTCCTACTTTTTCAAAAATTTTTCCATTTTTAAGGATTCTATATTCGCCACCTCCCTCATCTTTTGTACTGCTTCTTTTCCAAGAAGTTGATTGAAAATTTAATTTGCTCTTTTCAATTTTTAAAATGTCATCGCATATTGCATTTTGTAGTAGCTTAAACCAATTACTCGCTAAGTCTTTTTTAATTGAAATATCCATTTTATATTAATTCTATTTGACGCAAACTTTCTGCCAAAACAATGGCAACAGAAGATGCAATATTAAGAGATCTTACTTGGTTATTCATTGGTATTTTTAAACGATTTTTAATTATTTTATGAACCTTTTCAGGTACTCCAGCACTTTCTCTTCCAAACAAAATAGTATCATCAGGCTTAAATTTAAATTTAGTATAATTTATTGAGCCCTTAGTTGTCATTAATATTACTCTCTGTTTCTTCTTTGCCTCAAAAAATTTTTCAGAACTTTGATAAAACTCTATTTGACTATAGTCCATATAGTCCAGAACCACTCTTTTAAAGCGTTTGTCTGATAATAGAAAGCCACATGGTTCAATTATTTCTAATTTAGCACCCAAACAAGCACAAGTTCTAATGATTGCAGCAGTATTCTGAGGTATATCAGGCTCGTACAAAGCTATTCTGGGTCCTAAAATTGTTGAATTATGTGTCATTCTTTCAGTAGTAAAATAATTATTTTATATTATATGAATTCGTATATTAACTATTTTAAATCAAAAAGAGATAATAATTAAAGCTACAAAAAGTGTCTGAAAAAAAAACAAAAAGAAGAGATTTTTTATTTACAGCTACCTCAGCTGTGGGAGCTGTTGGTGCCGCTGCAGTAGTCTGGCCAATGATAGATCAAATGAATCCAGATGCTTCTGTTAAAGCATTGGCTAGTACAGAGGTTGATGTAAGTTCATTAACACCTGGAAATACATTGACTGTTTTATGGAGAGGTAAACCAGTATTTATAAGAAGAAGAACTCAAGAAGAAATTGATGAAGCAAGATCTGTGAAGATGGAGGATTTAATTCATCCTGAAAAAGATGAAGATAGAGCAAAAAACCCCGAGTGGCTTGTTATGTTAGGTGTATGCACCCACCTTGGATGTGTACCTCTAAATGATAAAGGTGATTATAATGGTTGGTTCTGTCCATGTCATGGATCTCATTATGATACTTCTGGAAGAATTAGAAAAGGACCAGCACCTTGGAATATGGAAGTGCCTAAATACGAATTTGTAAACGCAAATACAATTAAAATTGGATAAAGAAAAATGAGTGACCATGATTACAGACCAAAATCGAAAGTAGGACAATGGTTTAATGATCGATTGCCACTATTAACTCTTGCAAATCATTTAACAGATTACCCAACTCCTAAAAATTTAAACTATTGGTGGACGTTTGGTGGAATTTTAACTTTCTGTTTAATTACTCAAATTGTAACAGGATTAACTCTTGCAATGCATTATATTGCTCATGCTGATATGGCTTTTGAAAGTGTAGAGCATATCATGCGTGATGTTAACTATGGATGGTTAATCAGATATATTCATGCAAACGGCGCTTCAATGTTTTTCCTAGCGGTCTATATTCATATATTTAGATCATTATTCTACGGGTCTTATAAATCTCCAAGAGAAATAATATGGATTTTAGGAATAATAATTTATTTATTAATGATGGCTGCAGCTTTTATGGGTTACGTCTTGCCATGGGGTCAAATGAGTTTTTGGGGAGCAACAGTTATTACAAATTTATTTAGCGCTATTCCTCTGGTAGGAGAGGGAATAGTTACTTGGTTATGGGGAGGTTATTCAGTTGACAACCCTACGTTAACAAGATTTTTTACTTTGCATTATTTGATTCCATTTTTAATTTTAGGATTAGTTGTTTTACATATATGGGCTTTACACGTTCCTGGTAATAATAATCCAGTTGGAATAGATATAAAAAAACCATCTAAAGACACAGTGCCTTTCCATCCCTACATTGTAATTAAAGATGGTTTTGCTTTATTAATGTTCATGATTGTGTTTGCTTTCTTTGTATTCTACGCACCAAATATTTTAGGACATGCAGACAATTATATAGAGGCCAACCCAATGGTAACACCTGCACACATTGTTCCTGAATGGTATCTGTTACCGTTTTACGCAATATTAAGATCAGTTCCTGATAAATTACTAGGAGTTGTGGCTATGTTATCTGCAATATTAATCTTAGCAGTTTTACCTTGGTTAGATACTTCAAAAATAAGATCAGCAGTATTTAGACCTTTATATAAACAATTTTACTGGATATTAGTTGCAGATGTTTTGATACTTGGTTATGTGGGTGCGATGCCAGCTGAAGGACTTTACTTGTTGATAGCACGAGTCGCGACGGCGTATTACTTTTTACATTTTTTAGTTATTCTTCCTGTTTTAGGGTTTAAAGAAAAAACTTTACCAGTGCCTTTAAGTATTACTGAACCCGTTCTCGGCGGTTCACCAAATTTAGCTGCCGCCAGAAATAAAGAAAGTAAAATAGAATAAGGTGAAAAGTTTATTTAAATTATTTTCTATAATAATCATAATTATTGCTTCAAATTCATATTCTTTTGCTGCTGAAAAAGTAGAATATTTAAAAACTGATTGGAGCTTTAAAGGTTTATTTGGAAAATTTGATAGAGCTTCTCTTCAAAGAGGTTATCAAGTTTATACTGAAGTATGTGCTTCATGTCATTCAATGAAGTATTTAAGTTATAGAAATTTAGCAGAGCCAGGTGGGCCAGAATTCTCTGAAGTTCAAGCCAAAGCTATAGCAGCCTCATTTGAAGTAACTGATGGCCCAAATTCTGATGGTGAAATGTTTACAAGGCCAGGTAAATTATCTGATAAATTTGTAATGCCATACGATAATGTAAAAGCAGCTCAAGCTGCAAATGGTGGTGCGTATCCTCCTGACATGTCTGTTTTGGTAAAAGCAAGAGGAGGTGGTGTTGACTATATCTATTCTTTATTACAAGGATATGAAGAAGCCCCTAGCAATGTATCTTTAGATGATGGAGTTTATTACAACAAATATATGTATGGTAATAAAATCAGAATGGCCGCTCCATTATCAGATGGATTAGTAGAGTATGGTGATGGAACTAAAGCTACTATTGAACAAATGTCAAAAGATGTAACGACCTTTTTAATGTGGTCTGCTGAACCTCATTTAGAAGCTCGACATCAAATGGGCTTTAAAGCAATTGTGTATTTGATTATTCTGACAATATTAGTTTACTTCAGCATGAAAAAGTTATGGTCACGTATTGAATCTGAAGTTTAATACATCTCCATCTTTCACAATATAATCTTTACCTTCTAATCTCATTTTTCCATTAGCTTTTGAATTTACCCATCCATCATTAGCTATGAAATCTTCATAAGATATAGTTTCAGCTCTAATAAAACCTTTTTCAAAATCAGTATGAATTTCGCCTGCTGCTTTAGGGGCAGTGCAATTTTTTTGTATAGTCCAAGCTCTTGTTTCTTCAGGTCCAGATGTAAAATACGTATCAAGTTCTAATATTTTATAACCCTTTTGAATTAACATATTCAGACCTGTTTCTTTTAAACCAATCATATCCATATAATTTTTTTTTTCATCTTCTGCCAACCCATTTATTTGGTTTTCTATGTCTGCAGAAATTATCAGAGTGTTATCTTTTTCAAATTTTTCGATGAATTTTTCAGTATATTTATTTCCATTTTGGACGCTTTGTTCATCTACATTGCAAACAAAAATTTTTGGTTTAATTGATAACAAGCCACTTTGATTAAGTTGTTTTGTATCAAATTCAGATTTTAATATTGATATATCTTTATCGTTATTAATGCAGTCTAATGCAATCTCTAAAATCTTAAGTTGATCTTCATCTACATTTTTCTTATTATTTTTTTCAAGTCTTTTTTGGATAGACTCTAGGTCAGCCAACATCATCTCAGTTTCAATGATCTCAAGATCTCTTATAGGATCAACGTCTGGATTAACGTTTTGAATATCGTCTGAGTCAAAGCATCTAATCATATGAATAACTGCATCAACTTCTCTTATATGGGATAAAAATTTATTTCCTAAGCCTTCGCCTTTAGATGCCCCTTTCACAAGACCGGCTATATCTACAAATGAAATAGTTGTATTAATTGTTTTTTTTGATTTTGAAACTTCTGATAATTTTATCAATCTTTCATCTGGAACAAGCACTACTCCCACATTAGGATCTATTGTACAAAAGGGAAAATTTGCAGCTTGAGCTTTGCTTGAGTTTGTAAGAGCATTGAATAGGGTAGATTTACCCACATTAGGCAAACCAACAATACCACATTTAAAACTCATTATTTATTGTTTACAGTGCTTGAGAATAAATCTAATTTTTTGTCGATTAGAATTGAAATAGAGTCTGTAATGTTGTTTGTAATTTTTTCTAATCCAGGTATTTCATCTTCATCAAAATTTTGGAGAACAAAATCACTAACTTCCATATTATCTTTAGGTTTACCAATTCCTATTCGTACTCTTGAATAATCTTTACCGATAAATTTATCTATAGATGCAATACCATTGTGACCCGCACTAGATCCACTAAATTTTGTTTTTATTTTCCCAAACTCCACATCTAGATCATCATGAAAAACAATTACGTCTTCTGCGTCTATTTTAAAATATTCAATTAATTCTCTTATACAAATTCCAGAATTATTCATAAAAGTTAAAGGTTTTATTGCATAAACTTTTTGGTCACCAATATTTCCAGTTGTAAGAAGTCCTTTAAATTTTGGTTTTTGTTTTGAAAGACCAAACTTTTTATTAATTGCATCGATAATTTTGAAACCAATATTATGTCTGTTGTTTTCACTGTCTGGGGTTGGATTGCCTAATCCTACAAGTAGAAGCATAAAATATTAATATTGGAGGATAAAATTCAAATTTAAATTACTTATTTTTTCTCTTCAGCAGGTTTTTTATCTTCACCTTCTTTCTTATCACCTTCAGCTGCTGGTTTATCACCACCTTCTGCTGCTGCTGGTTCAGTGCCTTCAGCTCCCTCTTCTCCTTCGGCTGCCTCAGCTTCTGCAGGTTTTTCAGGTTCTTTCATAACAGTTGGAGCTGCTAGTGTTGCAATTACAAAGTCTCTTCCTTGAATAGTAGGAGTAACGTCACTATCAAGATTTATTGAGGAAATTTTAAAACTCTCTCCAATATCTACTCCTTCGAGATCAATCACAAGATTTTCAGGAATCTTTTCGCTTGGACATTTTAATTCAACTTTTCTTCTCACTATATTTAAAACTCCCCCTCTTTTTAACCCAGGAGATTTCTCATGATTTAAAAATTTTACTGGTACCTCTATTCTTATCTTTACACCTGCAACAACTCTTAGAAAGTCTACATGAATCGGTTCATCTGAAATAATGTCATATTTTATTTCTCTTGGTAGAACTTTTTGAGGTTTACCATCAATATTTAAATTAATGATACTTGATAAAAAGTTTTCATTTTCAATTAGTGACTTAAGTATTTTTTTTGATATCGAAATTTTTTCATTTTGTGCTTCACCTCCATATACGATAGCAGGCACATTACCATTATTTCTAAGTGAATTTACATCACCTTTAGTTTTAGTATTTCTGATATTAGCGTCTAATGAATTCATAAAAACAAAGGTTTTTAGCTCAAGTTACTTAATAACTCAAGGTATTTATTTGAATAAATCCGATACCGAGGTTGAATTTGATATTCTTTTAATTGCTTCACCCATTAGGCTTGAAATTGATAGAACCTCGATGTTTTTTGCACCTTTAACTCTATTAATGTTATCGATTGTATCAGTAATTACTAAATTTTTAATTACGGAATTTTTAATTTTTTTTACAGCCTCTCCACTAAGTACACCGTGAGTTATATAAACATAAACCTCTTTAGCACCCCGATCTTTAAGAGCTTTTGCTGCATTTACTATTGTTCCACCTGAATCGATTATATCATCAACAATAATGCAAGTTTTTCCTTTTACATCTCCAACAATTTTCATTACTTGAGATTGACCAGGTTTTGGTCTTCTTTTATCCACAATAGCCAATCCAACATTTAAAATTTTACCAAGTGCCCTAGCTCTTTCAGTACCACCAACATCTGGAGCAACACAAATTAGATTTTTACTTTTAATCTTTTTTTTTACATGTCTCGCAAAAATAGGAGTTGCAAACAAGTTATCTACTGGAATATCGAAGAAACCTTGAATTTGACCCGCATGCAAATCTACAGTGACAACTCTATCAGCTCCTGCTTTTGTTATTAAGTTTGATACTAATTTTGCAGATATAGATGTTCTAGGTACTACTTTTCTATCCTGTCTTGCATAACCAAAGTATGGAATTACAGCAGTTATATTTTTTGCAGATGATCTTTTGAGTGCATCAATGCACAACAAAAGTTCCATTAAATTATCATTAGCAGGTGAAGATACAGATTGAATTATAAATATACTATTTCCTCTAATATTTTCATTTATTTCAACATAGATCTCACCATCTGAAAATTTTCTTATACTAGAATTTACCAATTTAGATTTAAGATATTTTGCAATACTCTTGCTTAAAGGTTTATTGCTATTTCCGGATAATAATTTCATTAAAAAATCCTAATTAAGCATAATTATTGAAATATTTCTACCATAATCATCATGATTTAGTCTTAACGCTCTTCTCGCACTAAAAAAATTATTATTAATATCAAATGTATCAATATTCATAGACTCAATATTTTTAACTTTATTCTTTAAAAGACATGATTTTACATATTTAGGTAAATCAAAATAAAGCTTTTTGTACTTAATTTTAAAAAATTTATTATTTTTTTTATCCTTTTTAATAAATTTTCTTTTAAAATCTTCTTTGACTTCATAATTTTTAGCCGAGATAGAAGGTCCGATAGCTGCAGTAATATTTTTAGGACTAGATCCTTTTTTGATCATAAATTTGATTACCTTACTAATTATATCCTTATATGCTCCTTTCCACCCTGCATGAATTGCTGCAACTAATTTTGTTCTTTCATCGCAGATTAAAATCGGCACACAATCAGCAGTTAAAACACCAATTGGTATATTTTTTTGATTTGTAATTACTGCATCTGCTTTTGGTTTTGATTTAGAATTAATTCTTTTGTTAATAAAAACAAACTTATTACTATGTATTTGGTGAAGTAAAAAAATATTTTTAGCGGAGCTTTTTATTTTTTTTTTAACTATTTGTAAATTTTTTTTAACATCTGACGGATTATCTTTAGAACCAGGACCACAGTTTAAACTCTTATAGATTGTTTTTGATTTACCACCAGTTTTATTAAAAAAACCATGTTTAATTATTTTAATTTTCGAGAGTTTGTTTGATTTTATCAATTTTGAAAACCTGTTTTAAATTTATTTCTCTTATTTTTTACAAGCATGACTTTGAACAATTCACCCATTTGCTTTTCATCTATCAAACGTCTTACCCGGTAAAATAAATCTGCTTTTTTAGAAAATGCTATATTTTTGCTGATTATTTCAGCTCTTTGAAGAATACCCATACTTGTTAAAAATTTTTTTTGATTTGTAAAAATTGAATTAATTTCTTTAAACTGATTTATAAATTTCTCAAAAGAATGAAAGTTTATATTGTAAGTAATATCAGAATCTCCAATATTTTCTAAAATGTTAGAATATTTGTGATTATTTACTGCCTGAAGAGTTTCATGCATCTTACTGTCTGAATAACCATAATCAATAACTAACATTCCCCCATCATTTTTTTGTATTAAATCGCAGATTGTTCTTAAATATTTAAATGTATCTGGTGAATATTCTATGACGTTCTGATCTTTAGATATTTCGAAATTTAGATGTTTTTCAATTTTTTCTATATCAATTTTTTTTTCTTTAAACTCAGCTTTTTTTGGATCATTCAAATTCACAAATCTTTCAAACCAACCATCTTTTTTTTTGAAAAATTGTTTGATTGGTATGGCATCAAAGAATTCATTAGCCAAAAAAATTGTTGGTTTAGAGTTTATTTTTTCAATGTCTTTTAACCACGAAAATTTTTTAGAATTCAAATTTTTTTTTTGTTCATTTATTAAAAAATCACTTTTTTCATGAATTACAAAACCGCAGGCATTGTAACATTCGGGAAAATTTATAAGTGTCTCATCTATGACTTTCATCATTTCGCCATTTCCAGCTCCCAGTTCTAGCAAATTAAATTTTTTCGGAGAGCCTATACTTTCCCAAAAAGTAATTGTCCAAATTGCAATAATCTCTGAAAATAATCTTGTGATATTGGGAGCAGTAATAAAGTCTCCATCTTCACCAAAAGGATTCTTTTTCATATAAAAACCTTTATCCTTATCGTAAAGAGCAAAATTTATAAATTGATCTAATGGTAAATTATTTGTTTTAGCGAGTTTCATATTTTAAATAAAATAAGATTACCCCTGATAATATAAATATTAAACTTACTACTTGCCCCATCGTTAAGTTTAAAAATATATAACCTAGCTGTTCATCTGGTACTCTATAAAATTCAACAATAAATCTAAAGATTGAGTAAATTATTAAAAATAATCCTGAAATTACACCAGGTTTATTTGAAAATTTGTTTTTAAAATAAATTAATAAAGAAAATAAAAATAAACCTTCTAATAGTGCTTCATATAATTGCGAGGGATGCCTAGGAAGATTATCTACCTGAACAAATATTACTGCCCAGGGTACATTAGTTATAGTTCCATACAATTCTGAATTTATAAAGTTTGCTATTCGTCCAAAAAATAATCCGACTGGAGCTACTAAAGCGACAATATCCAAATATAAGAATGGGTTTTGATTATTTTTTTTAGCGAAAAATATAGATGCAAAAATAACTCCAATTAAACCACCATGGAAGGACATTCCTCCTTGCCAAATTTTAAATATATCTAATGGATTATTTATATAAAAACTTAAATTATAAATAAAAATATAACCAAGTCTTCCTCCTAAAATTATTCCTATAATTAAATAAGCTAAATAATCATCAAATTTATTTTTAACATCTATGTCTTGGATAAATAATTTTTTAGCGAGTATCCAGCCTAATATAATTCCAAATATATAAGCTAAAGAATACCACCTAATTTCTAAAGAAAATATTTCTAAGGCTACTGGGTCAAAATTATTAATGAACATTTTTAATAATACTTATAATGTATATCTTAAATATGAAAAATTCTAAATTTATAATTGATAAGTTTGCTAAATTAATAGAGCAGGGACTAGTATCTTCAAAAGACTTAACTACTGAATTATTTAATATCTTAAAATCTAAAAGAGATGAGTTTGTTTTTAAAATGAAACTTACAAGTAAAGATGAGTTTGAAATACTCTCAAAACGTGTTGAGAATCTTGAAAATAAAATAAATAAACTTGAAAAAAAGAAAAATAAAAAAGTTAAATAGGCAAGAAAACCTTAACTCTTAAACCATCCATTTTTGATTTTTCTAACATTATATTTCCTCCATGAGATTTGATAATGTCTGATGAAATTGACAAACCGAGACCAACACTTGATTTAGAGTCTGCTCGACCCTTATCTATTTTATAGAAAGGTTTAAATACATTTTCATACTCATTTTTTGGTATTCCAGGACCATCATCATCAATAATAATGAATAAGTTTGTATTTTTTTTATTTAAGCTAATTTCAACTTTATTTGCATATTTCAGTGAATTATCAATTAGATTATTTAGACACCTATTAATTAAATTTTTCCTGCCATTAAAGTAAATTCTTGGTGTTAAGTATTGTGAAATATTTTCATTATTGTATTTTTCAATAATTTCTGAAATTAATTCAGATAGATTAAACATTTCATCTTTTTCAACATATGATGAGCTAGTGAATTGTAAATATTCATTTAACATTTTCTCCATTTCATTGATATTTTCTGTTAATTTATTAACAGTTTCTTTATCTTTTATAAAAGCTAATTGTAGTTTCATTCTTGTTAAGGGTGTCCTTAAATCATGACTAATTCCAGATAACATCTCTGTTCTTTGATTTATGTGTCTTTCAATTCTCTTTCTCATTTTATCAAATTCATGGCCTGCTTGTCTTATTTCAAGGGCTCCAGAGGGTTTGAACTCTTCAATATTTTCTCCTTTACCAAACCTTTCAGCCGCACGAGCTAGGTTAGTGATTGGTCTAGTTTGATTTTTTAAAAATATTAGAGAAATGATCACCATTATAATTGCAGGTACTGTGATCCAAAGTGCAAATATTCTTGCAGAAGAACTCGCAACTCGATCTTTAGGCACTAAAAATTTAAAATAACCATCTTCATATTTAATTCTTAAATCAATTAATTCTTTATAACTTGTTGTATCAAACCAGTATTCATTTAATCCAAATTTAGATTTTAGCTCTCTTCTTAATGTTCTATCTATAGGACTAAACCATCTTTCATTATCAGTATTCTTTAATTTTTCGTTTTTGGTAAATTCTATATTTAAATCTAAAAATATAGAAAAAAGATCTAGCAACTCTTGTTTGTTTTCTTGCTCACTCCCATAAGCTTCAATAAAAGTACTAATTTCATTTACTAAAGTTCTCGTCATACCTTTGTTTGTTTTAATCCAAAGGCTATCAAAAAAAACAATTGTAATAACTAGTTGCAGAACCAAAACTGGAATAGCAACAATAAGAAGAGCTCTATAAAATAATCTTTTTGGTAATATTTTTTTTAAGTAATTACTCAATCCAAAGAACATATCCCGCACCTCTTATTGTCTGTAAAAATTTTGGATTTTTTGGATCAATTTCAATTTTTTTTCTAAGCCGAGTAATAATAACATCTATTGATCTCTCTTTATCTAGATTAATTAATTGACCAATATCTTCCCTAGAAAATGTTTTACCTGGGTTATTGATCATTTTTTCTAAAATTGTCTTTTCAGTTGCATTAATCTTAAATTCTTTATCATTTTTAAATATTAAAAGTTTATTCAAATCAATTTTCACATTTTCAAATTTTATAAGTCTTTTCTGATCTGTTTTGATAGTTTTATTTAATATGTTTTGTATTCTTAGAATTAATTCTTTTGGTTCAAATGGTTTCGGTAAGTAATCATCAGCACCAATCTCTAACCCTTCAACCCTTTCATTTGCTTCACCTTTAGCAGTCAGAAGTATAACTGGTGTATCTAATTTTTTTCTATTTTCTTTTAAAAATTCAAGCCCACTTTTACCAGGCATCATGATATCCAAAACTATTAAATCAAACTTAATTATTTTTATTTTCTCTGATGCATTTTCTGCATTTTCAGCAGTAGTAACTAGGAATTTATTTTCATTTAAATACTTTTTTACAAGAGATCTAATTCCATCATCATCATCAACCACTAGTATATGTGCAATAAACTTATCCATTGATTATTTTACTTAGTACATTGTCAAAATTTATAACTTCTTCCGACCTTGAATTTAATAAAGCATTATAAATTCTCTTTTTTTGTAAATTAAAAATTTCATTAAAAATTTTTTTACCCTTATCATTAAGAAAAACATGTTTTACTCTAGTGTCCTGATCATCTTTTTTAAAAATAATGATTTCAAGTTTAATTAAATCTTTGAGAACACGATTTAAGCTTTGTTTTGTGACTTTTAATCTCTTAAGTAGCTCTGAAATTGAGATCCCTTCATACATTGAAAGTAAATGAATTACCTTATGGTGTGCTAAACCAATTGAATATCTATCCAATATTTTTTTGGAGTCAGAAAAGGTTTCTCTGTAGCTTACAAATAGTTTTTCAATTAGATCTTTAAGCTGTTCATCTTTTAAATATAAAAGTTCTTTCATAATAGGTAAGTTATATTGACATATTAAAGATACAAAGATATTTTTCAGTTATAAATTAAAAAATTTTCATACATGATACCTTATGACAAGAGATCTGGAAAAATATGGTACAACAACGAATTAGTTGATTGGTCTGATGTTAAACTGCATGTTTTAAGCCATGGCATGCACTACGCTAGTTGTGTATTTGAAGGTGAGAGAGTTTATGATGGTTCAATTTTTAAATTAGAAGAGCACACATCAAGATTTTTTTATTCAGCAAAAAGAATGGGTTTTGAAATTCCATATACAGAGGAGGAAATAAATATTGCCTCAAACAAAATTGTTGCGACACAAAAAGTAGAAAATGGGTATGTAAGACCTGTTGCTTGGAGAGGTAGTGAGATGATGGCTATTTCTGCGCAACACACGAAAATTCATGTTGCAATAGCAACTTGGGAGTGGGGATCATATTTTGATCCTAAACTTAAAGTTGAAGGAATAAGATTAAATATTTCAAATTGGAGGAGACCAGCGCCTAACACGATACCATGGGATACGAAGGCATCAGGTCTTTACATGATTTGTACTCTCTCAAAACATGAGGCAGAAAAGCAAGGTTATACCGACTCTTTAATGCTTGATCATGAAGGGAATATTGCTGAAGCTACTGGAGCAAATATTTTTTTTAAAGATAAAAATGGAGAACTTCATACTCCAATACCAGATTCTTTTTTAGATGGAATTACAAGAAGAACGGTAATTGGAATTGCAAAATCAAAAAATATAAAAGTACACGAGAGAAAAATTAGTCCAACTGAATTACCAAATTTTGTTGGATGTTTTTTAACAGGAACTGCAGCAGAGGTAACGCCAGTATCTTGTATTGCTGAAAATCAATTTAAAGTTTGTGATACTATTATTGATTTAAATGAAAGTTATCAGACATTAGTTAGAAAGAAAAAAGCAGCTTAATCTTTGCTATCTTCTGACATAGCATGATCAATACCCTTGCGCATATAATCATAACCAGTGAAAAGCGTTAAAGCAGCTGATAACCACAAAAGGATAATTCCTATTGTTTGTGCATTATAATCTTGAAAATTAATTATTTTATTTCCTGTATCTCCAGATAATAAAAGAGCTATAGATACCATCTGTAAAACAGTTTTAAGTTTTGCAAGACTAGATACTGGAAGTTTGATTTTTCCTTTTGCTAAAAATTCTCTCAAACCTGAAATTAAAATTTCTCTTGTAAGAATTATTATTGCTGCAATTACTTCATAATTTCTGATCGTTCCATCCATAACTAAAAGTATTAGTGCTGTAGCAACAATGATTTTATCAGCTATAGGATCTAACAATTCACCCAGTTTTGACTCTACCCCAAACATTCTAGCCAACATACCATCTAGAAAGTCTGTAAATGATGCAACAATAAACAATATTAAAGCAGTAAGATCACCATAAAATCCTGGAAGATAAAAAGCTAAAACAAAAAAGGGGACAATTATTATTCTACCAATGGTTAATATATTTGGAATTTTTTTAAGCATAATTATTCATGAAAAAAGTTATATATCTTTTTGGCTACTTTTTCTTCAACACCTTCTACAGATTTTATTTCATCTAAGCTAGCTGACTCAACTGATCTTACAGATCCAAAATGGTTCAATAAAGCTCTTTTTCTTATAGCTCCTATGCCTTCTATTTGATCTAATAAAGATTTGCTAATACCTTTTTTTCTCTTTGCTCTGTGAGCGCTTATGGCAAATCTATGTGCCTCATCTCTAATTCTTTGAAGAAAAAATAGGGTAGGGTCGTTTCTCGTAAATTTATATTCTTTGCCATTGTGAAAAAAAGTTTCATTTCCACTATTTCTAAATTTACCTTTTGCTATTGCAATAATTGGAATGTCGTGAAGTCCTAATTCATTAAGGCTCTCTCTAGCTACTGAATATTGACCTTTTCCTCCATCTACTACAACCAAATCTGGAAAAGCAAGGTAGTTGTCTTTTTCTTGAACTGCTCTTTTAAACCTTCTATTCAACACTTCTCTCATCATTCCATAGTCATCTTGCTCATTTTTTTTGTGTTTAATATTAAATTTTCTATATCTTTTTTTAATAAATCCTTCATCACCGTATGCTATTAAAGCTCCAACACTATTAGTACCTTGAATATGACTATTATCGTAAACCTCAATTAAATTTATATTGTTTTCTAAATTAAATTTTTGAGCTACTGCGTCGAACAATTCTTTATTATTCTGACTTTCATAAAGTTTTCTATTAAGACTATCTTTTGCATTTTTTATTGCTTGATTAATAACCTTGAGTTTTGATCCTTTTTTTGCAACTGAAATATTTATCTGTTTACCTTCTTTTTGTGTCAGCGTTTTTTCAATTAATGCTTTTTCTTTTATTTCTTCTGAAAGAATAACGGATGAAGGAACACTTTTATTTTCATAAAATTGAGAGACAAATGAATTTAGGATTTCACTAAATTTTTCATCTGGATCATGTTTTGGAAAAAAAGCTTGATTACCCCAATTTTGTTTTGATCTATAAAAAAACACTTGAATACAAGTTTTTCCAGACTCTTTATACCCAGCAATAACATCTGCCTCAACTAAATTTGCTTCGTTAATTCTCTGTGAAGATTGAATTATGTTTAGCGCTTTAATTCTATCTCTTAATATTACGGCTTTTTCAAAATCAAGATCATCACTTGCTTTTTCCATCTGATTAGAAAGATTTTTTTGAATTTTCCTAGATTTGCCTGAAACAAATTCAATAGCATCCTCTACTGTTTGATTATAATCCTCTTTTTTTACGTATCCTACACAGGGCCCAGAACATCTTTTTATTTGATATAAGATACACGGTCTTTCTCTGTTCTTGAAGACGGTATCATCACAAACTCTTAAATGAAAAATCTTTTGGATCATTTTGATTGTCCAATTAGCAGAACCAGCAGAAGCAAAAGGTCCAAAGTAAAAACCTTCTTTTGTTTTTTTCCCTCTATGTCTTTTTATTTGAGGCCACTTATCTTTATTACCAATAAATATAAATGGAAATGATTTATCATCACGTAATAGGATATTAAATTTTGGCTTATGCTTTTTAATTAAATTTGCTTCTAGAAGTAATGCTTCGCTTTCATTAGATGTTGTTGTTATCTCTAATTTTCTTGTTTGAGACAACATTCGTTCAGTTCTAATTATATGATTTTTTTCTGCAACATAACTCTTTAATCTATTTGGTAAATTTTTGGCTTTACCCACATAAAGAATTTCATTCTTTTCATTAAGCATCCTGTATACACCTGGAAGTTTTGGTACCAAGGGTAGCTCTTTTTTAATTACTTCCTTTCCTCTTTCAGAGCTTATCATGGCTTCTCTTTTTGGTAATTTGAATACCAACAGATGAACACTGTTTCAATATTTCTAATTTTTCAATTTTTAACATTATTTTAGCAATCCTTTTGTCTTTAAATAGTTCGTCAAAAACAGCTTCTGCCAAAGTTTCTAAGAAATTGTAATGTTTCTTTTTTACTAATTTAGTGATTAATTTTACTATTGTTCCATAATTTACAATAGATTTTATGTCTTTATCGCTTGAAGGTTTTTTGTCTTCATAGTCAATTTCAAGACTAAATTTTACTTTCTGTGATTTTTCTTTCTCAAAATCGTAATAACCAAGCTTTAAATCTAAGATTAATTCATTAATTAGGATTTTTTTCTCATAATTAAATAAAGTTTTATTTTTATCAATTTTAACAATTTTTAAATTATTTTTTTTCATTATTTAGTTCCAAAAATAGCAAGATTCCAACATGCATTCCCATCCTCAATACGAACATAGCAACCAAAAAATGACATTATTTTAAATGCAAAAAAACCACCAATCAAAATTATTGCTGCCGCAAGGAAAGGATTAATTTTTTTCATACTAAATTTTTGATTCAATAAATTTTTCTATATCATCAAGATAAGGGGTGAAACAACTTTTGTACGGAATGTCATGTCCCCTTGCTTTTTTAAGCATTTCTTTCTTTTCTTCAGGGTTTACAACTGTCCAAGCTTTCTTTTTATGCCCAAGATCTTGATTATGTTTTATTTTCCAGCCACCTCTCATTCTCTTCTTAATTTTGCATTGTTTTCCGTCAATAATGATTTCTTTACCATCTTCACTATTATGATTTGGTAATTCAATCCATTCTGCTCCAGGAATATCTGCCATCCATTTTAAATATCTAGAGTCACTTTGATAATCTACTTCTCCATCAGTTTCGGAATGAAAAATTAAGGCATCAATTTTTTTTGCATTTCTAATTTCATCTAATTCCCATTTTCTAAGTTGAGAATGTTCTGACTTGTCCCAGCAGTTTGGCATCAAAGCTATAGCTGAATTAAATACATCAGGATATAATGATTCCATTCTTAAACTTCCCATTGCACCACATGAGTGACCTGAAATGAAAAGTTGATTTCTCGGAGTTCCCTTTTGAACAAAAATATCTGCTATGGCAGTATTTAAAGCTGCCCTATTCTTGTAGGCAAAATTACTTACATAAGGTGGTATTTGCAATATATCTTTTTTTGAGGTTTTTACTTTTTTTAAATAAGTTGGAGGTCCCCAAAGGCACTCATACCATGGCGGAGTATAGCCTAACATTTTACCTTTATACTTATGTTTCATTGCACACTTAGTGGTAATACCCATTGTATCTCCAGCTTTCCAAAGTTCTTGGTTTGCCCAAACAACAATTTCTTTTCCTTTAACTTCTCTTCCTGATAATTGTCCTAAAACACCTTCTACCTCTTCTTTTTGAAAACAGAATCCTTTATCTTTTTTTTTACTACCCCATCCACCAAAGTTAAAAATCATAATTATTTTATTTGCAGGATCTTCAATTTCGAAACCTTTAATAAACTTTCCTTTTTGACCATCAAAGTAGACAAAACCACTGCTGTTTATTTTTTTACCACCAACTGCACCGCAATCGTATGCAAAAGCAAACTTTGGAATTATTAATAAACAAAATGTTAATAAATATATTTTTTTCATTCTTTACTTCCCATAATATCTGGTGTTTGCCAGTTTAGATTTTGTCCGCTATCAATAGCTAAAACTTGACCGGTAATAGATATATTTTTAATAAAAAAGTCAACAGCATTACATATTTGCTCTACACCAACTTGTCTTTTTAAAGGGGTTGCCAAATATTGTTTTTTGAAATGTTTTTCAGATTGTCTTTGATTTTTTATAGTTGGGCCAGGTGCAATTGCGTTTACTCTTATATTTGGAGCCAAGCTCATGGCGCTAGTTTTTGTGAGAGTATAGAGACCTGTTTTACTTACAGTATAAGAAAAGAAATACGGAGTTAATTTAAAAACTCTTTGATCTATAATATTAATAATATTGTTATTTCCTTTCCTTACATTTTTTGCAAATTCTTTAGATAACAATGCTGGTGTTCTTAAATTAGTTCTAAGATGTTGTCCCCAGCTATCTGTTGTAAAATTTTCTAATTTATCATTTTCAAATAAAGAAGCATTGTTAATTAAACAATCAAAATATTTAAGTTTTGATTTTGCAAATTTTACGATTTTATTTACATCATTTTCTTTACTTAAATCACCTTTGACTAAGTAAACTTTTGTACCTTCATTAGATAACTCTTTTTTTAATTTTTCTGCTTTCAATTTTGATTTGTTATAATGGATTAAGATTTCTATATTAGGACCAGATAATTTTCTTGCAATCGCAGCACCCATTCGAGTTGCTCCACCAGTAATAATTATTTTCCGTGCTTCCATTTTTTATCTCTTTTTTTTGTAACTTTAGTGCCCGGCATACCCATAGTCGATCTACCTTTTGGATAAAGCTTATTTTTTACATCATACTGCCTTATTTTTGGATTTAATGTAATTTCTAATTCAGTACTCTCCAATTTTCTTATTTCATCTCGTATTTTAGCAGCTTCTTCAAACTCTAAATTAGATGCAGCTTCTTTCATTTTTTTATCTAGTGCTTTAAGATGTTTTTTGAGATTTCCTCCAACATTAGAGCCTTCGCTTATTTTAACGTAGTCTTTCTCATAAACACTTTCTAGAATATCACTGATCTCTTTTTTTACCGATTTTGCATCTATCTTATGTTTCTTATTATAATCTAATTGAATTTTTCTTCTTCTATCAGTTTCTGCAATTGCTTTTTTTATACTTTTTGTTTCTTTGTCAGCATATAAAATTACTTTACCATCAACATTTCTTGCAGCCCTACCAATTGTTTGAATTAAAGAAGTTTCAGATCTTAAAAAACCTTCTTTATCAGCATCTAAAATTCCAACCAATGCACATTCTGGAATATCCAATCCTTCTCTCAATAAGTTAATTCCAACTAAAACATCAAATACACCCATTCTTAAATCTCGCATGATTTCAATTCTTTCAAGTGTATCAATATCTGAGTGGAGGTATCTTACTTTTATACCGTTCTCATGTAGATATTCAGTTAAATCCTCAGCCATTTTTTTAGTTAGTGTGGTTACTAATACTCTATGATTATTTTCTATAACTCGTTTACATTCATGCATTAAATCATCGACCTGATTTTTTGCTGGACGTATTTCTACAGGTGGATCTATTAAACCTGTTGGTCTTATAACTTGATCAATAAATTTACCTTTTGTTTGTTCTAGTTCCCATGGACCAGGCGTTGCAGAAACGAAAACAGTCTGAGTTCTCATTAAGTCCCATTCCTCAAATTTTAGTGGTCGATTATCCATACATGAAGGAAGTCTAAATCCATATTCTGCTAAGGTACTTTTTCTTGATCTATCTCCTTTATACATTCCATTAAGTTGAGGAACTGTAACATGACATTCGTCTACAAATATCAAAGTATTATCAGGGAAATATTCAAAAAGAGTAGGTGGGGGCTCTCCTGGCTTTCTTCCTGATAAAAATCTTGAATAGTTTTCAATGCCAGCGCAAGAGCCAGTTGCCTCAATCATTTCAAGATCAAATTTAGTTCTTTCTTCTAATCTTTGTGCCTCTAATAATTTATTTTCAGCACGGTGTTTTTTTAAAGTAACTTCTAATTCTTTTTTTATATTAATTACTGCTTGCTCAATTGTAGGCTTTGGAGTGATGTAGTGACTATTTGCATAAACTTTTACCAAACTTAATTCTCTTACTTTATCACCTGTTAAAGGATCAAATTCTTCTATATGTTCAAGTTTATCTCCAAACAAACACAATCTCCACGCTCTATCCTCTAAGTGTGATGGAAAAATTTCTAAGTATTCTCCTCTTGCTCTAAATGTACCTCTATAAAAATTTTGATCATTACGCTTGTATTGGAGAGCGACTAAAGACTTAATTATTTCTTCTCTATTATAATCATAATTTTTTTGGAGTGTTAAAGTCATTTTGCTATATGCTTCAACAGATCCAAGACCATAAATACAAGAAACACTCGCAACAATTAATACATCATCTCTTTCTAATAGAGATCTTGTTGCAGAGTGTCTCATCCTATCAATTTGTTCGTTAATAGAGGCCTCTTTCTCAATATACGTGTCCGATCTTGGTACATAAGCCTCAGGAGTGTAATAGTCATAGTATGAAACGAAATATTCAACAGCATTGTCAGGAAAAAAGGTTTTCATTTCTCCATAAAGTTGAGCAGCAAGGGTTTTATTTGGTGCTAAAATCAAGGCAGGTCTATTGGTAGCTTCAATAACTTTAGCCATGGTAAAAGTTTTTCCAGATCCTGTTACACCAAGTAAAACTTGGTTAAATTGATCTTTGTTGGCACCATTAACTAATTTTTTTATTGCCTCAGGTTGATCTCCTGCAGGTTTAAAATCAGATTTAATTTTGAATCTTTTTCCACCTTCTAGTTTTCCACCAATTTTAGGATTTTTACTCTGAATATCTGTAATTAAATCTTGATAAGTATTTTCCATATATTAAACAACGTAGTAGAATTTATTTATATTTCAATGAGCATAATATCAGACAGTTTAAAGAAGATTAAACCATCACCTACTATTGCTGTTACTCAAAAAGCAAGAGAATTAAAAGCTGCTGGAAAAGATGTTATTGGACTTGGTGCAGGAGAACCAGATTTTGATACTCCAGATAATATTAAGCAAGCAGCTATAAAAGCTATTAATGATGGTGATACCAAATACACTGCAGTAGATGGAACTCCAGCACTGAAAAAAGCAATCGTAGAAAAATTTAAAAAAGAAAATAATTTAGATTATACAACTGATCAAATTACAGTTGGTGCTGGTGGAAAGCATGTAATTTATAATGCAATGATGGCTACATTAAACGATGGTGATGAAGTAATAGTACCTGCTCCCTATTGGGTCTCTTATCCTGATATGGTTTTATTAGCAGGAGGAAAACCAGTAATAATGGAATGTAATGAGAAACAAGGTTTTAAAATAAATCCAAATGATCTTGAGAAATATATAACACCAAAAACAAAATGGATTATTCTTAATTCTCCTTCAAATCCAACTGGAGCATGTTATTCAGAGCAAGATATAAAAGCAATTGCAGCTATTTTAGAAAAACATAATCATGTGTATATTTTAAGTGATGATATTTATGAGCATGTGACTTATGAGGGTTTTAAATTTTTTACAATTGCTCAAATTGAAAGTTTAAAAAACAGAGTGCTTACAATGAATGGTGTAAGCAAAGCTTATTCAATGACAGGCTGGAGAATAGGGTATGCAGCTGGTCCAAAAGATATCGTTAAAGCTATTGCTAAAATTCAATCACAATCAACAACCAATCCTTCTTCTATTAGCCAAGCCGCTGCAGTTGAGGCACTTAGTGGAACACAAGACTTTATTAAGGAAAGAGCTAATTCTTTTCAGGAGAGAAGAGATTTTGTTGTTAATGCTTTAAATGCGATAGATGGAATTGAATGTCTGATTCCAGATGGAGCGTTCTATGTTTTTCCAAGTTGCAAAGGTTTAATGGGTAAAAAAGATTCAAATGGAAATGAAATTAAATCTGATACTGATTTTGTTCAATCATTATTAGAGAATAGTGGAATTGCTGTAGTCCAGGGTTCTGCATTTGGTTTAGAAGGTTTTTTTAGAATTTCTTATGCAACATCAATGGATAATCTTAAGAAAGCAATGGATAAAATATCTAGTTTTTGTAAATCCTTAAGTTAATGAAAACAGCCTTAGTCTTTGGTTCAACAGGTTTAGTTGGTGGTCATCTTCTTGATCAATTAATAAAAAATGAAAACTATAATAAAATTAAACTTTTTGTACGTTCAGAAATTATTATTAATGACCTTAAAGTTGAGATTGTTAAAACTGATTTTAATAATATAGAAAATCATAAAGAAGAGATGACAGGTGACCACTGTTATTTTTGCATTGGTACTACAAAGCAAAATTCACCTGATAAAGATGAATATAGAAGAGTTGAACTTGATTTACCAAAACAAATCGCACAAATAACAAAATCTAACTCAGTAAATTCATTCGTTTTTGTGTCTTCAGGCTATGCAGATCCTAATAGTTCAGGAGATTATTTAAAATTTAAAGGATTAGTAGAGGAAGAGTTAAAAAGATTGAGTTTTAATAAACTTGGAATAATGAGACCTTCTTTTTTAATTGGAGATAGAAAAGAAAAAAGATTAGGAGAGAAATTAGGTATTTTTGTATTTAAATTATTATCACCTTTATTTTTAGGTCCATTAAAAAAAATGAAACCAATTCAATCTGAAAAAGTTGCAAAAGCAATGATTAAAATTTCTAATGGTGACTTTAGACAACAAGTATTCGAGTCTAATGAAATTGTGGAAATTAGTAATAATTAATTTTTAAATTTAAAATATTCTTTTATGTCTTTTTGAAACAATAAGTAAATACAAGAAATCTGAAATAATGTATTCAAACTTAAAATAAATCTTACAACCAATTCATTAAATCCTATTTCTGGTATAGGTCCATAAGGAGCAGCAAAACTTACATTTATTGCCCCAATTAAATCTAACAAACCAATCACATTCCACGACAGCAAAAGACCCCATAGTATAGTGCTTGGTTTTTTTATAATGTGGTAAACTAAAAATAAAGCAGTTATCCCAATAAAAAAGTCACCTACAAAAGGAATTATCCATTCGGATGGTGCTGAACGTTCATTTTCGGTAAAAATCCAAAACAAAAACAAACCTGACCCAACTGCTCTAAATGACATCCATCCAGTTACAAAAATAATCCAATTTAATTTCATTTTTTAGTGAGATAAAAATTTTTCTGCCTCAAGTGCAGCCATACATCCCATACCTGCAGCGGTTACAGCTTGTCTAAATGTTTTGTCTTTTACATCTCCAGCTGCATAAACACCAGGAACATTTGTCTCTGTAGAATCTGGTTTAGTAACTAAATAACCCTCATTGTCCATTTCCAACTGATCTTTAAAAAGTTTAGTTGCAGGATCGTGACCAATTGCAATGAAAACACCATCTAATTTTAATTCTTCTACATTATTTGTTTTTACATTTTTAATTTTTAAACCTTTAACATTTTTAGGATCTTTATCACCAATTACATCTTCAACTACTGAATCCCAAATAATTTCTATTTTTTTATTTTCCATTAATTTTTTTTGAAGCATCTTTTCAGCCCTTAGACTATCTCTTCTGTGAATCAATTTTACTTTTGAAGCAAACTTTGTAAGAAACATTGCTTCCTCTACAGCAGCATTTCCTCCACCGACTACAGCAACTTCTTTATCTTTAAAAAAGAAACCATCGCATGTAGCACATGCTGAAACTCCAAAACCTCTAAATTCTTGTTCTGATTTTATATTTAACCATCTAGCTTGTGCCCCAGTAGATATAATAATACTATCAGCAGTGTATTTCTGACCACTATCTCCAATTGCTTCAAATGGTGAACTTTTTAAATTTACTGATCCAATATGGTCTTCAATCATTTCAGTTCCAACTGCTTTTGCTTGTTCTTTCATTTGATCCATTAACCATGGCCCCTGAATAACTTCAGAAAATCCTGGATAATTTTCAACATCAGTTGTCGTTGCTAATTGTCCTCCTGGCTCAGATCCATAAACTAAAATAGGATTTAACATTGCACGAGCAGCATAAACTGCTGCAGTGTATCCAGCTGGACCTGATCCAATTATTAACACTTTTGTGTGTTTAGTTGGATTTTGACTCATATGAAAGCTATATAGTGATTAATGACTAAATTAAAAGGTATTTTATTAACTCAAGGTATGCATGGCATGATAAGCCAGGTAGAAGGTTTAGCTAAAGCTTTAGATTTGGATTTTACACACCATAAGGTTGAACTAAATAATTTTTGGAAAATTGTTCCTCCAAAATTAACTCCAATATCACAAAACGTTTATCAAAAAATAAACGAGTATGATTTTGATGTAATTATTTCATGTGGAAGAAAAAGTGTGATTCCCTCAATCCACTTAAAAAATATCTCGAAAAAAAAAGTTTCAAATATTCATATTCAAGATCCAAAGGTAGATTTTAATCATTTTGATTTTATTGTTGCTCCCGAACATGATGGGATAAGTGGTACAAATATAATTAAAACAAAAGGTGCAATTCATTATTTAACGGAAAATGAAATTGAAGAAAATAGAAGTTATTTAAATTCATATATCAAACAGGATAATAGAAAAGTTTGGTGTTTGATAATGGGTGGTCCGACAAAATATTATGACTACTCAACAAAAAATATGAAGCATATATTTTCAATTTTTTATAAACTATTGAAAAAACATGATTTTCAACTTGTGGTAATACCTTCAATGAGAACACCATTAAATACTATACATTATGCAAAAGAGTTTTTTGGAGAAAATCACACTGTGATTATGAATGTTGATAAAAAAGCTTATCTTTCAGCTCTAGCAATTTCGGAAAATATAGTTGTTACATGTGATTCCAGCTCAATGATATCTGAAGCTGCTTTAACTGGAAAACCAATTTATGTTGCTAATATTTTACCGAAAAGAAAAGACGTTAGGTTTCAGAATTTTAGAAATTTATTTAGAGAATTAAATATTACTAGAAACTTAGGTGAAGAAATTGAAAATTGGAACTATCAAAAATTAGATGAAACGAATAGAGTAGCAAAAATTATTAAAGAAAAAATACAACCCTAATGTCATTTTTAAATTCTATTAAAAACAATTCAAAAGAACATAATTTTCCATTTAATCATTGGGAGTATAGCGATGCCTTGTCAGAAGATGCTATTGATGAAATAGTCAAAGCTGACATTCCTGATGTGAGTAAACATAATCTTAATTATGATGGAACAAGAGCAATAGATGGTGGAGCTGCAGAATTTAGAAAAGGTATAGCTTCAGGTGGACAAGCAATAAAGTTTAGATGTTTTATTAATAAAGAAAACTCATCTCAATTTCCAAATTTAGTAAAATTTATAAATGAACTTCAGTCTAAAGAAACATATGAAACAATTTCTAAAATGATAAATAAAGATTTATCAAATTCCTATGTAAGGGTTGAGGTTATATGTGACCGAGAAGGTTTTTGGTTAAAACCTCATTGCGATATAAAAGAAAAACTTATGTCAGGCTTAATATTTGTTAATAAAACAAATGAGTCTGAAGATTTAGGAACTGATTTTTACAATGAAAAATTAGAAAAGGTTAAGACTCTTCCTTACAAACATAATTATGGTTATCTTTTTACTAGTGGACCAAACACATGGCATGGTATGGAAAAGAAAAAGATCGTTAAAGAAAGACGATGTATTCAAGTAAATTATGTTACCTTTGAAACTGATTGGAAAGTAAATTCCTAAATTTCCTGAAGAGAAGTCACTTCTAATTTTTTTGTTTTTAGTGATCTAATTGCCTCTAAACATGCTTGAGCAGTAGACATATTAGTACAATAAGGAACTTTATTTTTAAGTGCTGCTCTTCTAATAGCGATAGCATCACTCACTCTATACTCTCTTTTCCCACCGCCCGTATTAATAACGAGTGCAATTTTTTTAGAGTCCAAGACATCAACAATATGAGGAGATCCTGTGCTTACTTTATTTATAATTTTACATTTCATTCCATGTTTTCGAATATATTCAGCAGTTCCTCTAGTTGCGCATAAAGTAAAATTAAGTTTGAGAAGTTCTTTTGCTAAGTCTATTCCTTCATCTTTATGACTATTTTTGAGAGATATAAAAGTAAGTCCTTGTTTTGGTAATGAGTTAGCTGCTGCGATTTGACTTTTGGCAAAAGCCATTCCAAAATTTTTATCAAATCCCATAACCTCCCCGGTTGATTTCATTTCAGGTCCTAACAATAAGTCACTGTATGGAAATTTATTAAATGGGAATACAGCTTCTTTAACTGCATACATACCTTTAGATTTATCTTTTAAATTAAACTTAGATAACTTTTCACCAGCCATTACTCTTGATGCTATTTTAGCTAATGGCAATCCTTTTGCTTTTGATACGAAAGGAACTGTTCGACTAGCTCTAGGGTTTACTTCGATGACGTAAATTTCATCTTTTTTAATTGCAAACTGTATATTCATGAAACCTTTAACATTTAAAGCTATCGCTAATTTTTTAGTTTGATTTTCTATTTCTTTTAGAAGGTAAGGTTTAATTGATACAGGGGGTAGGCAACATGCGGAGTCTCCTGAATGAATTCCTGCTTCTTCAATATGTTGCATAATACCTGCAACATGAACCTTTTTTCCATCTGATATGGCATCAACATCTACTTCCATTGCATGATCGATAAATTTATCAATCAAAATTGGATTTTCTTCTGCTGCTTTAAATGCCTCTTCAACAAATTTTTTAAGCTGATTTTTTTCATGAACAATCTCCATTGCTCTTCCGCCCAAAACATAAGAGGGCCTTACCATTAATGGTAACCCTATTTTATCGGAAATTTTTATTGCCTGATTAAATGTCTTTGCAATTCCACTCTCTGCCTGTTTAAGTTTTAGTTTATTTAATAAATTTCTAAATCGGTCTCTATCTTCTGCTAAATCGATCGATGTATATTGCGTTCCTAAAATTGGAAGCTTGTTGTCATGTAAAAATTTCGCAAGTTTAATTGGCGTTTGTCCACCAAACTGAGCTATCACACCTATTAGATTTCCTTTTTCTTGTTCTTTTTTAATTATGTTAAAAACGTACTCTTCTTTTAAAGGTTCAAAGTATAATCGATCACTTGTATCATAGTCTGTTGATACTGTTTCAGGGTTACAATTTACCATTATTGTCTCAAAACCAGCGTCTTTTAATGAAAAACTAGCCTGACAACAGCAATAATCAAACTCAATCCCTTGACCAATTCTATTTGGTCCTCCTCCAAGAATAATTATTTTTTTCTTATTAGATGGATCAGCTTCACATTCTGAGTTAATTGAAAAATTTCTTTGATAAGTTGAGTACATATATGGAGTAAAAGATTTGAATTCAGCCGCACAAGTATCTACTTTTTTATAAACTGGGAGTATTTTAAGTGCTGATCTTTTTCTTCTAACAACGTCTTCAGAAGTTTTAGTTAATTCTGAAAGTTTTTTATCTGAAAACCCTATTGATTTTATTCTATTAAATTCTATATAATCTTTAGGAAGTCCCTTACTTTTAATCTGTTTTTCACAATCAATTATTTCTTTAATTCGTTCTAAAAACCAAGGGTCAATTTTGGATAAATTATATATTTTTTTTAAATTTATTTTTTTTCTAATCGCTTCTGCTACTAGTAATATCTTATTTGGAATAGTTTCTTTAAGCTTCTTTTCAATTTGTTTTTTATTTAAATCAAAAATTCTATCTAAACCTGAAAAACCAGTTTCAAGAGATACTAGTGCCTTTTGCAGAGATTCCTTAAAGTTTCTTCCAATAGCCATTGCTTCACCCACTGATTTCATAGATGTTCCTAAAGTTGCGGGAGAGGTCGAAAATTTTTCAAAAGTAAATCTTGGAATTTTCGTTACAACATAATCTATACTAGGCTCAAACGATGCAGGTGTAACTTTAGTTATTTCATTTTTTAATTCATCCAAAGTATAACCGACTGCTAATTTAGCAGCAACTTTTGCAATTGGAAATCCGGTTGCTTTTGATGCAAGTGCTGATGATCTTGATACACGTGGATTCATTTCAATGACAACCATTCGTCCATTTTTAGGATTGATAGCAAACTGAACATTTGATCCTCCAGTTTCAACTCCAATTTTTCTTAAACATGCAATAGATGCATTTCTCATTACCTGGTACTCTTTATCAGTAAGAGTGAGAGCAGGCGCAATTGTGACTGAGTCACCAGTATGAATTCCCATCGGATCTATATTTTCAATAGAGCAAATTATGATACAATTATCTTTCTTATCTCTTACCACCTCCATTTCAAATTCTTTCCAACCTTCCAAACATTCCTCAACAAGAACTTGGGTTACAGGAGACTCGTGCAATCCATTTTTAACAATCTTAAAATAATCTTTTTTAGTTTTAGCTATTCCTCCGCCGAGTCCACCAAGTGTAAATGCAGGTCTTATAATTGCAGGTAAACCAATTTTTTTTAATACTTTTGATGCTTGTTTATTGTTATTGATAATTTCAGATTTTGGTAAATCTAAACCAATATCAATCATATTTTTTCTAAACTTCTTTCTGTCTTCAGCGTTAGAAATTGCCTTAGAATTAGCTCCAATCAATTCTATTTTGTATTTTTTTAAAACTCCTTTTTTCTCAGCTTCCATTGCAAGATTAAGAGCAGTTTGACCGCCCATCGTTGGCAGGATTGCATCTGGCCTTTCCTTTTTGAGGATTTTTTCTAATACATCAAGTGTAATGGGCTCAATGTAAGTTTTATCCGCAACATCTGGATCTGTCATTATGGTTGCAGGATTAGAGTTAATTAAAACTACTTTATAACCCTCATCTTTCAGAGCTTTACATGCTTGCGTTCCCGAATAATCAAATTCACATGCTTGTCCTATAATTATTGGACCAGCTCCTACAACTAGTATTTTTTTAATATCTTTTCTTTTTGGCATTTTTTTTCATGTTGTTAATAAATTCTTGAAACAAATAAACACTATCTTGAGGTCCAGGATTAGATTCCGGATGATATTGAACTGAAAATATTGGTTTATTTTTAAGCCTTATTCCTTCAATAGTATTATCAAAAAGAGATTTGTGAGTTACTTCAATTTTTTTTGGTAAAGTTTCTTCAACTACTACAAATCCATGATTTTGACTGGTAATTTCAACTTTGTCATGTACTAAATTTATAACAGGATGGTTTGCACCTCGATGTCCTAACTTCATTTTTTTTGTTTTGCCACCTAAAGCTAATGCTAAAATTTGATGACCTAAGCAAATACCAAATATAGGTAAATTTTTTTTTATAAGTTCATTAATTATTGTGATTGAATATTTTCCTGTTGCAGCTGGATCTCCTGGTCCATTAGATAAAAAAATTCCATTTGGTTTCAAACTTAGTATTTTTTGTGCATTTGTCTTACAGGAAACAACAGTAACTTTACAGTTGAAGTCAGAGAAATATCTTAAAATATTTTTTTTAATTCCATAATCAACAGCAACCACATGGAATAAATTTTTATTATTCTTTTTATATCCTGTCTCTTTTTTCCAGGTTTGAAGACCTCTCCAAGTATAATTTTTCTTAGTTGAAACTACTTGTGCAAGATCTAAATTTTTTAATCCACTCCATTTAATTGTAGTATTCGTTAGTTTACTAATATTAAATTTTCCATTTTTTGAATAAGATATAGTTCCCTTGGGTGCTCCCTTATCTCTTATAAAGTTTGTAAGGCTTCTTGTATCTAAGCCAGTAATCCCAACAATTTTATTTTTTTTTAGCCAAGCATCTAAATGTAAAAAAGATCTATAGTTTGAAGGCGAAGTTATCTCAGAGTTAATTATTACTCCTTTTGCCCATATTTTATCTGACTCATGATCCTCTTTATTGGTGCCAACATTTCCAATATGTGGAAAGGTAAAGTTAATTATCTGACCTGCATATGAGGGATCAGAAATGATTTCCTGATAGCCTGTTAAGGATGTGTTAAAACAAACTTCACCTGTAGCTTCTCCTTGGTATCCAATTCCAATTCCCTTAAATACCTTTTTGTTTTCAAGAACTAAAACGCCTGTATTGATTTGAGATTTTATTTTTGAGTTAGTTTTTTTTGCTTTTTCGATCAATTACAACTCATGAGTTAAAGGTTAATACAATAAATGCATTATTATCGCAACAGAGATGTAATATAAAATTGTAAAAAAACAATTTTTCTTTTGAAGAATTTTATCTTTGCAGTAGATTAAAAAATTATGTCATTAAAAGAGACTATCGAAAACGAATACAAAAATGCTTTAAAATCTAAAGACAAAAATAAAATATCAACCTATAGGTTAATATTATCTTCTATAAAAGATTTAGATATTGTTAATAGATCGGGACCAAATAAAAAAGATACTGATGACGAAGATATTAAGAAGCTTTTAAAAAAAATGGTTAAACAAAGAGCCGAATCAATCGACATTTATAAAAAAAATAACAGGTCTGACCTTTTAGAAGTTGAGCAAAATGAGTATGATATTTTGACAGGATTTCTGCCTAAACAACTCGGGGAAGAGGAAACCAAGAAAATTTGTTCAGATATAATTTTAAAACTTGGTGCAAATTCTATCAAAGATATAGGAAAAGTAATGGGTGAATTAAAAAAGACTTATGCCGATGAAATTGATTTTGCAAAAGCGGGTTCTATAATTAAAAATTTGTTAAACAAATAATGAAATATCCAAAAGAGTACCTCGATGAAATTAAGGCAAGATTAAAAGTTTCAACAGTTGTATCTAAAACTGTTTCACTAAAGAAAAGAGGAAAAGAATTTGTTGGATTATCTCCTTTTAAAAATGAAAAAACTCCGTCATTTACTGTTAACGATGAAAAAGAATTTTATCATTGTTTTGCAACTTCTGAGCATGGAAATATTTTTGATTTTGTAATGAAAATTCAGAATTTAAAATTTGGTGAAGCTGTTAAATATTTAGCCCAATCAGCTGGTATGCAGCCTTATATTTTTTCAAGACAAGATGAGGAAAGAGAAAAAAAATGGAATGAATATAAGTCTATTTATAATCAATATGTTGATTATTATCATAATGAATTATTAAAAAATGAAAATTTTTCTGTAGCTAGAGATTATTTGAAAAATAGATCTTTAGGGAGAGAAGAAGTAAAAAAATTTAAAATAGGTTATATAGAAAAAAATCCAAGCTTTTTTGATAAATTAATAAATGATTATAGTGAAGAAACATTAGTTGATACAGGACTGTTTTATTTTGACGAGAAAAGGAAAATTTTTATTGAAAGATTCAGGGGTAGATTAATTTTCCCAATAAATAATATCTCAGGATATCCAATTGCTTTAGGTGGAAGGATAATTGAAAATTTAGATTATTTAGCAAAATATATAAATTCTCCTGAAACAATTTTTTTTAAAAAAGGATCTAACTTATATAACTTAGATTTAGCTAGAAAACTTTCAAACAAAATTGATCACATTTATTTAGTTGAAGGGTATATGGACGTGGTGGGACTAGCGAAAAATGGAATTAATAATGTTGTAGCAAATCTTGGCACATCTTTGACTAATAAACAAATTTTAATTCTTAATCAGTTTTTTGATGATATTATCATTTGTTTCGATGGTGACGAGAGTGGTTACAATGCAGCTTTGAGAGCAGCTGAAAATGCAATTAAAGAATTGAAGCCTGAAAAACAAATATCTTTTTTATTTTTACCAGATAAAGAGGATCCAGATAGTTATGTAAACAAAAATGGCAAAGCAAATTTTGTAGATTTTACAAAGCAAAGCAAATTATCTATTCATCAATTTATTTTTGGTCATTATAAAAAGCAAACTACAAACAACCCATCTTCTATGGCTATTTTTGAAAAAAAATTAAGAAGTGTTGCCTATACTATTAAAGATGAATTTATTAAAAAATATGTATTAGAATATTTTTTAGAAAGAATTGATGAATTAACCCCACATTCTAACCAAACTAATAAAAGGTATATTAAAAAAACGAAATCACTTGAAAGCACTAAGAAATATTTTAATGAAAGCAAGTCTTTAACAGGAGTTGAGCTAAAAGAAATTTCTTTACTTTATATAATAATAAATAATTTAAATTTATTGCAAGAAAATATACATTTAATTGAAAACATTAAAGTTTTTACTGAAGTTAATAAGAAAATTTACGAACTATTGATTGAAAAACTTAAATCTGACAAAAAAGTCAAAATCGAGGATCTAAATTTAGATATTCAATTAATGGAAAAAATAAATAAGTTTGCTCCAATCAAACATATTGTTAAAAATAAATTAAACGATGATCAAAAAATTATTGAATTGATAGATGATATCTCCAGAGATTTAATCAATTATGATCTGGAGTTTAGAATTCAGGAATTAGAATCGAAGTTTTCAGTTGATATGAGTGAGACTACATTTAATGAGCTAAAAGAGCTCAAAAAAAAGCAAAATCTCAACTAAACTGACTAAATTAGTAATGGATTTTTGTATAATTGACATTATATAAGACTTCCAAACTCAAAATACTGTGGAAAGAATTATTACAAAATCATTTGCTAGATTGATGGGTCGAGGAACCCACAGAGGTTTTATAACTTACGAGGAATTAACCAAGTCTTTAGGTAAAAGAAATTTATCTGATGAAAATCTAGCTCAAGCATTTATTCATATTTTGGATGAAAATATTACTTTAGTTGCAAAAAAATCTGACTTTAAAGTTTTACGAAAAAAAGAAAATACAAACAAAGAGGATGGTAAAACGATCGAAAAAAGTGATGACCCAATTAGAATGTATTTGAGAGAAATGGGGGGTGTTGAATTACTTTCTAGAGAAGGTGAGATTGCAATTGCAAAAAGAATTGAAGCAGGAAAAGATGTAATGCTTATTGCACTTTCCCAGAGCCCGATAACTGCCCAACAGTTTTTTGAGTGGAACAACCAATTACAAAAAGATGAAATTTTAGTTAGAGAAATAATTGATATTGATACCAACTATATGGAAGATGAAACAACAGGACCAAGTGCAAAGCAAAAAAATTCAGGCGAAACTGATAAAGAAGAAAATTCAACAGATGAAGATGATGATTTTAATCCAACCCTTGCGGCAATGGAAACGGAAATTAAACCAAAGGTATTAAAGACAGTTAACACTCTAACAAAAGAGTATACAAAATTAATAAAGTACCAAAAAGAAAAGTTAGAATGTGTGTTAAAATCTCAGAACTTTTCACCGGCAAAAGAAAAAGGATACGAAAAAATTGTTAATGATATTTTAGAAAATATTAAATCTCTTCAACTGTCTCCATCAGTTTTAGAGGAACTTGTGCAAAAACATTATGTTGAAAATAAAAAAATAATTTCTTTAGAAGGTAATCTTTTAAGACTTGCAATGGATCACCAAATATCAAGAAATGAATTTATAAAGTTTTATGTTGGAAACGAAATTAATCCTAATCTTAAAAAGTTTTTAGATACAAATTCACTTTGGAAACAATTTTTCACAAAAAATAAAGAGGAATTTAAAAATATTAGAGAGAGATTAGTAGAAATTAGTCACAAACTAGGAATTTCAGTTACTGATTTTAAAAAACTAGTGAGTAGAGTTCAAAAGGGGGAGAAAGAATCTAGGATAGCAAAAAAAGAGATGGTAGAGGCTAATCTTAGATTGGTTATTTCAATAGCCAAAAAATATACTAATAGAGGATTGCAATTCCTAGATTTAATCCAAGAAGGGAATATTGGTTTAATGAAGGCTGTAGATAAATTTGAATATAGAAGAGGATATAAATTTTCTACATATGCAACGTGGTGGATAAGACAAGCAATTACAAGATCGATTGCTGATCAGGCAAGAACAATTCGAATTCCTGTACATATGATTGAAACAATAAATAAAATTGTAAGAACACAAAGACTTATTTTAAGTGAATTTGGCAGAGAGGCCACACCAGAGGAACTGGCCCAAAAGCTTAGAATGCCTTTAGATAAAGTTAGAAAAGTTCTAAAAATCTCTAAAGAACCTGTATCGCTTGAAAAACCAGTTGGAGATGAAGAAGATAGTAGCTTAGGAGATTTTATTGAAGATACTAAAGCTCTGGCTCCTTTAGAGCAAGCAATTAAATCTAATCTTGGAGAAGCAACTACTAAAATTTTATCAACACTTACTCCTAGAGAGGAAAGAGTTTTAAGAATGAGATTTGGAGTTGGGATGAATACTGATCATACCTTAGAAGAAGTGGGACTTCAATTTTCAGTTACAAGAGAAAGAATTAGACAAATTGAAGCTAAAGCACTTAGAAAATTAAAACATCCAAGCAGATCAAAACAGCTTAAAAGTTTTTTAGAGAGTTAAATTAAACAACACAACTGGGCCGTTAGCTCAATAGTAGAGTACTGCATTGACATTGCAGGGGTAGTTGGAGCGTAACCAACACGGCCCACCATTATTTAAATTTTGTTATCTTTAATTGATAACTTAAATAAAATGTTATATTTACAATTTAGTTTTGGGCCTGTAGCTCAGTTGGTTAGAGCAGTACACTCATAATGTATTGGTCCCAGGTTCGAGTCCTGGCGGGCCCACCAAATGTCTGTATTAATTTTTTGAAAATTCTTCTAAAGTTTTAAAAAGAGCATTTATATCATTGTTATTTGAATTCAATATTGAGGAAAATTCCTCTTTTTGAGTTCTAGCTAAGCTGAGTCCTTCAATAATTAAATCTCTAATTAAAGGATTGTCAGGATTTTTTGTATAAACTCTCCAATCAATTCTTACTTGTGGTCTTTCTGATGTGGCAACTAATACACTATTCACAATAGTGTAATTTTTATTTAAAACTTCTTTACCTTGAACTTCAATTTGTGGATTTGTATACTCAGCCAATCTACTGGAAAAACTTTTTAAAAAATAAGACTCAAATAATTCTGAGTATTTTTTTTTTTGGTTGCTATCTAAATTTTTTCTAGCTTGTCCTAGTGAGTAGAAACCCACTCCTCTTATATCTACAGTTTGTTTTGCAATAATTTTAAGTTTATTTATTTTTTCATCTTTTGAAATGTTTTCAGAAAGAATCTGGGAAGCTCTATTTACAGTAGATTGTACAAAAATTTCAGGTTCTAGAGAATAAGCATTATTTAAAAAAAATATATAAAAAGAAATAATGATTAAAATTTTTTTAAAATTCATTATTTTAATTTAATTTATTGTGTTTCTATTTCTTCCCAGTCGCTGTCATCTTGGGTTTCAATGATTTTGTTTGTATTAAGAATTTTTTGTTGTCTATCTTGCAGATATAAACTTTTTACTGATGCGTAAAAGTCAATCGAATTTTTTTCTACATTTTCTAAAGCATCATAATTTTTAGCTCTAAAATCTATTCCCGATGTTAATTTAGAAGCGTAATAATCAAAGTCACTAAAATATTGAGTATCGTTTTTTACAGAAACATTGTACCACGGGTCACCACCAATATAATTAGCAATTGATGCAGTGGCATCTCTTGCAGTACTTGGACCTAAGACTGGCAATACCAAGTAACAACCTGGTCCAACACCCATTGTAGCTAAAGTTTGACCGTAATCTTCTTTCTCATACTCAGGAAAACCCAAATGTTGAGCAACATCTATAAGTCCCAATATACCTACAGTCGTGTTAATAATAAATCTTCCTGAATTTACTCCAGCTTTTTTCAATTCTCCTTGAAGAATATTATTTGGAATTGTTACTAGGTTTGAAAGATTATCCAAAGAATTACCTACACCATTTTTTATTGGGGATGGCAAAAATCTATATGCTCCAGCAACAGGTTTAAAAATAACACCATCTAAAGCTTGGTTAAAAGCAAATGTTGCTCTATTTAAATTTTCGAAACAATCTTTTATTTCAGTTGGCTGATTTTTTTTTAATATTATCTCTCCATCTGATCCTGCATTAGCATTTAATGCAAATAAAATTATTGATAGGCATATAACTATAAATTTTCTAAACATCTTAATCTGTATAATATATAAAAATCAAATGTAAATTAACAATTATTTTAAAATAATGACAATAAATTGTCTATAAAGTAGCTAAAATAAATGCCTAAATTAAGCATAAATACAACCAGTAATTATTCACCAAATTTTGATATTAAAAAAAGACCATCAAAACAAATTAAATTTATTGTTTTTCATTACACAGGAATGAAAAAAGAGAAAGATGCAATTAATAGATTAACGAGTTCAAAATCAAAAGTGAGTAGCCACTATTTTATTAATAAATTTGGAAAAATAATTACTTTAGTACCCGTTTCATACTCAGCATGGCATGCGGGAATTTCATATTGGAAAAATTACAAATCATTAAATAAATACTCTATAGGAATTGAGATAAGTAATCCTGGTCATGAGTCTAATTATAAGAAATTTTCAAAAAAACAAATAAATTCTGTTATTAAATTAAGCAAATTTTTAATTAAAAAATATAGAATAAAGCCTAATTGTATTTTAGCTCATTCAGATATTGCTCCAAATAGAAAAAAAGATCCTGGTGAGAAATTTCCATGGAAGTATTTATCACAAAATAAAATTAGCAATTGGCATGATTTCTCTCAAAATCAACTTTTAAAATTTAGAAATTTAGAAATTAGAAATATAGAGAAAAATGAATTTTTTCAAAACTTGTTCAAAATTGGTTATCCTAAAATATATAAAAATATTAGCAGCAGTTATTTGAGGAAGCTTACTAAGGCCTTTCAAAGAAGGTTTAGACAAGAATTGATAAATGGAGTAATTGATAAAGAATGCTTAATTATAAGTAAAAATCTAGTATATAAATTTAAATAAATTCTCTTGAAAATTAAAAATTAAGTTATAATTTATATTTGCCAGATAAATGACTTATCGCTTTAATTAATTTTAAAGAGGAAAGTCCGGGCTCGATAAGGACACAGTGCCAGGTAATACCTGGCAGGGGAAACCCTAGGGATAGTGCCACAGAAAATAAACCGCCTTAACATGGCAAGGGTGAAAAGGTGTGGTAAGAGCGCACCGGTTCTATTGGTAACAATGAACGCTGGAAAACCCCACTGTGAGCAAGACTAAGTAGAGATGACATTGTTGAAAAACTAAAAGCTGTCCTTAGCTAGTCATCAGGGTTAGTTGCTTGAGCTTAAGAGTGATTTTAAGCCTAGAAAAATGATAAGTTTAAATGACAGAACCCGGCTTATAGTTTATCTGGCTTAAAAGTTTATACTGTTAATTTTGATTTAATATTTTGATAATTTATCTTCTCTTGAGTTAAAATTTTATTATTTTTAACTGCGATTCAATTTAATAGCACTAAAGTTAATTATTCATAGAGTTTCAAATTTCACTAAATAATTCTCAAAAGTTCCATAAAAAACGGTCAGAATCAGTATTTGACTCTAATTTAATTAACCCATATATTCCCATATATTCCCAATTATGGAATTTATTAAATATAAAAAACATGTTTTTATCGACCTACGAAAACAAATTGGACAAAAAAGGGAGAGTTTCAGTGCCTGCTAGTTTCAGGTCATACTTATCAAATTTGGGATACAACGGTGTTATCTGTTATCCTTCTTTCAATAATTCCTCAATAGAAGCGTGTTCTCAAGATAGAATTGAAAAAATTTCCTCTGCAATAGACTCTTTGAATCCATTCGAAGAAAAAAGAGACTATTTTGCTACATCGATTTTAGCCGAAAGTTTAAATTTACAATTTGATAGTGAAGGAAGAATTTCACTTTCATCAAAATTATTAAAACATGCAAAAATTAAAAGCAGCATGTTGTTTGTTGGTCAAGGTCAAACATTTCAAATATGGGAACCAACAGCATTTGAAAAATTTAAGATAACAGCGAGAAAAAAAGCAAATATTAATCGAGGAAATCTTAAATGGGAGCTTCAACAAAACAAACAATAGGGGATAAAAGATGACAATTAACTTTAAAGCACCAGAAATAAAAGAACTACAGCCACGACTACTAGTTTTAGGAGTTGGAGGAGCTGGCGGAAATGCAATAAATGAAATGATTGAAAACAACCTACAAGGTGTAGAATTTATTGCAGTAAATACTGATGCCCAAGATTTGAAGCTTAGCAAAGCAAAAACAAGAATTCAAATTGGTTTAAACTTAACTAAAGGGTTAGGAGCTGGAGCAAAAATAGATATAGGACAAGCTGCAGCAGATGAGTCATTAAATGAGATTGTTAATACACTTCAAGGCGCAAATATGGTTTTTATTGCAGCTGGAATGGGAGGTGGAACAGGAACTGGTGCTGCCCATGTTATTGCAAGAGCGGCTAAAGAATTAAACATCTTAACTGTAGGTGTTGTGACTCTTCCGTTTTTATATGAAGGCCCCTCTAGAATGAGAAGAGCGCAACAGGGTTTGGAAGAACTAAGAAAACATGTTGATACAATTATTGTTATTCCAAATCAAAATCTATTTAAAATAGCAAACGAACAGACTACTTTTGAAGAATCTTTTAATCTTTCAAATAATGTTTTGATGCATGGAGTTCAAAGTGTAACAGATTTAATGGTTAGACCTGGAATAATTAATTTAGATTTTGCCGATGTTGAAACTGTAATGGCATCTATGGGGAAGGCCATGATGGGCACAGGTGAGGCCGAAGGTGAAGCAAGAGCTATGCAGGCAACTGAAATGGCAATCAGCAATCCATTGATAGATGATTATACATTAAAAGGAGCTAAAGGATTATTGGTAAATATTACTGGAGGTAAAGATCTTAAATTATTCGAGGTTGATGAGGTAGTTAATAAAATAAGATCAGAAGTTGAAGCAGATGCTGAGATAATTATTGGAGCAATTACAGACTCTGAACTTAATGGTAAAATAAGAGTTTCAATTGTTGCAACTTCTTTAGATGGGCAGCAGCCTGAGTCAAAATCAGTTGTAAATATGGTTCACCGAATACAAAATCGTAATCCTGGTTACTCTGATTTTTCAAACTTGGGGTCTTCTCAAGCTTTTAATTTTTCAAATACAACGGCATCAAGCCCAATTACACATGGGGCTAATGCTTTAAAACTTGAAAACGAGGTTATCCAAGAGCAACAAACTGAAAATTCTCAAAATCAAATGACGAATGAGGAAGTTATTAAAAATACCAGCATGGACACCGAAAGTATAGTTGAGGATAATTCTGTAAACGAAATAGAAAAATCATTTGCTCAAGAGGCTATAGAAACAAATCATGAAGAAATCCAAGATAATAATGAACAAGAAGTGTCTAATGATCTAAAAGAATTTGGAGTTGATTCTGATGCCCCAGATTTATTTAGTTCAGAGTCTGAGAATTCAAGTCCTGAGGATTTATTATCTTCCAATGAAGAGGAAGAAGATGATCTTGAGATACCAGCATTCTTAAGAAGACAAAAAAATTAATGGTCTTCCAAGAAATAAATGGACGCCACCATAGTACCGAAAGTGCAAAAGCATTATCCGGTACTGCTAAAAGAAATTATTAGCGTTATTTCCCCTCAACATGGTGGCACATTTATTGATTGTACGTTTGGCCAAGGCGGCTATACCAAAAAAATATTAGATTTTCAAAATACAAACGTAATAGCTATTGATAGAGATATAGAGAGTGAAAAAATTGCCAATAAATTAAAAGAAAACTTCGAAGATAGATTTATTTTTAAAAATATAAAATTTAGTCAATTAAGTAATTTAAAGCTCAAAAATGAAAATATAAAAGGCGTAATTTTTGATCTTGGTTATTCTTATACACAAATAAAAGACCCACAAAAAGGATTATCATTCTATGCCAGTGGTAAATTAAATATGCAGCTGGGATTAAATACTTTTTCAGCAGAAGATGCAATTAATAAACTTGATGAAAAAGAATTAGAAAAAATTTTTAAATTTTTTGGAGATGAAAAAGAAGCAAAATACATCGCACGTAACATTATAAAAGAAAGATCTAAAAATAAAATTGATACCAAATCTTTAGTTGAAATTATTGATAAATCAAAAAAAAGAAAAAATTTTAAAGTTCATAATGCAACTAAGGTTTTTCAAGCTCTTAGAATATTTGTAAATAAAGAAATTAGCGAATTAATATTTGGACTCATCAATTCTGCTAAAATTTTAAAAAAAGGTGGAATTTTAGGGGTAGTTACTTTTAATTCTTTAGAAGATAAAATTGTAAAATATTTTTTTAAAAGTCTTTCTCAAAATAAAAGCATTTCAAGATATAGCCCTGTCATAGAACAAGCAGAGACTCTATTTAATTTAACACAAAAAAAACCAATAATACCATCAGATGATGAAGTAAACAAAAACCCACCGTCTAGATCTGCTAAATTTAGATATGCAATTAAAAGAACTGACTTTTATAATTTTGATACCGATGTAGAGGAACAGTTCAGAAATTATATAGAAATTGAAAATTACGGAGACAAATTGTGAAAAAGTTTTCTTTAGCAGTAGTTATATTTTTTTTAATCTTGTCGACTGCAATAATAAAAAATACAACCAAAGAGATAGAGGATGAAATATTTACAGCAAAAGAGAATATTAGAGTTTTAAACTCTGAATTCGAAAATGTAACCTTGGAGTATGATTATTTAAGTTCTGCAGAAAGATTACTTGAGTATCAGTCTCAGTATTTTGAGGATGAGTTAATTCAAAAAAATATAAAAGACATAAAAATCTACAATATTTCAGATGATATAAATAAAATCCAAAATTTTAAAATTATTAAAGAGTAATGACTGGTAATAAATCGAAATTAACCATAGAAGATTACAAAAGTGATTTTATATTTAAGAAAAAAGAGAATGGAGTAAATATTCAATTTAATCGTGTAGCTTTTATTTTTTTTGTTTTTTTTATTATATATTTAATTTACACAATACACCTAGTTCACTTAGGTTCACGAAAGAGTAAATTAGAAAAAATAAATAACCTTCCTGCATCTAAAAACCAGCTTTATCGAGCAGACATCATAGATATTAATGGAAATTATTTAGCTAAGACAGTTAAATCGATTGATATTGGTTTAAAAACTTCAGATATAATTAATGAAAAAAAATTACTTCTAAGTTTAAATATTATTTTTCCTGGTAAAAATTTTGATGAAATTAAAAAAAAAATAAAAACTAAGAAATTTTTTTATTTAGAGAAGAAAATTTCAGAAGAAAATTACGAAAAAATAATGAAATTAGGGGACAAATCCTTAGTTCCAGAAGAAAGAGTTTTAAGAATGTATCCACAAAAAAATCTTTTTAGTCATGTTTTAGGTCAGATAGATGACGATAATAATGGTATTTCTGGATTAGAAAAATCGTTAAATGATGAACTTAGAATATCTAAAGAGTCAATTAAACTTACATTAGATAAAGATATTCAATTTTTAATTAGAAAAGAATTAATTAAATATCAAGAAATTTTTAAAAGCAAAGGTAGTGCAGCAATTTTAATGGATGTTAATAATGGTAATATTTTATCATTAGTTTCTTTGCCAGATTTTAATCCAAATGAAAGACAAAATATTACAGATGTAAATTATATTAACAGGGTAACTAAAGGAACATATGAACTTGGGTCTGTATTTAAAGCATTTACTTTTGCAAGCGCCTTAAATGAAAAGGTAATTGGGCCAGAGACTGAATTTTTAGATTTACCCAAATCAATTAAATGTGACAAATATAGAATAGGTGAGTACGACAATGAAATACCATCAGATTTAACTGCAGAGCAAATTTTAGTTAGATCTGGAAATATAGGATCAGTAAAAATTGCCCAAAAAGTTGGTTCAAAAAAATTTAAATTTTTTTTAGAAAAAGTTGGCGTGTTAAGTGATATTGATTTTGATATTGAAGAAGTTGCTCCCCAAAAAAATTATGATTTTGGAAAATGCAGATTGGCTACAGCTTCTTTTGGACATGGAATAGCAACTACAATTCTTCAATTAGCAAAAGGTTATTCTGTTTTATCAAATGGTGGTTATGAAATTAAGCCAACATTAATTTATAAAGAAAATAATTTTAATAAAAAAAATAAAAGAATATTAAACAGTGGTGTTTCAGAACAAGTTGTTAGCGCTTTAAGAAAAATTGTAAATACCGAGGAGGGGACAGCTAAATTTGCAGATGTTAAAAATTATGAAATTGGTGGAAAAACAGGAACCGCTGATCAACCTCAGGGAGGAGCATATTCTGAGGCAAAAATAAATACTTTTGCTTCCATTTTTCCTACATCAAATCCACAATTTGTTTTTGTTGTAATGCTAGATACTCCAAAAAAATCTAAAGATTATTATTATAAGTATAGACATCGAAAAGGAGGGTGGAAGGGTACACTTTATAATACTGCAGGCTGGACCTCAGTAGAGGTAGCTGGAAAAGTCATAGATAAAATCGGGCCTATTTTAGCCACAAAATATATAGAGTTTAATTAATTATGCTTCTAGGAAAGTACTTTCATAACATAAATAAAAATTATAGAAATTTTTATTTTTCAGGAATTTCGTTTGACACGAAGAGTATTAAAAAAAATAATATTTTTTTTGCAATAAAAGGAAACACTATTGATGGTAATAAATTTATTACTAAAGCAATTAAAAAAGGATCTAAAATTATTGTAACTGAAAAAAAAGTAAATCAATTCCAAAATGGAATTTTATATATTCATACAAAGAATATAAGAAAATTATTAGCTGAAACTGCTTTTAAAATTTATAATAAAAAACCAAAAAATTTAATCGCAGTTACAGGTACAAACGGAAAATCATCTGTTGCTGATTTTTATTATCAAATATTAAAATTAAATAATAAAAAGGCTGCTTCAATTGGTACATTAGGTATTAAATCAAAAAGAATTAATTTGAATTTACCTAATACCACAATAGATCCAATTAAATTGGCTAAAATTTTGAGTAAGTTAAAAACTCAAAAAATAGAAAATGTAATTATGGAGGCCTCAAGTCATGGTTTAAAACAAAATAGATTAGATGGTTTGAAATTTAATTCGGGTATATTTACTAATTTATCTCAGGATCATCTTGATTATCATAAAAATTTAAAAAATTATTTAAAAGCAAAACTTTATTTATTTGAAAACCTAATCCAAAAAAGAGGCAATGTAATTACAGATCAATTAATACCAGAGTTTAAAAACATAAAAAAAATTACAATTAAAAAGAAATTAAAATTGCATACACTAAATGATAAGAAAAATAATCTAGAGCTTTTATCACATAACTTTAAAGGAGAGGGGCAGTTTCTCAGAATTAAATTAAATAGTTCAATACAAGATCTAAATTTAAATTTAATAGGAAAAGTACAATTAAAAAATGTTTTAATGGCAATAATTTCAGCAAAATGTAGTGGCGTTAGTTTAAATAAAATTTTAAATACAATTTCAAAATTGAAACCAGTTGAAGGAAGATTTGAAAAAATTGGAAAAATTAAAAATCAATCTAAAGTAATTCTTGATTATGCTCATACGCCAGATGCTCTAAAAACGTGTCTTTTAAATCTTAGAGAACAATTTCCCAATAAAACAATCACAGTGCTATTTGGTTGTGGAGGAAATAGAGACCAAAACAAAAGATCAAAAATGGGAAAAATAGCAAGTAAATTCGCAGATAATATTGTACTTACAAATGACAACCCTAGATTTGAAAATCCTCAAAAAATAAGAAGAGATATAAAAAAAGGAATTAAAAAAAAGAGAATTAGTGAAATATCCAATAGAGCAATAGCAATTACTCAAGCAATTCATAATTTGAACTCAGGGGATATTTTGTTAGTTGCTGGAAAAGGCCATGAAAAAACCCAAGATATTGGAAATAAGAAAATTTTCTTTTCAGATAGAAAAGTAATTCTAAATGCCATTAAGAATAAAAATAATATTTTATCAAATAATTTAAAATTAAATGTGGTTAAAGAGGCAGTTAAAATTAAAAAATTATCTCCTTCAATATCTTTAAAAATGGCAAGAATTAATTCCCAAGAAGTTACTAAAAACGACATTTTTTTTGCTATTAGAGGAAAAAAAAATGACGGTAATAAATATGTTGCACAATCATTTAATAGAAAAGCATCGTTAGCTGTAGTAAATAAAATTCAAAATAAATTAAATAAAAATCGTCAGATTAAAGTTAAAGATACTCTAAAATTCTTAACAGATATTTCAAATACTTTTAGAAAAAGTATTGATACAAATATTATAGCTATCACAGGCAGTTGTGGCAAAACTACACTTAAAGAATTGTTAGGCAATGTATTAAGTAAAATTACGAAAGTAAGTATTTCTCCAAAATCTTATAACAATAAATTTGGGGTACCTTTGAGTCTTTTTAATTTAAAACAAAATGATGAATTTGGAATTTTAGAAGTCGGAATGGATAAAAAAGGTGAAATTGATTATTTGTCAAAAATAATAGAACCAGATGTTGGAGTAATAACTAATATAAATTATGCACATGCTAAAAATTTTAAAAATATTAAGCAAATTGCTTTGGCAAAATCTGAAATTATTAACAACATAAAACCTTATGGTCATATTGTATTGAATGCAGATGATAATTATTTTCAATTACATAAAAAAATTGCCATAAAAAAAAAAATTAATGTAGTTTCTTTTGGTATTAAAAATCAGAAAGCAGACATTAAATTAATTAATATAAAGACTTTTGGAAAAAAATTTAAAATTAATGTTCATTTAAATAATAAAAAAAAGCATTTCATATTATCAAACGATTTTCAAAACAATATATACAATACACTTGCTGCTTTAGCAGTTATTAGTATTTATAAAAATATATTTAAACTAAATGAAAATATTTTTCTCAATTTCAAAATTCCTGGCGGAAGAGGGGACCATTCTGTAGTAAAATTTAATAATAAAAAAATTAATTTAATTGATCAAAGTTATAATTCGAATCCTCTTTCATTGAAATTAGCAATAAAAAACTTTGACAAAATAAACTCCAAAAAATCAAATAAATATTTATTAATTGGTGACATGTTGGAGCTGGGTAGTCATTCTAAAAAACTTCATAAATCTATTGCTCCAATAATTAATCAAACCAAGATAGATAAGGTATTTGTCAAAGGTAAAATGGCATCTATAATATTTGCAGGTATCTCAAAAGCCAAAAAAGGCAGGATTTTATTAAACAAATCTCAAATTATTGAATTGATTAGAAAAGATTTAAATAATAATGATTATTTAATGATTAAGGCCTCACTTGCGACAGGATTCAACGACATAGTAAAAGATCTGAAAGGATTGCATTAAATGCTTTATCAATTTTTATTAAATTTTGTTGATACTTTTAGTTTTTTAAATGTATTTAAATATTTAACTTTTAGAACAGGTTTATCTTTTTTCACTTCATTGGTTATTGTACTGATTGTTGGAGGTCCTTTTATTAAATTTTTTTCAAAACAAAAAATTTTAAATCCAATCCGGGACGATGGACCTGAAGATCATATAGTAAAAAAAATTGGTACACCAACAATGGGAGGTTTAATAATTTTATTCGGCTTATTGGTATCAGTAATTTTTTGGGCAGATTTATCAAATATTAATATTTTATTTTGTGTCTATATAGCAATTACTTTTGGTTTATTGGGAGCGTATGATGACTTTAAGAAGATTAGATATAACAATTCATCAGGAATTACTTCAAAGTTTAAAATAACTTCACAAATAATATTAGCAATTATTGGAGTAAGTTTTTTTGTTTATCTAAATGATTATCAAGATTTAAATAATTTATATTTTCCATTTTTTAAAAATTTAATCATAAATCTTGGATGGTTTTTTATACCATTTGCAATATTCGTAATTATAGGCTCATCAAATGCTGTTAATCTTACTGATGGATTAGATGGTCTAGCAACAGTGCCTGTAATATTAGTTGCAGCATGTTTTGCCTTTATAAGTTATGTTACTGGAAACATCGTATTTTCAAATTATTTACAAATTCCATACATTGAAGGAACTGGTGAAGTAGCAATTTTTTGTGGAGCGATTATTGGCTCTTGTTTAGGTTTCTTATGGTTTAATGCTCCACCTGCTAAAATTTTTATGGGTGACACAGGCTCTTTATCTCTTGGTGGTTCTTTGGGTGCTGTAGGTATTATTACAAAACATGAGATTGTTTTAGCAATTACAGGTGGACTTTTTGTATTAGAGGCAGTCTCAGTAATGGTTCAGGTAATATCCTTTAAGCTTACTGGAAAAAGAATTTTTAAAATGGCACCTATTCACCACCATTTTGAAAAAAAAGGATGGCCAGAGTCAACAGTTGTAATTAGGTTTTGGATTATCTCTATTATCTTAGCAATGATTGGTTTAGCTACCTTAAAATTAAGATAATGAAAATATTTAATAATATTTTTTTAGGAAAAAAAATATTAATTTATGGTTTAGGAAAGAGCGGCATTTCATCTTATAAGTTTTTAAAAAACAAGTCTGATTTATATTTGTTTGATGATAATCAAAAAATTAAATTAAAACTTAAAAATAAAATAATTAGATTCGAACAAATTCAAAAAATAAATTTTGATAGAATTATTGTTAGTCCTGGAATTGATATCTCAAATTGTAAATTATCAAAATTTTTAAAAAAAAATTTTAAAAAAATTCATACTGACCTTGATGTATTGTTCTCATTTTACAACAATGAAAGTATTACGATTACCGGAACTAACGGTAAATCTACAACTGCAAAAATTTTACATGATGCTTTAATTGATCAAAAAAGAGACTCAAGACTTGTTGGGAATATTGGTAATCCAGCATTATCAGAAAAAAATATTACAAAAAAAACAATCTTTGTAATAGAGGCTTCTTCTTATCAGCTAGATTACAGCAGTGTATTTAGATCAAAGTATGCGGTAATTTTAAACATAACCGCAGACCACATTGAAAGACATAAAAGTTTAAAGAATTATGTAAATGCAAAATTTAAATTATTAAATTCTCAAATAAGAGGATCTTTTGCGTATGTAAAAAAAGAGGATGAACTGATAGCTAAAAAATTATATAAAAAAAATTATAGTTCAAAAATTTACAGAGTACAGACTTCAAGTAAAGATAAAAAGTTTAATAAAATTACTAATAAATATTTTATATCTGATGGCAATAAAGAAAATTTATCATTCATATTAAAAATTGCTCCAAGATTAAAACTTAATTACAAAAAATTAATTAAAACCATTAATAAATTTAAAGGCCTAGATTTCAGGCAACAAATTATATTTGATAAAAAAAATCTAACAATAATTAACGACTCAAAATCTACAAGCTTTGCTTCCTCTGAAAATATATTAAAAAATTTAAATGATGTATATTGGATCTTAGGAGGAATTCCCAAAAAAGGAGATAAATTTAAACTATCAAAACTAAAGTGTAAAAATATCAAGGCTTATATTTTTGGATCACATCATAGAGAATTTAAAAAAATTTTAAAAAATAGATTAAAGATTAAAAATTTTAAAAATTTACAAGAAACAATTAAAGCTGTCTTTTATGAAATTAATGCTCAGAAATCTAAAAAAAATGTTATTTTTTTTAGTCCATCTGGAGCTTCATTTGACAGTTTTAAAAATTTTGAACATAGAGGACATTTTTTTAATCAATTAATTAAAAAGTATATAAATGCAAAGTGATAGCTTTATTTATAAATTTTATTATCAGTGGTGGAAAAATATAGATAAATCTATTTTTATGTTAATAAGTTTACTATTTGTTATTGGATTATTTTTTTCTTTAGTTTCAACCTCTTTAATAGCTTCTGATAAATTAGATACAAACAGTTATTTCTTTTTTTTTAAACATTTGATTTTTGTCTTAATTGGAATATTTCTTATTTTTTTGTTTTCCTTTTTAAATTCAGATCAGTTATATAAATATTCTATTTTTCTTTTTTTTATTTCTCTTATTTCTTTATTTCTAGTGCCATTCATTGGTATTGAGGTTAAAGGTTCAAAAAGGTGGATAGACCTAATTTTTTTACCAAGATTTCAACCTATAGAAGTTTTAAAGCCATTTTTGATAATAATTTTAGCAACTATTTTATGCAGCAGTAGATCAAATATTTTATTTAAGTATTTGATTTCGACTATTTTGATATCTGTTATTTCTTTGCTCCTAATAATTCAACCAGATATTGGTCAAACATTATTAGTAATTTTTTCTTGGGTCGTTTTAATATTCACCTCAGGAATCAATATATATATTCTTTTAGGAATATTTATTACCGGTGCATCTTTGCTTGCTTACCTTATTATTTATGTTCCTAAGTTTGATTATATCCAAGCACGTATTTTTTCTTTTTTTAATAGAGAATTAGGGACTCATAACTTCCAATCTGATAAAGCAATAGAATCGATTACAAGTGGAGGTTTCTTTGGAAAAGGTATAGGTGAAGGAGTTCTTAAAAATAGAGTTCCTGAAGCTCATACTGACTATATTATTTCAGTAATTTCTGAAGAGTTTGGCGTTGTTGCCATAATGTTAATATTATTATTGTTTTTGATCTTAATTTATATGGTTTTTAAAAAAATAAGTATTGAAACAAATGACAAAATAAAACTTATTTTAATTGGATCGATAAGTTTAATATTAATGCAAGCCACTATTCATATTGGTGTTAATATAAGATTATTTCCAACTACTGGGATGACACTACCTTTTTTGAGTTATGGTGGTTCATCAATAATAAGTACATCAATATTGGCTGGAATCATTTTAAATTTAACAAAAAGAAAAATAACTTAAAATGACAAATAAAGTTTTGATTTCCACAGGTGGTTCAGGAGGTCACGTGATACCAGCTATCACAATTTATAATCATTTAAAGAATACTCATGAAATTCTGATTTCTACTGATGTAAGAGGTCTATCATATCTGAATAAAAACCATAATGTAGTAGTAATTAATACTCCTAAATTAAATAATTATTTCCTACTCCCTTTTTCATTTTTAAAAATTTTATTTTTAACTATTAAGTCTTTTTTTCTTTTAAAAAAAAATAATATTTCAATTTTAATTTCAACAGGTGGCTATATGTCCTTACCACTCTGCTTAGCAGCAAAAATATTGGGTATTCAAACTTTTTTAATTGAACCTAATATGGTTTTAGGAAGAGCAAATAAATTTTTTTTAAATTTTTCAAAAAAATTAATATGTTACTCAAAGGAATTAATTAACTTACCAGCTGGAACAAATCAAAAATTAAGCACTATAAAACCTTTAATAAGAAAAGAATATTATGAATCAAGTACGTATTTAAAAAAGGATAATTTATTCACAATTATAATTATAGGCGGTAGTCAAGGTGCAAAAATATTTGATAAACTTTTGAATAAATCTTTTTTAAATATATCAAAAAAGGTTTCTCTGAAAATTATTCATCAAACAAGTGAGAAAAATATTAACTTTTTAAGGAATTTTTATTCTGAAAATAACATTGAAAGTAAAGTTTTTAGTTTTGAACATAATCTTAACGAAATTTTAAAACAGGGCGACTTATGTATAACAAGAGCAGGTGCATCTAGTTTAGCAGAATTATCCTTTTTAAATATTCCATTTGTAGCAATACCGCTTCCATCATCAAAAGATAATCATCAGTATGAAAATGCAAAATATTACAAGAAACAGGATTGTTGCTGGATAATTGAACAAGAAAGTTTTGATGATCAAAAATTTGGGAAATTTTTGCTAGAATTGATTAATAAAAGTGAGGATTACTTGAGGAAAAAAAATAATTTACAGAAATTAAATTATCAAAATACATGGAATAATGTTAATCAAAAAATATTAAAAATTATTAATGAAAATTAAATTAGCAAAATCAGAACTTATACATTTTGTTGGAATAGGCGGAATAGGCATGAGTGGCTTGGCACTAATAATGAAAGGCAAAGGTTTTAAAGTCCAAGGGAGTGATATTTCAAATAATAAAAATATTGAAAGATTAAGAAAAGAAAAAATAAAAGTTTTTATTAGACATCAAAAACAAAACATAGATAAAGCAACTATTATAGTTGTTTCCTCAGCTATTAAAAAAAATAACCCTGAGCTTAATGAGGCTAAAAGAAAACAATTACCCATTTACAAAAGAGGAGAGATGCTGGCTAATATTGTTTCTTTGACAAAAAATATTGTAGTTGTTGGATCACACGGTAAAACCACTACTACATCTTTAATAGCATCTATATTTCAAGAGACAAAAATAGATCCAACTATTATTAATGGCGGTGTAATAAATTCAATCAATAATTCTGCAAAGCTTGGAAAAAGTGATTGGTCTATATTAGAGGCTGATGAGTCTGATGGAAGTTTTGTTTTTATACCTCCAACATATTCAATAATTACAAACATAGATAGAGAGCATATGGATTATTATGGCACTATGGATAAATTAAATCAATCTTTTGCAAATTTTGTAAATAAAGTTCCATCATTTGGAAAATCATTTATTTGTTTGGATGATAATAATAACAAACATTTAATTAAAAATATAAAAAATAAAAACTTTTATACATATGGCTTAGATGTAAAGTCAAATTTTTGTATTAAAAATATAAAACAATTAAAAGAATTTTCTGAGTATGATTTAAATATAAAATTGCCTAATAAAAAAAAAAAAATAATTAAAAAATTTAAAATTCCTTTATTAGGAATTCACAACATAAAAAATTCTGTAGCTGCGGTAGCAGTGGCATTAATAGTAGGTCTACCAATAAATAATATTAAAAAAGGGCTTAAAAATTTTAAAGGAGTACAAAGAAGATTTAATAAAATTTTCAATTTTAAAAATGTTGATTTTTTTGATGATTACGCGCATCACCCCACAGAAATCAAAGAAGTACTAGATGGAGTAAAAAATGTATATAAAGACTATGAAAAGATATGCGTTTTTCAACCACACAGAATATCAAGATTGAAAGATTTAAAAAAGGAATTTACGTCTGCTTTCAAAAATGCAGATAAAGTTATTTTGTTTCCAATTTACACTGCAGGTGAAAAAATAAAGCTTGGTTTCAGCTACATAAATTTTGCGAGAGAAATAATTAAATATTCACGAGTTCAGTTATTTTTAGTAAATGATAAATTTCAATTAGCAAGGTTTATTAAAGCAAATATATATGGAAAAAAAATTGTCATAGGAATGGGCGCAGGAACTATCTCAACTTGGATGCGAGAATTACCTAAATTATTATCATGAGCATTGATTTAAAAGACTTAATTCCAGAATTTAATAATTTAAAGCTAAATTATGATTTAAAAAAAAAAAATTGGTTTAATATAGGAGGTAAAACAAAAGCTTTCTATAAAGCAGACAACTTAAAAGAATTAATTAAATTTCTAAAAAAAATCCCAAACGATGAAAAGATATTTGTATTAGGAGCTGGTTCAAATACATTAATTACAGATAAACTATTCAATGGAGTTGTGATCAAACTTGCCAACAATTTTAATAATATTTCATTACTAAATGATGAAATACTTATAGCAGGTAGTGCGGTCACAGATAAATTATTATCAGAATTTGCAATGGAAAATAATTTGGGTGGCTTTGAATTTCTATCATGTATTCCCGGAACAATAGGCGGAGGAATAAAAATGAATGCTGGTTGTTTTAACAGGGAGTTTAAAGATATTTTAATTTCTATTCAAGCACTAAATAAATCAGGGCAAGTTATAACAATACATTCTAAAGATATTAATTTTAAATATAGAGATAGTAAATTATCAGATGATCTTATTTTTTTAAGTGCATCATTCAAAGGATTTAAAAAAAATAAAGATATTATAAAAAATGAAATACAGCTACTTAAAGAGAAAAAAGAACAAGCTCAACCAACACAAATTAAGACAAGTGGTAGTACTTTTAAAAATCCTATAGATCAATCAGATAAAAAAGTTTGGCAATTAATTAAAGAGTCCGTTTCACTTGATAAATCATTTGGAGACGCATGTATCTCTGAAAAACACTGTAATTTTTTTGTAAATAAAGGTAATGCTAAATATGAAGACATGAAAAAGTTAATAGATTTTGTTTCAGACAGTGTATTTAAAAAAACAGGAATTAAATTGGAAAAAGAAATAAAAATATTAGAATAAATTGAAAAAAAAAGTACTCATATTATCTGGTGGAGTCTCTAAAGAGAGATTAATTAGTCTTGATACAGGGTTACAGGTTGCTAAGGAACTAAAAAAAAATGGCTATAAAGTTAAAATATCTGAACCAAATAAAAATTTAGAAACAAATATAAAAAATTTTAAACCAAATGTAATTTTTAATGCATTGCATGGCCAATTTGGTGAAGATGGATATATCCAAACTATCCTTGAACAATTTAACATTCCTTATACTCATTCAGGTGTAATCCCTTCTTCAATTGCAATGGATAAGGAAATTTCAAAAAAAATATTTATCAAAAATAAAATCAACACTCCTAAATTTTTTACATATTCTTATGATATTAAAAATTTAGATTTAATTAAAAAAATAAATAAAAAACTAGGTTTCCCAGTAGTTGTAAAACCATTGAATGAAGGTTCAAGTGTAAATGTCTATATTTGTAACAAGAAAAATATAATTAAGATTTTAAGTTCAATTAAAAATTACAAAAAAGTAATGATAGAGGAATTTATTGGTGGAAAAGAAATTCAGGTCGCAATCATGGGAAATAAAAAATTAGGAGCGATAGAACTACGACCAAAAAGAAGTTTTTATGATTATCAAGCTAAATACAATGAAAAAGCAAAAACTCAACATATAATTCCTGTTGAATTAAACAAAAAAAATTTTGATCGAGTTATGAGTATTGCCTTTAAGACGCATAAATTAATTGGATGTAAAGGTGTAACAAGGTCAGATTTTAAATTCTATAAAGGTAAATTTTATTTATTAGAAATTAATACTCAGCCAGGAATGACTAAATTATCACTTGTTCCTGAAATAGCTGCACATAAAGGTATAAGTTTTTTGAAATTAATTAAGTGGATTTTAAAGGATGCATCAAAAAAAAGGTAAGAATATATTAATTTACTTTTCTTTACTCATTTTAGTAGGATCTTTAAACAATGTTAATCTTAGTAAGATGAAACTAATAAATGTTAAAGATATAAATGTTTCAGGTTTAGACGAGAAAAATAATTTGAAGATTTTAGAAAGAATACAAAATTTAAATTTAGAAAATATTTTTATTATTAGTACTGATGAAATTCAAAATATTTTTGAAAGTAATTCTTTAGTTGAAAATTATGAAATTATAAAAATATATCCATCAACCCTAAATATTCAAATAAAAAAGACAAAATTTTTAGCAAGAACAAATATAAATGGAAAATTATTTTTAATTGGTTCAAATGGTAAATTGATAGAAAATAATTTTTCAAATAAAAAATTGCCATTTATTTTTGGAAATCCAATTACTGAGGAATTTTTAAAATTTGAAAAAATTATTAATAATTCAAAAATTCCTTATGAGAAAGTTAGAAATTTATATTATTTTCAATCGAAAAGATGGGATTTAGAGCTTGATAATAAAATTGTATTAAAATTGCCGGCAGATGATATCAAAAATTCATTAGACTTAGCATTTGAATTTTTAAACCACAAAGATTTAAAAAATAAAAAAATTATAGATTTAAGAATTAAAAATCAAATAATAATACATGACTGAACAATTTGAGTATGAAACTTATTTAAGTATTTCTTCGAATGAATTTAAAATTTATTTATTTGATACAAAAAATCTAAATAATTATTATTCAAATAATATAATGTTTGATAATAAGAGTGAATTTATCGATTTAAACAAACTAAATCAATTTCTAGATGATAATATTTTCAAAATCGAAAAATTAATTGGACAGTTTATTAAAAACATATTTTTAATTATTGAGAGTAATAGTATCTTGGACACTTATATTGGAGTAAAAAAGAAAAATTATGATAAAAATATTAATAAAAAATATCTAAAAAATTCATTAACAGAAGTTAAAGATTTATTTAAAGAAAACTATCCAAATAAAAAAATAATGCACATAATTATTAATAGATACCTTGTTAATGAATATGAATGTCTGGTAAATCAAAATAATTTACAAGGAGATTATTTCTGTTTAGAGATTCAATTTAAATCTATTTCTTTAAATCTGGTTTCAGAATTGGATAAAATTTTAGAAAAATATCAAATAAAAATAACCAAATATTTAGATGGAAATTATATTAAAGAATATTTCAAGCATGAGGACATTGATTTTGGTAATATGATTTATAAGATTGTTGAAGGTCAAAATATCAATGAGATAAATTTAACTGAAAAAAACATAAAAAAACCTAGATTTTTTGAAAAATTTTTTCAACTTTTTAGTTAATATTGTTTTTTCTGGTAATATTTCTTGTTTTTTAATTCCATTAGAATCGAATTAAAAAAAGGCATGTCATATTTAAATCAAAAAACCATAAAAACTGAAATTGTTTTTGGAGGTATAGCGCTTCACAGCGGCTTGAATGTGAATGTTTGTATCAAACCAGCAAAACCAGATTTTGGCATAGTTTTTAAAAGAGTTGATTTAAATGAAAATAATTTAGTCTACCCTAATTATATGAATGTAACTAATACATCTTTGAATACTACTGTTGAAAATGAATTTGGTGTTAAGGTTTCAACAATTGAGCATTTAATGGGAGCACTTTTTGGCCTGGGTATCGATAATGCTTTAATCGAAATCGATAATGAAGAGGTTCCAATTTTGGATGGATCTGCAAAGAATTTTATAGAAAAAATAATTTTAGCTGGGATACAGAATAGTGAAGCACCAATTAAAATTATTAAGATTAATAGAGAAATAAAATTTAAAGATGGAGAAAGATTTATTTCTATAAAGCCATCTACTCTAAATTTAGAAATTGATTTTGAATTAAAATATAAAAATAAAATTATTGGAAACCAAAGAAATAAAGTAAAAGTTTATGAGGATGATTTGACAGATATTTATAACTCAAGAACATATTGCTTGTATGAAGATATTGAATTAATTAAAAATAAAGGTTTAGCAAAAGGTGGAAGTTTAGAAAATGCTATAGTTGTTAAAGAAAACGAAATATTAAATCCTGAGGGTTTGAGAAATGAAAAAGAATTTGTAAATCACAAGATATTAGATTGTATTGGTGATCTTTATACCTCTGGTTATAGAATTGTAGCTAGTATTATTTGTTCACAAGGTGGACATTATTTAACCAATCAACTTTTAAGAAAAGTCTTTGAAAATAAAGAAAACTTTTCAATATTAGAAATTAAAGAAAAAAACCTTCCTCATACTCTTATTAATAGAAATATTCTAAGATCTATAGCATAAATATAAAGACAATTTTTAAAATTTCTTTTAAAAAAGTAAAATTAAAGATGAAAAGATTTTATATTCTATTTTTAATCGGCTTGAGTTTTTTATTATTTTCTTGTTCTAAGGATAAAATAAAAGAGTCTGTAGTAAATGAAAAAAGTTTAGATTTACAAGTTAAGGAAGCTTACGAAGAAGGAATGAAGTCATTAGAGTCAGGAGATGTATTATTTGCTGCAAAAAAATTTAATGAAGCAGAAATTTTATTCCCCCAATCAAATTGGGCACCCAAGTCAGCATTGATGGCTGCTTATGCATATTATTCTCAAAATTATTATGGTGACTCAATTGCAGAATTGGAGAGATTTATAAGGATATATCCAAAACATAAAAATTTAGACTATGCATATTATTTGTTAGCAATATCTCACTATGAGCAAATTGTTGATGAAAAGAAAGATTTAAAATCAATTATTAGCGCAAAAAAATATTTTGAAATTATTGTTCTAAATTTTCCAAATACAGATTATTCACTTGATTCAGAATTTAAAATTGAATTGATTGATGATATCCTTGCATCAAAGGAGATGTATATTGGAAGATATTATTTTGAAAAAAAAAAATGGGTAGCAGCCATAAATAGGTTTAGAGTAGTTATAGATGAGTATGATACAACAATTTATACACAAGAGGCTCTTCATAGATTAGTGGAAATTTATTTTATTTTAGGTTTAAAAGACGAGTCTAAAAAGTATGCAAATTTACTAGGTTATAATTATCAATCTTCTCAATGGTATGAAAAATCTTATAGTATGTTTGATAAAGTTTATGAAAAAAATAAAAGAGAGAGATTAAAAAAAGAAAAACGTAAAAAAAGTGGTATTTTTAAAAAGATAAAACCTCTCTTCAATTGAGATGCAAAAAGATTTAATTAAAGAAAAATATAAAAAAAAAATTAAATTATTAAATAAATTAAATAAATTTTATTATGATAAAAGTAAGTCTATAGTATCAGATAAAGAATATGATGAATTAAAAGCAGAAATAATATCGTTAGAAAAAAAATATAATTTTTTAAAATCCAAAAATTCTCCCTCAGAAATAGTTGGCCATAAACCATCCAAAAATTTCAAAAAAGATTTACATAGAGTTCCTATGCTTTCATTGTCAAATGCATTTACAGAGGATGATTTAATTAATTTTGAAAAAAAAATTTTAAATTATCTCTCTAAGGATAGTAATTTTAAACTTTATTATAGCACAGAGCCAAAAATTGATGGTATTTCAGCTTCTTTAACATATAAAGGTGGAAAATTTGAAAAAGGTTTATCTCGTGGTGATGGAAAAGAAGGTGAGGATATAACCGCAAATCTTGCAACAATTAAAGATATTCCAAAAGTTATTCAATCTGAGGATTTTCCTGAGGAAATAGATATCAGAGGTGAAGTTTTTATTAAAAATACTGATTTTGATAATTTAAAAGAGAAATTTGCAAACCCAAGAAATGCTGCTTCTGGATCTTTAAGACAAAAAAATCCAGATGATACAAAAAAAATTCCTTTAAAATTTATTGCATATACCTTTGGTTATGAAAAAGGTTTATTAGCAAATAATCAATTTGATTATCTTAATAAATTGAAAGAATGGGGTTTTAAAACAAATCCATTAAACAGATTAATTTCTGGAACAAAAAATTTAATTAAAAACTATATTGTAGTTGAAAAACAAAGATCTAGCTTAGAATTTGATATAGATGGTATTGTTTATAAAATTAATGATTTTGCTCTTCAAAAGAGATTGGGCAATGTAGCAAATGCTCCAAGATGGGCTATAGCTCATAAATTTTCTTCAAATAAAGGTACATCTATAATTTTAGATATAGAAATCCAAGTTGGAAGAACTGGAGCTTTAACCCCTGTTGCTAAAATTAAACCAATTAATATTGGAGGAGTCGTAGTTTCCAACGCAACTTTGCATAATGAAGACGAAATTAATAGAAAGGATATAAGAGTTGGTGATACTGTTACAGTTGAAAGAGCAGGGGATGTGATTCCACATATTTTGTCAGTTGATATAAATAAAAGACCAAAAAAAAGTATCAAATTTATTTTTCCAGATAAATGTCCTTCTTGCAATTCGAAAACAATAAAAGAATTTAACAAAGTAACTAAAAAATTTGATGCAGTTAGAAGATGTTCAAGTGAAGGTTATTTTTGTGATAAAATTTCAATTGAAAAGTTGAAACACTTTGTTTCAAAGGAAGCTTTCAATATTGATGGTCTTGGAAAAAAAATAGTTGAAGAGTTCTGGAAATTAAAAATAATAAAGTTTCCACAAGATATATTTAAAATAGATTATAAAAAAATTGAAAAACTTGAAGGTTGGGGAAAACTATCCGTAGAAAATTTAAAGTATTCTATAAATCAAAAAAAAAATATACCTCTTGAAAAATTTATATTTGCTTTAGGGATTAGACATATAGGATTAGAAAATGCAAAATTACTCTCAAAATATTTTGTGACATTTCGAAATTTCCAAAAGTTATCAAAAAAAAATAATTATAAAGATTTATTAAATATAGATGGGATCGGGGAAACTCAAGTAAGTTCAGTTAAAAATTTTTTTGCAAACGAAATAAATGTTCAAGTCTTAAAAGAATTAGAAAAAGTTTTAGTAATAAATAATGTTATAGTAAAAAAAAATAATGGACAATTAAAAGATAAATCATTTCTAGTCACTGGAAAATTAAATGGAATAAGCAGAGCAGAAGTAAAATCATTAATTGAAGAAAATTCAGGAACTACAGTGAGTAGTGTTTCAAATAAATTAAATTATTTAATTATTGGAGAAAAACCAACTAAAAGAAAAGTAGAAAGTGCTAGAGAACTTAAGATTAAAATTATAAATCAAGAAGAGTTTTTAAAAATGTTAAATAAGACTAGCTAACCATTTTTTTTCATTTTGTTTTAAGTATTTTGATATTTTTGAGTAAACATTTAAATGATATTTAAACAGATAATCTTTTTCAGAAACGGTTAATAAATCGAAATTAATTAAATCTTTTTCTATGGGTGCCATTGTCAAATTTTTAAAAAATAATTTTCTATTTTTTTTATCCACATATACTAAATTTTCTATACGTATTCCAAAATGGTCCTTCTTATAATAACCAGGTTCATTACTTAAAATCATTCCTGGTTTTATTATGATTTTATTCATCTTAGTGATTGATTGCGGACCTTCATGAACATTTAAAAAGAAACCTACTCCATGGCCAGTACCATGTGCATAGTCTAAATTACTTTCTTTTAAAAATTTTCTTGCTCTTTTATCAATTTTTTTACCAGTGTTATCTTTATTAATATTAGTTGTAGCAACAGCAATATGCCCTTTTAAAACTTTGGTAAAAATATTTTTAATAGTTTGGCTTTGATTGGAAAAACAAATAGTTCTTGTTACATCTGTTGTGCCATATTTATATTGCCCACCTGAATCACAAAGAAAAATATCTTTTCTATTTATATTTTTGCAGCTTTCATTTATTGCACGATAATGCACAATAGCACCATTTTTTCCAGAACCTGCAATTGTATCAAAACTAGGATAAAGAAAACTTTTATTCATTTTTCTAAATTTTTCTAATTTTCTAGCTGCTTCTACTTCGGTAATTTTATTTTTATTAATTTTTTTAATCCAAAAAATAAATTTTGTTAATGCGACTCCGTCTAAAATATGAGCATTGATCATATTATCAATTTCTGTTTTATTTTTAATTGCTTTTAAAAAGTAAGATGGATCTTCTCTACTAACAATTTTAAATTTTGAGTTGATTAAATTTTCATAAAATATTGAACATGATTTGTCATCAATTATGAACTTCTTTCCTCTAAGTTTATATATTTCATTTGGAAATTGATTGATATTTAAAATCTGATTTGACTTGATATATTTTTTTTTTATTAAATTTTTACACTTTTCTTTTTTACTTATTAATAATATTTTTTTTGTTTTACTTATTATTAATCTCGAATTGGGAATTGGGCTATTGGGACTATCTTTACCTCTAATATTTAATATCCAAGCAACATTTTCTGGGGCACTTATAAAAATATAATCTGATTTATTTTTTTTTAAATATTTAGAAATTTTATTTATTTTAGAACTAGAACTTTCACCAACTATTTTCTTATTTAATGAAAAAAAGGGGGTATTAAAGTTTTCTCTTTGTTTTTTGATTTCATCAATTAGATTTTTATTTATATATTTAATTTTATTATTTTTTAAAAAAAAATTTTTAATTTGAGAATTTGTGAATAATTTTGGATCAATACCTAAGGTTAAATTTTTAAATAAACTGCAGTTTATTAACTTTTCAAAATCGTAAATTTTAAAATTTTTTCCACTTTCAGTTTGACTTTGAATTGTGTATCTTCCGTCAGTAAACAGATAGTTCTTTTTTTTTAATATTACAGCTAACCCAGCAGAGCCACTAAAATTTGATATAATCTTTAATCTGTTAATTTTTGAATATTCAGTAAAATAATCATCATTTTTTGGTACGACATATCCATCAATTTTATATTTTTCAAATTTTTTTTTTAATATCTCAATATTTTTTTTCATTTAATTCTTTTTTGGTATCTTATCCAACCTGGACTCCTAGTACCTTCCTCAATTTCAAAATCTTGATTAAACTCAAAATCTTCATCATTATTTATTTCATCATCAAAAAATGAATTTTTCTCTAAATTATTTTCAGGCAATTCATCTACAAATCTTGAGGCCATACTGTCTATCCAGTCTCCTTGATAAAATCTATTCATTGAAAAGGATATTATAGCTTTTTTTTTTGCTCTCGTGATACCTACATAAGCTAAACGCCTTTCTTCCTCCAAGCCATTATGACCTTTTTCTTCAATTGATTTTTGATGAGGGAATAACCCCTCTTCCCAACCTGGAAGAAACACAACATCAAATTCTAATCCTTTTGCAGCATGCATTGTCATCATATTAATCTTTTGACCTTCCCACTCCTGGTCAACTGAAGTTGCTAAAGAAACATGTTCCAAAAAACTTTCTAAATTATCAAATTCTTTCATAGCACTTAATAGTTCTTTTATATTTTCTAATCTATTTTCATTATCTACATCCTTCTTATTTTTTAACATTGCAGAATATCCAGATTCATCCAGAATAATTTGCAATAATTTTATGTGATTTGATTTTTTTACAATTAAATCATTTCTCCATTTAGCTAAGTAATTTATAAATAAATTCAATCCAATTTTAGCCTTTGGTTTAATTAAATTTAGTTCAAGCATTTTAATTGATGCCCTTTCTAAGTTTAAATTATTTTCTTTGGCAAATTCATGGATGTTTTTTAACGTACTATCTCCTATGGATCTCTTAGGATTATTTACAATCCTCTCAAAAGCGAGATCATCTTTTTCTTGATAAATTAATCTTAGATAAGCTACACAATCTTTAATCTCAGCTCTCTCATAAAATTTTGTACCACCTAATATTCTGTAAGGCATACCAATTTTAAGGAAACGTTCTTCAAACTCTCGTGTTTGAAAAATTGCTCTTACAAGGATTGCAATATTATTATAAGAAAATTTTTTTTTAATTTTTTTTTCTATTTCATCAGACACTCCAATTGCTTCATCTTTACCATTTTTAAAACAATTTAGTTGAACTAAGTCACCCTCTTCCATAGTGGTTACCAATGTTTTACCAACTCTATTTTGATTGTTAGAAATTAGATTTGAGGCTACAGATAAAATATTTTGTGACGATCTATAATTTTTTTCTAATCTAATTACTCTAGTATTTTCATACACTTGGTCAAATTCTAAAAAATTTTTAATCTCAGCACCTCTCCAGCTATAAATTGATTGGTCGTCATCTCCGACACAGCAAATATTTTTATTTTTTTCTGAAAGTAGATTAAGCCATTTACTTTGTATAAAATTTGTGTCTTGATATTCGTCAACAAGAATGTATTTAAAATTATTTGAATATATTTCTTTGATATCGGAATTTAATTCTAATATTTTTACAGTATGTAAAATTAGATCACCAAAGTCACAAGAATTCAAGTCAGTTAATTTTTGTTGATAGATTTTGTAGAGTGGAAGAATTGTTTTTTCATAAATATCTTTTTTATTTATTATTACCTCGTTAGGATAAAATCCTTTATTTTTCCATCTATCAATTATTGCCAGAATAAATCTTGGTGATAATTGTTTGATGTCAATATTCTCTGCTTTACATATGTTTTTGATAAGTCTAATCTGATCATCAGTATCTACAATAGTAAAGTTAGAATTAAGATTTGCTGCTGATGCATGTTTTCTTAATAATTTTGCACAAATTGAATGAAAAGTACCAAGCCAAGAGAGTCCTACCGCAGAAGAGCCGAGAATTTTACTCACTCTACTTTCCATTTCCTTGGCCGCTTTGTTTGTGAAAGTAACAGCCAAAATTTGATTAGGAAAAGCCTTTTTTTCCTTAATAATATTTGCAATTCTTGAGGTTAATACTTTAGTTTTACCTGAACCGGCTCCAGCAACTATCAATAAAGGACCATCAAGATGCATAACAGCTTCTTTTTGAGCTTCATTAAGATTTTTTAGATAATCTTTGTTTATCATTTAGAATAATACTTTATAAGTTTTTAACCTTTATGAGTAAAAATAATTTTTTTGTTAAACTTTTAAAAAATTCAAACAATTATATTAATAATCTATTAGAGAAAAATTTAAACAAGTTAAAATATACCAATATAATTAATTTTGCATTAAGTCACAAAATAGTTTTAACTTTTGTCGCACTTTCTATATTGTTTGTATCTTATCTTTTAATACCGACTTTTTATAAAAAATCTGAAATTTCAAAAGAATTAAAATATCAATTATTAGAAAAATTCAATTTACAATTTCAATTTTCTAATAATTTAAATTATAATTTTTTCCCCAAGCCACATTTTACAATCAATAAGTTATCTATTCTGGAAGATAATTATGAAATATCAAATATTAAAAAATTAAAAATATATATTTCTTTAAATGGTCTTTTTTCAATAAATAATATCAAGATTAAAGATGTGACAATAGAAAATGCAAATTTTAATTTGAACAAAAAAAACTCATTATTTTTTTTAAAAATTTTAAATAATAATTTTCTTGGTGACAACCTAGAAATAAAAAATAGTAATGTTTTTTTTAAAAATAATGAAAATGAAGTTTTATTCATTAATAAAATATTAGATATGAAATATTTTTATGATGAAAATGAATTAAAAAATATTCTTATATCAAAAAATGAAGTATTTAATATTCCGTATGAATTTAAATTATTTCATAATAAACAAAAGAAAGAATTTATTTCTAAATTAAAGTTAAATTTTTTAAAACTTCAAATAGAAAATGTATTAAATTATAATAATAAATTAAAATTAGGTAGAGCGGATTTAACTTTTAATAAGTCTAAAAGTATTATTTCTTATAAATTAAATGATAGCTATTTTGAATTTAAATTTTTTGACAAGCAAGAAAATTCAAATTTCAATTACGAGGGAATATTTAATATTAATCCTTTTTTCTCAAATATTAAGGGTATTTCAAAACGATTAAATATATCATATTTGTTTGATACAAATGCAATTACTTCCCAATTGATTAAAACTGAAATATTAAATAATAAAAATATAGATTTTAAACTCAATATAAATGCAAAAAATATTAACAATAATTTAAATTTTGAAAATATTAATATAGTTTCAAAAATACAAGATGGATTAATTGATATTGATAACACCGAATTTGATTGGAAAGACTATGCAAAATTTAAATTAACAGATACTTTAATTTTTGTAAAAAACGGTGAACTTGTACTAGATGGTAAATTACATATAGACATAAATAATTACTCAGAAATTTATAAGTATTTACTAACACCAAAAAATTATAGAAAAAAATTTAAAAAAATTAATATTAGTTTTTCGTATAATTTTGATCAAAGAGCAACTTATTTGAGTGATATTAGAATTGATGGTAAATATGATCCAAATGTGAATAGTATAATGAGCGATGTAGTTTTGAAGGATAATAATTTACAAAATAAGATTTATTTAAAAAATTTGTTGAATGATGCAATAAAATCTTATTCAGGATAAATCATTTTTATAGGATTTACTATTCTTGAGTAATCCTTTTCATTTATTAATCCAGTTTTTAACGTTTCATGTTTCAATGTTGTATTATTTTTAAGAGCTGTTTTTGCAATTTTTGCAGCTTTATCATATCCAATATGTGGTGCCAGGGCAGTAACTAACATTAACGAATTATCTAGATGCTCCTGTATTTTCTTTTTATTAGCTTTTATTCCTTTAACACAATAAAGACTAAAATTTTTTGTACTATCTGAGATTAGATCAATTGATTGCAAGATGTTATGAGCTATTAAAGGTTTAAAAACGTTTAACTCAAAATGCCCATGAGATCCTGCCATAGTTATTCCGTTGTGATTTCCAATAACTTTAACACACACCATGGTTACAGCTTCACATTGTGTTGGATTTACTTTTCCAGGCATTATAGATGAACCCGGTTCATTTTCTGGTAGTATCAATTCTCCATATCCAGCTCTAGGACCAGAACCTAGAAAACGAATATCATTAGATATTTTCATCAAAGCGACTGCGCAAGTATTTAGAGTACCTGAAAAATTTACAATCGCATCATGAGCAGCGAGTTCAGCAAATTTATTTGATGCTGGTTTGAATTTTATTTTAGTAAATTTTGCAATTTCTTTAACAATTTTTTTATCAAAATTTTTTTTTGAATTTATTCCAGTGCCTACTGCTGTTCCACCTTGAGCAAGAAATAAAATCTCTTTTAAAGCATATTCTATTCTTTCAATGCTTTTTTTAACTTGTGTATGATATCCAGAAAATTCTTGTCCAAGTGAAAGTGGGGTAGCATCTTGAAGATGAGTTCTTCCAATTTTTACTATATTTTTAAACTGAATTGATTTTTTTTTTAATTCTTTTTTTAAAATTTTTAAGTTAGGTAGCATTTTAGAGATAGTTTCTTTAGCTATAGAGATATGCATAGCTGTTGGAAAAACATCATTTGTAGATTGCGATTTATTTACATGATCATTTGGATGAACTGGTTTTTTTGTACCTTTTTTTCCATTTAGTATTTCTATTGCTCTGTTAGAAATAACTTCATTTACATTCATGTTTGTTTGTGTACCCGAACCGGTTTGCCAAACTTTTAAAGGAAAATTTTCATCTAACCTACCTTTGATTACTTCATCTGATGCCTTGATAATTGCTTTAGAAATTTTACCATCTATCAATTTATCTTTAGCATGCACAATAGCAGCTGATCTCTTTATAATTGCAATTGATTTAATGATTGAAATATTAACTAAAATTTTACCTATGTTAAAAAATTTTTTAGACCTTTGAGTTGACGCTCCCCAATATTTATCATTTGGGACATTTATGCTTCCAATACTATCGAATTCTTTTCTTAATTTCATTGATTAATTTCTAAGTAATAAATAATTATTAACATACAATAAATTTTAAAAAACATATAGGAGCATTATGTCGAATTTTAGTAAAGTAGGTACTTTCATGAAAACTTTTGGTCAAGAAGTTAAAACCAAACCATCATTTAGTACTGATAAAATAAATAAATTAAGAATAGATCTAATTAAAGAGGAATTAGAGGAGCTTACAGAAGCGATGAATAATAAGGATTTATTAGAGGTGGCTGACGCACTTACAGACATCTTATATGTTACATATGGGGCTGGGCATGCATTTGGAATTGATTTAGATAAATGTTTTGAAGAGGTCCAAAACTCCAATATGAGTAAGTTAGATAAAAATGGAAAACCAATTTTTAATGACTCTGGGAAAGTCATGAAAGGTCCAAACTACTTCAAACCTGATCTTTCTAAATTTGTAAATTAGATTTCTAACTTAAAGTCGATCGCAGAAGCGCTATGAGTAATACTACCGACAGAAATTCTATTAACCCCAGTAGATGCAATAGCTTTGACAGTTTTTAAACTAACATTTCCAGAAGCTTCGGTCTCATAATATTTTTTAGCAATTTTTACACTTTCTCTTAAATTTTTAATGTTCATATTATCAAACAGAACAGTATTAAATTTTAGACCCAAAATTGATTTAAGCTGTTTAACTGTATCAACTTCAACTGTGATTTTTTTCCTCTTTTTATTTTTTATTGCCTTTAGAACTAAAGTTCTTAAATTTGAACTAGCAATATGATTATCTTTAATTAAAAACTCATCACTTAAATTGAATCTATGATTAGTACCGCCTCCTAATTTAACAGCATATTTTTGAATGACTCTTGAATTTGGAATGGTTTTTCTTGTACAACAAATCTTAGTTTTTTTTCCAGCTAGCTTCACAAATTTATTAGTAATGGTTGCTATACCGGATAAATGGGATAAAAAATTTAGAGCAACTCTTTCAGCTATTAAAATATTTTTTGCTTTACCTTTAATTATGGCAATTAAAGAACCTTTTTTTATCTTTGAGCCATCTTTTTTTTTAATAATAAATTTAATTTTATTATCAATTAATTTAAAGGTTTGTTTTGCAAATAATAATCCTCCAACAATAGCATTCTGATTTGAAATTAATTTTATAGTTATAAGTTTATCATTATTAATTAGACCTGAAGTAATATCTCCTGAAGGATAAAGGTCCTCATTTAATGCTAGCTTAACAGTATTTTTTATGAATTCTTTACTTAATTTTATTTTTGACACTTAATTATCTGCCAATTGCTGCCATTCTCTCTACAGATATTCTGGCTTTCTCAATTGTTTCTTTGTCCATAATAATTTCACCAGTTTCATTCTCTAAACAATCTAAAATTTTTGGAAGCGTAATTTTTTTCATATGAGGGCACATATTGCATGGTTTAATAAAATCAACATTTGGATTTTCTATTTGTATATTGTCACTCATTGAACACTCAGTAACCATCATTACTTTTTTAGGTTGATTATCTTTTACATATTTTATCATTCCAGATGTTGATCCAGCAAAATCACTTGCTGCAATAACATCTGGAGGACATTCTGGATGTGCTATGATTTTAATACCTGGATTGCTTTTTCGAATATCCTCTATTTCTTTTTTATTAAATTGATCATGAACAATGCATATTCCTTTCCAAGAAATAATTTCAACAGTAGTTTGAGATGCTACATATTTAGCTAAATAATCATCAGGCAAAAATATTACTCTTTTTACTCCTAGTGATTTAACTATTTTAACGGCATTAGCAGATGTACAACAAACATCTGTTTCCGCCTTAACTTCTGCAGATGTATTAACATAAGATACAACAGGAACGCCTGGGTATTTTTCTTTTAATAGCCTAACATCTTTACCTGTAATAGATGATGACAAAGAACAACCAGCATCCATATCTGGTAAAATAACTTTTTTTTCAGGGCTCATTAATTTTGCGGTCTCTGCCATGAAATGTACTCCAGCCATTAAAATAATCTTAGCTGAAGTCTTTGAGGCTTCAATTGCTAAAGCGAGAGAGTCTGCAGAAAAATCTGCAACACCATGATAAATTTCTGGTGTTTGATAATTGTGAGCTAGAATTACAGCATTTTTTTCTTTTTTTAATTTATTGATTTTATGAATATACGGAGCATGCACTGACCATTCAATTTCAGGTATAACCTTAGAAATTTTTTGATAAATAGGATCTGTTGCTTTACGCACTTCTTGTGTAAATTCCATGTGGATTTTTACCAATTTGAATCATGATTGTCATTCATTTATTATGGGACATATCGCGGTCGTGCTGAAATTGGTAGACAGGCACGGTTGAGGGCCGTGTGGACCTAGTCCATGAGAGTTCGAGTCTCTCCGACCGCACCAAATTTATTTGTTTTAATTGATCCAATCGGGTTTTCTGATTTTTATTGAAGCGTCTTTAGTTTTAAAATTAACTTTTTCATCAAAATTTTCATCTAAGAATTTAATTAATGCAAAAGGATATTCATTATTAATTAAAACTTTACCTATTTCTACTTCATTATTGTAAATACTTTCTCCTTCGTATAATTTCCCATTAATCACATTAATTGGAAATAACCTTTTTGATAGTTTGTTCTTTAATTTAATTCTCGCTGTATTTTCTTGGCCAACATAACAGCCTTTTTTGAAATCAATTCCATTTAATTCTTCAAAATTACACTCAATACCAAACAATTTATCTTTCAACTTATTTAAATCTTTTGGAACAATTCCAAGGCTATGACTTAATGAATAATATTCTTTCAGATTTGCATCGTGAAGATCTAGTTTTTTTAAAGATAAATAAAGTTTTTCTAGATTAATAATTAATCTAGCACCCAATTCTTTATTTCTTGGATCTAAAAATACTGGATCTTCTCTATATTTAATTGTGTATCCAGTTTGATCTTTTGCTTCATCAAAAGTTAAGAATTTTTCATTAGAAAATGCTGCTACGACAAATTCATTACTTAAATTGAGAATTTCAACTTTTGATCTTAGCTTGTACAGGCATAATTGTTTGAATAACTCCTCTGCCTGAGGTCTTTCACAATCTAAAAGATATCCAGACTTATGTTTTACAATTATAAATTCATATAAAAATTTACCTTGGGGTGTAAGTAAAGAACTAAAACAACTATTTACATTGCTCACTTTGCCTATATCGTTACTGATGAGGTTTTGAAGAAACTCTTTTGCATCTTCTCCGTTAATATAAAGAATTGCCCTATCATTTAAAATATAAACGTTTTTAATATTCATAATTGATTAATTATAGGATGTAATATAATAACATTTTCTTAAAATGTTAGATCTTATAATTAAAAATGGACAATGTTATATCGATGGTGAGTTAAAAGATGTTGACGTTGCTGTAAAAGATGGAAAAATTCAACAGATTGGACAAATTTCAGAAGAAGCAAAAGAGACAATTAATGCAGAAGGCCATACAGTATTACCTGGTTGCATAGATACCCAAACACATTTTAGAGAACCAGGATCAACAGATACTGAGGATCTTCATTCAGGGAGTAGAGCAGCAATAGCAGGAGGTATTACAAGTGTATTTGAAATGCCCAATACCAATCCACCAACTTCTAACATGAAGGAATTTCAAAGAAAACTAGATCTCGCTAAAAACAGAATGTATTCCAATTATGCTTTTTATTTTGGAGCAACAGCAGACAATGCTGATGACTTAGCAAGTCTAGAGGGTTTAGAAGGATGTTGTGGTATTAAACTTTTTGCAGGATCTTCAACTGGTAATTTATTAGTTGCTGAAGAAGATGATATAGATAAGGTTTTTCAAAATGCATCAAAAGTAGTTGCAGTTCATTCTGAAGATGAGGCAATTTTAAAAGTTAATAAGAAATTAATAAAAGAGGGCGATGTTCATACGCATCCTATATGGAGAAGTGTAGAATGTGCAATAGCATCTACTAGAAGAATTGTTCGAATTGCAGAAAAGCATAATAAAAAAGCTCATGTACTTCATATTACAACTAAAGAAGAAATAGATTTCTTATCTCAACATAAAGGAAATATTACATTTGAGATTACTCCTCAGCATTTAACGCTTTATGCACCAGATTGTTATGACAAGCTTGGAACTTATGCTCAGATGAACCCACCATTAAGAGATAAATCTCATTATGATAGATTATGGTATGGAGTAAGAAATAATTTCAATGATACTATTGGTTCAGATCATGCTCCTCATTTAAAAGAGAATAAAAATAAAGTATATCCAAATACACCTTCAGGAATGCCAGGAGTTCAAACTTTAATGCCTGTAATGTTAAATCATATCAATGATGGAAAATTATCACTTAATCAACTGATGAACTTTGTTTGTGAAAATCCAGTTAAAATTTTTGGAATTAAAAACAAAGGATTTATTAAAGAGGGTTATGATGCAGACTTTACAATTGTTGATATGAATAAAACTATAGAGATTAAAAATGAAAATATTGAGAGCAAATGTAAATGGTCACCATTTAATGGATTTAAATTTAAAGGAACACCTACTCATACAATTATTGCAGGTAAAATTAAAATGCAAGACGGAAAAATTTTAGGTGATCCTGATGGAACACCTTTACAGTTTAGCTAAGCTTTCCAGTAAAACTATTTACTAAAATTACACCTATCACGATTAAGAATAATCCCAATATTGCTTGCCAAGTCAAAGTTTGTTTAAAGAATATGTAGCCAAAAATTGCAATTGTAAAAATTCCAAGACCACTCCATGTTGCATACATTATAGCGATAGGAATTTTATCTGCTACATAAGTTAAAAGATAGAAAGCACAAAGATAAAAAAATGCAAGAGCTGATGTTGGGATTAGTTTTGTAAAATTTTGAGTTACAGGTAGTAACATTGTTCCAGCAACTTCAAAAAATACAGCACCTGCAAGAAATAAATATGTTTTAATCATTGTTTAAAATTTTGTGTTGTATTAAATCTTCTTTTATTTCAGTTAATATTGTTGGATCATCAATTGTAGGAGGCACTTTATATTCCACATTATCTGCAATTTTTCTAATTGTTCCTCTTAAAATTTTACCCGATCTTGTTTTTGGTAATCTTTTAATAACAATTACAACTTTAAATGCAGCAACTGGTCCAATTTTATCTCTAACCATTTGCACACATTCTTTAGATATAGTGTCTTTATCTTTATCAACACCAGATTTTAAAACTACTAAACCAATAGGTAATTGACCTTTTAATTTATCTGCTATTCCAAGTACCGCACATTCTGCAACAGATTGATGTTCTGATAAAACTTCTTCAATAGCACCTGTAGATAATCTATGACCTGCAACGTTAATAATGTCATCAGTTCTAGACATTATCCAAATATAACCATCATCATCGATGTGACCTGCATCATATGTTTGGTAGTAACCCTCGTAATTAGACATATAGTTTTTTTTATACCTTTGATCTGCATTCCATAATGTTGGGAATGTACCTGGAGGCAAGGGGAGTTTTACAACAATATCTCCCATTTCGTTTGGTTTAGCTAAAGACTGATCTGGTTTTATAATTTTTACATCATATCCAGGAACAGCTTTGCAGGCTGAACCATATTTTGTTTCCATCATTTCTATTCCAGTACAATTTGAGCTAATTGCCCAGCTAGTCTCTGTTTGCCACCAATGATCAATGACTGGAACTTTCAATAAATTCTCAGCCCACTTAATTGTATCTGGATCAGCTCTTTCTCCAGCAAGAAATAAGCTTTCAAAACTTCTTAGATCATATTTTGAGAAAAATTTACCCTCCGGATCCTCTTTCTTGATTGCTCTAAAAGCTGTTGGAGCTGTAAAAAGAGACTTTACTTTATAATCAGATATTATTTTCCAAAAAGCTCCTGCATCTGGAGTTCCTACAGGCTTACCCTCAAACAAAACTGTAGTACATCCTTTGAATAATGGAGCGTAGACAATATAAGAATGTCCTACAATCCAACCAATATCACTAGCAGACCACCAAATATCATCAGCATCAATGTTGTAAATATTTTTCATGGTCCATTTAAGAGCAACAATGTGGCCACCAATGTCTCTCACTATACCTTTCGGAGTTCCAGTTGTACCTGATGTATATAAAATATAGGCAAACTCATTGGAGTTCATTTCAATACAGTCTGCATCCTTAGCATTAGAGACCGCTTCTTCCCAGCTAACCTCATTTGGAGCATTTAATTTAAACTCATGACCAGGTCTTTGAAATAAAATCATCTTTTCAATTTTGTGATTGGCTATTTTTATTGCTTCATCGACAAGAGGTTTGTATTCAACAGTCCTTCCCGGCTCAAAACCACATGAAGCAGTAACTAATAGTTTTGCTTTACTGTCATCTATTCTGCTTGCAAGCTCATTTGAGGCAAATCCACCAAAGACTACCGAATGAATTGCACCAATTCTAGCACAAGCAAGCATAGCAACTACTGCTTCAGGGATCATTGGCATGTAAATAATCACTCGATCCCCTTTATTAGCCCCTTGAGCTTTAAGTGCCCCTGCAAATTTAGAAACTTTTGACCTTAATTCATCGTAAGTGAACTGACTTTTGTTACCTGTAATTGGACTATCGTAGATTAAAGCTGTTTTTTGACCTCTTCCTTGATCAATATGGATGTCTAAAGCGTTATAACAGGTATTTGTGACACCATCTTCGAACCATTTATAGAAAGGCGGGTTAGATTTATTTAAAATTTTTGTTGGTTTTTTAAACCAAAAGATATCTTCAGAGGCTTCTTGCCAAAATTTTTCGGGATTTTTTATTGAGTTTTCGTAAATCTCTTGAAATTTTTTTTGCATAAAATTTGATTCGATTTCCTTAATTTTTTTGATTTTTAACTTATAAATTGTATTTAATTTTAAAAATTAAGTAAAATCAATGAGAATTAGTCGCAATTAAGTCTTCATTTATCTAATTTAATTTGCTATTAACCGCGTCATTGGCTTAGGGAAACTTAAGTCTAGTTTATATAAACTAAAATAAAAACTAACGAAGAGGGAGTTTTTTATGAAAAAACTTAAACTGTTTGCTTTAGCAGCTATGGCTCTGATTGGATTTTCAGGTATAGCGATTGCAGCAGACGCAACGATGTTGAGCCAAGATGACTTCGTAGGAATTTCATTCTGGGTTATCTCTATGGGGATGTTAGCAGCTACTGCTTTCTTTTTCATGGAAGCGGGCAACGTCGCATCAGGCTGGAGAACATCAGTTATTGTTGCTGGTCTAGTAACTGGTATTGCATTCATACACTACATGTACATGAGAGAAGTATGGGTTGCTACTGGAGACTCACCAACTGTTTACAGATACATTGACTGGTTAATCACAGTGCCACTACAGATGGTAGAATTCTATTTAATTCTAGCAGCTATTGGCAAAGCAAACTCTGGAATGTTCTGGAGATTGTTAATTGGTTCATTAGTGATGCTAATCGGTGGATACTTAGGTGAAGCAGGATATATTAATGCTACACTAGGTTTCATCATCGGAATGGCAGGTTGGGTATACATTCTTTATGAAGTATTCTCAGGTGAAGCTGGTAAAGCTGCATCAAAGAGTGGTAACAAAGCTCTTGTAACTGCATTCGGAGCAATGAGAATGATCGTTACAGTAGGTTGGGCAATTTATCCATTAGGTTATGTATTTGGTTACTTAACTGGTGGTGTAGACGCTGACTCACTTAACGTCGTTTACAACTTAGCTGACTTCATTAACAAAATTGCATTTGGTCTAGTAATCTGGGCTGCTGCAACTAGTTCAAGCGGAAGAAGAGCTAAGTAATTAGTTAAATTTTAAATTAAGGGCAGGTACAATTTTGTACTTGCCCTTTTTTTTTACCTTTATTAAATTATGTATAATAACTATACATAAATTTGTCTATGGATGTTAAATTAGAAAAATGGCACAAATGTCATGTCGATAAAGAAGTCCTAAAAGAACTTTCGAAGAAATCTGATTTGAAAGGACTTCAACATGTGTCAGTTTTTTTTGGACTATTACTGATAACTGGAATTCTTGCATATCAAACTTGGGGTACATGGTGGTCAGTATTTTGGTTTTTAGTTTATGGAAATATTTATTCCTTCTCTAATCCATTATGGCATGAGACAGGTCACAAAACTGCATTTCAATCAAAATATTTAAACGAATTTTTTTATTATATCTCCTCTTACATGGCTAACTTTGAACCAACTAGATGGAGATACACTCACTTTGTTCATCATGGAAATACTTATTCAACTGAAAATCCTTTTGATCATGAAATTGAATATGGAAATGATTTAAAAGATACCCCAAAAAGATTAATTATAAATATTATTCCCTTTTTAGATTTAGTGTTTTTTAAAAAACATATTTCATTTGAAATTATTCAGCACGCTTTAGGAATTAAAACAAAAGTTATGCAAGACAGTATTCCAGAAAATGCAAAATCAAAGGCAATTTTTATTTCAAGAATTTATGTTGCTATTTGGTTAGCAATTATTTTATGGTCTATACTTGTTAATTCTTGGATGCCTTTGTTATATTTTTTATTACCACAATTCTATGGAAAAACTTTACACAAACTTGTTGCATTTACTCAGCATGCTGGACTTGCAAGGAATATAAAGGATCATAGAGTTACATCACGTGAAATGTATTTAAATCCAATAATAAGCTTTTTATATTGGAAAATGGAATATCATTTAACTCATCATATGTTTCCAACAGTTCCATCATATAATTTAGATAAATTACATCACCAAATTAAAGACCAGTTACCAAAGCCAAATGATGGATTAATAGACGCATATAAAGAAATAATTCCTGCATTAATTAAACAAAAACAAGATACGACGTATTTTATTAAAAAGGATATACCGCAAACACAAACTGTTTAAAATAGACCAAGTATGATTTTACTTACTTGTTCAAATTATATAAGACCCTATATATAACGCATGGCAAAAATTACTTATCACACCCACAATAATAAAACTTATACAGTTGATGTTCAAAAGGGATTAACTGTAATGGAGGGAGCTGTTCAAAATGATATTCCAGGAATTGATGCAGACTGTGGTGGTGGAATGGCTTGTGCTACTTGCCATGTTTATGTCAAAGAAGAATGGTTAGATAAGATTCCAGCAAAAGAAGATGGTGAAGAAGATATGCTTGATATGGCGTTTGAACCAAAAAATAATAGTCGATTAAGTTGTCAGATTTCAGTTTCTGATGAATTAGATGGATTGATTGTTAGTATTCCATCAAAGCAAGGCTAGATGAATAAAACAGATGTATTAATTATTGGAGCAGGACCAACAGGTTTATTTTGTGCTCATCAACTTGGAATTATAGGGTTGAATTGTGAGATAGTGGATAATCTTGATAAAGCAGGAGGACAATGTATTGAACTTTACCCTGATAAACCTATTTATGATATTCCTGCAGTACCTGAGTGTACTGGTGAAGAATTAACCAATAATCTTTTAAAACAAATTAAACCTTTCAAAGTCAAATTTCATTTAAATGAAAGAGTAGAACAACTCAAAAAAGCTGAAAGTCGATGGAATGTTAAAACCTCAGGTGGAAAAGAATTTGATGTTGCATCTATTGTTATAGCTGGTGGTGTTGGTTCTTTTGAACCTAGAAAATTTCCGGTTAAAGAATGTGAAAAATTTGAGGGCAATTCTTTACTTTATTCAATAAAAGATAAATCTATTTTTAAAGATAAAACTATTTCAATTTTTGGAGGAGGAGACTCTGCTTTAGATTGGGCTATTGAGCTATCAAATATTTCAAATGTAAATCTAATTCACAGAAGAGATGGATTTAGTGGAGCAGAGTCCAGTGTTCAAAAAGTAAAAGAGCTAAATGATCAAGGTAAGTTAAATTTATTTACAAAATACCAGATAGATTCTGTTAGCGGAAATAAAAATATTGAAAGCATAAACATTAAACATGATGAAGGAGACATTAAAGAGATTAAATGTGATTATGTATTAGGTTTTTTTGGGTTAATTATGCAACTTGGCCCTATTTTAGATTGGGGATTAAATATAAATAAAAAAACTATTGAAGTTAATACTGAAAACTTTGAAACAAATATTAATGGAATATTTGCTATAGGTGATATTTGCTCTTACCCGGGTAAATTAAAATTAATACTTTCAGGTTTTCATGAAGGCGCTTTAGCTGCAAGAGGGTGCTTTAAATATGCTAAACCAGATGAAAAATTAAGATTTGAATTCACAACAACTTCTAAAGCTGCACAAGAAAGACTTGGAATTAAAAAATGATTGAACTTTTTTCTTCCAATACTCCCAATGGATGGAAAATAAGCATCATGCTTGAAGAAATTGGTTATAAGTACAAGGTTACAAAAGTTGATATAGGTAAAAATGAACAATTCAAACCAGATTATTTAAAAATTAGTCCATTTGGAAAAATTCCTGTGATCATTGATCATCAGAACAATAAAAGCATTTTCGAATCTGGCGCAATATTAATGTATCTAGGTGATAAAAGTGGAAAATTTTATAACGAAAAAAATAAACTGGTTATTAATCAATGGTTAATGGCTCAAATGGGTACCGTAGGTCCAATGATTGGTCAACATCATCAGTTTCATCACTATAATCCTGGTAAAAGTGAATTTGGGGAAGAAAGATATTTTAAAATTACCAAAAGAATTTACGGAGAATTAGATACAAGATTAAAAGAATCTAAATTTCTTGCAGGATCTAATTATACAATCGCAGATATTGCAACTTGGCCATGGATAGCAAGACATGAATGGCATGATATTGGATTGAAAAATTATCAGAATTTATCTAGATGGTATTTAGAGATTGCTGCGCGTGAAGCTGTTATTAAAGGTTACAGTTTTATGGATAAACAAGCCAAAATTCCAGAACTTTAAGTATTTATCCAAAAAATCTGTAAAGAGTGCTAAGAATTCCATAACCTGAGAATTCAATAGCTACAATAACAATTATTATTAAAATTAATTTTTTATTCATTTCAAAAATAAATATATCAATAAGATAATCCAGAAAAAAGGATAGTAAAAATAAATATATTTCTTAGCAAATAGGAATGATATTGAATTTTGTTTAGAAGATTTTTTTTTCATTATTAATCATCTGCATGAACTTTTTCATCTTTTTCATGCTTTTCTTGTGCTGCAATAGTGTACTTAGCAACAGGTCTTGCCATTAATCTTTTCAACCCAATTGGCTCTGCTGTATCCAGACAATATCCATAAGTATCTTCTCTAATTCTTCTAAGCGCTTTGTCAATTTCAGATATTAATTTAATTTGTCTATTGATTGCTTTCATTTCTACATTGCTATCAATATATGAGTTTGCTTGATCAACAATATCTGCAGATATGTTATTATCGTCCATACTACCATTATAGAGAGCTTCATTGTTAGCTTTAATTAATTCTTTTTTCCACTCCGTAAGTCTCATTCTAAAAAATACTTTGTGTTTTTCACACATATATTTTTCAGTATCTTTTGGAACATAAGTTTTTGAAATTTTTACTGGTCCTTTTGAAGCAACTTTAGCTGCAGTTTTTTTTGTTTTATTTGCAACTTTAGTTTTTGGCTTTGATACTTTTTTCTTAGCTTTAGCTGTCTTTGGCATGGCGTAAATTTAATCGGTCGAAGTATATTCAGCAAATTAGGGGTGTCAAGCAAGCTTAATTGATATAAATATTTATAAATGACCATTAATAACAAAAATATCGATAATGTTTTTTATATTTTTGTTATAGCTCATCTAATTTTTTGGACTTTCATCCCGTCGATTACAAATCACAATTTACCATTAGATACTATTGAAGCGTTAGCTTGGGGCAGTAATTTAGATTGGGGATTTAACAAACATCCACCTATGAGTGCTTTTATTCTAGAAATATTTTTTCAAATTTTTGGACCTCAAGATTGGGTTTATTATTTATTAAGTCAAATTTTAGTAATTATTTCTTTCTATTATGTTTTTAAATTTTCAAACGAAATATTTAACAATAAATTATTAGGTTTAATTTCTGTACTATTAATTGAAGCTATTTATTTCTATAATTTCACTACACCAGAATTTAATGTAAATGTATGTCAATTACCTTTCTGGTCTTTAACAGTTTATTATTCATGGAAAATTTATAGTAGTAAAGAAATAAAGTTTTTAGATTGTTTTTTGGTAGGTCTATTCGCAGCTTTTGGATTCTTAACAAAATATTTATTTATCTATTTATTAATATCTATCGATCTTTTATTTATTTATTTAATTTTATTTAAAAAGGAGAGAAAGTTTGATTTTAAATATTTCATTACTATTGAAGTTTTTATAATAGTTTTAGTTCCACATTTAATTTGGTTAAATAATAATGAATTCATTACTATTGCATATGGATTAGCCAGAACTGGCTTAGATCAATCCAGTTTTGTTGATCATATTAAATTTCCAATAACCTTTTTATTGAAACAAGTAGTAATAATAATTCCATTTTTAATTATATCTTGGCTTTTAGTTAAAAAAATTAAGTTTAATATTAATTTTAAAGATAAAAAATTACTTTTTTTATTAGCAGTTAATATTTTGCCAATAGTTTTAATATTTTTAACTTCGTTAATCACTGGATCAAAAATTAGAACTATGTGGATGACACCATTTTATTTATTTTTTGGGTCATTATTTGTTTATTTGTTTCAAGGACAAATAAATATTAAAAAACTTAAACCATTCATGATTGGATTTATTTTCTTCTTTTTTTTATCACCAACTCTTTATGCTTATGTTTCAATTTTAAAAGATGATAAGAGAACAGATTATCCAGGCAAAGAAATCGCAGCTAAAATACAATATGCTTGGGATCAACAATTCAATTCAACAATTAATGTAGTTTTAGGGGATGAATGGAATGCTGGAAATCTATCTTATCATTTAAAATCCCGACCAGCTTGGGAAGGCTTTGTTGAAAGAGAAAAACTTGAGCAATTGAAAGATTACATGTGTCTTGATAATGTTTGTGTAGGATCAAGATAGATGAAATATGTAATTTTAATTCCAATTTACAACGATAGAGAATCATTAAAATTACTAATAGAGAATATTAATTACGAAGTAAGGGATTTAAATCATGAAATATCATTAGTTGTTATAAATGATGCTTCCTCTCAACAGATTATTGATAGTTATCCAAATATTGAAAACATTAGATCTTTTGAAATCATAAATATGAAAGAAAATAGAGGCCATGCAAGATGTATTGCATCTGGGTTGAAATATATCTTTAAAAAAAAAGAATTTGATTTTGTAATTCCTATGGATGGAGACGGAGAAGATAGACCTGATGAAATTAAAAATTTCATTCAACTTTCAGAACAATCTGGAGAAAAATCTGTAATTGGTGAGAGAATTAAGAGATCTGAGGGTTTATTTTTTAAAATATGTTATCAATTTCATAAGTTTTTAACTTTATCATTTACAGGACAATCAATCAAATTTGGAAACTTTACTTGTCTCTCAAAATTAACGATTAAAAAATTGCTAGATGAAAAAGCGACCTGGAATAGTTTTTCAGGATCTTTAAAAAAAATAGAAAAAGATTTAATCAGCACACCTTCAATTAGAGGCAAAAGGTATTTTGGTCCATCACAAATGAGTTTCTTTAACTTGTTAAAACATTCTCTCTCAATAATTAGTGTATTCAGAAAAACGGTTTTAATTAGATCAGCTTTGTTTATTATTTTTTATATATTACTTATCAAAAGCAATGCATCAGTAATAACTTCAATACCTTTAGTTTTGTTATTGATAATGATTTATTCAATTTCTAGTTTAGCTTTAAGAGAAAATCTTGAAGAATTTAATAATTCCTTAGAAAATATCCACGATATTGATAAGTTAAAATGATTTTACTATTATAACACTATGAAAAGCTTTTTTAGAAAAGTTTCGTATGGAGTTGGTCCTAGTGATGAAATCCCTTCAGATCCATTAAAATGGGCTCTTGATCAACTAAATGAAGTTCCAAAATTAAGTTGGCAAGGAAAAATATACTCAGAAAAACAATTAAGAAATCACTATAAAGACTGGGTTTATGGTGATCGAAAAGTTTTAAGAAAAAAGTATAAAGATAACAAAACTCTATATAAAACACATAAAGATATTTTGAGGCATAAAACAGGACAAAAGTTTTGGGAGTCTTTAGAGATTTCTATTAGACACAATGAAGGCATTAATAGCAAACATCCAGTTCTTGCAAAACTATGGATGTTCTGGGGAAATTTCTTTGCAATTAGTGAAAAGGACTTCTTAGCAAATTATTCAACCGGTCCTTATCAAAGAGAAATTATACGACCAAATTTAAATCAGTCATTTGAAAAAATGGTTTATGATGTAACTACTTCATGGGCAATGATTCATCACTTAGATAATAGTGAGAGTGCTGGACCAAAAAGTATAACTGCATTTGAGGATTGGAGAAGAAGAAAAAAAAAACCAGCAACTATTAACGAAAATCATGCAAGAGAACTTTTAGAGCTTCATACAATATCTCCTAAAGCAGGTTATACTCAAGAGGATGTAATTCAGCTTGCATATATTATGACCGGGTGGCAACAAAGATGGAGCAAAAAAAAATTGGAGACAGGCAACGTATGGTTTAACTCCGAATATCATCAGCCAGGAAAAAAGCATGTTCTTGGAAAAGAATATAAAAAAGGAAAAAAAACTCTTGCTGTAGTAATTAAAGATTTAGTTAATCACCCAAATTGTAGGGATTTTGTTGCTGAAAGGCTTTGTAGATATTTGGTCACTGACGAACCAACTAAAGAAATGAAGCAACCAATTATATATGCTTTCGAAAAATCTGATGGACATTTACCAGAGATACACAAAGCTGCAATAAAAGTCGCATTTGAATATAACGATAAATATAAAAAGTTTCAGACGCCTGAAAATTGGTTAATTCAGGTTGCAAAAATTGCAGATTTAAATTGGCCGCCATCTCCAGAATTGATGGATAAATATGAGCCTGGTCAAAAACCATTTGCTTCTCAAAGAGAACCTGAGCGGATTTTACGAAACATTGGTCACCATCCTTACAGAGCAAAACAACCAAATGGTTGGTCTGACCATTCTGCAGATTGGATTTCTCCAGAATTATTAATTAGAAGATTGGTGTATGCAAAAGCGAGTTATAATTTTGCTAAAATAGAAAATAATAAAAATACTGAGTATTATGAAAGTATTGTTGAAAAAAATTTTGATAATTCAAGCAAAATAATGAAATACATAAATCAAAAAAATAGAGCTGTTGAAAAACATACTCTACTTTTTAACCACCCGGAGTTTTTAAAAGCATGAAGATATCTAGAAGAAATTTTTTAAAAACTACTGCTCTAACATCATTATATTTTGCAGGTTTTAGTGCAACAGGCTATGCAAATTTTGAAACAAAAAAAAATTTAGTAATAATTATGTTACGTGGAGGAATGGACGGTTTATGTGCGATCCCAGTTAAAGGTGATAAAAATTTTGAGAAATTAAGAAGTAAAATCAATCTTGATAGAACTTTAAAACTTACATCTGATTTTGATTTACACCCAGCGTTAAAAACATTTAAAAGCCTTTGGAATGAAAATTTAAGTGCAGCTGTACATGCAACAAATATCCCTTACACAGGTAGATCACATTTTGATGGCCAAAATTTAATGGAATCAGGCGGTAAAATACCATACCAAGAAAAAACAGGTTGGCTTGGAAGAGGAATGAAAACTGCAGGATTAACAGGACAAGGGTTAGCTTTGGCTTTACCAATGCCTTTATTGATTAGAGGCGTTCCTATGAATAATAATTATTTTCCTGTAGGTCGTAGTCTACCATATCCTTCTACTCTAGAACTTATTAAAAAAGCATATAATGAGCATGATGAAAAATTATTAAGTGACAATTTGGAAATTATTTTAACAAGAGATTTTAACAACAGATCAAGAGATGATGCCTGGATTTTAGCTTCAAGTGCTGGTACTGAGTTATCAAAACCAGATGGACCTAAAGTTGCAGTTTTTGAAGTTGATGGTTTTGATACTCATGCAGCCCAAGGTGCTACAGATGGTGCTCATGCAGATTGCCTATCAGATTATGATAATATAGTTAGATCTTTAAAATCATCAATGTCAAAGGAAGTATTTGATAATACTTTAATTGTAACACTTACAGAGTTTGGTAGAACAATTAAGCAGAATAGTAGTAATGGAACGGAGCATGGTTATGGCTCAGCTATTTTAATGGCAGGTGGACTTGTTAAAAAAGCACAAGTGCATACAGATTGGCCGGGATTAAAGAAAAAAGAATTATTTGAAGGAAGAGATTTAAATTCTACAATAGATTCAAGAGCAATTTATGCTTCTGCAATGTCTACAGTCTTTGATATAGATTTCAAAAAAATCACCAAAGAAGTTTTTTGGGGAGAAAATTTACCAAATTTATCAGATAAGCTTTTTAAAACTTGATGAAAAAATTATTAATTATTTTACTATCTTTTTTCTTTTTTACTAATTCTGCAAATTCTCAATCGAGATTTGGCGAATTGACAGAAATGCGTGATGAAAAAATGCGAGGTAAAGATAACCAATGGGTTAGACCTCATCCAGGACCTTTTATATGGAATCACATTGAACAAGAAAAAGGGAAGTTTATTTGGGAAGAAGTAGATAAATATGTTGTTTATGCTCAAGAACATAATCAAACAATTTTAGCAACTATCTGGCCTCATGCAAATTGGGAGCAAAAATCTTGCAAAAGAAAAAAAGCTAAAAGTCCTTTTGGAAAACGTTTTACAAAATATTTAAGTAAGCCTTGTTCAATGGATGATTATAAAAATTTTCTTGTAAAATTAGTGGATCGTTATGATGGTGATGGTTTAAATGATATGCCTGGATTAACCAAACCTATTAAATATTGGGATGTAATGAATGAACCAGAATTTAAAATGTTTTTCAAAGGTAGCAAGGAAGACTTTATTGAAATCTTTAATTTTTCATCAAAAGTAATTAGAGAAAAACAACCAGATGCAGTAATTGTCATGGCTGGAGCAGCTGGAATGTTTCCAGAAAGCAAAAAATATTGGAAAGTTGTTTTGCCAAAAATTAAAGATCATTTTGATATTGCAAACATACACCACATAAGTGGTCCAGACGGGCAATGTGATAAACAGCTTTGGGTTGATGAATTTGCTGCTTTGTTAAAAAGTGTAAATGTGGAAAAACCTATTTGGTTAACTGAAGCAATGACCTGTGGTCCTCCTGTAAAAGCTTGGGTCAATGCATTTTTAAATGGTGCTGAACTAATAATTGATGTTGGTGTTAATGCTCCAGGAAAAAAAATGAGTAAAAAAGGTAGAAAAAAATTAAATGAATTTATTGCTGAATACGACGGTTTTACATCAATTAAAAGAATTTCAGAAAAAAAAGTAGAATTTACTTATAAAGATGGTTCTTCAAAAACTTTAGAATTTTAGTAAATTTAATAATGAATAAATTATTTTTATTATTCCTCTTCACTATATTTTTTTCTTTTTCAGCTGAAGCAAATGAATGGAAAAGTAAAAATAAATGGAAAATATCCTGTGGTGTAGTCGATAAAGAGTCTTTAATTGTAAATGGCAAAAGTAAAAAGTATTCAAAAAATGAATTCAAATTAGTAGATGTAGTTTTCAAACTTGATAAAGGAGAAGTTGGAAGTTGTCCTACAGATAAAAAACCTGCTGGAGGTTATCCTTACTCTGGAAGACAAGAAATAACTCATAAACTTCCAATCGGACATACTATTTTTGAGACGGATATTACTATTGAAGGTGCTCCATCAGCTAGATCGACTATATTTCAAATTCATGATGGTAGAAATAGTGGTGCTCCTCCGTCGTGGATTGGTGTCGATGGTGGATGGAAAATTATTCAAAAATTTCCAAAAGGAGAATGTTCACAAGAAAATTGTAAAATGTTAGAATTTATTTCATTAGAAACTGGCAAAACTTATAGATTTAAAGCTGAAATAGATTATCAAAAAAAAGCAAAATTTTTATCTGTTAAATATTATCTTGATGATAAATTTATCCTTCATCACTACGATGTTCCATTGTTAACTAAGAAAACTGACGGGCCATATGGACCAACAAAACCATATATTAAAATTGGAATTTATAGAATTGGAGATACTGGTACAACTAAGTATACATATAAAAATTTAGTTATAAAAAATAAAAAAAAATCTTCATTTAAAAAAGTTAATACGTCTCAAGGTGCAACTAAATTTTTTGTTGTTGTTTCAAGAAAATCAGATCCTTCAGTTCAATTTCGATTTGAAGATGAGCTTAAAGGTAAAGCAAGAACGCAAGCTTTAAAAAAATGTTTCACTGCAGGACATGATGATTGTGAAGTGTCATTGATAGGAACAACAAAGTAATTTTAAAATGAAAAAAAATTTAATAGTTATATTTTCTAGTTTTTTTATATGTTTGAATGCATTTGCTGAAAAACCTTTAAATATCTTTAAAAATGAAATTTTGAAAGAAGAGGCTAAAAAAAAGATGAGTCTTGCTTACGACTCTTTAAAAAAACATAAACAAATATTAAATTATAACAAAGATGAAGAGGCTATAGAGATTACTCTGGATTACTCAATGGAAGGCCATCCAGAGGATTGGAATTTGTCTGATGATCAAGCTCAAAGATGGGAATTTGTTACAAAAAAAAAAAATTATCATAAACTAGGTAAAGAAATTTATTTAAAATATACATTTAAGTTGAAAGCTGGACAAAATCACAGCGCAAATATCTGGCAAGTAGTTGGAACTAAAAAAGGAGGTGAGATTATTTATCCTTCCATGCAGATTAGGTATACAACCGATGAAGACGATCTTCCAAATAGAATGGAATTTTATTTTAAACAAATTGAGGAAGTTTATTGGACAGATATTGATCCAGCAGCAAACAGATTTAAACAAAAGATGTATAAATTTGACTTAGGAAGTTTAAGTGCATTTAAAAAAGAATACAGTACTGCTCTTTTTAAAATAAAACCATCCAAAAAAGAGGATGGAGAATTTATAATGTGGTTGAATGACGAAAGAGTAATTGAGTTTTATGGACCAAATATGATTTTAGATAAAACAGGAGGTATAGCCTTTAAAATTGGTCTTTATAGGTTTTGGGATGCAAATCAAGACTCAAATTTAATTGAACCCTCAACTTTATCCATCAAAGAATATACTATAAGCAAAGATTGCAAAAAAGTCATGGATAAAGAAAAATGTGATTATAAGTCTAATGATAAAATAGCAAGATCAAAATACAAATATAAGTATCGTGAGAATGAAATAATGCCAAAGGGTGCAAAAAAAATTAAAAGAATTACTTCAAAAGTAGTTGCTAAAGAAATAAAATTTGAGGAAATGAAAGGAAATTTCTTAGCAATTATAAAAAATAAAAAAGATGACAAGTATCTTTTAAAATATATTGGTTATAGTAAAGAGGGTGCTGCAAGCGAAGGTATTTCTAAATGTATGGAGCAATTTAAAAATATTTCAGACATAGAAGATAACGGTTGTTATATTCATTATCAAAAAAAGGTTACACAATTTTAAATGAAAAAATTTTAGCAGCAACCGCAGCTTTTTTTAGCAGCTTTTGGTTGTTTTTCAGCTTGTGATGTTTCTAACTCTTTTTGCTCATCTTCAAGAGCTTTTTGTTTCTTTGAAATTTTGTCTTCAAAGTAATCATATAAAGATACAAAACCTAATTTAGAGGCTCTTTTTTCCTCATAATTCCTTCGTCCTTTAAGGTTTTCTATTATTTTGATTATTTCTTGGTTCTGCACGTTTCCTTTTTTATTAAAAAAGGCAAATAATCCAAGCAGTAAAAATTGGCAAATTATAAACAGGTTTTTTTGTGCTAGGATAAGATAATGAATATTAGTCAAAAGAAACTAGAAAAATCTAAGGGCAGATTAGAAATAAAAATAAAAGATCAAAACTTACAAAAACTTTATCAACAAGGATCTTCTAAAGCTTTGATGCCAGATTTTCATGAAAGTTTAAAACAATTAATGCTTATTAATACTGCTGGTGGAATTACTAGTGGAGACGAATATGATTACGATATAGAGATTGATAAATCGAAACTTTGTATTTCAACTCAAGCAGCAGAAAAAATTTATAGTGGTTTTGGTAATCCTGCTAATTTAGAAATTAATTTAAATTTGTTAAACAATTCAAATTTATTTTGGCTACCTAAAGAGTTAATTTTATTTAATAATTGTAACTTAAAAAGAAAAATTAATTTTAATTTATCAAAAGATTCAAATCTACTTCTTTGTGAAAATATTATTTTTGGACGAACTTCTATGAAGGAGGAGTTTGAAAAGGGATATTTTTCAGATTTTTGGAATATTAATATTGATAAAAAATTAATTCATACTGAAGCAATAAATACAGGTTTGTTTGAGAAAAAATATTTGAATAGTTTTTCGACATTAAATAAAAATTCTGCAGTTGCGACAATTATTATTGTAGGAAATAAGTTTTTGAATAATGTTAATAATCTATCTGAAACTTTAACTAACAATGAAAATACAACTTCAAATTATTCTCAATGGGATAATAAATTGATCCTAAGACTTTTATCTAAAGATAGTTACAATCTTAAATTTGCAATTGATAAAATTTTGTCTTATTTTTTTGATGGTTCAAAAATACCAAAAATATGGAACATATAAATGAAACTAACTCCTAGAGAAAAAGATAAACTTTTAATAAGCCTTGCAGCGATTGTCGCTAAAAATAGATTATCAAAAGGTATTAAATTGAATTATCCAGAGGCTATCGCTTTAATAACAGATTTTGTTGTCGAGGGAGCTAGAGAGGGCAAAAGTGTTGCAGAACTGATGGAGGCAGGCGCTCATGTTATTAAAAAAAAGGATTGTATGGAAGGCATTCCAGATATGGTGAAGGAAGTTCAAGTAGAAGCTACTTTTCCTGATGGAACTAAATTAGTAACAGTGCACAAACCAATTAGATGACAATATTATGAAGCCAGGTGAAGTAATTACAAAAAACGAGGATATAGAATTAAATAAAGACTTCAAAGTTACAAAGATAAAAATTTCTAATTCTGGAGATAGACCTGTGCAAGTAGGAAGCCACTATCATTTTTTTGAAACAAATGAGTATTTAGTTTTTGATAGGCAATTATCATATGGAAAGAGATTAAATATTCCTTCAGGAACTGCTGTAAGATTTGAGCCAGGTCAATCTAAAGATGTTGAGCTTATAGAAATAAATGGATCAAAAAAAATATATGGGTTCAATAAGAAAGTTATGGGTAATTTATAATGGCTAAAATTTCTAAAGCAGCTTATGCAGATATGTATGGGCCTACTACAGGAGATAAAGTAAGGCTCGCAGATACTGAATTATTTATTGAAGTTGAAAACGACTTAACTATCTATGGTGAAGAAGTAAAGTTTGGTGGTGGAAAAGTAATCAGAGATGGAATGGGCCAATCTCAAATCAGCAGGAAAAAAGGAGCTGTAGATACAGTCATTACCAATGCTTTAATAGTTGATGTAAATGGAATTTATAAAGCTGATGTTGGCTTAAAGGATGGAAAAATATTTGAAATTGGTAAAGCAGGTAACCCAGACACTCAATCTAAAGTAAATATTATTATTGGTCCAGGAACAGAGATAATTGCTGGAGAAGGAAAAATTTTAACAGCTGGAGGTTTTGATAGCCATATTCATTATATATGTCCTCAACAAATTGATGATGCTTTGCACTCGGGTATTACAACTATGTTAGGAGGAGGTACTGGGCCTGCTCATGGAACACTTGCAACAACGTGTACACCTGGTCCTTGGCACATACAAAGAATGATTCAATCTGCTGATGGTTTTTCTATGAATTTAGCTTTTGCTGGGAAAGGAAATTCTTCTTTACCAGAAGGTCTCCAAGAACAAATTCTAGCAGGAGCTTCAGCTTTAAAATTACATGAGGATTGGGGAACCACTCCTGGAGCAATTGATAATTGTTTAAATATTGCTGATAAAAATGATGTGCAAGTAATGATTCACACAGATACTTTAAATGAAAGTGGGTTTGTGGAAAATACTATTAAAGCAATTAACAAAAGAACTATTCATGCTTTTCATACAGAAGGTGCTGGTGGTGGACACGCACCAGATATAATTAAAGTTTGTGGAGAAGAGTATGTTATTCCTTCTTCAACAAATCCCACAAGGCCATACACAGTTAATACAATAGAAGAACATTTAGATATGCTGATGGTTTGTCATCATCTCGATAAATCTATTCCAGAGGATGTAGCATTTGCCGAAAGTAGAATAAGAAGAGAAACAATCGCAGCAGAAGATATTCTTCATGATATGGGTGCATTTTCAATTATTGCATCAGATAGTCAGGCAATGGGAAGAGTCGGAGAAGTTATAATTAGAACTTGGCAAACTGCTCATAAAATGAAAGTTCAAAGAGGAAGTTTACCAGAGGAAAAAGGGGATAATGATAATTTTAGAGTTAAAAGATATTTAGCAAAATACACAATTAATCCAGCAATCGCTCATGGAATTTCAAAACATATTGGTAGTATTGAAAAAAATAAACGTGCAGATTTAGTTTTATGGGATCCAGCATTCTTTGGTGCAAAGCCAGAAATGATACTAATAGGGGGAAGTATAGCTTGTGCTCAAATGGGAGACCCAAATGCATCAATTCCAACTCCACAGCCGGTATACACTAGACCAATGTTTTCATCATTTGGAACTTCTTTAGAAAAATCTTCAGTAATTTTCACAAGCAAACTAGCTCTTGAAAAGGATTCATTAAAAGATGCAAGTATTAGAAAAGACTTATTACCTGTAGAAAATACTAGAGCCATTTCTAAAAAAGATATGATTTTAAATAATAAGTGTCCAAAGATTGAAGTTAATCCCGAGACATACGAGGTAAAAGCTGATGGAGAAATAATTACTTGTGAACCAGCTAAAGAACTTCCTTTGGCACAAAGATATTTTATGTTTTAGCTAATGGATAATTGTTTTTTAATAGTTAATAAAATTGCCAAAAATAAAGCAAAAGATCACATTTCTTTATCTTATGATGAGCGATTTTTGAGAAGAAAAAAACTTGTTTCAGATAATGGTTTTGAGTTTTTAGTAAATTTACCAGAGACAAAATCACTTTCAGAAAATCAAGCATTTAGACTTCAAAGTGGAAATTTGATTTTAATCAAAAACAAAAAAGAAAATTTACTTGAAATAAAAGGAAAAAATTTAATGCAACTTATATGGCATATAGGAAATAGGCATATGCCATGTCAAATTGAAAAAGATAGAATTTTTATACAGTATGATGAAGTAATAAAAAAAATGATATTAAAACTAGGTGGAAAGGTTAAGAAAGTTTTAAGACCTTTTAAACCAGAGGGAGGAGCATATGGAATTGGTAGAACCCATAGCCATAAACACTAAATTAAAAAATAAAAAAGATTTAAAAGAATCGTTACAAATTCTTCAAACTTGGTTTTCACCATCATTTCCTATTGGAAGTTTTTCATATTCTCATGGTTTAGAAGCGATGATTAATGATAATTTAATTAAGTCAAAAGAAGATATTTTGGATTATTTAAAATGTATCTTAAAATATGGAACTGGCAAAAATGATATAATTTTAATGAAATATACTTATCAGGGAGAAGAGTTAAATGAACTCGCTCTATCACTTTGTCCAAGTAAGGAAAGGAAAATAGAGTCTATAGAAATGGGTAATGCATTTAGAAAAGTTTTAGCTGATAGTTGGGATTTTAATATTCAAGAAAATACTGCTTATCCAATTGCAGTTGCTAAAGCAGCTAAACATTTTGATATACCCTTAAATTTAACGATTGTATCTTATTTGCAATCTTTTGTTTCAAATCTAATAAATGTTTGTATTAAACATATACCGATTGGGCAAAAAATAGGACAGGACTGTGTTATAAAAACTTATGACTTAATAAGAGAAATAGAAAAAGAAAATGAAAATTTAAATTTAGAAGACTTAGGTGGAATTTGTTTTAATAGTGATATCTACAGTATTAAGCATGAAAATCTGAAAACACGAATTTATAAAACATGAAAAATATAAATGGACCATTAAAAGTTGGAATAGGTGGACCCGTTGGTGCAGGTAAGACAAGTTTAACAGCTGAATTGTGTAAATTTTTATCAAAGAAAATTTCTATGGCTGTAATATCAAATGATATTTATACAAAAGAAGATGCAGAATTTTTGATGAAAGTTCAAGCCTTACCTTTAGAGAGAATTAAAGGAGTTGAAACAGGAGGATGTCCACATACAGCAATTCGTGAAGATGCTTCAATTAATATGCTTGCTGTAGAAAATATGAAAAAAAAATTCCCTGATCTTGATTTGATTTTAATCGAATCTGGTGGAGATAATTTAGCGGCAACTTTTAGTCCAGAACTAGTCGATCTATCTATTTATGTTATTGACGTCGGTATGGGGGGAGATATCCCTAGAAAAGGCGGTCCTGCCATTCAAAAATCAGACTTATTAATTATTAATAAGACAGATTTAGCTCCTCATGTAGAAGTTAATCTTGAAACTATGAAAGAAGACGTAAAAAAGGCCCGAAATGGTTTACCCTATGTTTTTTGCCAGATGAAAAAGCAAATTGGTGTTGAAGATGTTGCTAAATTTTTATTTTCATCAGGTGGACTATAGAGTTTTTTTATTAAGCTCTAATCGTTGGTAAGCAATAGAAATCAGCCGTATCAATTTTAGAAGAATACTGTCTTCGCATATTCCACTTTTTATGAACTCCAGCGCTTGCAACACTTAAAGTAGATCTTCCATATCGATGATTAGTATTATCAATTGATCTCATTAAGCTATTTATTTTTTCATCTTTTTCAGATGTAAATAAATTTGTTTTATCACTAGCATTCGATAATCCTGTTAGCATCACACCTGCTTTTTGATAACGATATCCATTTTTAAAAATATTCTCTAATATTGAAACTGCAGTTTTAACTGTTTCAATACTATTGTTTGTTGCAATTGGAAAATCAACTGTCTTTGCATTTGAGTAATAACCAAAGTTTCTTTGGAAAGGGCTAGTTCTTACAAATACTGTAATTGCTTTTGCAACTAAAGACTCTGATCTAATCTTTTCAGATGCATTTAAACAATAATTAGCAACAGCCTCTTTTAATTCTTGGAATGTTTCAATTCTTTTTCCAAATGATCTTGAAACCACACAGCTCTTTCTTTTAGTAGTATTTGTCTCCAAACCTATACAAGAAACTCCTCTAAGCTCCATAGCAGTTCTTGAACTTAGAACATTTGAACTTTTCTTGATCCAGGTGTTAGATTTATTTTTTAATTGTTTAGCATTATAAATTCCATGCTTTTGATAAAACTTAGTTAATTGTCTTCCAACACCCCAGACATCATTAATTTCAACTTTTTCTAAAATAGGATCTAAGTTTTCAATACCGATTAAACTTGTCACACCAGATTGTTTTTTTTTTGCAATATGATTTGCAACTTTACTCAAAGTTTTTGTATTTGCTATTCCAATACTTGTTGGAATGCCTGTCCATTGTAAAACTGTTTCTCTAATTTCTTTTCCAACTTTTTCTACTTCATTATCAGGAAAGTTTGATAAATCTAAGAATGCTTCATCGATTGAATAAACTTCTATTTCTGAATTAAATCTTTTAAGAGTTCGCATCACTCTTCTAGATAAATCTCCATATAAAGAATAATTAGATGAGAAAACTTCAACTTTATTTTTAAGAATAATATCTTTTGCTTTAAAATAAGGTTCACCCATTTTAATTCCTAAAGCTTTTGCTTCATTTGATCTTGAAATAATACAGCCATCGTTATTAGATAAAACGACAACAGGCTTTCTTCTTATTTTTGGATTAAATAATCGCTCACAGGAAACATAAAAAGAATTACAATCAATTAAGGCTATTTTTTTAGTAAGTTGAATGGATGACATAAGTAACAACCCCCCAAATAAAAATATCTTGTTCTTCGTTAATTAAAATTCTGTCAGAAAATTCCTTAGATCCAGAAGTTAAAAATTTTTTATCTCGTTCTTGAACTAAAGTTTTAACCACAAGTTCATCGTGAACATTTGCAATCACCGTTGAAAAGTTTTTTGGTTTTAAACTTTTATCAACCACCAGTAAGTCACCATCATTAATTCCAACATCGACCATGGATTTACCTTGAACTCTGATGATGAAAGTTGCCGGAACATTTCTGATTAAATGCATGTTCAGATCAATATCTTCTTCTATATAATCAGTTGCAGGGGAAGGAAAACCAGCGCCTGCTTTATGTAGATAATAAGGGATTGTTAGTTTCATGTTCTTGTTTTGTTCTAATTTATAGACCATTTATGCAATACACTCAAGAGGTTGTATTTTGAGTCCGTAATTGAATCAAAAGTGAATCAAAACGTGAACATCCAAAACAACATTTGGTGGACATGTAGATAACTTTTACAATAAGTAGTCTTAAAGTGATTTATAAAGGAAAATTATGATTTGTATTAAAGCTGATGTTCCAGAAGAGTTAAACGAAATAGATGATGAATTAAAAGCAGTTTACCATAGCAAAGATACCGTTTGTTTTTTCATACTAAAAACAAGAGAATTAAGAAATAAGTTTATAGAAGAAACAAAGGGAATGAACAAAAGTGAGAGAGAAAAAGTTTACGAAGTATATAATAGTATATAAATAAAAATTATGAATATTTTAGATTTTGTAATGGTTGGTTCTAATGATTATAAAAAATCTAGTGAGTTCTATGATGCTATTTTAGAGCCTTTAAAATTAAAAAAAATTGTAACAACAGAAAAATATATTGGTTATGCTCATTCAAGTGAGCCTGATAAGGCTCAATTCTACGTAACTGATCCTGTAAACGGTGAGCCAGCAACCTTCGGCAATGGAACACAAATAACACTATTAGCAGAAACTAAAGAGGCAGTAGAAAAATTTTATGAAATTGCAATTTCTAAAGGGGCTGTTGATGAAGGTGCACCAGGAGTGAGAAGTGATGGTAATTATTATGCTTATATACGAGATATGGATGGAAATAAGATTGCAGCAAAAAAAAATTTAAAATAAATTAGAGGGAATTATGAAATTAAATTGTCATTGTGGAGCTGTTGAAGCAGAGATTAAAGCTACGGTAAACGAATTAGCAAAAATTGTAAGATGCAATTGTTCTATTTGTAAAAGAAAAAATGCAACAATGGGCATGGTTAAAAATGAAGATTTTAAAGTTACTAAAGGACAAGATAAATTAAAACTTTATCAGTATCATACTAAAGTTGCTAACCATTACTTTTGTACTGAATGCGGAATTTATACTCATCATAATCCAAGAAGTGCACCAGCTATGACTGGATTTAATATGGGATGCGTAGATGAAGTTAAATTAGAAGATTTAAAAGAAGTCGCTTTCTTTGATGGTCTTAACCATCCAATGGATCAAGAAAAATAAAAGTTCAATGAAATTATCTGAAGAGTGTTTCAAGAAAGTTAAAAAAGATTGTTTTAAATTTATTAAATTACAAGAAACCTCAACTGAAAAGTTTGGTAATAAAGAAAGAATGATTAAGAATTTTTTAATCCCAATATGTTTTTGGATTGTAAAAAAAGCAGATAAAAAAAAACCTTACTTTGTTGGTTTAGCTGGAGGGCAAGGAACAGGTAAAACAACTATTAGCTCCATAATAAAGATAATATTAGAAAAGTATTTTAAACTGAAAGTATTCAAGATCTCTATTGATGATTTTTATAAAACTAGAAAAGAAAGAATAGCTTTATCAAAAAAAGTACACCCAATGTTGCTTACTAGAGGTGTTCCAGGAACTCATGATATCAATATGATGTTGAATTTCTTTAAAAAATCAAAAAGTAAAAAATTCAAAAAATTAAAATTGCCAAATTTTAATAAGGCAATTGATGACAGATTTCCTAAAAACAAATGGAACACAATTAATAAAAGGCTAGATGTAATTATTTTCGAAGGATGGTGTGTTGGAGCAAGAGCAGAAACTAATAAGTCATTAAAAAAACCTATTAACTCAATGGAAAAAGCTAATGATCATAAACTTATTTGGAGAAAATATGTTAATCAGCAATTAAAAACTAAATATAAAAAGCTATATTCTCAGTTAAATTGTATGATTTACTTAAAAGCAAAAAACTTTAGTTTATTGCAAAAGTGGAGATTAAAGCAGGAACATAAGTTATGGTTAAAAACAAAGAAAAAGGGTGGTCATAAAATAATGAGTAAGGGCGATGTGATTAATTTTATGCAAACTTATCAAAGAATTACACAAAATATGTTCAAAAATATGCCGAAATATGCATCTATAATTTTAAATTTAAACGGTAACCATCAAATTAAAACTGCTGTATATAAAGCGAAATGAAAAAGATATTTATAATAGTAATTGCATCAATATTTTATTTTAGTAACTCATTTGCAGTTACGCTTCTTGATGCACTAAATCTAACTTATCAAAATAATATTCAATTAAATGCTGAAAGAGAAAATATCAAAGTTTCAGAGGAAGATGTAAATATTTCGAAGGCTGATTACAAACCGTCTTTAACTTTAAAAGGATCAAAAAGCATTGAGGATACAAATAAGTTAACTAATCAAAGTGGAGGAGATGCGAGCGTCAGTGATGTAGACCCTTTTACAGCTTCGATTAAATTAGAACAAACATTACTTGATTACGGAAGAGATCTTACACTTGAAAAAAATATTACCGCTTTAGATCTGGCTAAAGCAAAATTAGTTAAAAAAGAACAGGATATTTTACATAAAGCAATCGATGCTTTTACAAATTTAATTTTAGCTAGAGAAACACTAGATATTAATGCAAAAAATTTAAATCTTTTAATTAGACAGGTTGAAAATGATAAAATTAGAAGAGACAGGGGTCAAATTACAAATATTGACTTAGCACAATCCGAGTCATCTCTTGCTGGGGCTCAGGCTCAATTTGCAAAAGCTAAAAGTGATTTATTAATTAGCAAACTTACTTATGAAAATATTATTGGAAAAATAAGTAATCCAAACCAACTTCAGAAAAATTCAAATGCAATAGTTAATATTCCAAAATCTTTAAATGAAGCAATTAATCTTTCAAAACAAAATAATCCAGATATTCAAATAGCAAAATTTGATTTAGCTAAAGCTGAAAAAGAATTAGCAATTTCAGAGTCAGATTTAAAGCCAACTGCCTCTTTGTCTTTAGAAAGATCTTACACAGAAGACCTTAGTTCTACTTATGATGAGAGAGAAAAAGATGTATTAAAAGCAGAAATTAGTTGGCCTTTTTATTCAGGTGGAAAAAAGAGGTCAACTATTAATAAAAATTCAAATTTAACTACTAGAAAAAGATTATTATTAGATGATGCTGTAAGAACAAATGAAACAAATGTAGCAACTGCTTGGTCTAGTCTAGAGTCTTCAGAAAGTTTTTTGAATTCAGTTATAGTTCAAGTAAACGCAGCTGAAATAGCTTATGAAGGAATTGCTGCAGAGTACGAAAGAGGTTCTAGAACCACTTTAGATGTTATTCAATCAAATGCCTTATTGCTTTCTGCTCAAATTTCTTTAGCAAGTTCTGAGAAAAACTATCTAATGGCTCAATATAATCTGCTTAAAGCAGTAGGTTTACTTAATAGCCAATATCTAAAACTGAGGTAAATATTTGATTTTTTGAGCCTGAAAATAAATATATTGCTAATGAGAACAAAATGTGTACATTTATTTCATGATTCGAGTGTTAAAAAATTTAAAAAAAGAGGCAAAAAATGACGAAAAATAACCTAAAAGTAGTTAAATCTACTAAAGATCAAGAAATGGATGTTAAAGAAAAGAACAAAGCGTTGGACGCTGCAATAGCTCAAATTACAGATAATTTTGGAAAAGGCTCTGTAATGAAGCTTGGCGAAAAGAGAGCTATGGATATTGAGTCTGTATCAACAGGTTCTTTAAGTCTTGATTTAGCTTTAGGTATTGGTGGATTACCAAAAGGAAGAATTATTGAAGTTTACGGACCAGAGTCATCTGGAAAAACAACGTTAGCATTACAAGTTGTTGCTGAAGCTCAAAAATCTGGAGGCATTTGTGCATTTGTTGATGCAGAGCATGCATTAGATCCAGTTTATGCAAAAAAATTAGGTGTAAATACTGAAGAACTTTTAATTTCTCAGCCTGATACTGGCGAACAAGCATTAGAAATCGCTGATACACTAGTAAAATCAGGCTCTATTTCAGTAATCGTTATCGACTCTGTTGCAGCTTTAACTCCAAAAGCTGAAATTGAAGGAGAAATGGGAGATCATCATGTTGGTCTTCAATCAAGATTAATGAGTCAGGCTTTAAGAAAATTAACTGGTTCAATTTCAAATACAAACACGATGATGATTTTCATTAACCAAATCAGAATGAAAATTGGGGTTATGTTTGGAAGTCCAGAGACAACATCAGGTGGTAATGCACTTAAGTTTTACTCATCTGTAAGAATGGATATTAGAAGAATTGGTGCGATCAAAGATAAAGATGAAATTATTGGTAACTCTACAAGAGTGAAAGTAGTTAAGAATAAAGTAGCACCACCATTTAAAGTTGTTGAGTTTGACTTGATGTACGGAAGAGGAATTAGTAAGATGGGTGAACTAGTCGATCTTGGTTCAAAAGCAGATATCATTGAAAAATCAGGTGCATGGTATGCTTACAAGGGTGAGAAGATTGGTCAAGGTAGAGAGAATGCTAAGACTTATCTAGCTCAAAATCCTAAAGTTGCTGCAGAAATTGAAATGGCAATTAGAGAAAAAGCTGGTGTGATTTCTAAGAAAATAGAAGGAAATCCAATAGATCCTGAAAAATTGGAAAAAGAAAAGAAAGTAGCTGAAAAAGAAGAAGCTGCAAAAGCAGAAGCTACCCCTCCATCTAAAAAGAATTAATTAGTCATCTTTATTAATAAAAGGCGCTTAATTTAAGCGCCTTTTTTCCCTTCAGTATCTAGACATAGAATAAAAAAGCTGTATTTTAAAAATATGGCAGACAAAACACTCAATGAAATAAGAAATACTTTTCTAAAATATTTTGAAAAGAACGATCATAAGATTGTGGAATCAAGTAATTTGGTTCCAAACAATGATCCTACATTGATGTTTGCAAATTCTGGGATGGTTCAGTTTAAAAACGTTTTTACCGGATTAGAAAAAAGAGACTACGTTCGAGCTACTACTTCACAAAAATGTGTAAGGGCAGGTGGTAAGCATAATGATTTAGAAAATGTTGGTTACACACCAAGGCACCATACATTTTTTGAGATGCTAGGAAATTTTTCTTTTGGTGATTATTTTAAAGAGCAAGCAATTCATTATGCCTGGGATTTGATAACCAAAGATTTTGGAATAGATAAAAACAGGCTTTATGTAACTGTATTTCATGAGGATGATGAGGCCTTCAATTTTTGGAAGAAAATAGCGGGTTTTAGCGATGATAGAATTATTAGGATAGCAACTTCTGATAATTTTTGGTCAATGGGAGAGACTGGTCCATGCGGCCCTTGTTCAGAAATCTTTTTTGACCACGGAGATCATTTACCAGGAGGTTTACCTGGTTCTAAAGATGAGGATGGAGATAGATTTATAGAAATTTGGAACTTAGTCTTTATGCAGTTTGAACAAGTTACTAAAGATAAAAGAATTAATCTTCCAAAACCCTCTGTTGATACTGGGATGGGATTAGAGAGAATTGCTGCTTTATTGCAAGGTTCACATGATAACTATGAAACAGATCATTTTAAAAAAATAATTGATTCTGCATCTGAAATTACAAAAGTTAAATCAGATAAATCTAATCTTGCAAGTTTTAGAGTAATAGCTGATCACTTAAGAGCAAGTTCGTTTTTAATTGCTGAGGGAGTTTTACCTTCAAATGAAGGAAGAGGATATGTTCTCAGAAGAATTATGAGAAGAGGAATGAGACATTCTCATTTATTAGGATCTAAGGAACCAGTTTTTTACAATTTATTTGACACTCTTAAAAATGAAATGTCCGGAAATTATCCAGAATTAGTCAGAGCAGAGTCTTTAATTAAAGAAACTTTAAAAATGGAAGAAGAAAAATTCTTAGTTCTCTTAGATAGAGGAATAAAAATTTTAAATGATGAAATATCTAAAATAGATAAAGTACTACCAGGTGAGGTAGCTTTCAAATTATATGACACTTATGGTTTTCCATTAGATCTTACCGAAGATATTTTAAGAAATAAATCAATGTCAATTGATACTGAAAAGTTTAAATCTTTAATGAAAGAAAGTAGAGAGCTTGCTAAGAAAAATTGGAAAGGTTCTGGTGACTCAGCAGTTGAAGATATTTGGTTTGGAATAAAAGATAAAATTGAGCCAACTGAATTCTTAGGATACGAAACTAATCAAGCCGAAGGTATCGTATTATCTCTTTTAAAAGATAACAAAGAAGTTGATCAACTAAAAGAAAATGATGATGGAATGATTATAGTAAACCAAACCCCCTTCTATGGGGAGTCAGGAGGACAAGTCGGTGATATTGGTGAAATAGCTTCTAATGATTTTAAATTTGAAGTAACCGATGTTCAAAAAAAATTAGGTGATTTATTTGTTCATTACGGAAAGGTAAAGAGTGGATCTATAAAATTACAGGAAAGTGTAGAATTAAAAATTGATGTTGAAAGAAGAGATAATACACGTGCTTATCACTCAGCAACCCATTTATTGCATGAGTCTTTACGAAGAGTTCTTGGTACTCATGTGACTCAAAAAGGATCTTTAGTAGAGTCTAGTAGATTAAGATTTGATTTTAGCCATATGAAGCCAATTTTGAATGAAGAAATCGATAAAATAGAAGAGTTTGTAAACACAATGGTTTCTAAAAAATCTGACGTAAAAACTAGACTAATGACACCTGATGAAGCGGTTGAAAATGGTGCTTTGGCATTATTTGGTGAAAAATATGGAGATGAAGTAAGAGTTCTTTCTATGGGGGATGAGGATGGCAAGTATTTTTCTACTGAATTATGTGGTGGAACACACGTTAAAAACACTGGCGATATTGGTAAATTTAAGATTGTCAGTCAATCTTCAATTGCTGCAGGGGTAAGAAGAATTGAGGCATTAAGAGACAAGCAATTAGAGGAATACCTAGAAAATAAAGAGAAATTATCAAATCTATCTACAGAAAAAGACGAGGAAGCAATTAAAGATTTGAGTCAGCAAATTATTAAATTGGGAGGAAAACCAAGTTTAGATGAAACTGATCAAAAAACTTTAATTAAAAATTTAACCAAACAACTTGAGACTATTTCTGTTAACGCAATTCTAGAAGATAAATCAAAAAACATTATTAAAGACGAAGAAATTAACGGAGTTAAATTAAGACTTCAAAGAATAGATGGATTACCTCCAAAAGAATTAAGAAAACTTGTAGATAAAGGTAAAAAAGAATTAAGAGAAGGTATTGTTGTTGTGTTTGCTTATAAAGACGATAAGGTTGGGTTAGCAGTTGGAGTAACAGATAATTTAACTAGCAAATTTGATGCAGTTAAATTTGTTAAAGTTGGATCTGAAATAATTGGTGGAAAAGGTGGTGGAGGAAGAAAAGACTTTGCCCAAGCTGGTGGACAGGATCAATTAAAAATTGAAGAAGCTTTTGAAAAGCTTAAGAGTTTAATTTAATTTCTTTTTTAAATTACCGTCAATTTTGTCTAAAAACTGATTGGTAGTTAAATACTTACTATCAGGACCAATAAGAATTGCCAAATCTTTTGTCATTAATCCACTTTCCACACATTCAATACAAACTTTTTCTAAAGTTTGTGCAAATTTAATTAGTGCATCATTATTATCTAACTTACCCCTATGAGCTAATCCTCTAGTCCAAGCAAAAATAGATGCTATTGGGTTTGTTGAGGTTTCTTTTCCTTGTTGATGCATCCTATAGTGTCTTGTTACTGTACCATGTGCAGCTTCTGCCTCCATTATTTTACCATCTGGGGTTAACAATGTACTTGTCATTAATCCTAAAGATCCATAACCTTGAGCCATAGTGTCAGACTGAACATCTCCATCATAATTTTTACACGCCCAAATATATTTACCATTCCACTTCATTGCACATGCGACCATGTCATCAATTAATCTGTGTTCGTAAGTTAAGTTATATTTTTCAAATTCTCTTTTGTATTCTTTGTCAAAAATTTCTTGGAAAATATCTTTAAATCTTCCATCGTATTGTTTTAGAATCGTATTTTTTGTGGACATATATACAGGCCACTTTTTAATTAATCCATAGCTAAAACAAGATCTTGCAAAATCCTCGATTGACTTATCTAAATTGTACATTGATAAGGCAACACCAGGGCCTGTAAAGTTAAATACCTCATATTTAATTTCATCTTTACCATCCTCTGATGTCCACTTTACTTCCATTTTTCCTTTTCCAGGAACTTTAAAATCTGTTGCTCTATATTGATCACCAAATGCATGTCTTCCAATAATTACAGGATCTGTCCAAGAGGGTACAAGTTTAGGAATATTTTTACAAATAATTGGTTCTCTAAATACTGTTCCCCCAATTATATTTCTTATTGTTCCGTTAGGTGATTTCCACATTTTTTTTAAATCAAATTCCTCTACTCTTGCTTCATCAGGGGTAATTGTTGCACATTTTATTCCAACCCCAATCTTTTTGATAGCATTTGCAGAGTCTATTGTGATCTGATCGTCTGTATTATCTCTGCTTTTCATTCCTAAATCGTAGTATTCAATACCAAGATCTAAATATGGAAGGATTAATTTATTTTTGATGAACTCCCATATAATTCGAGTCATTTCATCACCATCTAGCTCTACTATCGGGTTATTTACCTTGATTTTGCTCATTAAATAAAAATTATCTTAATAATTGAATTTGATCATTTTATATACATATTAATCGAAATTTAGCAAATAGAAGAATATGTTTAGTAAGATATTTCCAAAGATTCATACTGAAGGCTATAAGTTTATAGTAATAGCTGTATTCATAACTATAATTTTTCTGATTATTAATAATTTTTTAGGACTAATAGGAATATTAATGACTATCTGGGTTTATTATTTTTTTAGAGATCCAGAAAGAGTTGTCATTGGAAATGATAGCTATTTAGTTAGCCCAGCAGATGGTGAAGTAATTAAAGTTGAAGAAGTGGATGGTCCAAAAGAACTTGGATTAGAAAACAAAAAATTTAAAAAAATAAGTATTTTTATGAACGTCTTTGATTGTCATGTGAACAGAACGCCGTGTTCAGGAATTGTTGAAGATATTTTATATAAACCAGGTAAATTTTTAAACGCATCTTTAGATAAAGCAAGTGAAGACAATGAGCGAAATTATTATAAAATTAAAGATAAGCATGGGAATGATATTATAGTCGTTCAAATTGCAGGATTAGTTGCAAGAAGAATAGTTTGTGAAACAAATAAAAACCAAGAATTAAATCAAGGTGATAGAATTGGGATGATTAGATTTGGTAGTAGAGCAGACGTTTATTATGAAAATTATGAACCACTAGTTAAAGTTGGTCAAACAGCAATTTCAGGAGAAACACTGCTAGCTAAAAATTAATTATGGAACAGCCAAAAAACAATTTAAAAATTGTTACAGATAAAAAAACTAACGCAAGAGTGATTTTACCTAACATGCTAACTCTTATTGGGGTGTGTATAGGTTTATCGTCAATCAGATTTGCATTGGATGGAAAATTCGAATTTGCAATTATTGCAATTATGTTTGCTGCTCTTATTGATGGATTAGATGGAAGAATAGCAAGATTACTTAAAGGGACATCAAAAGTTGGTAAAGAGCTAGACTCTCTTACAGACATGATTAGTTTTGGAGTAGCTCCAGCGTTTATTATGTATTTCTGGAAACTAAATACATTAGGAAGATTTGGATGGTTGTTATGTTTAATATATGTAATTTGTGTTGCATTACGTTTAGCTCGTTTCAACGTAAATACAGGTCAAGCACCTTCTTGGAGAGATAATTTTTTTGAGGGGGTTCCATCTCCAGCAGGTGGTATCTTAGTTCTAACTCCATTAATTTTTAGTCTTACAAGCTTCGATTTTATAAATATAAATATAAATTATGATATTGTTGTTCCAGTTTTTTTTATTGCAACATCTCTATTACTGATCAGTAAATTTCCAAGCTATTCATTTAAAAAAATCGTAATTCAAAGAAAAGCAACCATTTTTCTTTTATTTGGAATAGTTTTATTTTTTGGATTACTTCTAATATATCCATTTAACGTTATATCTATTAGTGCAATTATATACCTGGGTATACTTCCAATCAGTTTTTTTCATTATCAAAAATTGAAAAAACAAAACGAAGATCAGAATTATAAAGATGAAGATGACGATCTTGAAGATATTTTGTGATGAAAAAAAATGTCATTGTATCACTAGCTGATTCAAATTATTTCCCCTTATTAAATGAGTTAATAGGCTCTATAAAAAGATTTAAAGAGAGCTCTGAAGTTGCAATATGTATTTTAGATGCTGGTTTATCAGAGGATCAAAAGACAGAATTATCATCGAAAGTAGATGAAATAAAATCAGCAGAGTGGGATATAAAAGTTCCAGATACTAAAATTAAAGGGCGTGAATGGTTGAAGAGCCAAGTATCTAGGGCTTTTTTACCCAAATATTTTCCAAGCTATGAAAAATATTTATGGATTGATTGTGATGCTTGGGTCAATGATTGGCAATCTGTTGAGCTTTATTTTAAAGCGTGTGAAAATAGTAAATTAGGAATTACACAAACTATCGGACCAGGTTACAAGATTACTTCCAGGGTAAATTGGGTTTTTGGAAAACTAGCAATTATTAAATCTCAAAATTTTAAACATGCTGTAAAATCTAATATCAGTTTAGAAAAAGCCAGAAAGTTAGCCTTTGCTCCACATATCAATATTGGTGTTTTTTCATTAGAAAAAAATTCAATGTGTTGGAATTCATGGCAAGAAAACTTAGAGCAAACACTTAAAGGTGGAGAAATATTTGGCTCTGAACAATTAGCAATGAATATATCTGTGTATGTTGATAACGTCGAAACTGAATTCCTTCCTTTAAACTGTAATTGGATTACAAGTAATCTTTTGCCAAAGTTTGATGAGGATAAAGATACATGGGTAGAGCCTTATTTACCTAATTATAAAATTGGAATTATGCATTTAGCTGCTGGTATCTGGAAAGATAACGAAGATATGAGATTAAATAAGAATATAAAAATTGATATTCAAACTCTTACAGGTAAAATTTTAAATAAAAGTTTAAGATTTAATAATTAATTGAAAAAAAATAAAATCTCCAAGAACTGGATTAATAAACAGCGAAGGGATATCTATGTAAGACAATCCAAAGTCGATGGGTATCGCGCTAGATCAGCTTACAAATTAATTGAAATTGATGAAAAATTTAAAATTTTTAAAGGTGGATTATCAGTAATTGACATTGGTGCAGCCCCAGGAAGCTGGTCACAATATGCTCTTAAAGCAGCTAAAAGTGGAAAGTTGATATCGATAGATTTAAAAAAAATGGAGCCTATAGGTAATAGTGTTCAAATCCAAGGAGATTTCACTGAAGAAAAAACTCAAGAAGAAATTAAAAAAAATATAAAAGATAAGGTCGACGTTGTGATGTCTGATATGGCTGTAGACACAACTGGTATTAAAAATATAGATTCAATACAAACTGGAGAATTATGTAAAGAAGCAATGATTTTTGCAAAAGATTTAATGAAAGAAAATGGATATTTTATTTCAAAAATTTTTATGGGCGGAACATTTAACGAAATCGTCGCAGAGGGAAAAAAATATTTTAAAGAAGTTAAGGTTTTTAAACCAAAATCTAGCAGGAAAGATTCAAAAGAAAGTTTTATAATTTGTAGAAAAATTAGATAGAGACTTTTAATTTAAAAGGAATCGTATATAAAAGATTATGGTTCCCATAAAAGAAGCACTTACCTTTGATGATGTTACATTAGCTCCAAAGTATTCAGAAATACTACCTTCTGATGCGGATACTAGTATATCTTTAACAAAGCATTTGAAACTTAAAATTCCACTTTTGTCATCTGCAATGGATACAGTCACAGAGAGTAGAATGGCAATTGCTATAGCTAAAGCTGGTGGTATTGGGGTAATTCACAGAAATCTTGATATAAAAAAACAATTATTAGAGATAAAAAAAGTTAAAAAACAAAAACTGATTGTTGGAGCAGCTGTAGGTGCTTCACCAAATGAATTTATTAGAGTAAAAGAAATAATTAGAGAAGGTGTAGATTTAATTGTAGTAGATACCGCTCACGGTCATACAAAGAAAGTTGGTGAAATAATCAAATATATAAAAAAAATAAAAACCAACAAAATTGCTTTATGTGCAGGAAATATTGCAACACCAGAAGCTGCAAAATTCCTTATAAAGTTAGGAGTAGATATAATTAAAATCGGTATAGGTCCAGGTTCTATTTGTACAACAAGACTGGTTGCTGGAATAGGAGTTCCTCAATTAAGTGCAATTTTAGCTGTAAGGAGTGGTTTAAAAAATAAAAATGTTAAAATAATTTCAGATGGTGGAATAAAATATTCTGGTGATTTAGCAAAAGCTTTTGCTGCAGGAGCTGATGCTATAATGATTGGTTCATTATTTGCAGGCACAAATGAAACCCCAGGTAAATTAATTAAAAAAAATGGACAGCTTTACAAAAGTTTTAGAGGAATGGGTTCAGTGGGAGCTATGAATAAAGGTTCAGCTGATAGATACTTTCAAAAAAAACAAAAAGACTCCTCGAAATATGTACCCGAAGGTGTTGAAGGTTTTGTAAAATATAAAGGAGATGTTGGGAGTATTATTTATAAATTAATTGGTGGATTGAAATCTTCTATGGGTTATCTTGGATCAAAAACAATCATTAAATTAAGAAATAAACCACAATTTGTGAAAATTACAAAAGCTGGATTTTATGAAAGTATGGTTCATAATGTAGATGTGGTAAAAAACGATAGTAAATATTAATGAGCAAATTTTTAAAATTAATAGGATTAATACTTTTAACAGCTTCTTTTAACAGCACGTCTTTTAGTAAAGAAAATTTTTTTAATGAAGCTTTAGAATTGTTTAAAAAAGAAAAATATGAAGATGCGCGTTTTTTATTTGAGAGAAATATTGTTTTTAATCCAAAAGACGCAAACTCGTATTTATATTTAGCAAAAATTTATAACCAAGAAGAAAATCAAAGAAAAGAGGAATACAATTTAGAAACGACACTTTTAATTGAGCCTGATAACGAAGAAGCTTTATTAATGTTAATGAAAATTGCTTTAGAAAAATCTAATTATGAAAAAGTCAAAGATCTTTCAGATAAGTTTGTAAAAGTTTGCAAAAATTTATGTGATGAAAACAAGGATATTCAAGAGTCATTAAAAAATATAGAACCTGAAAATAATGAGTCTTGATCAAAATCTTAACAAAATCTTAATAATTGATTTTGGTTCTCAATTTACGCAATTAATTGCAAGAAGAGTAAGAGAATTAGGTGTGTTTTCTGAAATAGTTAGTCACAAAAAAATAAAACTAAAAGACATAAATCACAGTATTAAAGGAATAGTATTATCTGGTGGTCCATTAAATGTTTATCAAATAAATAAATATTCATTTGATAAAAAAATTTTACAAATTGATGTACCAGTTCTTGGAATATGTTTTGGACATCAAATTTTATCAAAACTTAATGGTGGAAGGGTAAAGCAATCAAAACATAGAGAATTTGGTTTAGCTAATGTTTATAAAAAAAATAACAGTCTTTTAACAAATAATTTTTTTGGAAACAAAAAATCCAAACAAGTTTGGATGAGCCATGCTGATCAAGTTTCAAAACTTCCTAAGAACTTTAAAGTAGTTGCATCAAGCACTAATTCAAAATTTGCAATTGTTGAAAATAAAATAAAAAAATATTATGGAGTACAATTCCACCCAGAAGTAACTCATACAGAGAGCGGAAAAAAATTAATAAGAAATTTTATTTTTTTAATTTGTAAAATTAAAAGGAATTGGTCCTCTAAGGATCAAAAAAATCAATTAATTAAAGATGTTAGAAAACAAGTTGGAAATAGCAAAGTTATTTGTGCATTATCAGGAGGTGTGGACAGTAGTGTAGTCGCACAATTATTGAATAAAGCTATTGGTAAAAAACTTTATTGTATTTTTGTAAACACTGGCCTTTTAAGAAAAAACGAGGAAGTACAAGTGGTTCAGACATTTAAAAAGCGTTTAAAAATGAATTTAATTTATGTAAATGCTGAAAAGGAATTCCTAAAAAAATTAAAAAACGTTTCTGATCCAGAAAAAAAAAGAAAAATAATCGGTAATTTATTTATTAAAATCTTTGAGCGATATGCTAAGAAAATTAAAAAAGTTAAATTTTTAGCTCAGGGCACCCTCTATCCAGATTTAATTGAGAGCAAATCTGTTACTGGTAGTCAAACTTCTAAAATTAAATCACATCATAATGTTGGTGGCCTTCCAAAAAAAATGAATTTAAAATTAGTAGAACCACTTAAATTTTTATTTAAGGACGAGGTAAGAAAATTAGGATTAGAGTTAAATTTAAGTAAAGAAATTATTTCAAGACATCCTTTTCCTGGACCAGGTTTAGCTATTCGAATGCCAGGCATAATAACTAATGAAAAAATTAAAATTCTAAAAGAGGCTGATTATTATTTTGTTCAAGCCCTAAAAGATCACGGTCTTTATCATAAGATTTGGCAAGCCTATGCAGCATTACTTCCAGTAAAAACAGTTGGTGTTATGGGAGATAATCGAACTTATGAATATTTATGTTTATTAAGAGCAATTACGTCTGAGGATGGAATGACAGCAGATTATTATGAATTTAAAAAATCATTTATACAAACTATATCAAATAAAATAGTTAATAGTATTAGAGGTATAAATAGAGTTGTTTATGATGTTACATCAAAGCCACCAAGTACTATTGAATTAGAGTAATTTTTAACTATAAGTATTATTATGAAATATTTACACACTATGATTAGGATTAGCGATGTTGATGCATCTCTAAGGTTTTTTTGTGAAGGTCTTGGACTTAAAGAAACAAGAAGAAAAGATAGTGAAAAAGGAAGATACACTTTAATCTTTCTTGCACCACCAAATGACAAAAATACTGAGATTGAATTAACATATAACTGGGATGGTGATAATCTAGGAGAGGGATCAAGAAATTTTGGTCATCTAGCTTACAGAGTAGATAATGTTTATGAGACATGCCAAAGACTTATGGACATGGGTTACACTATTAATAGACCGCCAAGAGACGGTCATATGGCTTTTGTTAGATCACCGGATAAAATTTCAATAGAATTGCTTCAAGATGGATATTTAGATCCTCAAGAACCCTGGGCTTCAATGGAAAATACTGGCATTTGGTAATTTCTACCAATGTGAATGAATAAATTTAAAAAATTAATATTAAAAAAAAACAAAACTAAAATAGTTAGTCTAACTGCATATTCAAAAAATATTGCATCAATCTTAGATAATCACTGCGATATAATTCTTGTTGGAGATTCTTTGGGCTCAGTTTTGTACAACTATAAGTCAACTAGAGAAGTTTCCTTAGATATGATGATAGAACACTCAAAGAGTGTAAGGATGGGAATTAAAAAAGCACTAATGGTAGTAGACATGCCATACAAAACTTATCGAAATTCAAAAGAGGCTTTAAAAAATGCGAAAAAGATAATGTCAAAAACTAAATGTGATGCGGTAAAATTAGAAGGAGGAAAAAAAGTTTATGAGATAATCAAAAATTTAATTAAAAATAAAATTCCTGTTATGGGTCACTTAGGTTTACTTCCTCAGTCAGATAAAACTTTTAAATTTAAGGGAAAAAAAATATTTGAGAGAAATAGAATTTTAAAAGATGCATCATTATTAGAAAAAGCTGGAGTGTTTTCTATTGTTTTAGAATGTGTCGAGACTTCTTTAGCAAAACTTGTTACTCAAAATATTAAAGTGCCAACAATAGGTATTGGAGCTTCTAAATATTGTGACGGACAAATATTAGTTTTTGATGATTTAATTGGTTTAAATCCAATGAATTATAAGTTTGTAAAAAAATATGCAAATATTAGAAAAGATATTTCAAAAGCTGTTTCAAATTATTCAAAAGATGTTAGAAAAATTAAATTTCCTAATAATAAAAATTCTTATTAATTAAAAGTATTTTTTAAATTCTTCATTAATATTCAATATTTCAAGATCAACTAATCCACCAATTACTAATTGTAGACCAACAATTAGGATAAATACTAATCCGATATAAGCTATCCAAATATGTTTTTGAATATAATTAGCCATATATGTAGCTAAAGCACCAGTCAGCACAACTGACAACATAAGACCAAATATCATAAATCCAAAATATCCTTTTGCTGCTGCAACTACACCAATGACATTATCAAAACTAATCATGATATCTGCAAACAAAACTTTTCCAATACTACTAATATATGAAGGCTCTTTACCTTTTTTAGTAGTGGGTTTTACTTTTTTAATGTCTAATAAATCTTTCCTTAAATCATTAACAATCCAAATTAATAATAGACCACCTAAAATTTTTATAAAATAAAATTCAAATAAAAAAGTTGCAAAAATTGCAAAAAAGATTTTAAAAACAAAGGCCCCAATTACACCCCAAAGAATTATTTGTTTTCTATTTTTTGGAACAAAATTTGAAGCTATAGATCCAACTATAACTGCGTTGTCTGCTGTTAATATAATTGTGATAAAAATTATATTGGTTAAAATTATGAGCTCTTCAATCAAGGTATCATTATAATAGTATAATCTAGCAAATTTTCAATGAGACCATAATGATAATTTTATTGATTTACTCTTTTAGAGATAATTAAATGTTAATTTATAAAAGGAGGATAGATGAAATTATTCAAATTATTTATATCTATAATTACTTCAGTTTTATTATTTGCTAACGTTTCTTTAGCTGAGAAATGGGATATGGCACTAGCTTATGGTGCAGGTAACTTTCATTCTGCTAATGCAACAGAATTTGCAAAGAATGTAACTGAAAAAAGTGGTGGAAAACTAACAATTGTTACTCACCCAGGTGGTTCGTTATTTAAAGGTGGTGAAATTTTCAGAGCCGTAAGAACAGGTCAAGCACCTATCGGTGAAAGATTTATGTCAGCTCTTGGAAAAGAAGATCCTTTATATGAAATTGACTCATTGCCTTTCTTAGCAACTACATATGATGATGCTATGAAATTATATGAAGCTTCAAAACCATATATTGTTAAGAGTCTTGATGAAAAAGGATTGGTATTTCTTTATGCAGTGCCATGGCCTGCACAAGGACTTTACAGTAAAAAGCAAATTAAAAAAGTTGGTGATCTAAATGGATTAAAATTTAGAGCATACAACTCAGCAACAATTAGAATTGCAGAGTTAACAGGAATGGCACCAACTAAAATTGAAGCAGCTGAAATTAGCCAAGCATTTTCTACAGGTGCTGTCGAAAGTATGATTACTTCACCAACAACTGGTAAAAATAGTAAGATTTGGGAAAATGGTGTTAAATATTTTTATGATATTGCAGCATGGTTTCCAAAAAATATGATCATAGCTAACAAAGCCGCTTGGAATAAACTTGATAAAGCAACTCAAGATTTAGTAATGAACCAAGCAGCAATTGCTGAAGAAAAGGGTTGGGAATTATCCAAACAAGGTAATACTGGAGACAAGAAAGCTTTAGCAGATGCTGGAATGGAAGTAGGCGAAGTCAATTCAGCTTTGAAAAAACATTTTGAAAAAGTTGGAGCAACAATGTCTGAAGAGTGGAAAGCAAAAGCTGGAGACAGAGGTGCTGCAGTTTTATCTGCTTACAAATAAATAGTCTTAAAAAAAAGGCCAACTTGTAGTAAGTTGGCCTTTTTACTAAATGTTTCAATCAATAAATAATAATCTAAATAAACTTTACAAATTTTCAGGGTATTTAGCTGCTTTTTTTTTAATACTTGTTGCAGTTTTTATTTTAATTGGAATTTCCTCAAGAATTTTTGGTTTTTACATAAGAGGTTTAGCTGAATACTCAGGCTACTGCATGGCTGCAGCCTCTTTTTTTGCTTTAGCATTTACTTTTGTTGAGGGTGGACATATTCGAATTACTCTTTTTTTAGAAAAAGCCTCTGCGTCTTATAAGAGATTTTTAGAAATATGGTGTCTGATCGTAGCAACAATTTTTTCAGGTTATTTGTCTTTTTACTTATGGAAAATGTTATTAATCTCTTATGATTTTCAAGAGAGAAGTGAAGGTGCAGATGAGATCTTAATTTGGATACCTCAAACTAGTGTTGCTATCGGATCTTTAATTTTTTTTATAGCTGTTTTACATAAATTTATTTTAACAATTTTAAGTAAGAATGACTGAAATATTTCTCATAATATTTTTTATAAGTGTACTTTTATTCTTTCTTGGATCTGGCATCTGGGTAGCGATAAGCATGATAGGAGTTTCAACAATTGGGATGATGTTATTTACTTCAAGACCAGTTGGGGATGCCATGGCAACTACGATATGGGGAACCTCGTCATCATGGACATTAACAGCTTTACCATTATTTGTTTGGATGGGTGAAATATTATTTAGGACCAAGTTATCCGAAAATTTATTTGCTGGACTATCACCATGGATGCAAAAATTACCTGGTGGATTAATTCATGTAAATGTTGTTGGTTGTGCACTTTTTGCTGCAATTTCTGGCTCTTCTGCTGCAACTGTTGCAACAGTAGGTAAGATGTCTATCCCGGAACTAAGAAAAAGAAAATATCCAGAAAAAATTTTGTTAGGTAGTCTAGCAGGCTCAGGAACTTTAGGACTTCTTATTCCTCCTTCAATAATATTAATAATTTATGGAGTGACTGTTCAAGAGTCTATAGCAAAGCTATTTATTGCAGGAATTATTCCAGGGATAATGATTGCACTTATATTTATGTCTTACGTGATCATCTGGTCTTTAATAAATAAAAAAAGCATGCCAAAGTATGTAGAAAATTTTTCCTTTTTTGAAAAAATAAAAAAATCTAAACAATTATTACCTGTAATTATTTTAATTTCAGCTGTGATTGGATCAATATACACTGGAGTTGCAACAGCAACTGAGGCTGCTTCTTTAGGTGTAGTAGGGGCTTTAATTTTATCTTACTTTCAAAAGAGCTTAACCATTGAAACATTTAAACAATCTTTATTAGGAGCAACTAAAACATCTTGTATGATTGCTTTTATTTTAGCTGGTTCCACATTTTTATCATTAGCTATGGGATTTACCGGTCTTCCAAGAAACCTAGCTATATGGATACAAAACATGGAATTATCTCCTTATGTATTAATTTTTGTTTTAATGATTTTCTATATTATTCTTGGAATGTTTCTTGATGGAATTTCAGCAGTAGTACTCACAATGGCAATCATTGAACCAATGATTAGACAAGCTGGTTTTGATATGATTTGGTTTGGAATATTTTTAGTTATTGTAGTTGAGATGGCTCAAATCACACCACCTGTAGGATTTAATTTGTTTGTTTTGCAAGGAATGGCTAACAAAGATATGGGATTTATTGCAAGAAGTGCTTTTCCATTATTTTTATTAATGATACTTGCAGTAATACTTGTCGTTATTTTCCCTGAAATTGCATTATGGATGCCTCAACAAATGGTTCAAAATATTAATTAATATTTTGATTTTTTTGTCCCATCAATAATTTGTTTCAATTCTTTATATTCTTCACAATTACAGTTTTCTAATATTTTTAATCTTTCTTTGGCTAAATCTAATCTGTTTGTTGCAACATACAATTCACCTAAATACTCATTTATCCCAATATGGTTTGGTTCAATCGCCAAACCTTGTAGATAATATTTTTCACCATTTTCATAATCACCAAGTTTTCGAGTAGTGAACCCTAGATAATTTAAAGTATCAGCTTGATTAGGTTTCTTAGAATTTGATTTTAAAAGTAATTTTTGAGCTTTAGCATATCTTTTTTTTGCTTTCTCAAGTTTACCTTTTGCTTCATATTTTTTTGCCCACTTTATTGACTCAACTGCTTTTGCATAATCTGTTTTTACTTTTGCTGGTTTAGGATCTGATCCTGCTGAAAATGAGTTTGTAGCAAATAATGTTAAGCAAACAATTATAAATAGTTTTTTAATCATTTTTAAATTTCTCCATTTTATTCAAAGGTTTTAATTGCAGCCCATTTTCTATTAAATTTTCTCTTATTGATTTTGCAGTAGACAATGAACTTTCGTTATCCCCATGTATGCACACAGAGTCTATTTCACAAGGTATCTGCTTTCCACTGTGACAATTAAGTGACTGATTTTTAACCATATTTAATACGTGTTTTTTAGCTTCTTCTGGATCAGTAATAAGAGCATGTGGTTTTTTTCTAGAAACCAAATTGCCATCATCTTCGTAATTTCTGTCAGCAAATATTTCACAAGCTATTCGCATGTTTAGTTTTTTGGCTGCTTCTTCCATTTTAGATCCAGTAGGAACCAAATAAATTAAATCTTTACTTATCTCGTTTATAGCTTTTGCTAAAGTAGTAGCTAAATCTATATCCTCACAAGCCATATTATTTAAAGCACCGTGTGGTTTTATGTGAGTAACATTCTCTCCATGATCTTGAGCTATTTTTTGAAGAATTTCATATTGATCAATAATCAATTGCCTTACCTCATTAGGTTGAAGATTCATTCTTTGCCTTCCAAAATTTTCAGGGTCATTAAATGACGGATGCGCTCCAATACTAACACCATTTTTTTTTGAAATTTGAACTACTTGATTCATCGACTCACTATCACCTGCATGATAACCACATGCGACATTTGCAGAATTAACTATTTCCAGTAAATCTGGATCATACTTATTTGAATGATGTTTTGATTTTTCACCTAAATCGCAATTTATATTAATTTCCATAGTCTCTAATGTTAAGTATAACATGACATGATAAAAAATATATTAAATCTTGGTGACGCAGCTTTGTACTGTGATTTTGGTAATGAAGTAAATAAATCAATTAATTCACAAGTTATAAAATATTTTAAAACTATTAAAGAAAAAAAATTTGAAGGGATAAATAATTTAACACCTTCTTATAATAAATTAATTATTTCTTATGATCTAAAAAAAACAAATTTTAAAGAAGTAAAAAATTATGTTGAAAATATAAATGCTGAAGACTCAATAGATATAAATTCTAAAAAATTAGAAATACCAGTTTGTTGTCATGAAAATTTCTCAATGGATATTAAAAGATTGGAAAAAATATTAAAATTAAGTAGAGAAAAAATTTTAGAGAATTTTTTAAATAAGGAATATTTTTGTTACATGACAGGGTTTATTGCTGGCATGCCCTTTCTTGGTGACTTAGATGAGAATATGCGAGCTCAACGTTTAGAAACCCCAAGAGTAAAAGTGCCCAAGGGATCTGTTGCATTAACTGAGCAATTTGCAAACATTTATACATTTGAAAGTCCAGGTGGATGGAATATTTTGGGAAATACTCCTTTAGATGTTTTTGATAGTTCAAAAGAAGACAAACCAAACCTAATTAATCCAGGAGATATAGTAGTTTTCAAGGAAATTACTTTAGATCAGTATAAAAGTTATAATGAGTAGCAATTATTTAGAAATAATTAGACCTGGAATTAATACCACCTTTCAAGATAAAGGCAGGGATCATCTTTATCATATTGGCATACCATTTAGTGGTGCTATGGATAATAGAAATTATCTTATAGCTAATAAACTTGTTTATAACAATTTAGACTCTGCAGTCATAGAGTTTGCATATCAAGGTCCTCATATAAAATATTCCGGAGAAAAAATTAATTGTGCCATCACTGGAGATGTAATTTTTTCAATTAAAAAAAAAGATACTGAAATTGAGGGTAAATGTTACGAAAGTTATCAAATTGAAAATGGAGATGAGATAAATATCATATCTACAAATAAATCAGTTTATGGATATTTAGCATTAGGTGGAGAGTTCGATTTAAAATTTCAATGGAATAGTTGTTCTATAAATACGAAAGCAAATATTGGATCTAATGATGGAAAAAAATTAGATGTAGGGCAAAGAATTAATTTAAAAAAAATAAATTCAAATAAGGATATTAAAAAAACAAATTACATTAATACCAAAATAGAAAACATAAGGGTGATCAAAGGTACTAATTTTGATTACTTTTCTGAAGAAGGTAAAAAAATATTTTATGAAAAGGAATTCACAGTATCCAAACTTTCAGACAGAATGGGTATGAGACTAGAGGGACCTAAAATTGATAATATTGTGAATACCAACATAAAATCAGAGGGTTTGATTAAAGGTGTAATCCAAGTACCGGCAGACGGAAATCCAATTATAATGCTTTCAGATCATGGTACTATTGGTGGTTATCCAAAAATTGGAGTTGTGGCTAGTGTCGATTATGACCGATTAGTACAGATGTCTCCTGGTTCAAAAATAAAATTTAAAGAGATTAATTTATCTGATGCAGAGACTTTATTTAAGTTATATGAAATGGAAACTCAAAATTTACTATCACAAATTTAATGAATTTTTTATCAAAAATACCAGGTCCTTTTTTAGTTTTTTTAGGAGCCTGTGCATTAAGTTTTGGAGGTTTAATTGTTAAGTCTTTCGATGGATCTACACTTTGGCAAATATTATTTTGGAGATCACTTTTCTTTATTGGAGTAATTTCAATATTTTTAATATTTACTTACAAAGGAAAAGTTTTCAGTGCTCTTTATAAATCTGGAATTCCAGGTTTATTTGGTGGAATAATATTATCTATTGGATTTGCCAGCTATGTATTTGCTATGTATGAAACAACAGTAGCTAATGCTAATTTTATAATACAAACCCAAGCTTTGTTTTTAGCAATTTTTGGTTATGTTTTTTTAAAAGAAAAAATTTCAAAAATTACATTAACTTGTATTATTACAGCAGTAGCAGGTATCATTTTAATGTTGGGAAGTTCACTAACACCAGGTCAAATGACTGGAAACTTAGTTGCATTCATTATGCCGATATCGTTTGCAATCTTAATTTTAATTGTCAGAAAATACCCAAAAGTCGACATGATACCTTTACAACTGGTTGCTGGAATTTTTGCAACACTAATAGGTTTGCTTATGTCACCGAGTATTTTAGTTTCAACAAATGATATTTTTTTAGGTTTTATTGCAGGATTTTTTCAAGTTGGACTTGGATTTATACTTATAACAATTGGAGCAAGATCAACACCTTCAGCATTTGTTGGAATCATTATGTTAACTGAAGCTGTTCTAGGACCCATGTGGGCATGGATGTTTGCAAACGAAAATCCGCCACTTACTGTACTTTTTGGTGGAGCCGTAGTTATAACAGCAGTAGTTATACAGTTTTTGTCTCCATTACTTGTCAAAAAGATAGCTAAATAAATTTCACATAAACATTTTAAATGTGCTATAAATTCATATACGGGAGAGACTACTTTTGTAGCGCCGAAGGAGCAACCACCCCGGAAACTCTCAGGCAAAAGGACCGTACATATTAACTCTGGAAAGAGAATTATTCTCGCCGAAGGAGCAAATCTCTCAGGCACCAAGACAGAGGGGGCACAGAAGAGTTAATATGGAAATAAAAAAAACATCGTTAAATAAACTTCATCAAAATAATAACGCTAAGTTTGTTGAATTCGCTGGTTATGAAATGCCCATTCAGTATAGCAAAGGTATTATTGAAGAACATAAATTCACAAGATCACATTCTGGAATATTTGATGTATCTCATATGGGTCAATTATTTATATATGGTGACGAAAGTTTAACAGAAGAATTAGAAAAGATTTTTCCATTAGATTTAAAAAATTTAAAACAAAACTGCTCTAAGTATAGTTTTTTAATGAATGAAGATGCTGGAATTTATGATGATTTAATTATTACCAAAATTAAGGAGGGGTATTTAATTATTCTAAATGCTGCATGCAAAGATAAAGATTTTGAAATTTTATCGAATTTACTAGGTTCAAAATTTAAAATGAATTTAGACAACAATAGATCTTTGATAGCAATTCAAGGACCTAAGTCTGTTGAAATTTTAAACTCAGTTATAAATGGGGTTGATCAATTAAATTTTATGACAGGAAATTGGTTCGATTCTGATAATCAAAGATTATTTGTGACAAGATCAGGTTATACAGGGGAAGATGGATTTGAAATTTCAATTTCTAACGAAAAAGCTGAAAAATTTGTTGAAAATTTAATAGGAAAGGGAGCACAACTTATAGGACTTGGGGCAAGAGATACCTTGAGATTAGAAGCTGGATTATGTTTATATGGTCACGAATTAGATATTAATAAAACACCAGTTGAGGCAAACCTTAGATGGGCAATCTCAAAATCTAGATTATCAAATGGAGGTTTTATTGGATCGAAAAAAATTATGAACCAAATGCAAGATGGAGCAAAGCAAATAAGAGTAGGGATTAAGCCCGAAGGTAGATTGATTGCAAGAGAAAAAACAAAGATATTTAATGATACAGATAAACAAATTGGTGAGATAACTAGTGGTACGTTTGGACCAAGTGTAAATGGCCCTATAGCAATGGGTTATGTTGATAAAGAGTTTTCAAAAGTTGATACTAAAATTTTGCTTGAGGTAAGAGGGAAAAAACATCCAGCAAGTGTTTGTGGATTACCATTTTATAAAAAAAATTATGTGAAAGGAGTAAATTAATGACTGAAGTAAAATTTTCTAAAGAACATGAGTGGATTACTTTAGAGGGAGATGTAGCCACAATAGGAATTACAAAACATGCAACAGAAATGCTTGGAGATATAGTCTTTGCAGAACTTCCTGAAAAAGGATCTAATGTTGAAAAAGATGGTACTGCGGGAGTAGTAGAGTCTACGAAAGCTGCTAGTGATGTTTATACTCCAGTTAGTGGTGAAGTGGTAGATACCAATCAGTCTATAGTGGATGATCCTGCCAAAATCAATGAGGACCCTGAAGGTGGTGCATGGTTTTTTAAATTGAAAATTAAAGACACATCTGAGCTAGATACTTTAATGAACAAAGAAGAATACGATAAATTTGCAAAGGAGACATCAAGCTAATGTTACATAATTCACAAAAAGATTTTATTAGAAGACACATAGGTCCATCTGAGAAGGACCAAGAAAAAATGCTTAAAGATCTTAACTTTAAGTCATTAGATGAATTTATTAATAGCACCATTCCAGAAAAAATTCAGTTTAAGGGTGAATTAAATATCGGTGAACCAAACTCAGAATATGAAGCTTTAAGAAAATTAAAAGCAATTTCAAAAAAAAACCAAATTTACTCAAATTTTATAGGCATGGGTTATTATGGGACCTACACACCATACGTAATTTTAAGAAATATATTAGAAAATCCTGGATGGTATACATCATACACACCTTATCAGCCTGAAGTAGCTCAAGGTAGATTAGAGATGCTATTAAACTTTCAACAGATGATTGTTGATTTTACTGGAATGGATATAGCAAACGCGTCTTTACTTGACGAGGGAACAGCAGCTGCCGAAGCTATGGGTTTAAGTCATAGACTTAATAAAAGTGACAGCAATTTAGTTTTTGTTTCAGAGAATTGCCACCCACAAACAATTGACGTTATTCAAACTAGAGCAGAGCCAATGGGTCTTAAAGTCCTTGTTGGTGATGAGAATAAAGTTTTAGAGCAGTTAAAAGAAGATATTGTTTGTGGAGTTTTACAATATCCAGGAACTTTAGGTGATATTAAAGATCCTAGTGAGGCCATAAGTAAAATTCATAAAAAAAATGGAAAAGCAATTTTAGTTTGCGATCTCCTTGCGCTTTCTATGCTAAAAGCACCAAGAGAACTTGGTGCTGATATTGCAGTCGGTAGCTCCCAAAGGTTCGGTATTCCAATGGGTTATGGAGGACCTCATGCAGCCTTTTTTGCAACAAAAGATGAATATAAACGATCTATGCCAGGTAGGATTGTTGGGGTTTCTGTGGATAGGCATGGAAACCAGGCCTATAGATTGTCATTACAAACTAGAGAGCAACACATTAGAAGAGACAAAGCTACAAGTAACATTTGTACTGCTCAAGCCTTGCTAGCGATTGTTTCAGCAGCATATGCAATTTATCACGGTCCTGATGGAATTAAAAGTATTTCAGAAAGAGTATCTCAACTAGCAAAAAATTTTGCAGATAAAATAAAACAATCTGGATATGAATTATACTCAGATTATTTTTTTGATACTGTAACTATTATTACCAAAGAAAAGACTGATCAGATTTTCAAAAATGCTTTAGATCAAAAAGTTAATATTAGAAAAGTAAATTCAGAAATGTTGTCTGTTTCTTTCGATGAGAGAAAAAATGTTTACAGAGTAAATCAACTATTAAAAATTTTTAATGCTGCCGAGTCTATTAAAAAAGAAGATCCTACTGTCAGTTTACCAAATATACCAAAAAATTTATTAAGAACTTCAAAATATTTGGAACACCCTGTTTTTAATTCATATCACTCAGAGACAGAAATGCTTAGATACCTTAAAAAGTTAGAGGATAAGGATATAGCTCTTAACAGAACAATGATCGCTCTAGGTTCATGTACTATGAAATTAAATGCTACTGCGGAAATGATACCTATTTCGTGGAGAGAATTGGCTGAGCCCCACCCATTCGTACCTGTCGAACAGATGGAGGGATATAGAGAAATGTTCACAGATCTTAAAAATTGGTTAAGATCTATTACCGGTTTTTCTGGTGTTTCACTTCAGCCAAATGCGGGGGCCCAAGGAGAGTATGCTGGCTTAATGGTAATAAGAAAGTATCATTTAGATAGAGGGGATGAAAATAGAAATATATGTTTAATTCCAAGCTCAGCACATGGAACTAATCCAGCAAGTGCACAGATGGTTGGAATGAAAGTTGTAGTTGTTGACTGTGATAAAGAGGGAAATGTTGATTTTGAGGATTTAAAGAAAAAAGCAGAATTGCATTCAGACAATCTTGGTGCTTTAATGGTAACTTACCCATCAACCCATGGTGTATTTGAGGAAAAAATTAAAGATATATGTGAAGTAATTCATGAACATGGTGGTCAAGTTTATATGGATGGAGCAAACCTAAACGCACTTGTTGGAGTTGCGAAACCAGGAAATTTTGGTCCTGATGTTTGTCATATAAATTTGCATAAAACATTTTGCATTCCACATGGTGGAGGAGGACCTGGAATGGGACCTATCGCATGTAAAAGACATTTACAAGTTTATCTGCCTAATCATCCAGTCGTAAAAGATTGTGGACCTGCAAGTGGAATAGGTGCCGTTTCAGCAGCTCCTTGGGGAAGCTCAAGTATTTTATCAATTTCTTGGATGTACATTAAGATGATGGGATCCGAAGGTGTAAAACTTGCAACACAAATTGCAATCCTAAATGCAAATTACATAGCAAATAGATTAAAAGACCATTACCCAATTCTTTATAAAGGTTCAAATGGTAATGTTGCTCATGAGTGTATTATTGATATTAGATCAATTAAAAGCGAAACAGGTATTTCAGAAGAAGATATAGCTAAAAGATTAATTGATTATGGATTTCATGCGCCAACAATGTCATGGCCAGTTGCTGGAACAATGATGATTGAACCAACAGAGAGTGAGAGTTTATCTGAACTGGATAGATTTTGTGACACATTGATTAGCATTAAAGAGGAAATAGATATGGTTAAGTCCGGTAAGTTTGACAAAGTAGATAACCCTATTAAAAATGCACCTCACACCGATATTGAATTAGCTTCAGATGAATGGAATCATAAATATTCAAGAGAGCAAGCTGCATATCCTGCAAAATTCTTAAAAGCAAATAAATTTTGGCCTCCAGTTGCAAGAGTTGACAACGTGTATGGAGATAAAAATATTTTTTGTACTTGTCCAAGTATGGATGAGTTTAAAGAAGATGCAGCATAATAATTAATGAAAATTGCTGTCGTTGGGTCAGGTATTTCTGGACTAAGTGCTGCTTATTATTTATCTAAAAAACATCATGTAGATCTTTTCGAAAGAGAAGACCATTTTGGTGGACATTCTCATACTATAGATTTGTTTTTTGATGAAAAAAAAGTATCAGTTGATATTGGCTTTATTGTTTTTAATTTTCAAACTTATCCAAATTTAATTAATTTTTTTAAGGAAAATGATATTCAAATTGAAAAAAGCAACATGTCTTTTTCAGTTTCAGTAGATAATACGAAATTTGAATATTGTGGAAAAGGATTGAGTGGGATTTTCTGCAATAAATCAAATCTATTTAACACTGATTTCTTAAAAATGTTTTTTGATATAATTAAATTTTATAAAAAAAGTGATCAAGCAATCATATCCAATGACAAAATTACCTTAGGTGAATATTTAAAAATTAATAAATTATCCAAAACATTTGTTGATTATCATATAATACCAATGGTATCTGCAATTTGGTCTATGCCTCCTTATGAAGCAAGCAAAATGCCAATTAGTTTTTTTCTTAGATTTTTCCAAAATCATGGTTTGTTTAAATTGAAAAATAGACCACAGTGGTACACAGTAACCAATAGAAGCAGAACCTATGTTAGTAAAATAATTTCACAATTAAGTGGGGAACATTATAAAAATTATAAAGTTACAAAAATAAAAAGAAAAATGTCAGGACTAGATTTATATTACGGTGGAGAAAGTGAATTTTTTGATTACGACAAGGTTATTTTGGCAACACATGCTGATGAAGCCTTAGAGATAATAGAAAATCCAACTGAGGATGAGAGAAATATTCTTTCGAATTTTAGCTACAAAGAAAATATAGCTTACATACATACAGATCAGCGTGCCATGCCAAAAAATAAAAAGGCTTGGTCTTCTTGGAATTCATCAATAGATGACAAGAATTTAGAGAAAAATTCAATAACCTACTGGTTAAATTTATTGCAAAATTTAAAGTGTGATGAAAATATTTTCTTAACACTAAATCCTTACTTCAATATTGATGAGAAAAAAATATTGAAAAAAGTAAAATTTACACATCCATATTACGATCAAAAAGCATTAGATGCTCAATCAGAGCTTATTAAAATACAAAATCAAAAAGATTTACTTTTTTGTGGCAGTTATTTTGGTTACGGATTTCATGAAGATGGAATAAAATCATCTCTTGAAATGCTGAAAAACCTTAATGATTAGTTCTTGTATATATAATGGAAACGTAATCCATAAGAGATTTAAACCAAAAGAACATTTTTTTAAATATAAAGTATTTTCACTTTTCATTGATCTATCAGAGTTAAATGAGCTTAATAATAAATTAAAATTTTTTTCATTAAATAAATTTAATCTTATTAGTTTTTACGAAAAAGATCATGGTGACCGTGATGGTTCATCTCTTTTTGAGTGGGTAAAAAAAAATCTAATTAGTAACGAAATCACAACAGATAATATAAAAGTTAAACTTTTATGCTATCCAAGAATATTTGGTTATGTTTTTAATCCACTAAGTATTTTTTTTGTATACGATAATAATGATAATTTAATTTCTATATTATATGAGGTTAAAAATACATTTGGTGAGCAACACACATATGTTTTTAAAGTTGAGGGACAAAATAAATTAATTCAAAATAATTGCTCAAAAAAATTTCATGTTTCACCATTCATTGAAATGGATTGTAATTATTTTTTTAGGATATTGAATCCAGAGCAGAAGTTATCAGTTGTAATTGATCAATATGATAAAGAAGGAAAAATTCTTTTTGCATCTCAAGATGGTGAAAGATCTGCTTTGACAAGTAAAAACTTAATGAATTCTTATCTTAAACACCCTTTAATGACATTTAAAATTATCTCTGCGATACATTTTGAAGCGTTTAAATTGTGGTTTAAAGGAATTAAATTAATTAAGAAAAAATTTAAAATTAAAAATAATATAACAGTAGAAAATTAATGTTTTTAAATAACACTGCAGATAAATTAGTTTTTAAATTTCTTAATAAAATAAATTATGGTTATCTAGAGCTTACTACACATGACGGAAAAGTTTTAAAGTTTGGAAATCCAAATGAAAAATTGCATGCAAATATTTCAATCAAAAAACCAGATTTTAATTATAATTTAATTAGAGGTGGTAGTATTGGATTTGCTGAGAGCTACATGAGAGGTGAATTTGAAACTAATAATTTATCAAATTTAATCGAATTAACTGCAAGAAATATAGAAGTAATACATAAATTCTCAGGCCTTCTTGATTTTCCAATAATTAATTTTTTAAAAAATAAAATTATTAAAAATACAAAAAGTAGAAGTAAAGAAAATATTGCTAGACATTATGATCTAGGTAATGATTTTTTTTCTCTTTGGTTAGACGACACACTTACATACTCTAGCGCTATTTTTGATGATAAATCAAAAAATCTATCTGATGCTCAAAACAACAAATATCAAAAATTAATTGATCTAATTAAACCAAATAATGGTGACAAAATTTTAGAAATAGGATGTGGTTGGGGAGGTTTTGCCGAGTATCTAGGTAAAAAATACGATGTTAAACTAGACTGTATTACAATATCAAAAAAACAATTTGAATACGCAAAAGAAAGAATTTTTAATTGTGGTTTAAACGAAAAAGTAAATATTGAAATAAAAGATTACAGAGATCTTAAAGGCAAATACAATTCTATTGCTTCTATAGAGATGATTGAGGCAGTTGGTCAAAATTATTTAGAGGGTTATTTTAAAACTATTAAAAATAACTTATCTGATGGTGGCAAAGCAGCTATTCAAGCAATTACTATCGATGATAGGTTATTTGATAGATATAAAAACAAACAAGATTTTATTCAAAAATATATTTTTCCAGGTGGTTTTTTGCCAAATAAAAATAGCATTAATCGATACGTTTCTGACAACGGTTTAACTGTTAATTCATATATTTCTTACGCTGATCATTATGCAAATACATTGGCTATATGGAGAAATGAGTTTTTAAAAAAATGGGATTTAATAAAAAATCAAGGTTTTGACTCAACATTTAAAAGAATGTGGGAGTTTTACCTTTCTTATTGTGAAGCGGGATTTAAGTCAAAAAATATAGATCTAATTCAGTTTTCAATGCAAAATAAATAAAATAATGGAGATATTTATGCGACATATAAAAATTATTAAGCCAATTTCGTTGATAATTTTATTATTCTTAATTACAAGTTGCTCGAATAATAGCGCTATGAAACCAGAAGATTTTAAAAATAAAGAACCAAGATTAATCATTGAAGAATATTTATCTGGAAATGTAAAGGCTTGGGGTGTTTTACAAAATAGATCAGGAAAAGTTACAAGACAATTTTCTGCAGACTTAAATGGAACTTGGGATGGAAAGCAGCTAATTCTTAAAGAAAAATTTAATTGGGATGATGGTGAAGTTCAAGACCGAGAATGGAAAATAAATAAAATTGATGAAAACAATTATGAAGGGACAGCAGGTGATGTTGTTGGTAAAGCGAAAGGTTATTCTTATGGACCTGCTTTTAAATTTGAATATGTTTTATTAGTTCCGGTCAAAGGTAAAGAGATAAAAATCACTTTTGATGATTGGATTTTTAAACAAGATGATAGAGTTGCAATAAATAGAGCAACTATGACAAAGTTTGGTTTTAAAGTAGCAGAATTAACAGTTGTATTTGTAAAAGATTAACTATTTTTTTTGATATTTTGTGAGTTTTCCAACTAATCCAAAATAAATTTTACTTGGTAAAAAACTAAGCAGCTTTAATGTTATTGTAAGTGATTTTGGAAAATGTATTTCAAATATATTTTTGTTTACTAAACCTTCAAAAATTTGATCTGCTGCATACTCAGGTGTTTTTAAAAAAGGCATTTTAAAATCATTTTTATCTGTCATTGGAGTTTTAATAAAACCAGGAGACACTAAACAAACACGTACATTGTATCTTTTAAAATCAAAGTACAAACTTTCAGCTAAGTTATTTAATGCCGACTTTGATGGTCCATATCCAGTTGAATTAGGTAATCCTCTATATCCCGCAATTGATGACACAATAGTTATTATTCCTTTTTTTTTATCTCTAAAGTACTGTTCAACAGCTTTAATACAATTAACTGTTCCAAAAAAATTTACCTTAAATACGTCTTCCATTTGCTCGACATCTATTTCTTTCTCTTTTTTTGGATCCCATGTTCCTGTTGAAAAAAAACAAATATCTATATTTTCAAATTTGTTTTTAATTTCATTAAATACTTCTTTACACTTTTCTTTGTCAGTCACATCTAAAGGAAAACCTGAAATATTTTCATAAGAATTTGAAAGCTCATTCAATAATTCAGCTCGTCTTGCAGATATAGCAACGTTCCATCCCATGGCTGCAAACTTAATTGCTAAAGCTTTACCAATGCCAGTACTTCCTCCAGTAATCCAAATAGTTTTTTTACTCATTTTTTGTTATGTATATATTTAATATGCTTAAAAACAAATTTTTAACATTTCTGTTGTTTCTTGCTATTACATTCTCTGCCTCATTCATTGGAGGTTTGTCTACAATTACATTTAAAGAACCTTGGTACTCACTATTAAATAAACCAACTTTTAATCCTCCAGATTGGATATTTGGTCCTGTCTGGACATCTCTTTATTTAATGATGACTTTCTCTATATGGCTTTATTGGCATACTAAAAATAGAGATATGAATACTGTTTATATTTACTTCATTCATTTAATTTTCAATACAACTTGGAGTGTAGTTTTTTTTGTTTTTCACAATATGGTCTTGGCTTTATTAGTTTTAATCATTCTAATAGCATTGATAATTAACTTAATTTTAAGGTTTAAACGCGTCAAGATGTTGAGCGCCTACTTAATGATTCCATATTTACTTTGGTGTAGCTTTGCACTAATTCTGAATACAAGCTTAATTATGTTAAATTAGATATGGATGATGTTGTAGTAATTGGTGGTGGAATAATAGGGGCGGCAACTGCTTATTTTTTATCCAAAGAAGGTAGAAAAGTAAAAGTCATTGAAAGAGATCCTACTTATAAAACAGCTTCATTCCCATTATCTCTAGGAGGTTTTAGAAGACAATTTTTCCAAAAAGAAAATATTTTATTAGGAAAATTTGCAAGAGAATTTATTTTTCAAATACCAGAATTATTAAAAACAGAAAAAAATCCTAATCCAACAGCTAGTATGGTAACCAATGGATATCTTTTAATGTTTGGCCCTGAACATGCTGAAGAGCAATATAGAGCATTAGAAAACCATAAAGATTGTGATGCAGGAACAAAAAATATTAAAGGCTCAGAATTATCAAAAGTTTTTCCTTATGTTAATAGTGAGGGAATTGAAACAGCAACCTATACAGATAACCAAAGCGAAGGATGGATTGATCCATTTATGTTTCATAGCGCTCTTAAAAGTAAAGCTATAGAGCTTGGAGCAGAATTTATTAAGGGTGAAGTAAAAAGTATTTCTGAAATAAATGCCAAAACAATTGTTTCTGCGGCTGGTTGTTGGACAAAAGAATTGTTAGAGGATATTCCTGTTGTTCCTCAAAAGCATACCGTGTTTAGAGTAAAATGCCCAACATATATAAAAGAGATGCCACTAAGTGGAGATTTAACAACGGGTGTTTATTGGAGACCAGAAGGAGGAGAATATTTAGCAGGCTCACCTATTTCTGTATTCGACGCAGAAGATTTAGAACCAGCCTGGAATGACTTTGAAGAATTAGTCTGGCCAGCTCTAGCTAAACGAATACCTGCTTTTGAGGAATTAAAGTTAACTGGTGGATGGGCAGGTTACTATGATTGTAATAGATTGGATAATAATGCAGTAGTTGGTAAACATCCAAAATATGAGAATGTATACATGGCATCTGGGTTTACCGGACGAGGCTTAATGCAGGCACCAGGTATCGGTAGGGCCTTAACTGAATTAATCACAACAGGATCATACCAGACAATTGATATAAGTGATTTTGCAGTTGAAAGAGTTTTGGGTAAATCAGCTAGGCCAGAGCCTTACGTTTTATAATTTCAAGTTCCACAAAAAGTTTGATATTTTTCATTGTTTGATGGAGCAGGCGTTTGATATTCCTGAATATTATTTTGATTGTCGTAAGGATTTTTTAAAATAGCTAATAATTTTTTCATTTTATCTAAACTTCCTTTGTCTGCTTCAGCTAAGGCTTCCTCTACTTTATGATTTCTAGGAATAACAGTTGGATTATTTTTTTTCATAAGTTTGATTTGTTTTTCCTTATTTGAATTATTTAACTCAGATCTTTTTTTCCATTCATTTTTCCAATTGATAAATTCAACATTTTTGTAAACTTCATCAGAATTAATACCCATTAAATGACAAAAAGTATTTGTGTAATCTGCTTTATTTTTTTCCATCCAATTAAACAAATCATTAATTAATTTTTTATCATTTTTTTCCTCACCAAATAGACCAAGCTTATCTCTGATCATATTTAACCACTTATCTTCATAAATATTTTGAAAATTATCTATTAAATCTGTTGCTAATTTAATTGCGGTATTCTCATCTTTATCAATTAGAGGGATCAAACATTCAGCAAATCTTGCTAAATTCCACTTTGTAATTGGTGGTTGATTAGAAAAAGCATATCTTCCAAATTTATCGATTGAGCTAAATACAGTTTTTGGATCATAATGATCCATAAATGCACAAGGACCGTAATCAATAGTTTCACCTGAAATTGCCATATTATCAGTATTCATAACCCCATGAATAAATCCAACACGCATCCAGTTAATTACTAGCTGGCATTGCTTTTCCATTACGAGATTTAACAAGTCTAATGCTTTTGAATTTGATTTTTTAATTTCTGGATAATGTCTGTTTATTGTGTAGTCGACTAAAGTATTTAAATTTTCAGTGTTTTGAGTTGCAGCAATATACTGAAATGTTCCAACTCTAAGATGACTTGATGCAACTCTTGTTAATATAGCACCCTGTAAAAGATTTTCTCTTACAACTTTTTCTCCTGTTTTAACTACAGCAAGACTTCTAGTAGTTGGAATATTTAATGAATGTATTGCTTCACTGATAATATATTCTCTAAGCATAGGTCCAAGTGCAGCTCTTCCATCACCACCCCTAGAAAAAGAAGTTCTTCCTGAACCTTTAAACTGAATATCAAAGCGATTGTCATTGTTAACTAAATGCTCACCCAATAAAACTGCTCTACCATCTCCTAACATAGTAAAGTGTCCAAATTGATGACCTGCATACGCTTGCGCAATGGTATTAGTTTCTTCCGGTATGGAGTTTCCAGAAAATATTTCTGCTAATTTTTTTTTGTCTGTTCTTGAAAAATCTAAATTTAAAGTAGACGCTAGTTCCTCATTTAAAATTACTAATTCAGGATCATGAACAGGAGTTGGTTTAATATTTTCTTTAAAAGTATTTGATAACTTTGAATATGTATTATCAAAATGCCAACCAATGGTCATTTTAATTAACTAACTTCAGCTTGATTTTCTTTTGGTTTAACTTCTGTTTTAAATTGATTAGAAATTTTTTGTACTTCAACAGAAGATACTTTGTATTCTGCACACATTGTTTCTTCATCTTTACCATGACCTGTAACCATATTAACCATATGCTCTGGGAAATGGAACGTAGTAAACACAATTCCTTCTTTAACTTTATCTGTAACCTCAACTTTAAGTGCAACCTCACCTCTACCTGAATAAAGTCTTCCAATATCACCAGTATTTAGATCTCTATGAGCCGCATCTTTAGGATGAATTAATAAAACATCTTCATCAACAATATTTATATTTTTTGTTCTTCTTGTCATTGTTGCTGCGTTGTAATGTTGTAAAACTCTACTAGTTGTTAAAATCAAAGGGTAGTCTTTTTGATTAGCTTCTATTTCTGATGATTCTTTCCAATCAAAGTTTTTTAGTCTGCCTTTACCCAATTTAAATGTTTCTGTATGTAAAATTTTTGTATCAGTTCCATCTTCTTGTACTGGCCATTGTAATCCAAATTTTCCAAGTCTCTCTCTAGTAACTCCCTTAAAGAAAGGAACGATATCAGCAATTTCTGCAAGAACTTGATCTGCATCATAAGTTGGCTGATCAAATCCTAATTTCTGCATCATCTCAGTTACAATTAATCCATCAGGTTTAGTACCTGGTAGAGGAGGTACAGCTCTGTTCACTCTTTGAATTCTTCTCTCAGTGTTTGTAAAAGTTCCATCTTTTTCTAAGAAAGTAGTACCTGGCAGAACAACAGTTGCTAATTTTGCCGTTTCACTCATAAATATTTCTTGAACAACTAAAAGTTCTAAAGAATTCATAGCTTCAATTACATGTGCGCTGTTAGGATCTGTTTGAACAATATCTTCTCCAATGATCCATAAACCTTTTAATTCCTTGTTTATTGCAGCTTCAAACATCTGAGGAATTTTTAATCCTGGCTTAGTTGGATGAGTTACTCCATATTTTTCTGTGTAGAATTCTTGATGTTTTTCATCAGCTACAGGAAAATATCCAGCACCTTGGTGTGGTTGACAACCCATATCTGCTGCACCTTGAACATTGTTTTGACCTCTTAAAGGATTAACCCCGACACCTTTTCGTCCAATGTTTCCAGTAATCATTGCTAGATCTGCAATTAACATTACAGTTTTAGATCCTTGTTCGTGTTCAGTAACTCCTAAACCATGGAACTCCATTGAATTTCTTGCAGTAGCATATGCTATTGCTGCTTCTTTAACTAATTGTTTATCTACACCAGCTACTTTTGCTAAATGATCAACATCTTGTCTTTCAATTTCTTTTAAGAAATTATCAAAACCTTCAGTTCTATCTCTAACAAAATCTGCATTATAAAGTTTTGATTTGATAATAAAGTGCAACATCATATTTAGAACTGCAACATTAGTTCCTGGTCTTAGTTTAATATGATAATCAGCAAGTTTCGCAAGTTCAGTTGTAACTGGATCAAGTACAATTAATTTTTTACCTTTCATAACTTGTTGCTTTATTTTTGCACCTGTTACAGGATGAGCATTTGTTGGATTAGCTCCAATTACCAAAAATAAATCAGCATGATAAATATCTTCTGTGGAGTTAGTTGCTGCCCCAGTCCCAAAAGTTTGTTGCATTCCCCAAGCTGTTGGTGAATGACAAATTCTTGCACAACAATCTACACTGTTAGTTCCCACAGCAGCTCTAATCATTTTTTGAAAAACATAATTTTCTTCATTCGTACATCTTGCAGAAGAAATTCCAGCAAAGGCATCTGGACCATTATCTTTTGTAATTCTGTTCATTTCTTTTTTTATAAAATCATAAGCTTCATCCCACGAAGCTTCTTCAAACTTTCCATTTCTTTTAATTAAAGGTGTTTTTAATCTGTCTGGATGATCATAAAAACTAAATGCATATCTTCCTTTAATACATGTATGACCTGCATTTACCTCTGTTTGTTTTGGAGTATCTATTGCAACAACTTTATCATCTTTTATTGATGCTTCTAAATTACATCCAACACCACAGTATGAACAAGTTGTTCTAACTTTTTTATCTACAGCTGCAGATTTAGATTGAAATACATCTGAGATAGCATCTGTTGGACATGTATGAGCACATGCTCCACAAGATACACATGAACTATCTCCAAACATCATATCATTGTCAGTTGTTATTCTAGATTCAAAACCTCGTCCGCTCATTGTTAGCACAAACGAACCTTGAATTTCATCACAAGCCCTGACACATCTTCCACAATTAATACAATTGTCTAAGTTCATTCTCATGTAATCATGAGAAGTATCTCTTGGAATTCCTTTATGTTGCTTAGGACTATTATATCTGTGATCAGCAACCCCTAGGTCGTTTGCTACTGTTTGTAATTCACAATTATTATTTACCTCACAAGTATCACATTCCATTGGATGGTCTGTTAAAACTAATTCAACAATATTTTTTCTTAGACTTGTTAAAGCTTCATTTGAAGTAAAGATATGTTGGTTTTCAGCAACTGGAGTATGACAAGATGCGACCACTCTTGTTGGACCATCTTTTTCTAAAGCAACTTCTACAGAGCAAACTCTGCAAGCACCATAAGGAGCTAGGTTTGGATCATCACATAAAGTAGGTACTTTTTTTTCACCTACATAGCTTTTTACAAATTTTAAAATAGATGTGTGTTTAGCACCAATTTCGTATGGTTTTCCATCAATATAAGCAATTTTTCTTTTTTCTGAGCTCATTAATTATCTTTCACCATATCATTTTTCATTTCATCGCCAAAGTATTTTAGAATGTTCTGAATTGGAGTTGGGATTGCTCCACAAAGAGCACATAGGCATCCTTTTTGCATAGTAACCAACAATTCTTCTAGTAATTTTAATGGAATTTTAGCCGTTTTCTTCTTAGCTTGATCAAACATCTCTTTACCTCTGTAAGATCCAAGTCTTCCTGGGAAACATTTCCCGCACGATTCTTCAGCTGAGAATTCAAACAAATGATGAATGTATTCAGCCATTGGAAAATCTTTTGGAATACTAACTACACTTGCGTGACCCAACATAAAACCTTTTGATGTGAACTCTTGAAAATCTAAATTTAAATTTTCTATTTCACTTAAAGGAACAACCCCACCTAATGGTCCTCCTATTTGGAAAGCTTTAACAGGTTCTTTGTATCCACCACCAATTTCATTAAATATTTTTTTCATTGGTGTACCCATATCAATTTCATAAACACCTGGGTTGTTAAAGAAACTATCCAAACAAACTAATTTTGTTCCAGCTGATTTTTTATTTCCAACTGAAGAAAATTTTTCTGATCCATTTAACAAAATTCCAGTTGCAGCAGCCAATGTTTCAACATTATTAACCACAGTTGGTTTTTTATATAACCCTTCGGTAACAGGGAAGGGAGGTCTTACATCTACTTCAGCTCTTCTTCCTTCAATAGAAGCTATCAAAGCTGTTTCTTCTCCACAAATATAAGCACCTTGTCCTATACAAATTCCAAGATCAAAAGAAAAATCGGTTCCTAAAATATTTTCACCTAGTAAATTTAATTTTTTAAGTTCATTGATGCAGCCATTAATTGCTTCAATAGATTTAGGATATTCACCTCTAATGTATAAAACTCCTTCATTACTTCCTATCACATAACCACAAATTACCATTCCAAAAATAACTTTTAAAGGTTGATCCTCTAATAAGTATCTGTCTGAGAAAGCACCAGAGTCACCTTCGTCTGCATTACAGATAACATATTTTTTTTCTCCTTTTGCTTTACTACAAAAATCCCATTTCATTCCTGTAGGAAATCCCGCACCACCTCTTCCTGTTAAATTAGAATCTAAAAGTGATTTAACAATTTCTTTTTTATCAGTTTTTAAAAATTTATTTAATTGATCTTTAAATTGGTCAGTTGATGAAAGTTTATCATCCATTAAGAAACTTGTTGTTGCAAAACTTTTTGAGAAAAATTTCTCTTGTTTAATCTCTTCACCTTTAATTATTTGGTCAATTTTTTCTATATCCTTCCCAGCATAATTTTCTCCATCATAATGGAATGCATGGTTTTCATAACAATGTCCTAAGCAAAACATTTCTCCAACTTTATCGTCACCAAGTTTTTCTTTTAAAGTGTCTTTTAACTTCTCTTGTGTGCCAGCACACATACATGCGCTTCCATTACAAACAAAAGCTTTCTTTTCTCTATGAGATGGTCTTAAAAATTCATAAAATGATTCAGCTCCATGAAGTGTTGAAACCCCAAGGTTATGCTTTTTAGCAATTTCCTTAATATCCTGCGGTTTTTCGCTTAATGTATTTTCTGAAATTTGCTTAAATAAATTGTCTTTTAAGCCAATTCTACCAGATAAATTACTTATGTTTTTTGACACAAATACCCTTTTCTTTATTATTTATTTCACAATAACTTTTTTGTTATTTGTGTAAATATTAAAACTATCCCTCTTTACGAAACCTATAAGGGTAATGTCAAATTTATTCGCTAAATCTATAGCAAGACTTGTTGGCGCACCAACACCAATCATTATGCCAACATCTGTCATTAAAACCTTTTGAACTAGCTCAAAATTAAGTCTTCCAGAGCATGTGATAAATTGAGATTTCGGATCAAGTTTACCATTTTTTAAAGTGCAACCAATAAGTTTATCTAAAGCATTGTGTCTTCCTACATCTTCTCTTAGATCTATCAGTTCCCCACTAGAATTAAAGAGACCACTTGCATGGATACCACCTGTTTTGCTGAACTCCGATTGAGCTTCTCTTAAAGCATCAGGAGATTTAACAATAATATCTTTTGAAATTTTTGGTTCAGAGGCGTGAGTTTTATTTTTTTTTACAATCTCAAGTGCATCTAATGAAGATTTTCCACATACACCACAGGAAGAATTGGTTAAAAAATCTCTTTTTATTTTCGCTATATTAACATTTTCTGAATTTATTAAAGTTGCTAAGATTTTATTTTGAATGTTGTATTGGCCAACTTTTTCACCATAACTTTCAACAGAAGCAATATCTTCTAAAGATGTAATAATTTGTTCATTAAACAAAAAACCTATTACCAAGTCTTCATCATGACCTGGTGTTCTCATTGTGATAGATAAATTTTGATTAATCCATTTATCTTCTGATTTATATTTTAGAGAAATTTCAAGAGGCTCTTCAATGGATATTAAATCTTCGGTATCACTAAAATTTTTTGAAGAAAATTTTGTAACTTTATATTTTGAATTCATTAAATTATTTTAAAGGATAATTTTTTTTCAAAAGATATTTGTTAACAATAATTGCCAATAATAAAATAATAATACATCCAAAAATTATTGGATTAATTAGATAATCGTAAGAGGCACTACCTATAATTACCATTATAGGATTTCCGCCAGCTGGTGGATGGACAACATTCAATAATATCATTAAAAATACTCCGATACCAACTGCAGCTGCAATATTGATATAAATAGGTAGTGGAATAAAATGAACAAAAATCACACCAACTAAAGCTGTTACCAGATGTCCAAAAAAAACATTTTTTGGTTGAGCGAATGGGCTTTCAGGAAAACCAAATAACAAAACCATCGAAGATCCAAAAGACCCTGCTATAAAATAGCCAAGAGTACTTTTGTAAGTAAGTACTGTTAATACACCAATTGTTAACGCTGAAAAAAATCCAGCAATTAATGCTTTTTGCAAAATAGGTTTTGAAATATTAATCATTTAAATTTTTAAAGCTTTTGCAATTGCTCTTAAGGGTAATAACAAACATTCTTTCCTGGAGAGGTTTTTTTTATCAAAAATTTCCATAAAATCCTTCCAATGTTTCTCTAAAGTTATTTTAACGTCATCAAACAATTGCTCTCCAATTACAATAAATCCTTTAATTTCTTCTATCTTTTTTTCTTTTATTTTTCTTGATAGTAAACTAACTGAAGCCTGACAATAAATACATGATTTACACTGATAAGCCATGTCTTTTACAACTTCATCTTTAACAATTAAGCTTATTTCCATTTCATCTCCACATAATGGATTTTTGTGTTTAGTTTTATGAGTGTAGTTTTCAAGAACTTTGTTGTTTTCTGTATGTGAGGCAATTTCTAAAATTCTTAAGTCCATTTAATTTCTTTAATTCAAGTTTGAATGTTTTATATTTTGATTAATGGATCATAACAATATTTTAGGCACAGTGCTAGCAGGCGGAAAGTCACAAAGATTTGGTGAAGATAAATCACAAGTGTCCTTAGCAAACAAGCTATTAATAGATTATGTATTGTCGGAAATAATTGATCAATTTAAAGAGATTTTGATTGTCTCAAATAATTCGATAAATTTTCAAAGTTCAGAAAAAATAACTAAAATTGAAGACTATAAAAAAGGACTTGGTCCTTTATGTGGGGTTTTATCTGCCATGAAATGGATCAAAACAAATAAAAGAGATTACCAGTGGATAGCAACCTTCCCTGTGGATACTCCTTTTTTTAAGAAACAAATACTAAAAGATTTCATTAAAAATATTAATTTTAAAGATAGTGATTTATTTTTTATTAAATCGAATAATACAAGACATAATATTTTTGGCTTATGGTCAATAAAATTACTAGATAGGTTAGAAAAGGACTTAAATGACGGAGAAAGAAAAGTAGAGTTATGGGCAAATAATGTTGGAGTTAAAATAATTAATATGGAGTTTCCAAATAATGATCCTTTCTTTAATATAAATACAAAAGAGGATTTAGAAAAAGCTAAAGAAATATTGAAATGATTAGTTACGAACAATCTAAGAAAATATTAAAAAAAGCAAAAATTAAAATTAAAGATGAAAAAGTTAATAGTATTAAATCCTTAAATAGAGTTGTTTCTAGCAATGTTTATTCTAATATAAATTATCCAACAGGAGATAATGCTGCTTTTGATGGATATGCAATTAATTCAAAAGATACAAATCAAATTAAAAAAAATTCCCAAAAACAATTCAAGATAATTGGCTCAATTGCTGCTGGCTCTAAACCATTAAAGAAAAAAATTAAAAAATTTGATGCAATAGAGATAATGACAGGAGGGATTATTCCAAGAGGGTTTGATACAATAATTCCTATAGAACAAATAATTTTTGCGCCTAATAAAAATAATAAAAAATATATTTTAATTGATCAAAAAATAAAAAAATTTAATCATGTAAGGTTTAAAGGCTCAGATTTTAAAAAAGGTGAGGTTGTAATAAAAAAAAATACTATTGTTCAGCCAAACCATATTTTAGCTTTTAAAAGTTTAGGTATTAAACAAATTAAAGTTAAAAAAAAGATTAATATATTATTTTTTTCAACTGGAAACGAAATATCAAACAAAGACAATATCCCAATTTGGAAAGTAAGAAATTCTAACACACACTATATTAATAACTTAAATCAAAATTTTCTATTTAATTTTAAAAGCGGAAGTATATTAAGAGATAATCATCAAAATATTTTTAAACAAAAAATAAATAATTTAATTAAATCTAAAGATGATATTATTATTACGTCAGGTGCAGTGTCTGCAGGTAAATTTGATTTTATACCTGATGTTGTTAAAAAATTTAAGTTATCAAACTATTTCAAAAGTGCTGCAATAAGGCCAGGAAAACCAATAATGTTTGCAAAAATTAAAGGGAAAGAAAAGGCAATATTTGGACTTCCTGGAAATCCGATCTCGTCAGCCGCATGTTTTAGATTTTTTGTAATTCCATATATTTTAAATGCTTTAGGATTATCAGAAGAAAAATCAATTAAAGCTAATTTGATGAACAGTTTTAATAAAAAAAAGAATTTCACAAGATTTGTAAAGAGTCAATTAAGCACAACTAAAAATGGAAAATTAAATGTTGAAATTTTAAAAGGTCAGGAATCTTTTAGAATTAAATCATTTGTAAAATCAAATATTTGGGTTTTGTTACCAGCAGGTAAATCAAAATTTATAAAAGGAGATATCGTTGATTGTTTTTTCCCCAATCTTTCAAATCAAAATTTAGTTTAGAAACGTATTTTTGTTGTAGAAAATTCTATTTACAATTAGATTTCTGAATATGTTAGAGTTGAGAAATCCAAGAATAGCCATTCCAGTTGTGCTTTTTGCTGGTCTATTATGGTCGTTTGGCCCATTAGTAGTTCGATATATGGATAATCCTCAATTTGTACCTTGGCAGTATATTTTTGGCAGAGGTTTAACAATTTTTATCTTATTAAATCTTTATTTATTTTTTGAGGAAGGAAAAAATTTTTACAAAAACTATTATAAAATAGGTTTATCTGGAGTAATCGGTGGATCTGGATTGGGGATCGCTATGATTACATTCATTTATTCAATTACAAATACTAGTGCAGCAGTTACTTTGCTTTGTTTAGCAGCAATGCCTTTTTTTACAGCATTATTGGCATTTTTATTTTTAAGAGAAAAAATTTCTCTCAATGTTTGGATATCAATAATAATTGCAACTGTTGGTATCATTATTATGGCACTTGGAAACACTGGTGAAAAATCATTAATTGGTTTCGTGTTTGGTTTAACTTCTTCAATTGGTTTCTCAGTTTTTTCTGTAACGCTTAGATGGAGAAAAGAAACACCAAAATTCACAACGGTAGCTTTTGCTGGTTTCTTTTGTTTTGTTTTTGCAACAATTATGATTTTATCAAACAACTTAGTTTTCTTTTCATCTAGCTATAACGGAGCTTTATTTTCTTTGCATGGGACACTAGTTTGTTTTGGATTAATTTTATATTCAATTGGATCTAAAGCGATACCAGCAGCAGAATTGACTTTATTATCTTTAACTGAAGTTGTAGGTGGAATTTTTTGGGTTTGGTTACCTTTATTTGGCATTAATGAAGTGCCATCCACAAATACTATAATTGGTGGTTTTTTTCTTTTTGTATCTATATTCTATTACAGTTTAATAATGAGATGGAACAAAAGATATATAGCATTAAATTAATATGGAACGACCAGATTTTTTTGAACTTAAAAACGGTGAAAAAGTAAAATTACCTTTTACAGATAAAGAATATAATGATCGAGTAAGCAAACTTAGATTAGTGATGGACCAAAATGGTTTCGATATGGTTATCTTAACCTCAATGCATAACGTTGCATATTACACAGGTTTTATTTATTGCTCTTTTGGTAGACCATACGGATGTGTGATCACTCAAAATAAAATCTCAACAATTTCAGCCAACATTGATGCAAGCCAACCATGGCGTAGATCTCATTGTGATAACGTAATTTATACTGATTGGAAAAGAGATAATTTTTTAAGAGCCATTGTTTCAATAATTGGAAGGGATGAGCCTCCAAAAAATATTGGAATTGAAAATGATCATGTAACATTAGATATGCGAGAAAAAATAGGTTCTATTTTTACTTTCTCAGTATTTAGCGATGTTTCAAAAGATTTAATGAAACTTAGAATGATTAAATCGAACGAAGAAATTGAGATCATTAGAAATGGTGCAAGAATTGCAGACATTGGTGGTGAAGAAATAGTTAAAAATATAAGAGAAGATAATACGGAGATCGAAGTAGCAATTACAGCTAGAGATAGAATGGAAAGAGAGATTGTTAAAAGCTATCCTGGTGCTGAGTATATGGATACTTGGGTATGGTTTCAATCGGGTATCAATACAGATGGAGCTCACAATCCAAAGACTAATAGAAAATTAGTTAAAGGAGATATTTTATCTTTAAATACTTTTCCAATGATCTCAGGATACTACACTGCACTAGAGAGAACTTTATTTTTAGATCATGCCGATGATGCTTCTCTTAAAGCTTGGGAGGCAAATGTTAAAGTTCATAAAAGAGGATTAGAATTAATTAAACCAGGTGTTAAATGTTCAGATATTTGTCATGAGCTAAATGAATTATTTGCCGAGCTTGGTTATCTTCAGTATCGAACATTTGGTTACGGACATTCATTTGGTATGCTCTCTCATTTTTACGGAAGAGAAGCTGGTTTAGAATTAAGAGAAGATATTGATACTGTTCTTGAAGAAAATATGGTGGTGTCTATGGAGCCAATGATCATGATCCCAGAAGGTAATCCTGGTGCAGGTGGATATAGAGAACATGATATTTTGGTAATAGGCAAAGATGGAGTAGAAAATATTACAAAATTTCCTTTTGGCCCTGAGCATAATATTATAAAAAACTAATCTTTATGAGCGAGAATAAAACTATTGTTAATAGTTGGAATGAGTGGGATCCGTTAAAACATGTAATTGTTGGCAGAGCGGATGGTACTTGTATACCAGCACCAGAACCAGCATTAGATGCAAAAGTTCCAGAAGACAGTGATATGCGAGGTCAGTTTGGACCAAGAACAAAAGACACAGTCGATAAAGCAAATCAACTTTTAGATGATTTTTCTAATATGCTTGAAAAAAGAGGCATTAAAGTTGATCGACCCACACCAATAGATTTTAATCAAAAAACATCCACTCCAGATTGGGAAGCCGAAACAATGTTTGGTTGCATGCCTCCAAGAGATGTTTTGTTAACAGTAGGCAATGAAATTTTAGAAGCAACAATGAGTTACCGATGTCGTTGGTTTGAATATTTATGTTACCGACCACTTTTAAAAGATTATTATAATCAAGATCCAAATATGAGTCACGAGTCTGCTCCAAAACCAAGATTAACTGATGCAGATTATAGAAAGGACTATTTATCAGATAAAATTGGTGTTCAAAAAAGATTAGAGTGGACTGAAAAAAAATATTTTGTAACTACTGAAGAAGAGCCATTGTTTGATGCAGCGGATGTATTAAGATTTGGTAAAGATTTAGTTGTTCAACATGGTTTTACAACAAATTTAAAAGGAATTGATTGGCTAAAGAGACATTATAAAGATCACAGAGTTCATGCAGTAAATTTTCCAGGAGATCCTTATCCAATTCATATTGATGCAACTTTTACCCCAATTAAAGAGGGTTTAATTATCAATAACCCACAAAGAAGACTTCCTAAGGAACAAAGAAAATTATTTGAAGACAATGGTTGGGAAATCGTAGACAGCGCACAGCCAGCACATAACGAACCACCACCATTATGTTATTCATCAACTTGGCTATCAATGAATGTTTTAGTTTTAGATCCTAAAACTGTATGTGTCGAAAAAAGTGAAAAATACCAAGCTGAACAATTAGATAAATTAGGAATGGAAGTTATACCAGTAGAACTTAGAGATGCCTACGCTTTTGGTGGAGGTTTACATTGTTGTACTGCAGATGTTTACCGAGAGGGTGAACTTAAAGATTACTTTCCGAAACAATAATTATGGCAAAAATTAAAATAAAAAGAGAGCGAGTTAAATTCGCTTCTGATAATGTTGCTGGTGCTTGTCCCGAGGTATTAGATGCAATTTTAAAAGCCAATGAAGGGGATAGCACACCTTATGGGAATGACCCAATATCAACTGAATTACAAGATAAGTTTTCAAAAATCTTTGAAAAGGAAGTAATTGTTTTTCCAACTGCCTCAGGTACTGCAGCTAATGCTTTAGCTTTATCAACTATGACACCTTCTTATGGAAATATTTATTGTCATAAGATGTCCCATATCAATACTGATGAATGCGGTGCACCTGAATTTTATACAGGGGGTGGAAAGTTGATTCCTTTAAATGGGGTAATGGGAAAAATAACTGCAGAGGAGTTGGATCAATCGATAGGTGGAAAAGGGATTGTTCATCATACCCAGCCTTCATCAGTCAGTATCACTCAAGTGTGTGAAACAGGGGAAGTTTATCAATTAGATGAAATCAAAAAAATTGCAGAAGTTACCCATAAGCATAACTTAAATTTACATATGGATGGCGCTAGGTTTGCTAATGCATTGGTATCTTTAGATGTAACTCCTGCTGAAATGACATGGAAATCCGGGGTTGATGTATTGTCATTTGGAGCAACTAAAAATGGATGTTTAGCAGCTGAAGCAATTATATTTTTTAAGAAAGAATTAGTAGGAGATATTGCATTTTTAATGAAAAGAGCGGGGCATTTATTATCAAAAATGCGTTTTGTTTCTGCTCAACTCGATGCATACATTTCAAATGATGTTTGGTTGAGGAACGCAAAGCACGCTAATGCAATGGGTAAAAAATTAAGTGAAGGGTTAAGTAAGCATAATGATATTGAAATTGCTTATCCAACGGAAGCAAATGAAGTATTTGCAAAATTTTCAAGAGAAAAAATAGAACATCTTAATTCTGAAGGTTATAAAATGAATGAAGAAGAATTAGATGGAAAAGCGGTAAGATTAGTTGCTGCTTGGAATACTAAAGATAGTGATGTTGATGAATTGTTAAATACAATTAAAGCTAACTAGGATTTTCTTTTAAAAACTCAATATATTTTATCACTTCATCATATTGTTCGTCAGGAATATCCTTGTAACTTGCATTGAATTTGCTTTTTACACATATAGCAACATGAGCGTAGGGGTTTCTTCCTTTAGGGTGATTTGGATGGTCCGGTAATTGCCCCACCAAATAATCGCCAGCTTCCTGAATAATTTTCCAGAGTTTCTGCGAGTTTTCTGGCGTCATAACTACTCAAACTTTGTTTTATCTCTAATTTGCCTAGTCTGGTGCCTAGTTTTTGGCAATTAAAGTTTCTTTTTTAATTACAGTATCGAATAAACCAATATCTTTCCCTTTATGCTTATACACACCAGTATAAGACAAGCTGGAGTCCTCATACCTTTTAAATTTATATACTGCATCATTCATTAAACTTGAATTAAATACATTAAGACTAACTAATAATTCAAAATCTTTTACAGATATTCCAGTAACTTTTTTGAACAAATTTGGCTCTAATTCAGTTATTACATCTTTTAACCTTCTTTCTCTAAAATCAGTCAGATACATAAAAATAGGAATTCGTGTGGAAAATTTTATTAATTTTTCTTGTATCTGCTTTCTTAAACTTCTGTATTCTCTTTCTTCATCTGAAAGTTTTTTCTTTTCCTTATTTGTAAGCTCAGTTTTATTCGCTTTTTCCTTAGTTTTTTTTATTGAGTCTGATCTATTTATTATTGTTTCAATATCTTTATTTAAGTTTCTAAAACCTTCAATATTCATCAAAGCTGCCATAGCTTTTTTATTGCTCATAAGTTTTGAAAGAGTTTTATTATCTACGTTAACTAATAATGCGCTTTCCCATCTTCTAGCTAATAAAGTTGCTGAAGTACCACTCATTGAAATATCCAATATACCAGCTGCATCCATTACTTTCATAGAGCTACCATCATAAGCAAGAACTGGTAAAAATTTTGTAAATTCCTCAACTTTTTCCTCTGCACTCTTGTCTTCCGTAGATAATCTACAGCTATAATCTGAAATTTGTTTTAGTGCTCGATCTGGTGCAAAATCAAAAATATAACATTTTTCTTTTATAATTTGTTTCTTGTTAGGAGATAAATTATCAGGGTTATGAATTTCCCAAGGAGATTGAACCCTAAATGCTGCTTGAAAATAAGTCTCAGGACTTGATAAATTTCTAAGCATAAAAATTCCTGACCATGGTTTGACTGTTACTCCAGTTGTCAGTTTTCCACATGATAGAGTTATTGTCTTAGATTTAAGAGGTTCATCCATTGCCAACTGAACTGGTTTCAAAGCTTTAACCCCTATACCTGCATTTTTGCCTGCTGCTACAATAATTTTGTAATCATTGTAAAAAGTGTTTTGTCTTTCCATTAGTAAATTTTTCATAGCATAGCAAGACGCAATGGTTGGCAAAAACCAGAAAGTATGATTCAAATATTTTAAAAGTCTTGAATCATAAAATGGTAATGGTGGTTTTTTTCCTCCAAGCTTTAAATTATCTTTGGTGGTTTCAAGATAAGAGCCTCTAATTAAATCTAACCATTTTTGGACATCATTTTTATATAAAAAAGATGCTTTATCTTTTTCACCTTCAGCAGAAAAAAATGTATTTAAATCAAATTCATCGTATTCTTTATTCATTGCTATTTCTCTAATGGAGTCAGGTAGTTGATAAGTCATAAGTATCATTTTTGGCAAGGCAGCATAAGGGTTACTATTTCCTTTCCAATTAATCTTAGCACTTTGCTCATCCGTATAAGTCCAATTAAAAATCTGTTCTTCTATAAATTCACCTGACTCAATTGCTCTAAAAGGTGTTCCAGATAGGTATAAATAATGATCTGTAGTTATAGGAAGAATATCTTCATTAAAATATTTAATTCCAGCTCCTTCATGAAAATTTAATTCTTCGGTACTTTCTGACTCAAATAGATCTTTAGCGTTTTCTCTCCAAGCACCATAGTGATACTCGTCAAAAATAACACAATCCCAATTTATTTCATGAACCCACTCATTTTTCGGTTTAATTCCACCTGCTTTATTTTTTCCTAAAAAATCTTGAAAAGAACCAAAACAAACAATTGGTTTTTTTGTTTTTATTTTTTTTTTGGTAGCATTTGTTTTACTTATAAATTCCCAACCATCAAAATCTGTATGAGTTAGTAGATCTTGTTCCCAAGCATTTTCTACGGCAGGCTTAAAAGTTAAAACTAATATTTTTTTCCAATTCATTTTAAGAGCTAATTGGTAAGCAGTAAAAGTTTTTCCAAATCTCATTTTAGCATTCCATAGAAAGTGTGGAGTTTTAGATGGCTCATCTTTTTTAAAGGAGTCAAAATATTTTTTTGTTTTATTAATTGCCTCTATTTGTTCAGGTCGCATTTTAAAAGATAAACTTCTTCCAAATTCTAAATTTCCACCAGATTGCAAAAATCTAATTGATGACTTAACATCTTGAACAGTACATCTAAACCATTCTCCTGCTAAATTCAAAAATCCCTTATTTTTTAAAATCTTGTGAATTTCTATATCTGTAAATGTTGATCCATCATTTTTGACAGCTGACTCATCTATCAAGATTTCATAAGGAGCATCACCTGGTCTTAAAGTTGGATATTGTTGTCTAACCCTTTGTTTAACATCTTGAGTAGTGTAGCCAATTTTTAACAAACCTCTGTACTGAGGGTTTAAATCTTTGTAGGCATAAATTCTTGGAGAAATGTCTTTAATAACATTATTAAAATATTTTTCACTCATCAAAATTTTTTATTAATTCTTCAATAATAGAGATCTCATTACTATCTAATTTAAAGTTCTTAAATAATTCTTTATCTTTAATTTCTTTCTCAAAATCTACCTGTGGTACGAAACAAAATTTTTCTCTTGAAATATCTTGAGATGTAAGAGCTTGAAATAACATAAATCTTACAAACCTTGTTTTTAAATATGTTGATAGATTCTTTGCTTGCTTGAAGGTTTTAAAACTACCTGCTACAAGATAACTTTGAGTGCAAATAGTGTTTGGTTTTATAATTTCTATTTTTGAGAAAACTCTTCTTTTTCCACTTTTGTCTGCCTGTCCCGCATGTTCTGATGTAGCTTTTGAGAATATAACTTTATAGAGATCAATTAAGTCTCTTCCCGAGGTTACATTATCTTTATTTGTATAAGTTAATCCCTTACTTGTATAAACTTCAACATCATTTTTACCTGGTTTATCTTTATCCCAAAAATTAGTATGTAAACCAAACGGAGTTTGTGGACCTACAATCTCTGATAACATTTTTCCGGATTTATTATTTTTAATAACTTTATCAATAATTTTATCCGCATCATTATATCTTGTAAAAATATGTCTTTTAGCCAAGTTACGCATTGTAGTACTTTCATTTCCGTTCTGCATGCTAGTAAATTTGCAATCGCCGTTATAGTTTTTGTCCCACAAAAAATACATTGCACCACCAGCAACTTCTACTCCGTTAAAACAATCTCTTGAGTCAGGATAATCTACCATTTCTTTAATTCTTTTATCTTTCAACATTTTATCTCTGAAACCATCTATACCCCTTCCACCAGTGAACCATCGTGAGGGAATTATCATTGAAACGTAAGAAGGTTTAAGGCTTATTGCCATTTCAACAAATTTATGAAAGATTAAAATTGCGTAATTCTTTTTTTCGACACCAACATTTAATTGATAGGGAGGATTTCCAATTATTACGTCAAATTTCATTTGATTTTCTTTGAATAAATTATTCTGATGAATAAATTGATACGCATAACTTTCATATTTGTTACCTCTGCCTAATATTCGCTTGTTTGCACCACAGTATATACAAACTTCATCTTTCCAGATATGTTTATCTTCATCATATCTAATATTTCCTTCTTCGTTGTTAAAAATTGATGCGATAGAATATTTATTTTTGGCGTTTTTTGAACAGTACAAAGATCTTCTAGCAATCAAAGATGTTAACTCGGTTGTAGCAATTCCAAATACTTGATTCTTTAAAATATGATTTATTCTTTTTTCCAGATTGGGGATTTCCTTTTCTAAGCCCAAGATGAGTCTTTTAGTAATTTCTCTTAAAAAAACTCCAGATTTAGTACATGGATCAAGAAATTTAGAATTTTTATTTTTCCATAAAGACTTAGGTAGCTTATCTAGCATAGAATTAGCTAAAGTGGGTGATGTAAATACTTCATCACTGCTAAGATTAGCAATACAATTAAGAACATCTGGATTATAATTTACATTAAACATTTTCTATTTCTGTATAAATAATTGGTTCAAAAACTTTTATTGGAGGTGGAATAATAACCTCTTCACCTTTTTCAGAGAATAACGTGTCTTCTTCATATGGTCTATAAGATAGTAGGTCAGCAAGTGTATAATCTGATCTTTGGACCAAACTACCTTTTACAAAACTCCACTCAGAAAATATAATAGGTTTTTTTTTATTAGGTTCTGTTAAAGTTAAAGCATCTCCCCAGAGTATATTTCTTGAGATTATATATTTAATTGAAGATAAAAACTTGGAATTAGACGTAGAAAAAAATTTTTTTTCGTATATATCCTTGAAATGTTTAAAAAGTCTTTCCCTGCAACTTAGCACATTATCTTTTAGTATCTCTACACCATATAAGCTACTTATAACTTGAAAAGAATATCTCTCATACTCTATTTGACTATTGCTATATTTTTTTTTTACAATCTCTAACTTTCGTTCTAAAACTTTTATAAGAAAATTTCCATCACCACATGCTGGCTCTAAAAACCTTGATTCTAAACGCTCTGTTTCATCTTTTACAAGATTAAGCATAGACTCAACTTCTTTTGGGTTGGTAAATACTTCTCCAAAATCTTTAATTCTGTTTTTATTTTTTTTTTCTGACACAATTTAATTTAACAAAAAGTTAAAAATTTAACCATTTGTTTTAATTTTAATTTGTGTTATTTAGTGCCTAGTTTGCTCCTTTAATTAATGATCTAACTTGAAAACATAAATTAAACAATTTTGAAGCAAAATTTAAACATAAGATAAAGACGAGAAAAAAAGTATGAATATTATTAATCTAAATACTTATCTAAAAAATAAACTTTTTCTAATATCTATAATTTCTCTGATTTGTTTGTCTTTAATAGCATTCCAAGAAACAAATAAAGTACATAATTGATATAAGGCAAATATCTCGTTTTTTTGATTTTGAGATAAATCACTATCTGCCTCTACATAGTTTTCAAAATAAGAAATATTATTTCTCGCACAATTTAAATAATATTTACAAGCATCTGTTACTGTAGCCGTTGACCACCAGTTTGAATCTCTTAAAAGAGCAGATATTTCTTGGTAGAAAGAACTTGTTTCAGAAATAGCCAAATCCTTTTGAACATTTTCTGAAAATTGATCTAATTCAAATTGAATTAAAGCTAATATCTTTTTTTCGCTACTTCTCTTTACAAGTAGTTCAATGACGTTTTTATACGACATTGATTGGATTTTATTCCAATTATCAAAAAAATCGTTTGGTGCTTTATTTGAATCTCCCATTTCTAACTATTTAAGCGACATAAACATAGACACTAATTATTTATTTAAAAAATTAGCCTCAAAAGCAATATTTAAAAAAGACCTAATATTCTCTAAGGAATTAATTTTGGATTGATTGATTTCTCCATTTTCTTTTATTTTAGGAATTAATTTAAAAATATCATTAATAATATTCTTTCTTGTTTCTTGAACTACTTCTTTAATTTTTGATACTCCTAAATTTAAACAACATTCCTCAAAGATTATATGTGTTAAAAAAGATATCGAATAAGTTTGAGCGATTAAAGCACCATTAGAAAAATCTTTTTCTTGAGAAATGCCTGATTTAGAAATGATTGGGTCATAAAGAATCAAATATTTTAAGTAGTTATTTAAATTATTCTCAGTCAGATTAGTAAAAGGCAAATATCTCATATTACTTAGATCTTGAGGATCAGGATAAAGTATAATTGGAAACAACGAGGTTGCTGTTAAAACCTCATTAAATATAATATTTTTAGTTGTTTTAATCTGGTGGGTTAAATCTTTACTTTTAGTAATTTGTAAAGAGTAATTTTTAACAATTTTTATAATTTCTTTTGCTTTAATTTTATCAGGATCATTTTGAATCCAGCTATACATTGGATCGTGTAATCTTTCATCTAGCTCTTCAAGATTTAAATTTTTAAACTTATTTATTGTTTCTTTACAAATTTGAAAAATAAAATCTTGATCCAACATTTTAAAATTTACACATTTTATTAAGTCTTAGTCATCATCAAGAATATTTTTATGATCAACTCTACCTTTATGGGCAATTAAAACTAAATAGTCATATAAAAAAGTATTTTTTATGAACTCTTTTTCTTTTGATGAAAGTTTGTTAATTCTTTCAAGTTCTTTTTGAGCACTTTTTGAGTTCATAGAATAAATTATAATAAATTAATTGTAATATCAAGGTAACCAAGAATTATATAAAGGATTATCTTTATTGATTGGAAGTTTAATATTCTTATTTTGTCTAGAAGAGTCATACACAGCAGTTACAAATTCTAGTGATTTTCTAGCATCTGATAAATTTACCTCATCACTAGGAGATCCATCTAGTTTGTTTGCAATTTCTTCAAACATACCTGCATACCATGATTTTGGTTCTTTTACTTTTGATAGTACTTCATCTATTTGAGCTTGAGTTATAGGAGCTCTTGGTAAAAAGTCCCATTCATCATCAGCTGGACTATATGGCTTATCTGGTGATGCGCCAGACTCAGCTGTTAATCCTTCAAAACAAAATCGAAGTCTACTAGTATCATTTGCTGCACCCAATGTAATTGAACTTGTCACTAATGTGCCGTTTTCCATTTCAATAGAAAGGGCAGCACAATCCTCAACTTCAATATCATTTACTCTAGTCGTTAATTTTGCAAAAACATTTGAAACAGGACCTAGGATCATACTAATTAAATCATGAATATGAATAGAGTGACTTAAAATAGCCCCACCTTGTTCACCTTCCCAAGTTCCTCTCCAAGGTTTTGAATAGTAATCTTTTCCTCTATTCCAATGAGTTTCTAAAGAAGCAACCAATGGTTTGCCTGCTAAACCAGATTTAATTAATGCTTTTATTTTTGAAAATCCTAGACCATATCGATATTGAAATACTGGAAAAATAACTTTACCAGTTTCTTTGCTGATTTTTTCTAATTCATCTACTTCTTTAAGACTTGAGACTAAAGGTTTTTCACAAATTACATGCTTTCCAGCCTTCATGGCTTTTTTACAAGCAGAAAAATGTAAATGAGGTGGCAGACAAATATCAATGATATCAATTTCTTTAACTTTTAATACATCGTCAAAATTTAGAGAAACTTTTGTCTCAGTATTTGATTGTAATATTTTATCAATAGCTTCCCTAGTTAAACCGCATAATGTGTGAACATTAAATCTCTCAGATACTTTTTGAAAATCTTCAAAATGTTTTGCCCCTATATTGGTTCCTATTATTGCAACTTGATATTTTTTCATTTTTTTTCAGCTTGCTCTTGAGCTTTGATAGCAAGTTCCATTGAAAGATAAGTAAGTTCTTGAGGACATGCAGTATCTGTTCTGTTTAAAACATCATTAATTAAATTATTAAAGTAGGGTAGTTTAACATTAGAGCAATCGATGTATTTCACTTCATCATTATTTGCTAAAAATAAATGATTACCTTTTTTTGATTTTGCTAAATCAGTATATTTTCTTATTTCAATAAAACCTTTGTCTCCAAGTATTAACAATCTGCCATCCCCCCAGGTTGGAAGGGCATCTGGAGTAAACCAATCTAGGCGAATATAACCATGCCCACCATTACCAGTAAGGTTCACTTCACCAAAATCTTGAAAACCAGGCGTATCTTTCTTTGTCGTATTTTCTACTAATGAATGGTTGATTTTTGCCTGATTTGAATTCGTAAAAACCAAAAATTGATGAATTTGGTGAGAACCAATATCGGTAATGATTCCTCCATAACTTTGACGATTATAAAACCAATCAGGTCTTTCATAGTTTCCTTGTCTATGGGGACCAGTTCCAATCGTTTGTTTTACTTTTCCTATTTTATTCTCATTTACTAATTCTTCAGCTTTAGCAACTGCAGCAACGTGAAATCTCTCTGAAAAATTTACTGACCATATTTTTCCAGTTTCTTTTACTGTTTTTTTGATCTGATTTAATTGATCAAGGGTAGTGCAACCCGGTTTATCTACCATAACATCTTTACCAGCTTTTAAAGCATCTATTGAATGACCAGCTCTATCTACAGGAATTGAAGATATTAAAATCATATCAATTGATGAGTCATTTAATATCTCTTTTTTATTTTCTTTTCTTTTAATATTTGGATATTTAGAATTAAATTCTTTTAGAGTTAATGGATTACCCTCAGTCCAAAAATATTCACACGTACATCCTTCTTTTAACATCTCACCCAACATGTCAAAGATATGACCATGATCGATACCTATTACTCCAAGATTAATAGTCTTTTTCATCTAGTTAATAAGTTCCTTTTCTATCTGAACCTCTGTAAAATATTTCTTGCAAATATTTATTTTCTCTTATTCTCAAGGATTTACCTGCTTCACTCATAAACGAATTAGTACGACCAATTACCTCGTGATAATGAAGCTCATCTTTTCCTCTAGCAATTTGAACACTGTTTTTACCTAAGGTTTGTTTTACATTCGTACCTATATAGCTTTGGATAACAAAACCAATTCTTCTATCATTACTTTTGTTTATACCTGAGCCGTGAACTATTCTTGGATGGTGTAAAGACATTTGACCTGCTTTAAGTTCTATAGATTTAATTTCATTTTCTGGAACTCCTTCTACCGTTTGGCCACGTGTTAATAGATTTCCTTCGTTAAATTTTTGGTTATGATCTCTTAGTTCTCTATGAGATTTCGGCCACATTCTCATACAACCATTTTTATTATTGGAATCTGTGATTGCTATCCATGCAGTAACCCAATTGTGAGGTTCCAATCCGATATATTTTGCATCTTGGTGATAGCTTACAAATTCCTCTTGTTTAGGATTTTTTATAAATAAAGTAGTACTGCAAACTAAAATATTTTTTCCAATAATACTTTCAACAGCATCAAGAATTTTTGAATTATGAACAATTGCATCAAGTTTAGGAGAGATTAAATGAACATTATATCTACCAGATTTATCAATTTCATTAGGTATTTCTTTTTCTATCAACTCTATTTCATTTTTTGCTGCTAAAGCTTCTTCTTTAGTCAAAACATCTAAAGGAGCAACATATCCTTCTTCATTGTACTGTTTAAGTTGATTTGAATTAAGATAAGTCATATTATTTTTAAAGATTATATGAGTGCAATTATTACTTCAATACATAACTGTCCTGTTAAATCTATTTCATTTCAAAACATTGAGAAGTGTAAAATTAATAAAAATATTGGAATAGTTGGGGATAGAGTTTTTGCTTTTTCTCAAAATCTTGATTTGGATCAATCTAAAGAATTTGAAAAAAATCCCAAAGCAAGGAAAGGAAAATGGAATAAAATTGTAACACTTAAAAATACTCCAGTGTTTAATAAGTATAATTTTTCAAATGAGGAAAATAAGTTAACTTTAACACTTAAAGATAAAGAAATTATTACTATTAATATTAATAACTTTGATGAAAGAGACGATCTTGTAAAAAAATTAATTGAATTAGAGGGTTCTTTAAAAAATGATATTAGACTTATGAGAAATGATGAGTACCCTTTTTATGATACTTCCATATCTAATAAATCAGTGTTTAACAATTCAATTTCTCTTATAAATATAAATAGTGTTAGAGATTTTGAAAATAAAATTGATAGAAAAATTGAAATGTCAACATTTAGAGGGAATTTGTATTTTGATGGGATGGAGGCCTGGGAAGAAAGAAATTGGATTGGTAAAACTCTAAAAATTAATAATGTCTTGTTTAAAGTAGAAAAAAATATTCCAAGATGTGTTGCTATTAACTTAAAACCTAAAACAGATGATAATTCTTTTAATTTACTTAAAATTTTAAAACAAACTTACGATCATTATGAGATGGGTGTTTATTTGACACCCGAAAATGACGGTGAAATAAATTTATCAGAAAAAATCCTTATAAAATAAATATTAAACAACTTAAGATTGAAATTTTTTTTCAGTCTGGCTGTACACTTGTAATCTTATCTGCTTAACTTTATCTAAACATAATAAGGGAGATATCATGAGAAAAATATATAAAACATTAACTGTTTTGTTTGTTCTTCTGTTTAGTATTTCGACTGTTAATGCAAAGACGTTAACTGAAAGACTTGCAGATGGTCACAAATTAAGATTAGGTTTTGGTACTGCTGTGCCATGGGCATATGCTGGAGATAATGGTGAGGCATTAGGTTTCGTGAACATGATTGCATTAACTGTTTTAGAAGAAATGGGTATTACTGAGCATGAAACTAAGGTATTTGAATGGTCAGGCCTTATCCCAGGAATAAACGCTGATAGATCAGATATGATTACTGGAGGTATGTACATTCTAAAAAGCAGATGTGCGAATATTGATTTTTCAGATCCAATTGGAGTATTTGGAGATGCGATGTTAGTTCCAAAAGGTAATCCTAAAGGAATTAATAATTATGCAGATGTAATAAGAACAGGAGCTAAACTTGTAACTGGAACTGGTTTTAATACTGTAGAGGCAGCAAAAAAAGCTGGTGTTCCAGATAGTCAAATGCTTTTAGTAGAAGGTGAAGTTGGTATTTTAGCAGCGATGAAAGCTGGAAGAGCAGATGCTGCTGTTCAAACTTTCTTTGGTGCAAAAGAGCATGAGGAAAAAACTGGTGGAGCATTTGAAGTAACTGATCCTAAATTAATGCCTAAAGAGACTGTAAATGTTGTTGGTATTGGTTTTAGAAAAAGTGATAGCAAGTTCAGAGAAGCTTTCAATGTAGCTCTAGCTAAAGTTTTAGCTAACCCTGGAAAAATGTTAGAAAGAGCTGGTAAGTATGGCTATGATAAAGCTCAACTACCACCACCTGACATGACTACTGAGTGGGCTTGCTCAACTAAATAATTTACATAATTTAAAGACTAAACCAGGCATCTTAAATGTTGCCTGGTTTTTAAAATCTAAAGGAAAATACTTTGACATATTTTGAATTTTTGAACGAGCATGGCATTACCCTATTATTAGGAACAGTAACTACAATAAAAGTTCTTGTTTGTTCTATGATTCTATATGTGATTATTTCTATGATTTTTGGTTTGATGAGACTTTCTAAAAATTTAGCTATACAAGGGATTGCAACGGTATATATAGAATTTTTTAGAGGAACTTCTTTATTAGTTCAATTATTTTGGGCCTATTATGTATTACCTTTTTTTGGAATATCACTAGAAGCTTTTACAGCTGGAGTAGTAGCTCTAGGTTTGAATTTTGGTGCATATGGTGCAGAAATTGTAAGGGCGGGAATTCTTGCGGTGCCGAAAGGACAATGGGAGGCAGCACATGCTTTAAATTTTACTCCAGCAAAAAGAATTAAAAGAATTATTATTCCGCAAATATTTCCAATAATTTTACCACCCGCTGCAAATTTAACTGTAGAATTATTAAAAGCTACAGCATTGGTTGCATTAGTGACAGTTGTCGATTTAACTTTTGAAGCAAAACAAATTAACTCTATTACATGGTTATCAGCACAGTGTTTTGGAACAGCATTACTGATTTACTATATTATTGCTAGATTTGCATTAGTTCCATTTTTAAGATGGTTAGAAGTATTAGCAGCTAGAAAGGTTGGAAAGGAGAGAATTTAGATTATGGAAATGGGGTGGAGATGGGATTTTACAATAGAAATTTTGCCACAAATGGCAATAGCAACTTTAAACACTATTCTTGCTGCTGGTGTGGGTTATGCAATTGCTTTGGTTGTTGGATTATTTTTTTTACTAGGCCAAAGAACACCGTTTAAAATTGTTAACTGGTTAAATAGAGAAATAGTAGAATTTATAAGATCTACACCTCTTCTAATTCAATTATTTTTTGTTTATTTCGTACTACCACAATTTGGCATTACATTATCAGCGTGGGTATGTGGAATGATTACAATCGGTCTTCATTTTGGAACTTATTTATCCGAAGTTTACAGAGGGGCGCTGGAAGGAGTTTCAAAAACACAATGGGAGGCTTGTAGAGCTCTTAATTTTTCTACAATTTATACTTATAGAAGAATTGTCTTACCACAAGCATTTCCAATAGCTATACCGGGAATGGGGAATTACTTGGTCGGAATTTTTAAAGATACCCCATTACTATCTACTATTGGCGTAGCAGAATTATTTCATGCAGCTACAGCTGTAGGTGGCTACAATTATAGATATTTAGAACCATATACTATAGTTGGAATAATATTTTTAACATTATCTATTCCAGCAGCAATGTGGGTAAGAAAATTAGAAAATGATGTTAATAAAGCACAAGGTAAAATAAAAAAATAAATTATGAAAAATGCATTAGATGAAATAATTGTTCAATTTGATCAAGTAACAAAACAATATGGTGATTTAGTAGTTTTAGATAAATTAAATTTAGATATTAAAAAAAATGAAATGGTCTCAATTATTGGACCATCTGGATCTGGTAAAACTACAGTTCTAAGAGTTTTGATGACTTTAGAAAAAATAAATGGGGGAGTTATAAATTTAGACGGTGAGCCATTAACTCATATGAATGAAAATGGTAATCTAATTGAAGCAAATGAAAAATATTTAAGGGAAAGACGTTCCAAAATTGGAATGGTTTTTCAACAATTTAACTTATTTCCTCATATGACTGCTTTACAAAATTGCATAGAAGCACCAATTGAAGTTTTGGGTCTTAAAAAAGAAGAAGCTGAAGAAAGAGCTCTTGATTTACTTGAGTTAGTAGGGCTTACAGATAAAAAAGATCAGCACCCAAGTAGACTTTCTGGAGGGCAGCAACAAAGAGTAGCTATAGCAAGAGCACTTGCTATGAGACCTAAAGTTATGCTTTTAGATGAGATAACTTCTGCGCTTGATCCCGAGGTTGTTGGAGAGGTTTTAAATGTTATACGTTCTCTCAATAAAGAGCACAACTTAACCATGATTATGGTGACCCATCAGATGGGATTTGCTCGTGAAATTTCAGACAGAGTTTGTTTTTTTAATGAGGGTAAAATATTTGAGGAAGGTCCGCCAGAAAAATTATTTGGAGATCCACAAAATGAGAGAACTAAACAGTTTCTTCATGCAGTTCTGGACTCTCATTAATCTTAAACTTTAATTTATTTATAATTTTGATCGGTTTCTATCGTTGTAGAGTTTTCTTCCAATGTAGCTGGGGTATCAGGATCTAATTCTAACCCAGCTGGTGTAATTGTTGCTGGAACTGGTGTAAATGTTGAGTCAGGATTTTCAACAGTATCTCTTACTTTCATTCTATACAAACCAAATCCACCAATGATCGCATGAGCAATAATTAAAAAAATAAATAAACCATTTATCCCATACCATTCCATAAATATAGAACATAAAATAGGACCACTAATTGCTCCAACGCCAAAAATAAACTGCAAACCACCGCCTGCAGCTACGAATTTTGATTTAGGAACAAAGTCATTTGTATGGGCAAGATTTAGTGAAAATAATGGAAGACATAAACTAGAATAGAGTCCTACAGAAATAAAAAATATAATTTTTCTAAAGCTAAATTCATCCATGTAATAAATATTTTGAATAGGATCATTAGAAGTTAAAATTGAAATTAAAGCTAAAAAAGAACTTCCAAAAGTTGTTACTACAATTACTTTTCTTCTATCAAAAGTATCTGAAAAATAACCGATTGGACCTTGACCAATCACTCCAGCAATTGTCGAGATAAATAAAAGTATCGACGTTTCAGTTAAAGTTAATTTTGCAAGAGTTGCATAAACAGATATTAAAGAAAAGAATGCTGCATGAATAATACCAGTAAAGAATGAACTGAGTGAACCAAGAGGAGAAATATTATATAATTCTTTAATACTTATTGTTTCTATCTTTTTAAATTTTGGAGCAGGTCTTTTAGTTAATAAAATTGGGACTAGAGCCACTGAAAGTAAAATTGAAACTAAAATAAATGGTTCATAATCATCAGGTTTACTAACGTTAAGTAGCAACATGCCTATGGCTAAACCAAAGTAAATTACCATCATATAAGCAGATAGTAGTTGTCCTCTGTTTTTATTTGTAGCTCTATCATTTAACCAACTTTCCGTAACTACATAACAACTAACTAAACTTATACCTGTTATAAATCTACTAATTGTCCACATAAATGGATTTACATAAACTACAGCAACTAAAGCACTTAAAGAAGCAAGTGACGCAAATGCAGCAAATACTCTTATATGACCAACTTTTGAAACAAAATTAGGCGTAGTTCTTGAACCCACAAAGTAACCGATAAAGTATCCAGACATGAAAATACCAGTTGTAAAAACACTAAAATCTTCAAGCACTGATCTAATACCCATAACTTGCATTTGCAATCCATGAGCAATCATCATTACCCCTATCCCTATAAATAGAGCCCAAGACTTTTTTACTTCTCTTTGCATATTTTGTTTTTAAATTTTAATAATTTTTTGGCTAAGTAGTTTTGGTTTGTGTTTTTTTTATGGCCAGTAAAGAATGAATTGCTATCGTGGTAATGATAACTATACCCCCATAGATGGTCTCGTTAGAAGGCTGTTCTTTGATAACCATCCAGACCCATATCGGTCCAAGGATAGTTTCTAGGAGAAAAAATAGATTAACTTCAGCTGCTGTAATAAATCTTGGTGCTATAGTGACTAAAACAAATGGTATAGCTACACACATCACACACATTAAAGGTATATAAAAAAGATCATTTCCCACCAATGCAAAGTCTTTAACGAAGAAAAAGGCAAATATTGCAACACACGATTTTCCAATTACAGCAGCAGGCACTAAATCGTTAGATTTTGCATATCTTGCAATGTTTGCATTACAGGCTAATCCAAAAGAAGTTATTAAACCAAAAAAATCTCCATAAAAATTACCAAGACTTAAAGAGTCGTAAAAAATATAAACACAAGCAATAAAGGTAATTATAATAGCAATCCAAGTCCTATTATCCGGTTTTTCTTTTAAGAAAATAGCTCCTAATATTGCTGATAGCATTGGTGCAAGAGCTACCATTAATAAAGTATTTGCTACATTGGTATTTTGTATTGAGATAATAAAAGTAATATTGCAAATAGAAAAACTAATTACATAAAAAATACCTGGGTAACCAATTTTCAACAAAGCTTTTAAGAAATTATTTTTATAAAAAAAAAGAAGACCAATTAGAACTACGACAAATGGTATTGCACCTCTGTAAAAAAGCATTCCCCAAGTATCAATATTTGATAATCTGATTAGTAAAGAGTCTGGAGTTATAAACATAACTCCTATAAAGGCCATCAATGAACCTTTTTTTTGATTACTTAAATCATTCACGCCTTAAGTTCTTTCCAAAAAGTTTTAGCTAAATTTATCCCTGATAGATCATAAAGTGTTTTGATTCCAGTTGGAGATGTAACATTTATGTCTCCATTAAGTTTTTGATCTATAAAATCAATTCCTGCAAAAAAAATATTTTCTTTCATTAAATCTTTTGCAATTAGTTTTGAAACCTTATTTTCTTTACTTGTTAATCTGATATTAGTTGGTTTTGCTCCTTTACTCATATTGCTTAAAATCGAACCTTTTTTTGGTACTCTTGAAATTGCACCACATACTTTTCCATTAATAATAAAGACTCTTTTATCTCCTTTACTTATTCTAGGAAGAAATTGCTGACACATGATATGATCATTTTTTTTTATAAATTTATTAATTAATTTTGAATTAAATTTAGTTAGTAAATGAATATCATTTCCACTGAAACTATGAATGGGCTTTAAAATTACTTTTTTGTTTTTTTTGAAAAATTTTTTTATTTCATCCATATTTTGAGTAAAAATAGTAGCAGGCATATATTTTTGATATTTAGATGAATACAATTTTTCAGAAATATTCCTAATTGAGGTGGGGTTATTAATTATTTTAACTTTTCTCTTAATTTTATCCAAAATATATGTTGTTGAAATATACTCAAGATTAAAAGGTGGATCTTGGCGAATAAGAAGAAATTTACATTTTGTTAAATCTAAATTTTGTTTTTTTAAGATTTTATAGAATTTTTTTTGTCTATAGTTAAATTTAATGAAAAAACCCTTGGCTATAACTTTTGAATTAACAACTGATAAGTTTTTTGGATCATAATAAAAAATTTTATATTTTTTATTCTGAATTTCGTTTGCTAAAAATACACTTGTATCCGTTAAAGGATTTAGTTTAGAAGGATAGTTTCCTTGAATAGCAACAATTTTATTTATCATACAATTCGTCTAAATTCTCATTTTTTGAAAATTTACTAATCATATGATCTGCGTTTGTTGTCTTATTATCAATTACTTTTTGTAGATGGTTTAGAAATATAGTTTCGTTATTACCTTTTTTACTTAAAACATCTCTATTGTCTAATCCTTTTCTTGAAAGATCTAAAAGCGTAGATGACCAATAAAGAAGATCTTTGCCCATTAATTGAGTATTAAATCCCTTTTGTGGTGCTTCTAGATAAGCGTTAATTATTTTATCTTTATCCCATGTTTTAATTAGTTCATGAACTTCATCTAAATTTCCATAAAGCATACCTATATTAAAAGCTGGTCCAGAACATAAACAATCCCAACCACAGGTATCCATTGATCTCAATTCAATATATTTTTTAACTCTGTTTTCAGTAAATATCGTACTTAAGTGAGTTGTTAAGTCTGTTTCGGTTGGAAGTCTTTTTTCAATCTCTCGAATATTTCCTTCCATAAAATCTTTAAAAATATATTTTTTGCCTGAAATATATTGATTTTTATTTTGTATAAATAAAATAGGAAATTTAATTACAAAATCAGCATATTTTTCAAAATTCATATTTTCGAAAAATAATTTAGGTAATCCACCTCTAGAAGTACTTTGCCATACTTTAGATCTATAAGATAAATAGTTACTATTTTTTTTCTCCACAATTGAGGAATTAGCAAACAAAGCAATTGCAATTGGAACAATTGAGTTTGCTACTCTAAACTTTTTAACAAAATCTTCCTCTGAGCTAAAATCTATATTTAACTGTGTGCCACATGTTCGATACATCATATCTAAACTAAGCTCACCACCTAAAGGCATATCCTTGGTCATCAATTTATATCGTTGTTTAGGATTATTGGGGATTTCATTTAATTTAGATATTGGATCAAATCCTGCACTTACAATTTTTATATCTAATTTTTTGGTAACTTGTTTTAATTCAAACAAATAATCTTGTGACTCTGCACAAGCTTCATGCATATGATTTAATTTATCTCCTGATAATTCTATTTGATTGCCTGGTTCAAGGGTTATATTTTTACCACCTTTATTTAGACCAATTATATTTTCTTTTTCAAAAACTGGATTCCAGCCAAATTCAAGTAAGGCTGTAAACATTTCTTTTATTTTTGGATAATCAACTCTCTTGTTGTCTAATTTATTAAACAGAAACTTTTCATGCTCTATACCAATTTTAAAATTTTTGGACTCTTTAATACCTGATTTAAAATAATTAATAATTTTTTCTTTTGAATCAATCATTCGCTGTAAATAGTGATTTATATCTAAATTTAAAGATAATAATAAGGCTCTTTTGCGAATATTTTTTTAACTAATGGCTTAAAATCATCCAATGACATATTTTTATAATCAGGATCAAAAGAGCATTGGTCATATTTTTCACAAAAATCTATAGTATCTTGATAGTATTTGTGATCTTTAAATTTATCTCTTACATTTCTATCACCACCTAAATGATGAGCGCTGTAGTAAGTTTGAAAAAGACCATGATGTAGAATGATCCAATAGGTTCTATCCGAAACATAAGGTCTTAGTATGGATGCTGCATATTGAGAATGATTCATTGGTGCTAGATCATCTCCAATATCATGTAGTAATGTTGCAACAACCATTTCATCACTTTCTTTATTTTTAAAAGCTCTTGTTGCAGCTTGTAATGAATGTTCTAGTCTAGTAACTTTGTAACCTTCTAAAGTCGTAGTTTGTTTAGATAAATAACTTAAAATTCTCTCAGCTGTTTGTCTCTCAAATTTTTTTTCAAATTTTTCAAGAAGTTCATAATCTTCTTTAGTGCCGTTTTTCATTTCAGTAAAATTTACCGTTTTCATAATTTAATTATTTGATCCAGTACTTAATAAAGATAATTGAGTTATTTTATTATCTCCTAATTCATCTACTAATTTGACAGGATATTCACCAGTAAAATAATGGTCTGTTAATTGAGGATAAGCTTCATTTCTTTTTTCAAAACCAATAGCTTTATATAATCCTTGGATTGATAAAAATCTTAAAGATTTAGCTCCAATATATTCACATATTTCATCATTATTTTTATTTGCTGCTAACAACTCTTTTTTAGTTGGTGTGTCTACACCATAGAAATCTGGATATCTTATTTCAGGGCATGCAATTTTAACATGAACTTCTTTTGCACCCGCGTCGTAAAGCATTTTAACAATTTTGTAAGATGTTGTTCCTCGAACAAGAGAGTCATCAATAAGAATTATTTTTTTATTTTTAATTGTTGTTTGATTAGCATTTAATTTTAATTTTACACCCAAGCTTCTAATTTTCTGGCTTGGTTCGATGAAAGTTCTTCCAACATAATGATTTCTAATTAATCCATGTTCAAAATTCATCTTTAATTCTTGAGCAAAACCCATAGCAGCAGCATTTCCAGAATCTGGTACTGGAACCACTATATCTGCGTCTGTATCATTTTCTTTTGCAAGCTCTCTTCCAATATTTTTTCTGTGTTCATATGCTGTTTTACCTCCAATTAGACTATCTGGTCTTGAAAAATAAATATACTCAAATACACAAGGCCTTACTTTTTTTGCAGGGAATGGTTTAATACTTTTCATTTTATTATTTTCAATTAAAACTATCTCACCATTTTCAACTTCTCTCATAAATTTTGCACCAATAATGTCAAATGCACAAGTTTCTGATGCTAAGACATAACTATTACCAAGCTTACCAATAACAAGAGGTCTAATTCCATAGGGATCTCTAACTCCGATTAATGAGTTCTGTGTCAACATAACTAGAGCATAACCACCTTGAATTTGAAAAATTGCATCAATTACTTTGTCAATAGTTTTTGATCTTTTTGATTTAGCAATTAACTGAACAATAGTTTCAGTATCTGAAGTTGTGTAAAAGATAGCTCCATTTTGGACTAGCTTATTTCTCAAATATATTGAATTAGTGAGATTTCCATTATGTGCAACTCCAATTCCACCTGCGTTGGTGTCAGCAAAAAAGGGCTGAATATTTCTTAATATATTGTTTCCTGTAGTGCTGTATCTATTATGGCCAATTGCATAATTTCCCTTAAGATTATTAAGCACTTTTTCTTTGTTGAAATTATCACCAACTAAACCAAATCTTTTTTCCGAATAATATTTTTCTCCATCAAAAGTAACTATTCCACAACCTTCTTGACCTCTATGTTGTAGAGCATGCAGACCAAGTGCAGTCAGAGCTGACGCATCTTTGTTATTGCTTATACCAAAAACACCACATTCTTCTTTTAATCTAGGATTATAATTCTGTAATTTTTTCTTTAGATTCTTGATATGTTTTTTCATTAGGAAATTCTTTTATCAGATAACTACTACCTTTTTCTAAATATGGAAAGATGTATGATTTGTCAAAATTTATTGGCCATTTATCATAATTATATACGATATGAACACCTGAAAAGATACAAACAGAAATAATGTAAGCTCTTATAAAACCAAAAAAGAATCCAAATGTAGTATCCAAGCCACCGATTCCCGTGTATTTGACTGCTTTACTGATTCCTTTATTAACTAATAAAACTAAAAAGATAACAACCACAAATATTACTATTCCCAAAACAACATCGAGCACATACTCATTATCAATTATATCTTTTACATATGGTTTAATTTTTGGAAACAGAATTAGTGTAATTATGTATGCCAGCAACCATTTAGCCATTGAAAGAATACTTAAAATGAAACCTTTTTTATAACAATTAATCAAAGATAGAATTGTTAAAATTAAATATATTAAATCAATTATTGATGTTGCTTTATAAAAATCTTTAATGATTTCTAACATTAAGATGATTTGCCAAAAGGTTTAATAATGCAGATTAATGCAGGTAAGAGAGTCAATACTGATATCATAGCCAACAACATAGCTAGTCCAGTAAAAACACCAAAATAAATTGTTGGAATAAATTTTGACAACACTAAAATTGAAAATCCAAAAACAATCGTAATTGAAGTGTTTAGTATAGCTACTCCAACGGTTGAATGACACCTTTTTAATGTCTTGTTGTAATCTTTTATTTTATAGAATTCTTCTTTAAATCTGTAAATATAGTGAATACTATTATCTACTGCAATTCCTATTGTAATTGCTGCAATAGTTATAGTCATCATATCCAAAGGTATTCCTAACAATCCAATTATTCCTAGTATAAAAAAAGCAGCAATAAAATTTGGCACAACACCAATTAATGAAAGCTTAATATTTCTAAATAGGATTATGAACATTGAAAATATTCCAATCATAACTAATCCCAATGTTAAAATTTGAGATTTAAACAAGCTTTGCAATAAATTATTAAATAATATTAATACACCTGCTAATTTATAATCATTTTCTTCTAAACCAAATTTATCTTTCAAATCAAAATTGATTTTGTTAATCAAATCATTTCTTCTTAAATTTTCCTGAGAATCTATTATTCTTAAACTAATTCTAGCTTCATTATCTTTGATTGAAAGATAGGGATCAATGATTTCAGTTTTAATACTCTCAGGAATTTTGGAGTAAAGCACTCCCATTTCTAAAGTTCCTAAAGGCTTGTTGTTATTTAATTGAGTAGCAACTTCAATAATAGATGAAAAAGATAGAACTTTTCCAATTTCAGGTAAGCTATCAAGGTAATTGTGAACAGAAGTTATCAAATCAATTTTATCTTTGGTAAACCAATATTTTTCATCATTATTCTCTTCTTCTTCATCACCCCAATCATCAAACTCATCATCTTCTTTAGATTTTTTTACTTTTTCTTTCTTTGGAAACTTTATAATAACCTCCAAAGGAGTGGTTCCACCTAGTTCTTCATCTATAAGCTTCATACCCTTATAAATTTCAGTATTCTTATTAAAGTAATTTATAAAACTATTTTCAACTTCAAGCTTACTTATTCCAACAATACTGAATATTATAATTATTCCTGTTACTAAGAAGATTGAGTTTTTATTATTAAGAGAAATCAGACTAAGTAAATTTGTAATTTTTGATTTCTGTTCTCTTTTAACTGAAATATTATTTGTGGGTGCAAAGTTTAAAAGGGTAGGTAGCAAAGTAAATGTAATAATAAATGATGTAATTAATCCAAAAGTCATCATCCAACCAAAATCAATAATTGGTTTTATTTCACTAAAAATAAGAGATAAGAATGCAAAAATTGTTGTCAAGACAGTATAAAGTATTGGCCAAAACATTTTTGAAGTAGTTAAGGAAATAATTTCAAAATTATTTTTTAATGGAAAATCTTTTTTAAGCTGAAGAAATCTAGTACTCATGTGAATATTCATTGCCATTGTTAAAATCAACATAAGTGCAATAAAATTTGATGAGATTACTGTAACCTTCCATCCAAGTAATCCAAGTAACCCCATCATAATTATTACAGAAAAAAGACAACTACTTATAGGAACTATAATCCAAAGAAGGTTTCTAAAAACAAACCATAAAGTAGCAATTATAAATAATAGAACCCCCAAACCAAAAACTATTATATCACTTTTGATAAAAGTCATCATATCATCAGCAATCATTGGTATTCCTCCAAGATAAATTTTTCCAACATCACCATAACTTTGGATAACTTGTCTTATTTCTAAAATATTCTGATGGTTTTGTTTCTTGATTTGATCTTTAATTAGTTCAATTTCTTCTTTTGATTTATTTTCTACATTTTCTAATTTCTCAAACTGTTTAATGTTAACAATAATTCCACTAGTTTTACCGTCTTCACTAATTACAAAATTTCTAAAAACAGGACTATTTAAAATTTCTTTAAAGCCTCGATTTCTATCAACATCTTCATCTTTTAATGTTTTGAAGTTGTTCAGTCTTTCTTGTAGAGGAGTATCTGAATTGTTTAGAAGTGGAATATCTAGTAATGTAATTACACTATGGACCCAGTCTAGGCTTTGAATTTTATATTTTAAACTTAATAAATTATTAATTGATGAGTCAGTTACCATTCCCTCATTGGGAGTATAAGTAAGAATTAAAAATTCTTTACTTCCATATCTTTCAGATATTTCTTTCAGATATGCTAAATCTGGATCACCCTCTATCAATAGAGTTTCTGACGAAGCATCTAATCTAAAATTTTTTGAATAGTAACCAAAACTTAAAATAGCAATAATTAACAACACAAATATTGCTTTAGGATTTTTAAGGATAACGTTTTGATAAAAATGAGCTATCATTCAAGCTCTTTATATTGGAATTTAACTTAATTGAGTATCCTTAAATTTTGTAAATCTTTCCTCAAATTCAAGAGTTACATTACCAATAGGACCATGTCTTTGTTTTCCAATTATAATTTGAGCTAAATGAGCAACTTCATTCATTTTTGCCTGCCACTCAGCATGCTCAACTGTTGCCTCTCTTGGTTCTTTTCTTGAAAGATAATATCCTTCTCTATAAACAAACATTACAACGTCGGCATCTTGTTCAATAGAACCTGATTCTCTCAAGTCTGATAATTGAGGTTTGTGATCATCTCTTTGTTCTACTTGTCTAGATAATTGAGAAAGAGCTACAACAGGTACAGAAAGTTCTTTAGCGATAGCTTTAAGACCTTGTGTTATTTGAGAAATTTCTTGTACTCGTCCATCTCTATTGTTTAGAGAGCCACGCATTAATTGAATATAATCTACCAAAATCATATCAAGACCATGAAGTCTTTTTATTCTTCTTGCTCTATTACTTAATGCAGCAACACTGATAGCGGGTGTTTCATCTATATAAAGTGGGAGATCAGCAATATCTTTTGACGTTTCTATAAATTTATCAAATTGATCGTCAGTTATTCTTCCTCTTCTAATGAAGTCCGAACTTATTCTAGCTTGCTCAGAAATTATCCTTGTGGATAACTGTTCAGAAGACATTTCAAGTGAAAAAAATGCTATGGTTGATTGTTTTCCACTATCTTGTAATTTTTTAGCAGCATTATAAGCAATATTAGTTGCAAGCGAAGTTTTACCCATCGATGGACGACCCGCAATAATAATTAAATCTGATTGATGTAATCCACCTAGTTTATTATCTAAATCTGTTAAGCCTGTCGGAACTCCTACTATGCCTTCTTCATTTTTAAAAGCAGCTTGAGCCATTTCTATTGTTTGCTTCATAGCATCATCAAATTTTACCAAAGAAGTGTTAGAAGAACCTTTTTCAGCTAAATCAAATAAAAGTTTTTCGGTATCTTCAATGATAGATTGACCGTCTTTATCTAGGTCCGTTATTTTTGCATTATCTGCTGCTTGTTCAGAAATTTTTATAAGCTCACGTCTTACAAACATATCGTAAATAATTTTGGCATACTCAATTGCCTGTCTTACAGATGTAGAGAATTTAGTAATTTTAACTAAATATTCCGAAACATTAATATCATCTTTTTCATTTTTAAAATAATTTTTTAAAGTTATTGGATTTGCAAGCATCCCTTTAAAAATCATACTTCTTATTGCATTAAAAATTTTTTGATGCATTGGATCAAAAAATTTATCACCAAAAGTAGCTTGAATTTCAGGATCTAAAATAAGACTTATTTCATCATATATTTCATTATTTACTAAAAGAGATCCAATGACAGCCTGTTCTGCTTCAATATTATTTGGTAATTCTTTGATTTGATCTTTTACAATACTTAGGTTGTTTTCCATTAAAAATAATTTACATGAAAACGGATTGAATTAAATTGTAAATTGGTGCTGGGGAAAAGACTGTATAATTTATTGAATTGTATCAGCTGATGAAACATTCATAGTAATTTCAGCGTCAACTTCAGAGTGTAAAGAAATTTTAACTTTAAATTTTCCTAATGCTTTTATTTCTTCAACTGGTTGTATCATTGAGGGCTTGATATCAATTTTATTTTCTTGTTGAATAAGTTTGGAAATTTCAGTTGGTTTAACAGACCCATATAATTCATTATTTTCTGTACTTAGTTTTTTAACTAAATATTCTTTGCCATTTATTTGTTCAGCAATTTGAGAGGCTTCTTTTTTCTTTTCGTTATCTTTTTTTGATAACTCAGCTTTCATTTTTTCAACTTCTTTTATATTTTCTTTTGATGCATAAAGAGCTTTTTTATTAGCTATTAAAAAGTTTCTTGCAAAGCCTCTTTTGACATCTATCACCTCACCAATAGATCCAATTCTTTTCACGTTTTCTAATAAAATTACTTTCATTTTATAATAGCGCTAAGTTTCTTGCTCTTTTGATTGAAAGAGAGAGTTCTCTTTGTTTCTTTTGTGACACATTTGTAATTCTTGAAGGTAAAATTTTACCATTTTCAGAAACATACTTTTTCAAGAGTTTAATATTTTTATAATCTACTTCGGGAGCACCTTTTACTGATAAAGGACAAGTTTTTTTAAATTTATATTTATTTGGTTGAAAAATACTTAATTTTGCAAAGTTACTTTGCTTACCTTTTTTATTTCCACTTTGTCTTTTCGGCATTAGTTTTTAGTACTTTCTTTTTTTTCACTATCTTCTTTTTTTCCAAAATAGTTTGTTTCCAAATCGAATTTTTTTACCCTGACTGTTAAATATCTAAGTAACTTTTTATCAATTGCCTCGTTTTTCTCTAATTCTTCAATTACATTACCTTTACCTTTTATCTTAAAATGTATGTAACTTCCTTTTTTATTCTTTTTGATAAGATAAGATAAGTTTAATAGTCCCCAATTCTCAGTTTTAACAATTTCACCCTCATTTTTTTCAACAATTTTTGAATATTTTTCTGTAAGTTGCTTTAATTCACTCGGTGAAGTATCTTGCCTGGCAATAATAGTATGTTCGTATAAATTCATTTAAGTTCTTTAATAAAAAATGAGGATATACTATTATAAAAGTTCAATTACAATAGTTAAAAAGGCAAAAATATTAGTTTTTTTTATATGTTTTCAGTAATATTTCCAGGTCAAGGATCTCAAATGGTAGGCATGGGAAAAGAGTTATATGAAAAATTCGATATAGTTAAAAGTGTTTTTAAAGAGGCAGATGATACTTTAAATTTTTCTATTTCTAAGCTTATTCTAGAGGGACCAAAAGAAGAGTTAGATTTAACAGCTAATACACAACCAGCAATATTTTTAATTAGCTATTCAATATTTAATTTGGTGATAAAGGAATTTAACATAGACTTAAATAAAGCAAAATATTTTGCAGGACACTCTTTGGGTGAATATTCAGCTCTATCATGTGCAAGATATCTGGATTTTTCAGATACTCTAAAAATATTAAGAGTCAGAGGAGACGCTATGCAAAACGCTGTTCCAAAAGGAGAAGGGGGAATGGTTGCCGTATTAGGAGCGACAGTTGAAGTAATTGAAAAAATTTTAAAAGAAAATGAAGAAGTTTTTAAAGTACAAATTGCAAATGATAATTCTGAGGGACAAATTGTTTTAAGTGGAAATACAGAAGATTTAGACAAGTTAATTCAATATTTAAAGGAAAACTCAATAAAAAATATTAAACTTCCAGTTAGCGCACCCTTTCACTGTGATTTGATGAATAATGCTACAAAAATTATGAGAGCAGAGTTAAATAAAATGAATTTTAAAAATGGACAAAATAAATTAATTTCAAATGTGACTGCAAACGAAATTGAAAATCCAGAAGAGCTTAAAAATCTGCTAATTAAGCAAATAGAAAACAGAGTTAGGTGGAGAGAAAGTGTGATTAATATGATAGAAAATGGCGTAAATCATTTTATAGAAATAGGACCAGGGAAAGTTTTGTCAGGTTTGGTAAAAAGAATTAATAGAGATGTTAAAATTGACACAATTAATAGTCAAAGTGATATAGAGAGTCTAAATATATGACAGATTTAAAAGGCAAAAATATTATTGTTACAGGTGCTTCAGGCGGGATTGGAAATTCAATAATTGAAAAATTATATCAATCAGGAGCAAATATTCTAGCCTCAGGTACAAGAATAGAAAAACTTGATGAGCTTAAAAATAAATATGAAAATATTAAAATACTTAAGTTTGACATTTCGCAAAGTGATAAAGTTGAAGAATTTATAGAAAAAGCCACAATAGACTTGGGTGGAAATTTAGATTGTGTAATTAATAACGCAGGAATTACTCAAGATAATTTAGCGATAAGGATGAGTTTAGAAGAATGGCAAAAAGTGATTGATGTAAATTTGACCTCAACTTTCTTAATGAGTAAATCTGCGATAAAAAAAATGCTTAAAAATAAATCTGGTAAGATTGTAAATATTACATCTGTTGTAGGTCATACAGGAAATCTAGGTCAGGCTAATTACACTGCATCTAAAGCAGGAATAATTGCTATGTCAAAGAGTTTGGCAATTGAATATGCTAAGAAAAATATAAATATAAATTGTATCTCACCAGGCTTTATTAAAACAGCTATGACAAACAAATTAGATGATAAATTTAAAGATGCTATAATATCAAAAATTCCATCAGGACGTCTAGGAGAGCCAGATGATATTGCAAATGCAGTGTTTTTTTTATGCTCAAGCCAATCAGATTATATAAATGGTGAAACCTTGCATGTTAATGGAGGCATGTATATGGCTTGACAAAATAGGTTTTTAAACTATTAAGAATTTATAACAAAAAGGATCAATATGTCAGATGATGTTTCAAGCAAAGTAAAAAAAATTGTAGCTGATCACTTAGGTATCGACGAAGCAAAAGTTACTGAAGAATCAAGTTTTATAGATGATTTGGGTGCAGATAGTTTAGATACAGTTGAATTAGTAATGGCCTTTGAAGAAGAATTTGGATCTGAAATTTCAGACAGTGAAGCTGAGAAAATTTTAACTGTTGGCGATGCAGTTAAATTCATCGAAGGAAAAGCAAACTAGAAAGTTAAATGCCATCAGAAAAAGATGGGATAATGATAATATTATCCTCTCCTTCAGGAGCAGGCAAAACCACACTAGTTAAAAAATTGTCTCAACAAGACAATTTTGAAATCTCAATATCACATACAACTAGGCAACCTAGGCTAAACGAAAATCAAGATGAAGATTATTTTTTTGTTAGCGAGTCAGAGTTTAAAAGATTAATTCAAAATGAGGAATTCCTGGAATACGCAAAAGTTTTTAATAACTTTTATGGTACAACAAGAACACCTGTTATAGACAGGTTAAATAAAGGTAAAAATGTTCTGTTTGATATTGATTGGCAAGGAGCTGATCAAATCAAGAATAAAAAAATGGATTATAAATTAATAACTTTTTTTATACTTCCTCCAAGCAAAGAAGTTTTATATGAAAGATTATCTAAACGACACATTAAAGATAAACTAATAGCCAAAGAAAGAATGAAACAATTTGAAAGAGATGTCCTACATTGGATAAATTATGATTATGTAGTTATAAATAACGATTTAAATGAATGTTACTTAAAAATTACAAATTTGATTGACGCTGAAAAAAATAGTGGATCAAAAGATTATGATTTAGAATATATAAGAACGCATGTAGATAAACTAACTTCATAAGTTTTCATATTCATGCACTAGTTTGTAATATGTCTCAAAATCTATGTTCTGTGGCCTCAGATTTAAATCAATTTTTAATTTTTCTAAAATCCTTTCATCTCCATTAAATAGTTTATGGTAAGGTTTTTTTAACATTTTTCTTCTTTGATTAAAAAAAATTCTTGTTATTTTTTCTAAATTTTTTGGATCTTTAATTTTTATAAAATTTTCTTTTGGATACAAAAATAACAAGGTACTATTTATTTTTGGTTTTGGAGAAAAAGAATCAGGTTTAATATCACATATCTTTTTAATATTAAGTTTCCAGTTACAAATAATTGATAGTCTACCATAATTAGGAGTATTAAATTTAGCAATTATTCTATCAGCAACTTCCTTTTGAAACATCAAGACTAGACAATCAAACCAAAAGTTATCTTTTAGATTAATTATCCATTTACTAAGGATTTCTGTTGAAATATTGTAAGGCAAATTACCATAAACAGTTACTTTTTCTTTAAAAAAATTACTTTCATCAATTTTTAAAATATCTTGATTAATAATTGTTAGCTTATTATTAAATTTTTTTTTAAGATAAATTGCAAGTTCGTTATCTTTTTCAATTACAAAAAATTTTTTTGGTTTTTTTTTAATTATATATGATGTTAGATTTCCAGTACCTGGTCCAATTTCAAGAATTATTTTATTTTCTATATTAGTAGCATTTACTATTTTGTTTAAAATATTTTTATCAATTAAAAAATTTTGACCTAAACTTTTCTTAGCTTTAATCAATTTTTATCCAAAAATTCTATTGCCTTAATTAAACTTAGTGGATTTGAAACGTTTTTTCCTATCATTTTTTCATTAGGACCGTGGTCGGGTGAGACTCTTTTAAATGGTAATCCTAAGGTAATATTTATTGCATCATATTCAAATAATGTTTTTATAGGAGTTAAAACCTGATCATGATACATTCCAATTATTACATCAAATTTTTTTCTGTTATTTTTTAAAAATAAAGTATCTGCAGGAAATGGTCCAGAAATCTTATAATTTATACTTTTTAGACTTTTTATTAAAGGTTTCAAAATTTTATCATCTTCGTTGAATTTTTTTACACTTTCACAATGTGGATTAAGTCCTGCAACACCAATTCTTGGCTTAATTTTTAAAAATTTTTTGTAAAAATTATTCACTAATTTTATTTTCTCAGTCAACACTTTTTTATTTATTTTACTCGCTACATATTTTAGCGGCAAATGAGTTGTTATAGGACATACAGATAGTTTTTTATTGTATATCAACATTGCAACTTCTTTTGTATTAAATTTATATGCAAGATATTCTGTAATACCTAAAAATTTTTTATTTAAAAAATTTTTTTTGGATATAGGACCATTTAACAATTTGTCAGTTAACCCAATATTAATTAATTTAAATGCTTCTTTAAAACATTTTTCTATATATGATTTTGATTTATGAGATATTTTTTTTGATTTTTTTGAAATATTATAATCAATATTAATTATATTAATTGAATTATTGTTTAAATTAAATCTTTTGTAAAAATCTTTATTTAATGCTTTTATTTTTTTTTTAAATTTAAATTTTTTCATATTGATTTTTAATAATTTAAGAGATCCAATTAAAATTATCGGACTAACAAATTTTTTTTTTTTTAAACTTTTAAAAAAAATTTCAAAAAAAATACTATTGGGTTCACCTGCTAATATTAATATTGGTTTACGTTTCATTTATTTGAATATCTTTTTTAATTTTATTAAAATATATAATTGATAATTGATTTAATTGCTCATTAGTTTTTTCATCAATTATTAATTTGAGAGCTTTGTTTAAGTTTAATTTTTCATTTGTTTTTCTTTTATCTTGGATTTTTAAAACCAGAAAGCCACCAGGTATTATTATTGGTTCAGTTAATTCACCAATTTTAGTATCTTCTATTTTATTCATAATTTTTGGATTTAATGATGTTTTTTTAATCCATCCAAGCTTTCCTCCTTTGTTAACAGAATCTGAAATACTGTGAATCAGAACTGCATTTTCAAAACCCTTAAGTTCTATATCCTTTTTTATCTTTTCAATTTTTTCAATAAGATTTTCTTTTTTTTGAACATTAAAAACAATTTCAAAAAGTAAATATTCTGTTTGAAAAATATTTTTATTTAATTCCGATTTTATTTTTTCTTCATCAATTTTTACATCTTTTAAAAATTTTTTTATTATCAATCGATTCCATAAAGCTTCAACTTTTATTTTAGCTTTAATTGTACTTAAATTTAGATCATTTATTTCAATATACTGAATAAATTCTTCATAGGAAGAAAATCCAATTTTTTTTGAGTAATTTGAAATAATTTTTTTTAAGTTCTGATCATCTATATCTATGCTTTTAAAATTTTTTTTTATTTCAATTTTTTTTATTTTTTCCCTTATCAGAGAATTTTTTGAAATTTCGTAGGCTTTTTCTTTTTCAATTTTTTTAAAATTTTCATTAAGTAAACTCAAGTATTTAATCTCATTATATATATCTATCGTTGTTATAATTTCGTTATCAACTTTAGCTAAAATTTTATTTTCAATTGCATTTAAATTGCTAATAAAAAAAAATAGGTAAATTATAATGGCAATATTAATAGATCTTATTTTCATCTATCTATCTTATGCTCATATGTTGTTAGAGGTATCAATGTAAGAGTAAAAAATAAGTTTTCTGATGGTTTTAGGTCTCTATCTTGGTAGTATGTTTTTTTATATTTTATACCAGCGGTCAAGCAATCATTTTTATATTCATAAACAAGATCGTAATATTCAGTAAGATTAAGTTTTCTATTTCTTCTAGTATTAAATGATAAGTAATTATTTTCATCTATTTCATATCTTGTTCTATTTTCTATTACATTTGCATCTCCTATTTCTCCACTTTCTTCAATAAAGTTAAATGACGTTAAGAGATTATTAACAGAGATATTAGCTTGAACTTCGTTATACTCAAATGAATTTAAATCATTATCTATAGAGAAATTATAATTTAAATTTAAATAATCAAAGTAGTTGGATGAGATTGAACCAAATAAATTAGAATTTTTTCTATTTAATGTACTTACTTTTGGTAATAGATTTTCTTCTTTATCTCTAAAAACTGTTGCCATTTTAAATTCAAAAAATTTATTTATATCATCCAGGTCTTCTGTTCTATAATCTATACCTAAAGTTAATGACCTACCCGATTCAAATGAATCATCTAATCCTAACCTGTTATTTGAAAAAATATTACTTATATTAATTTTTCTTTCAGAGGATGAGTAATTCTTCATATCACTTGGATTAAACCTAAATGATAATTTTGGTGTTAAAAAATTTTTATTAGAATTATTCTCTTTTATTAATGGTAAAGAGGATGTAATTTCAAAATCACTCATTAATTCAACTTGAGGACTTGTTTTGTATTCAGTATCATTTTTACCAATTGAGTTAAGATTTTTTAAATTTATGTTAAAATTATTCTTGAAGCCCGAGTCAGTAATTATGTCAAAACCTCTATAAGTAAAATCATTAGTAACTTTTGATCTTAAGTTATTTGTATTTTTTAGTTCGTTTGTACCGTTAGACATAAAATTAATTGATCCATTTACGAAATTAGTTGATAAGGTTTTGCTTAAATTATAATATGGTAAAACATAATGATAACGATCATTATTTGTTAACTGTAAATTTTCATAGGCATGGAACCCACCACTTAAATCAAAATTTTCGTGATTTAATTCTAATTTTAATTCACTATTAAGAACATCAAAATTTTCCGGTCTTATATAACTTTCTGTAATGTAAGTATCAAAAACTTTTAAATACGTGTCATTGGATGTTTTTTCAAAATTTATTGTCAATTTACTTGACTCAAATTCACTTAAATTTAGGTCTAAATCGTAATTTCCAAAAAAATGACTTATGTTATTTTTTTCGTTAGTTTCTGTTGACGTGTAACTTCTTGTATAAGCAATATCTGCTATTAGATTTGAGTCTTTATTTATTTTTCTAAATTCGGTTTGAAACATTTGAACGTTTTTGTCAAAAATTGTTGGAGTAAATGTAAAATCTTTATCGATCGAAGAAACATAAAAATAAGGGACGGTTAATGAATTTCCTAAAATACTAGAATTGTTTAATTGTGGTCTTAAAAATCCAGATTGTCGATCAACCGTTGGATCAGGGTGAAAAAATTTTGGAAAATATAGTACTGGAATATTGTAAACTTTTAATATCGCATTATCGTAAATAATTTGTTTTTTATTTTTATCATGTTTAATTTTTTTAGCTGTAATCATCCAAGGTGGACAGTCGTCTCTCTCTTTGCAACTTGTAAAAACACCTTTGTTAACCGTAATAATATTGTTTGATTTATTTGAAGAAACCCCTTTGAGTCTTGGATTATTATCAGCATTGCCAAATATATCATTATGAATTTCTATTTTAGTATCTTTTGCAATAAAATTTTCTGTTTTAAAGTTTATTATTCCATTAGAAAAATAAAATTTATCACTTTCTGGCTTATCGAAATTTGTTATTGCAATAATATTTTCACCTTTAAGTTCCTCTTTGTTAATAGAATAATTAAATTTATCTAAAATATAGACATTAGAATTATTATCTTTAAAAGTTGATTTTTTTGATGATTTTAATTTATTTTCTGTAACTAGGTATAATACATTTTCAGAAGTCAATTCATACTTTGATTTGATTTTTGATTTGGTTTTGCCTCTAGTAAGAATTTTTTCTTCATTTTTGAAATAGGTAATATCTTCTGCTAATATGATATAATTATTGATTGTATCTTCAATTTCAACATCACCTTTCGCATTTAAAATATTCAATGCTTTATCGTATTCAAGTATTTCGTTTGAAATTAATTTATACTTCGACTCGATAATTGAATTTGTTTTGCCTCTTGATAAAATTTTTTCTTCATTTTTGTAATAAGTTATATCTTCTGTAAATATTACATAATTTTTAATTATATCTTCAATTTTAACATTTCCTTTAGCATATAAAATATTTAATGCTTTGTTATATTCAAATGAATTTGCATTAATAATTATTCCGTTATTAGTTGTGAATTCACCTCTTTCATTACCTTTATAAATATTTCCATTTTGTAGTACTTCAACATTTGTAACATTAAAGTTAAATTGATTTTGACTATAGGCATCTAAAAAAAATATATTACTTAATATTAATAAAATTAAAAAATTATAAATTTTACTTTTCATTTACATTATTAATTAAAAAGGCGTTAAATAAAGTTATAATTGCCAATGGGATAAACACAGAAAAAGTTAAAGGAATTTTTTCTGTACTTCCCAATACGAAAAAAAAATTATTAAAATAATATATTATCACTGAAAAAAATAAACCAAGAGAAATTTTGAAAGCAGTCCCATTTATTTGCTTTATATTAAGCATTATTAAAGCTGAGAAGATTGTTATTAAAAATAAAAATAGAGGGTAAGAAACTATTTTTAAGAGCTGAAGGTTAATTTCAGTAATAGAATAGTTAAGTTTAATATAATTCTCTCTTAATTCATAAAGTTGAAATAAACTTAATGAAGATAAGTTTGAATATAACGTTTTTATTTTTTTATAATCAAAATTAGTTTCAAGATTTAGAATATTTTCAATTTCGTAACTATTTTTATAATAAACCCTTACATTATAAATCACCCAATTTTTAGTTGTAATATCAATTTTTTCACTCTTTATATTTCTAAGTACATTATAATTTTTATCAAATTCTGTAATAAAACTATCCCTTAAAAAATTTTCTTCAATTTTCGAAGAATTTATAATTAATATTTTTTCATTAATTTCATCTTTTATCCACAAACCATTTTTTGTGATAACAGCTAGATATTTTCCATCAGTTGTATATTGAGACTTTAATTCTAAATAGAAATTTTTTAAATTAGAAGATAAATTATAAAATAGCACGGTTATTAATAATCCAGTGATTATTGATAATACGCTTAAAACAATTAATATTTTAGAATTTTTTAATCCAGAATATTTGAAAACCTCAATTTCATTATTGTTGAAAAGTTTAATAAAAAAAAGTTGTGTCGCTATTAAAAAAATAAATGGGAACATTTCAAAAATCATAGCTGGTGAATTTAAAAGAGATAAAAATAAAGGAAAGTATATTTCTGTTTCTAATTCCTTAAAAAAATCTAACTCGCTTAGTAAATTTAAAACAAAAACTAAACTTATCATTATAGAAAATACGTATAAAAGTGATTTAAAGAAATTATACGTAAGAAATTTAATGTAAACTTTCATATTAGTCTTTCATAATTTTGATATTAAATTTTTTGTAAAAGGATAAATAAAGGATGAATAAAACAATTATTGGAATTGATATTATAAAATAATTTGTATAAATTACTTTTGAAATTAACCTAATAGTTGTTTCAGAAAATATAATAAAAAATAAACCTAATAAAAATACCATAAATTTTAATTTAGAATAATTTATATTTTCTTTTGAAGAAGTAGTGACCAAAAGAGGAATCAGCATCAAAATAGGAATATAAAGTGGAATAAAAATCCTTTTATAAATTTCTTTAAAAATATTTTTAAGATTTTTCATGTTACAATTCTCAATAGTGGTATTAAAATTTTTATTTGGATTAATTTTTGAATAATACAAGCTATACATACATTTAAAAATATTTATTGTGGAAATTTCTTGAGTTTTTATATATGTGGTTGTATTTGTTTTAAAATTTTTTAATGGAAAATCAGATTTTGAAAAACTAAAATTTGTAATTTCATTATTTTTTTCAGTTATAGTTTCACCATCAAATAAAATTAAAATTGGAAAATTGTTTGTTTCTTTAATCATGCCTTTTTTTGCATATGTTACTTGAATATTGTTTTGATCAATTTCTTTTTTAAGATAAATATTGTATAAATTTCCTTTTTCATCTTTCCTTTCAGTATAAATTGTTACTCCTTTTATTGTATCATTAAACCTTTGTGGTTTTATAAAGCTCCCTAAAAAATTTATAGTTGAGCTTCTCAAAAAAGATCTAGCTTTGTCTTGTGTTGAAGGAACTATTAATGAGGTAAGAACAATTTGGATTAGCATTAATAATAATGAGAACTTGAATATAAAGTTAATTAATTGAATTTTGTTAATACCAAAGTTCCAAAATATAATTAATTCATTATTATTTTCATATTTTATTGTCACATAAAATAAACTAAAAAATAAGACAAAAGGAAATAACTTGCTAAATATTTTTGGAAAGTTGAGTAAAGAGTAACTAATGTAAACAATATAATCACGCCCATCTTCTATCATTATATCTAGAAAATTTACCGCCTGAAAAACCCACATGATTATGCTTGCGCTTAAAAGAGCAATTAAAAAAAAGCTCATGTAATCTGATAATAATTTTCTAAATAATATTTTTTTCATTGAAATAAGATGTTTTTACTCCTATATAGCATCCATCACGTTTAGAGTGAATTTAAAATTTATGACAATCGCAATTAATTATAAAAATATTACTTACAAGAATAATTCTATCAATCTTATTTTGTTTACTGATGAAAAATTCAGCATTTCTGCTCTAAAAAAATATGTCTTAAGTACTGAATATTCATATATTTTCGATGTATTAAAAACAAAAGATAAAAATAAAAAAATTATTTCTTTTGATATAAATTCTAAAAGAAAAATAGTGTTAGTTTCTCTAAAAAAAAATCTATCAAGTTCAGATGTTGAAAATTTAGGAGCAAAATTTTATGATCAATTTAAAAATTATAGTCAAAATAAATATATTTTAAATACAGATAGTATTTCAATTAAATTACAAAATGCCGCTGGGTATTTTTTACATGGGCTAAAGTTAAAATCATATATTTTCGATAAATATAAAACAAAAAAAAATAAAAAGAATTTTTCAATTACTGTTATAGGTAAAAATAAAACTTCAATTATTGATCAAATTAAATTTAAAGCTATAGAAGATGGAACTTTTTATACTAGAGATTTAGTTTCTGAGCCTGGAAATATTTTGCATCCAGACGAATATGCAAAAAGATTAAATTTACTTAAAAAAGTTGGTTTGAAAATAAATATTTATGATGAAAAAAAATTAAAAAAACTTGGAATGAATACATTACTTGGTGTTGGGCAAGGAAGCATTAGAGGCTCATATTTAGTTACTTTGGAATGGAATGGATTAAAAAATAAATCAAAACCTTTAGCTTTTGTTGGAAAAGGAGTTTGTTTCGATACAGGAGGAATATCTTTAAAGCCTGCAAAGTTTATGGAAGATATGACTTATGATATGGCTGGTTCTGCAGTAGTAGTCGGACTTATGAAAAGTTTAGCTCTTAGAAAAGCAAAAGTAAATGCTGTGGGTGTTGTTGGTTTAGTAGAAAATATGCCTGGAGGGAATGCGCAAAGACCTGGAGATATTGTAAAATCTTATAGTGGTAAAACTGTAGAAATCTTAAACACCGATGCAGAAGGTAGATTGGTTCTTGCAGATGCACTTACTTATACAGAGGAAAAATTTAAACCTAAATTTATTATAGATTTAGCAACCTTGACAGGAGCAATCATTGTTTCCTTAGGATCAGAGTACGCAGGTTTATTTTCAAATGATGACAAACTTTCAAATCAATTAATTGAAGCTGGAGAACATGTTGAAGAAAAAGTTTGGAGAATGCCTCTTAATAAAAACTTTGATAAACTAATCGATTCAAAGAATGCAGATATGCAGAATATCAATTATGTTGGTGGAGCTGGATCTACAACAGCTGCTCAATTTTTACAAAGATTTATATTAAATAAAACACCATGGGCTCATTTAGATATAGCTGGAATGGCTTTTTCAAAATATGGAGGAGCATTAAATTCAGGAGGCGCAACTGGTTATGGAGTAAGATTATTAAATAAACTAATAGAGGAACATTATGAGTAATATTGAACAAACATTATCTATTATCAAACCAGATGCTGTTGAAAGAAATCTGGAAAACGAGATTAAAGAAATTTTTAAAAATAATGGTTTTTCAATTGTTAAAGAAAAAAAAATTCAAATTGAAAAATCAGAAGCTGAAATATTTTATAAGGTTCACGAAACAAAGCCATTCTTTAATGAATTATGTGCTTATCTATCATCAGGTCCAATTGTTGTGATGGTTCTTGAAAAAGACAATGCAGTTTTAAGAAATAGAGAGTTAATGGGCGCGACAAATCCAAAAGATGCAGAAGAGGGCACTATTAGAAAAAAATATGGAATTTCAATAGATAAAAACTCAGTACATGGATCAGATAGCGTTGACAATGCTAAAATTGAAATAAATTTTTTCTTTAAAGATTAAAAATTTTTAATATAGCTTTAGGATAAAGCTTATGTTCTTGAATTAATATTTTTTTAGCAAGAGAATTAACAGTATCATTTTTTGCAACCTTCACTTTTTTTTGCAGAATTATTTTCCCTGAGTCTAATTTCGAATTAACAAAATGCACTGTACAACCTGAATACTTTTCCTTATTATTTAGAGCTCTTTGATAGGTATACAAACCTTTATACTTAGGCAGTAATGACGGATGTATATTTAAAATTTTTCCTTCAAATTTTTTGATAAAATTTTTTGATAAAATTTTCATAAATCCAGCTAAGCAGATCATTTTAACATTATTTTTTTTAAAAATAGATAGCAACTTATTTTCGCTTAATTGTTTATTCTTAAAATTTAATACTTTTTTTTTAATTTTATATTTTTTAGCAAAATTTAAACCTTTTGCTTTTGAATTATTTGAAATTATATAGTCAATGGATATTGGAGATATTCTATTTTTTGAAAATTTTATTAGAGATTTTAAATTACTTCCTGTGCCTGAAATAAATACTGCAGTTTTAACTTTATTATAACCAGTTGATAGAACCATTCAATTTAACTTTGTTTTTACTCTTAGAAATTTTTCCAATCACATATGGTTTGTATTCTTTTGAAAAATATTTATCAATTTTTCTGAGATTTTTTTTATCGATAATCAGGCAAAACCCAACTCCACAATTAAAAGTATTAAGCATTTCTTTATCTGAAATTCCATTTTTTTTGAGCCAATTGAATATTTTAAAAGTTTTAATTTGATCTAAATTTATATTTGCAGAAAGTTTATCTGGTATAATTCTTCTAATATTATCAGATAATCCTCCTCCAGTTATATTTGCGCATCCATTAATTAAGTTATTATTTGTTAAATTCATTATTTCTTTAACATATATTTTAGTTGGTTTTAAAAGTTCAGATTTTAAAAATTTATTTTTTTTAATATTTATTTTTTTTTGTTTTATTAAATATCTTATAAGTGAGTATCCATTAGAGTGTAAACCACTAGAGGGAACTGCTAGTATAAGATTATTTTTTTTTATTTTATTTTTATTCAAAATTTTATTTTTACTAACAATTCCAACAGCAAAACCAGCAATATCGAATTTTCCTTTTTCATAAGTTCCAGGCATTTCAGCAGTTTCTCCACCGACTAGCTCACACTCGGATTGATTACAACCTTCATTAATCCCTTTAATTATTTCTTTAAGTTTTTTTAGATCAATTTTATTTATAGAAATATAATCTAAAAAAAGTAAAGGCTTAGCTCCTTGAACAATTAAATCGTTTACACTCATAGCAACCAAGTCAATTCCAATAGTATTGAATTTATTTAAGGTATTAGCAATTTCAATTTTAGTTCCCACACCATCTGTGCAAGCTACTATTTTAGGCTGCTTGATATTGTTTGGTATGTTTGTAATTGAGCCAAAACCTCCAATATTAGAAAACTTTTTTTTGCCTCTTTTTTTTGATGAAACACTAGATATGAATTCAACAAAGTTGTCAGCAGCCCTAATATTAACACCACTTTTTTTATAGGTAAATTTTTTTTTATTCATTAATATGTTTTATGAAATTTATTTTTCAACTTAATAAATTAAAGCTTTTATATAATTTTTTTTTATTTCTTGCTTTAATAAATATTTTCTTTTCCACAGAAAAAAGTCATGCAAATACATTTTCTATAAATGATATTGAAATATCGACACCTTTTGAAATAAATTTTAATAAAGATGAAATTATTGATGAGGGATTTTTAGAGGCATTTAATGAACTGATTTTGTCAATTGTTCAAAGCAAAGATCAAAAAAAATTAAAAAATACTCCAATTAATCAAATAAAGGGAATGATTGAAACTTTCTCTATTAAAGAGGAAAAATTTATAAATGAGATTTATTACCTTATTTTGAATGTTTCCTTTAATAAAAAAAAAATATTCGATTTACTGGAGTCAAAAAATATATTTCCATCCTTACCTTTAAAAAAAAATTTTTTATTTATTCCGGTTTTTGTTGATCAAAATAAAAATCAAGTTTCAATGTTCTCAGAGGAAAAATTATTTAATAATTGGAATTTAAATAATAAAAAATATAGTCTTTTAAATTATATATTACCAACACAAGATCTTGACGATTTTGATTTGATAAAAAGAAATATTAATAATTTAGAAACTTATGACTTCAAAGAAATTATAAATAAATACAATATAAATGATTATATAATTATGATTGTTTTTAAAAATGATAATAAAATAAGAGTATTTAACAAAATTTTTTTTAATAAAAAAAACAATTTAAAAAATTTAAATTTTAATGAGGTTAATTTTAATAATGAATATGAGATATTAAAATTTATTGACAATTTAAAGTTAGTATATGAAGATTTTTGGAAATCACAAAATCAAATTAACACCTCAGTAAAACTATCTTTGAATATTTCTATAGATAATACCAATAATATCAAAATTAAAAAATTTGAAAAAATTTTATCCGATATGGATTTGATATATAATTTTTACATTTATAAGTTTGATAATAACAATAATTTTTATGAAGTTATTTTTAACGGAACACCTGATAAATTTTTAGAGGTTATGAGTTATCAAAATTATGATTTTGAAATAAAAAATAAAATCTGGGTTTTAAATGAAAAATCTTAATCAACAAATTCTTAATTTTAGTTATGAGCAAAATTTCAAGGATCAAGATTTCTATGTTTCAAATAGCAACGAACACTCTTTTAATCTTTTAAATAGTTGGCCAAAATGGGATAAGAATTTTATAAATTTAATTGGTGAAAAATTTTCAGGTAAAAGTCATTTAATTAGTATATTTTTAGAAAAGTATAAAGGAATTAAAATAAATTCAGAAAATATTAGTAATGATTTTCTTCAAAGCGTTAAAATATTTGAAAACATTGTAATTGAAGATTTAAACGAAAAAATAAATGAAAATTTACTATTTACACTTATTAATATAATTGATCAGGATAATAAGTATTTAATAGTAACCTCGAAAATTCCAATAGTTGATTTTAAATTTAATTTAAATGATCTTAATTCGAGATCTGCTAATTTTTTATTATCTCAGATTGAAAAACCTGGTGATGATCTAATGTATGCATTAATATTAAAAAATCTTTCTGATCGTCAAATATCAATAGATAAAAAACTTATTGAATTTATTATTAAGAGAATTGATAGAACTTATGGCAAAATATCTGATTTCATATATAAAATCGACGAAATAAGTTTAAAAAGAAAAAAACCAATCGACTTTAAAATTATTAAAGAGGCATTAGAGGATTAATTGAATAAGTACAGAACACATAAGTGTAATGAACTAAGAAAAGAGAATATAGATAAAAAGATTTCTCTTTCAGGATGGATAAATAAAAAAAGAGATCACGGTAATTTATTATTTATTGATTTAAGAGATAATTACGGAATTACACAATGCATCATTGATAAAGAGAATAAATATTTCTCAGAGCTAGAAAAAATACAACTAGAAACAGTCATTAAGATAGAGGGAAAAGTTGTAAATAGATCTAAGGAAACAATTAATAAAGAAATTGATACTGGTGAAATAGAGGTTGCTATTGAGAAATATGAAGTTTTAGGAACTTGTAAAGAATTACCTATGCCAGTCTTTAGTGATCAAGAATATTCAGAAGAAATAAGATTAAAATATAGATTTTTAGATTTAAGAAGAAAAAAAATTCATGAAAATATTTTACTAAGATCTAAAGTAATTTCATATATCCGTAATGAAATGACAAAATTAGGTTTTTTAGAATTTCAAACACCAATTTTGACTTCTTCTAGTCCAGAGGGAGCAAGAGATTTTTTAGTACCAAGCCGTTTGAATCCTGGAAAATTTTATGCTTTACCACAAGCTCCACAACAATTTAAACAATTAATAATGGTTTCAGGTTTTGATAAATATTTTCAAATAGCTCCATGCTTTAGAGATGAAGATGCAAGAGCCGATAGAAGTCCTGGAGAATTTTACCAATTAGATTTAGAAATGTCTTTTGTTGAGCAAGAGGATGTATTTAATGTAGTTGAAAAATTAATGGTTAATACATTTAAAAATTTTTCAAAAAAAAAACTAATGTTTGATAAATTTCCAAAAATTTCATATGAGGATGCTATGCTTAAATATGGATGTGATAAACCAGATTTGAGAAATCCTCTTATTATAAATGATATAACTGAAATATTTATTAGAGAAGATGTTTCATTTGAAATATTTAAAAAATTAGTAAAATCTGGTTCTAAAGTAAGATGTATTGTTGCAAAAAATACAAAGGATAGACCTAGAAGTTTTTTTGATAATATAGATAAATGGGCAAAGGAAGAGGGTGCCTCTGGTTTAGCTTATTTTACTCTTGAAAAAGATAAAGATATTTCTGCAAAAGGCCCTATAGGTAAATTTTTTTCTCATGATGCATTAGTTGAAATTATGAAAAAAACAAATTGTAAAATAGGGGATAGTATTTTCATGGCTTGTGGAAAACAGGATGAGTTAGAAAAAATTACAGCTTTAGCTAGAGACAAAATTGCAAAAGATCTACATTTAATTGATGAGAATGTTTTCGCATTTTGTTGGATTGTAGATTATCCAATGTTTGAAAAAAATGAATTAACTAAAAAAATTGAGTTTAGTCATAATCCATTTTCAATGCCACAGGGTGATTTAAGTGAAAAAGATTTAGAAAACCCACTAGACATACTTGCGTATCAATACGACATAGTTTGTAATGGAATAGAATTATCTTCTGGAGCAATTAGAAATCATAAACCAGAACTTATGTATAAACTTTTCTCGATTGCAGGATACGATAAAAATCAAGTAGATGAAAAATTTAGCGGTATGATTAATGCACTTAGTTATGGTGCACCACCACATGGAGGTATTGCACCTGGTATTGACAGAATCGTTATGTTACTTGCTAATGAGAAAAATATTAGGGAAGTAACAATGTTTCCAATGAACCAGAACGCACAAGATTTGATGATGAATGCACCATCTGCGGTAAATCAAGAACAATTAAAAGAATTAAGTCTAGCTTTAAAAACTAAAAAATAAGTTATTTTTTACCTTTTAAACTTATCTTTACATCTGAAAGATCAACCAGATTTTTTTTATAGTTATTTCTCACAAATCCTTTGCTGGTAATATCTTTTACAATTTTTAATAATTGATTTTGATCCTCGGAGCTTTGATCTTCTGTATTGTTAGCATCATTTCCTCCAATTGAAGGAGTGTGGGCTAGATCTTCTCTATTTTGATATGAAATAGCTAGTTCTCTAAAAATATAATCTAAAATAGACGTGGCAGTTAAAATTCTATCATTACCGTGGACTTTGCCTGATGGTTCAAATTTTGTACCGACAAATGCACTTATAAACTCATCTAGCGGAACACCATATTGAAGGCCTAGAGAAACAGCAATTGCAAAATTATTCATTAATGCTTTAACAAGTTCCCCCTCTTTGCTCGTATCAATAAAAATCTCTCCAATTTTCCCATCTTCATATTCTCCAGTATGTAGGTAAACTTTGTGATCACCAATAGTAGCTTTTTGAATGTATCCCTTTCTTCTATCAGGCATGCTAAATCTTTTACCTGATTTTTCATTTGCTCCATTAATATTTTTTATTACACTCTCTTTATTTATTGAGCTTTTATTATCTGTTCCAGTTATTACTTCTACTTTGTTGTTTTCAAGGATTTTGTTATTTTTAGGATCTAGACTTTTAGTTTTTCTATTGTCAAGTTTTACGTCTAAAACCTCAAATTTACCATCATCTCTCTTTTCTAAATTTTTTAACTCTGCCTCGTTAATATCATCTAAATAATGATTTACTTTAAAGGTACAGGTGTAATAAGTTTCAACTAAATACTTTGCCATTTGACCTCAACTTAAATTTTAATTTGAATAATGAATCAATTTATTTATATACATATTCATATTTTAGTCTAATTTAAATTTTACAATTTTTAATTGAATAAATAAAAAAAAATTATGTTGACACTTTTAAGAAAAATTTTTACTTGGTGGAATCAAGACACTTTTGGAACAAGACTAAAAACTATTTTTTTTGGAAAACTAGTTGGTACTGATGAGCTAGGTAATAAATATTATGAGAGTAAAAAGGGAAAAAGATGGGTTATCTATTCAAACACAATTGACGCATCAAAAATTCCTGTTGAATGGTATTCATGGATACATTTTACACCTAATAAAATTGAGAAAAAACATACCTTAGAAAAATATGAATGGCAAAAACCACATCAAGAAAATTTAACTGGAACTGACTCAGCATATTATCCAAATAAAAATAAAGATGGTGTTAAAAAGAAATACTCAAGTTGGAAAGAATAATTTTAAATTAATCTATTTAGTTTTTTTATTTTATTTTTGTTTAGTTTTTAATTCAAATTCAAAAAGTAATTTGGAAGGAGATTTTACTGATATAAAAATTTTGGACAAAATAAGTTCAAAAAATACTTTGCTAAAATTAGAAAATGGAAAATTAAAAAAATTTAAAGATCTAGAAATAAAAAGCATTAAATGTAAAAATTCAGAATTTGATGATAATCCAGAGATTACTGCTTATATACAAGTTAGAGATCTAACGAATAAAAATAATGATGAAGTTTTTGTTTTTAATGGTTGGATGTTTTCATCTAGTCCTTCAATCGAACCTTTTGATCACCCTGTCTATGATGTGTGGTTATTAAGTTGCTATTAAACAATTGAATCTTTATCTAACCAACTTACATTAAAATCTGAATTTATAAATTTTTTGTGATTAAGTAATTTTTTATGTAGAGGTATTGTTGTAGTTATACCTTCAATAACAAATTCATCTAAAGATCTATTCATTCTTTGAATTGCCTCTGTTCTATTTCTTCCATGACAAATTAATTTACAAACCATGCTGTCGTAATATGGTGTTACCTTATATCCTTGAAATATTGAACCATCTACTCTGGTTCTAAAACCTGATGGCTGATGACACATAGTAATAACTCCAGGCGAAGGTTGAAAATTTTTACTTGCATCTTCAGCATTTATTCTACATTCAATTGCATGTCCTCTAGGATTTATATCACTTTGTTTTAAAGCTGTTTCTCCTGAAAAAGCAATCCAAATTTGCTCTTTGATTATATCTATACCTGTAACCATTTCAGTTACAGGATGTTCAACTTGAACTCTTGTATTCATTTCAAGGAAATAAAATTTTCCATCTTCATAAATAAATTCAACTGTTCCCGCACCCATATATCCAATTTTTTCAACCATTTTTACAGTTCTTTCAAATAAATCTTTTCTTATTTCATCATTTAAAACTGGACTTGGTGTTTCCTCAATTAATTTTTGATGTCTTCTTTGAACTGAACAGTCTCTTTCATGAAGGTGAACTGTTCTATTTTTTCCAGCTAATATTTGAACCTCAATGTGTCTTGGATTTTGAAAAAATTTTTCAATGTAAACTTCATCATTGCCAAAATATTTTTGTGCTTCAGATTTTGCAGTTGAAAACAAAGTTTCAAATTCTTCCTCCTTATAAACTATTTTCATACCTTTACCTCCGCCTCCGCCAGAAGCTTTGATTAAGACAGGAAAACCAATTTTTTTACAAAGTTCTTTTGCGTCAGAAGCATCTTTTACACCACCTTCAGATCCCTCAATAACAGGTAATCCATTTTCTTTAGCTATTTTTTTTGCTTGGATTTTATCACCCATCATTTCAATATGTTTTGATGATGCTCCGATAAAATCAATTTTATTTTCTTCTAGAATTCTTGCAAAATTTGCATTTTCAGATAGAAAACCATAGCCAGGATGAACAGCATCAGCATTTGTAAGATCTATTGCTGACATTAATGCTGGAATATTTAAATAACTATTTGCTGGTTGATGGGATCCAATGCATACGCTTTCATCAGCCATCCTTACATGCATACTTTCTCTATCTACATCTGAATGAACAGCTACAGTAGAAATTCCCCATTCTTTACATGCTCTTATAATTCTAACTGCAATTTCCCCACGGTTTGCAATTAAAATTTTTTTAAACATTGATTATTCTAGGATAATAATTGTTTGACCAAATTCTACAGGTTGACCATCTTCAACACAAATTTCTTTTATTATACCATCTGCTGTTGAAGGTACATGATTCATTGTTTTCATTGCCTCAACAATCATTATTGTATCCCCTTTTTTAATTTTTTTTCCAACCTCAACAAACTTTTTAGCACCAGGTTCTGGAGCGTGATAGGCAGTTCCAATTATAGGTGAAGTAATTTCGGTTCCTGATTTAACATTTTGAGTTTTATTAGGTGCTGAACTTGTTGAAGTTGATGATGGCGAAATAACTTGTGGTTGACTAATTGAAACATTATTTTTTGATACTTTAATTTTTGTATCCTTTTCAGTTATTTCTATTTCAGTAAGATTAAATTCTTTTAAATATTCACTTAATTCTTGAATTATTTTTTTATCTATTTTCATTTTGCAAGGTCTTTTGTAATGAAATTATGGCCAAAATATATCCTTCAGCACCTAATCCAAAAATTCCTCCGGTTACTACACCACTTATAAGTGATTTATGTCTAAATTCCTCTCTTTTGTAAATATTTGATAGGTGTAGCTCAATTATTGGTTTTTTAAATAAATCGAGAGCATCTCTTATTGCCACCGAAGTATGAGTGAATGCGGCAGCATTTATAATCATACCATTAAATTTTTTCCTAGCATCTTGAATAATATTTACTAATTCTCCCTCAACATTAGATTGAGCAAATTCAATATCAAGTCCAATTTCTTGTCCTTTTTTAGAACAATTTTCTTTAAGTTGGTCAAACGTGGTTGATCCATATTGTGATTGTTCTCTTTCTCCTAATAGATTAAGATTTGGACCATTAATAATAATTATTTTATTATTCATTCAGCACTTATATACGATGAAAAAAATAAAAAAAATAAAAATTAAAATAAATGGTAAAATCAAAACCATAATTGATAATTCAAAACTCTCAGAATTGATAAAACATCTTAAAATACCATTAAATAAAGTAGCTATTGAGCTAAATGAGGAAATAATAGAGAAAAAAAAGATTTATAAAATAAAATTGAAAAAAAATGATAAAATTGAAATAGTTCATTTCATCGGAGGTGGTTAAATTGAATAAAGATAAACTTAAAATTGCAAACAAAAAATTTAAATCAAGATTAATTGTAGGAACTGGAAAATATAGAAGCATGTCTGAATGTGCCAAAGCAATTAAACTTTCGGGAGCAGAAATTGTGACAGTTGCGGTTAGAAGAGTTAATATAACTGATAAAAAAAAACCGTTACTAATGGATTATATTGATCCAAAAAAAATTACATATTTACCAAATACAGCAGGTTGTTTTAATTCTAGAGAAGCACTAAGGACTCTTCGACTCGCTAGAGAAATTGGTGGTTGGAAATTGGTAAAACTTGAAGTTTTAGGAGACAAAAAAAATTTATTTCCCGATATGATTGAAACTTTAAAATCCACGGAAGTTCTTGCCAAAGAAGGTTTTAAAGTTATGGTATATTGTAATGATGATCCCTTAATGGCAAAACGCTTAGAAAATTCAGGTGCAGATGCAATAATGCCTTTAGCAGCTCCAATTGGCTCAGGTTTAGGTATACAAAATAAAATTAATATTCAAATTATTAGGAAACAAACGAAGCTACCTTTAATTATTGATGCAGGTTTAGGTCAAGCATCAGATGCGACTATTGCAATGGAATTAGGATGTGATGGAGTTTTGGTAAATACTGCAATAGCAAAAGCCAAAAAACCTTTTGAGATGGCATTAGCATTTAAAAATGCAGTTATAGCAGGAAGACAGTCTTATAAATCTGGCAGAATTGATAAAATTTTAATGGGCAATCCATCCTCTCCATCAAAAGGAATTATTTAGTTTTTTTTTTATTAAATCTTTTTTTTTTAAAAGTTTTTTTACCCGTCTTTTTATTTTCTTTTTTTTCTATAAATTTGTTTTCTTTACTTTTTGATTCTAAATTTTTTAATTTTTCGTAACTCTCTATTAACTCAAGTGTTTTTTTTGATCTGTTTTGAATATTAATAATGTATTCAGGAATTATTAAAGAATTGTCACTTATAATATCAATTATAATTTTATTCTTTTTTTCAAAGTAAGTTAAATCATTAACAAAATTTTCTTTAAGAAAATCAGAAATTTTTTCACAAACTTTTAATTCTACAAATTTGGCTTTATTAATCACAGCTTTTAATTCTACAATTTTTAGGAGTTTTTGAGCAAATGACTCATCTGTTAAAGTCACTTTCCATTTAATTGCACTTTCCCTTAGTCTTTGCCTTGACATTTCAAGAAGACCAAAGTTACTTATTCTTCCTATTTGAATTCTTGCTCTATCTGTTCTACATTTTTCTTTTAGTTTTCTCTCAACCAACCTTCTATTTCCATAACTAAGCATATCAATAAAATCTATAATTATTAAACCAGACAAATCTCTTATTTTTATCTGTCTAGCAATTTCTTCTGCAGCTTCAATATTCGTATCTAAAGCTGTGCTTTCAACATTTTTTCCTTTTATTGAACTTCCAGAATTTATATCGATAGAAACTAAAGCCTCTGTCGGGTTAATTACCAAATATCCTCCAGATTTAAGTTTAATTTCCGAGTCAAAAATCTGATTTAATTTTTGTTCAATATTTTCCTCAATAAATAATGGAATTTTACCTCTATATTTTTTTACTTTTTTTACACTTGAAGGCATCATTGTTTTCATAAATGATTGAGCTTTTTTATAACCTTCATTTCCTTCAACAATTATATTTTTTGTATTATCATCAAACATATCTCTTAAAGTTCTTTTGATAATCTCACTTTCTTGATGAATTAATGATGGGGCAATAGAATTAATTGCATTTTCTTTTATTTGACTCCAAGTATTAATAAGAGTTGTTAAATCATTATTGATTTCATTTTTTGTTTTATTACTTCCAGCAGTTCTAACAATTAAACCCATCTCTCTAGGAATTTCAATTTCATTTAAAATTGTTCGTATTTTTTTTCTATCAGCAGGATTAAATATTTTTCTTGATATACCTCCTCCTTTAGGAGTGTTTGGCATTAAAACTATATATTTTCCTGCAATTGAAATGAAAGTACTTAATGCAGCACCTTTTTGTCCTCTTTCATCTTTAATGACTTGTACAAGAATTACCTGATTAGGTTTAATAACTTCCTGAATTTTATACCTTTTAAATTTAAATTTATTCTCCTTTTTTTTTTCTTTTCCATCACCTAAATTTTCTTTTTCAGAAATATTTTCTTTATTATTTGGATATTCTTCTGTCTGTTCTTCCGATGTCTTTTCTATAGGATCATCAATTTCTAGTTTTCCTTCAGCAATATTTTCCTCTTCTTTAGCCTGAACTTCTCTTGAAAGTTCTTCTCTAGCTTTTTCTTCCTCCTCTTTAATTCTTTCTAAATCAGCTTTTGGAATCTGATAATAATCTGATTGGATGTCATTAAAGGATAAAAAACCATGCCTCTCTCTTCCAAAATCAATGAAAGCAGCTTGTAACGATGGTTCTATTCTACTTACTTTTCCTAAATAGATATTATTTTTAATTAAGTTATTTTTTAAACCTTCGTACTCGTAATCTTCAATATTTTCGCCTGATTTAAGAACAACTCTAGTTTCGTTAGGATGCGATGCATCAATATATAAATTTTTTTCCATAATTTTGTGAATGTTAATTTCATTAGTAATTTAATTTTTTAAAATTTTGTTTAATTTTCTTGCCATATCTTTAACAAATTCCAGGATATAATGAAATTAAAATGAATAAATTTTTAAGAAATATCTTTATTTTAATTACGTCTTTTATTCTTTTATCAGCAATTTTGATAATAAGTATCTTATGGACTTATTCTAATGATTTACCGGATTATAAATTTCTTAAAAATTACAAACCTCCCGTTTCCAGTAAAGTTTACTCTGGTAATGGTGATTTGGTGGCAGATTTTTCACAGGAAAAAAGAGTATTTGTTCCATTTAATTCAATTCCAAAAAATGTAATTAACGCATTTTTATCTGCAGAGGATAAAAATTTTTTTAAACATCCAGGTGTTGATGCCAAGGGTGTTATTAGAGCTGTAATTAACAATATTTCAAATATTTTATCATCTAAAAGGTTAGAGGGAGCATCTACAATTACCCAACAGGTAGCAAAAAACTTTTTACTTACAAATGAAGTAAGTTTAAATAGGAAAATTAAGGAAGCAATTCTAGCTTTTAGAATAGAGAGAGCTTTATCTAAAGAAAGAATTCTAGAACTTTATCTAAACCAAATTTATCTTGGAAGTGGAGCTTATGGAGTGGCCGCTGCAAGCTTAGAATATTTTGATAAATCTATTAAAGATTTAAATTACTCAGAAGCTGCTTTATTAGCAGCTTTGCCAAAAGCACCTAGTAGATATAATCCCTATAGAGATCCTGATAAAGCAAAGTTTAGAAGAAATTTAGTTTTAAAAAATTTGTTAGATAATAATTATTTAACATCAGAATGGCATAAAAAACTTATAAAAGAGGAAATAATTTTAAAAAAAAATAAAAAAATTTATTTAGAAGATGCTCAATATTTTATTGAGGATGTGAGAAAGAGTGTAATTGAAACTTTGAGCTATGATAAAGTTTATAAACAAGGTTTTAATATTAACACTCCAATAGATTTAAATTTACAAAGAATTGCAACAAAATCACTTAGAGATGGATTAATAGCATATGATAAAAGAAAGGGGTGGAGAGGACCACTTATTAACAAGATTTATAATTCAGAATGGAAAAAAGATTTAGAAAAGTATAAATTAGAAAATTCAACCAATTGGAAATTGGCAATTGTCAAAAAGATAAATAAATTTTCAGCAGAAATAGAAACAGAAGACAATATCAAAGGTGTTATTGAATATCAGAGTATTTCTTGGACAAAGAAAGAATTTAATAAATTATTGAAACCTGGTGATGTTATTTATGTTAAAAATGTAAAAGAAAATATTTTCAATTTACAACAAGTACCAAAAGTAAATGGTGGAATAGTTGTGATGGATCCATTTACAGGAAGAGTTCTAGCATTAAGTGGTGGTTTTAGTTTTAAACAAAGTGAATTTAACAGAGCAACTCAAGCTAAAAGACAACCTGGATCAGCTTTTAAACCATTTGTTTATGCATTAGCTTTAGAGAATAATTTTACACCAACTTCATTAGTTCTTGATGCACCATTAGTTTTAGATCAAGGAGACGATTTAAAAATGTGGAAACCAGAAAATTATGGAAAAAAATTTTATGGGCCTTCGACTTTAAGGGTTGGTTTGGAGAAATCTAGAAATTTAATGACAGTAAGAATAGCCCAAAACCTTGGTGTAGAGAAAATAGTTGATTTTTCAAAAGCATTAAGAATTTATGACAATCCAGAAGAACTTTTATCTATATCTTTGGGATCTGCTGAAACAACTTTATTAAAACTAACATCTGCCTATTCAGTTTTTGTTAATGGAGGAAAACTTGTTGAACCAATTCTGATAGATAGAATTCAAGACAGTGAGGGAAACACTATTTTTAATAATGATAAAAGAAAATGTATTAATTGCGATCAAATTTCTTATTTAACCAACGATTACCCAGAGATTAAAAATAACTATACGCAAATTTTTTCTCCAGAGACAGCTTTTCAAATGACATCAATTTTAGAGGGAGTTGTTCAAAGAGGTACAGCTAAAAAACTAAAAGACTTAAATTTAAATATTGCAGGTAAAACTGGAACAACAAATAAAAATACAGATACTTGGTTTATAGGTTTTACTTCAAATGTACTAGTTGGTGTTTATGTTGGTTCAGATAACCCAACTCCATTAGGAAAATATGAAACAGGATCTAAAACTGCTTTGCCAATATTCAAAAGTTTTATAAGTGATACAGTTAACAAATATGACGCAAGACCATTTAAGGCTGCTAAAGGAACAGTGATGATGGTTGTTGACCCTTTAACAGGTCAAAAAGCAAAATTTAACTCAAAGAATACTATTATTGAGGTTTTTAAAAAAGAAAATGTGGTTGATGGACAAGTACTTTATACAAATTCAGATAGATTAGATTCAAATAATATATTAAAGTTTTACTAATGGATAATATTTATCAAAATTTTAAAGAAGAAGTTGAAAAGATAAATCAAAAAATACAGGAGTATCTTTGAAAAAAACAATATCCATTCAAAACTGCAATCTTTAAATTCACAAATGCTTAGAGCCGACTTTTGGCAAGATAAAAATAACTCACAAAGAGTAATCAAAGAAAAGAAATTTTATGAAGATTTAACTAATTCTTTAAATAATAATATTGAAAAACTAAAAGATTTAGATGATTTGAATCAACTGGCGTATGAAGAAGAGAACTTACAAGTTCAAAAAGAAGTTTTGCAAAATATAAAAGACTTAAGAAGTGAAGTTAAAAAAAATGAAATTAAATGTTTTTTATCTAATGAAGCAGACCATTTAAATTGTTACTTAGAAATACATGCTGGTGCAGGAGGTACAGAAAGTCAAGATTGGGCTGATATGCTTAGAAGGATGTATTTAAAATGGTCTGATAAAAAAAATTTTAAATCAAGTTTGATTAGTGAACATAGAGGTGACGAGGCTGGAATAAAGTCTGCAACAATTAAAATAGATGGTGACTATGTTTTTGGATGGTTAAAAAAAGAGTCGGGAATACATAGATTAGTTAGGATATCTCCATTTGATTCCGGAGCAAGAAGGCACACAAGTTTTGCAAGTGTTTGGATTTATCCAGTTGTGGATGATGATATAAATATAGAAATTTTAGAAAAAGATTTAAGAATAGACACCTATCGTTCCAGTGGAGCAGGTGGCCAGCACGTTAACACTACTGATAGTGCTGTCAGAATAACACACATTCCATCAAAAATTGTTGTTCAATGTCAAAATGAAAGATCTCAACATAAAAATAAAGAAACATGCATGAATATGTTGAAAGCAAGATTATTTGATTATGAAGTTAAAAAAAGAGAGGAAGAAAGTCAAAGTGTTGAAAGTTCTAAATCCGAGATAGGGTGGGGCCATCAAATTAGATCATATGTTCTACAACCTTACAGACTTGTAAAAGATAATAGAACTAGTTTTGAAAGCACTAGTCCTGATAAAGTGTTAGATGGTGATATCGATGAATTTTTGGAACAATCGCTTTATAAATTACATGAAAAATAATATTTTAAAATATTTTATCCTACTTCTGTCAGTTTTAGTTATTTTGACTGCTTATCTTAGTACTGTAGGTATAGAGACAGATAAATTTAACGATCAAATTAAAAAAAGAATTTTACTAATAAATAAAAAGATAGATATAGATTTAAAAAAAATCAAATTTACTCTAGATCCTTTTAAACTAAAAATTTATGCTAAAACAGTTGGTACTACAGTATATTTTTCAAAAAGACCCTTAGCATTAGAAAGTATTAAAATTCAAGTTTCGCTCAGTTCTTTAATTAAAAATAAGATTTCATCGTCAAATATAGAGATAAAAACTAAGTCTATATTATTAAATGATTTAATTAAATTTATTCGGACTACAAATAATCAACCTGAATTATTTATATTAGAAAAAATTGTAAAAAAAGGTCATGTAATTATAGATATGAGTTTGAATATTGATGAAAATGGCAAGCTTAAAGACGACTATAAAATTGAAGGTTTGATAAAAGAGGCAAGTATTAATTTTTTAAATAAGGCTAATTTTAAGAATATAAATTTTAATTTCAATTTTCAAAAAGACAATTATTTTTTTAATGAAATAAATTTTAAAGCGGAAGAAGTGAAATTTATTTCAAAAAAATTAATAGTAAAAAAGAAAAAAAATAGCTTTTTAATTGATGCTATTATTGAAAACGATCATTCAAGTTTAAATTCAAATATATTAAAAATATTAAATTTAAGATTTAAAAATATAATTATTGATGATGCTAAATTTAAAACAAATAATAAATTTTCTTTGGAAATAGATGAAAAATTCAAAGTCAAAAATATTATATTGAGTTCTGATATAAATATTACTCAGCTAAAATATAAAAAATTAAAAATAATTAATAATTATTTTCCAGAAGTGAATGACTTAATTTTACTCGATAATCATAAATTAAATTTAAATTATAAGAACAACAATTTATCAATTAAAGGTGAGGGGCAAATTCAGTTAAATACTGACAAAGTAGATGAAATTAAATATTTAATAAATAAAAAAGATAAAGATTTAAGTATAGATTCAGAATTATTTTTAAAAAATATAGTTTTAGGGCAACAAGATTTTTTAAAAATTTTCTTCCCTCAAACTACTAAAAATATTTATTTAAATAATCAAAAATTAAAAATTAATTTTAAAAATAAAATCCTAACTTTTTCAGGTTCTGGAAAATTTAAAATCGATAAAGATTTTGAAGAAATTGATTATTTTATTGAGAAAAAAGAAAATAAAATAAGTTTTAATACAAATTTAAATGTAAAAAATACAAAATTTAAAATTGATAATATTAATTATAAAAAAAAGATAAAAGTAAAATGGAACTTCTAATTAATGGAGAAATAAAAAATAATAAAAATCTAAATATAAATAACTTTATTCTTAATGAAGAAAATAATAATATTAAAATTAATAATTTATCTCTCAATGATACTAATCAAATAATAAAAATTGATCAGGCAAATTTAAATTATTTAGATACAGAAAATAAAAAAAATAATTACAATATTAAAAAAGTAGAAGGTCAAAATTATTTAATTGATGGTATTTCATTTAATGCAAATTCTTTAATTTCGAATTTACTAGATGCTGATGATAAAAAAGAAAGCAATCTTTTTGCAAATAACATAAATATTGATCTAAATTTTGAAAAAGTTTACTTTGATAAAATATACTTTGTTAAGGGTTTAAATGGAAAGATAAAAATTATTAATAATAAAGTAGAAGAAGCAGATATTTTAGCCTTTTATAATAATTCACAGAATATAAAATTTACAACTAGAACAAATGATCAAGGTGAAAAAATTACCACTCTTTTTTCATCTAAGGCAAAACCCTTAGTAGACAGATATAAATTCATTAAAGGATTTAAAGATGATAAAGAAGGATATTTAGACTTTTACTCTTTGAAAAAAGATGGAGTTTCAACTTCTAAATTAGTAATCGATAATTTTAAAGTTAAAGAAATTCCAGTGTTAGCTAAATTATTGGCTCTTGCATCTCTTCAAGGAATAGCAGACTTACTTACTGGAGAGGGAATTAGATTTACAGATTTTGAAATGAATTTTACTAATCAAGATAAACTTATGAAAATTCAAGAGTTGTACGCAGTTGGTCCAGCAATATCTATTTTATTGGAAGGATACATTGAAGAGAATAAATTAATCAGCTTAAGAGGAACCCTGGTTCCAGCGACAACAATTAACAGATCTATTGCTTCAATACCTTTACTTGGAGATTTATTGATTGGAAAAAAAGTAGGTGATGGTGTTTTTGGAGTTAGCTTTAAAATTAAAGGTCCCCCTAAAGATTTAGAAACTACTGTAAATCCTATAAAAACTTTAACACCAAGATTTATTACAAGAACTCTAGAGAAAATTAAAAAAAATTAATTTAATACTATTTTAATATGCCTTTTTTTTCCAATTGAAAGTTTAAGATAGTTTTCTTTAAATAAATTTTTATTGATTTCAAATTTTTCATCTAAAATAACATCATCATTAATTTTAACAGCATTCCCTTTTACAAGCCTTCTGATTTCGCTTTTTGAGTTTTCTAATTTTGAGAGCAAAACAAGGTCAACAATATTTATTTTTTCATTTATTTTTTTTGATCGAATATTAATTGTTGGCAAATTTGAACCTAGTGAGTTTCCTGAAAAGGCTTCTTTTGCTGCTTGTTCAGAATTTTTAGCTGCTTCTTTTCCGTGTAACATTTCTGTTGTTTTATTAGCAAGTAGTATTTTTAATTCATTTATATTTTTATCTTTAATCGATTCTATTTCCTTAATTTCAATTTCAGTAAACATTTTCAAAAATTTAATTACATCTCTATCATCTACATTTCTCCAAAACTGCCAATAATCATAAGCTGATAAATATTTTTCATCTAACCAAATAGCTCCATTTTCAGTTTTTCCCATTTTTGCTCCACCAGCTAATGTAATTAGGGGTGTTGTAAGACCAAAGGTTTGGTTGTTGGAATATCTTTTTATAAGCTCAACACCATTAACAATATTCCCCCATTGATCTGAACCTCCGATTTGTAAAACACAATTTTCTTTCTTATTTAATTCAAGAAAATCATATGCTTGTAAAATCATATAATTAAATTCCATGTAGCTCAGTGACTGCTCTCTATCCAATCTAAGTTTTACACTGTCAAATGTTAGCATTCTATTTATTGTGAAATGTTTTCCTATATCTCTTAAAAAAGAAATATAATTTAAATCTTTAAGCCAACTATAATTATTTACAAATACTGGTTTCGTATTTGGATCATCATTATCTAAAAATTTTTTTAAAATATTTTGAATATTTTTAACATTTTTTTCAATCTCTTTTTTACTTAATATTTTTCTAGTTTTGTCTTTACCAGATGGATCTCCAATTCTTGTAGTTCCTCCACCAAGTAAAACTATTGGTCGATGTCCGTTTTTTTGAAGTAGTCGCAAACACATTATTTGTAATAAGCTTCCCACATGTAGGCTTTCAGCTGTACAATCAAAACCTATGTAACCTTTAATCTTTTTTTCATCTAATTGATTAGATAATTCATCTTCACTTGTACATTGATAGAAAAAACCTCTATCTTTAAATTCTTTTAAAAATTTATTCATAAGTTTATAGTCACAATATACAAATTTTTTTTAAAAAACATATCAATGAAAAAAAAATTATATACTACAATTGGATTAATGAGTGGAACATCAATGGATGGTCTTGATTTATCTATAATTAGTTCAGATGGATACGATGAATTTTCAAACATTTTAGATGATTATTTTGAGTATGATAAAAATCTTCAGGATCAGTTAGTTCGATTAAGAGATTTGGTCTTAACAAAGAAAGATCTTTTACAAAATTCAGAAAAATTAAGAGAATTAGAGCGTAATTTAACTCTTTTTCATGCTAATGCAGTTAATCAATCATTAAAAAAATATAGAAATCCAATTGATTTGATTGGTTTTCATGGTCAAACAATTTTTCATAACCCACATGAGAAAATTACCAATCAATTAGGAGATGGGAAGTTGTTATCTCAAATAGTCAAAAAAAAAGTCATATATGATTTTAGAAATGCGGATATTAAAAATAATGGTCAAGGTGCACCTTTAACACCAATTTTTCATCATATTTTATCAAAAAAAATCAATCAAAATTTTAATATTAAATTTCCGATAGGTTTCTTGAATATTGGTGGTATCGCAAATGTCACAAAAGTTATTAATGATTCAGATAATTTTCAAAATAACCTTTCAGCTTTTGATATAGGTCCTGGTAATTGTTTAATTGATGAATGGATAAGAAATAATTCTGATAAAAAATTTGATAAAAATGGTGAACTATCTAGATTAGGGAAAGTTGATCAATTAATTCTAAATCAGGCAATAGATAATTTTAAAATAAATTCTTACTCCCAGTCATTGGATATTAAAAATTTCGATGTATCCTTTGCAAGAGGTTTATCTTTAGAAGACGGTTGTGCTACTATAACAGATTTTACAGCATATTTGATTGCAGAAGGATTAAAACATATTAGCAAAAAAAATAGTATTACATTTTTACTCTGTGGCGGTGGCAGAAAAAATATTTATTTAATTGATTGTATTAAAAATTATCTGTCAAACGAACATAATATTACTTTGGAAATTATAGATAATTACAATTTAAAAGGTGATTATATTGAATCTCAGGCATTTGGATTTTTGGCTATAAGGTCTTTTTTAAATTTACCAATTTCTTTTAGTACAACAACTGGATGTAAAGGATTTACAGTGGGTGGAAAACTGGTAGAAAATTTTTAATATAGTGCTGTTTCTTTTTTTATATATTTATCAAGATGTTTAATTAAAGAATCACTTGTTTTTGAAAAAAAGTGATTGGCTTCAGATATTGCATTAAATTCTACTTTAATACCTTTTTGCGCACTTAATCTCTTGTCAAGTTCAATAATATATTCTACTGGTACTAATTCATCTTTTTTACCATAAGCAATTAAACCAGAAGTTGGACATGGAGATAAAAAAGAAAAATCATAAACATTTGGTTGAGGTGAAATTGCTATAAATCTGTTTATTTCTGGTCTTCTCATTAATAATTGCATTGCAATCAAAGATCCAAATGAAAATCCTGAAACCCAACATTGTGAATTGTCAAAATTTTCTCTTTCTAACCAATCTAAAGCAGCTGCTGCATCAGCAAGTTCCCCTTGACCATTATCAAATTCTCCGTCACTTTTACCAACACCTCTAAAATTTACTCTGCAAACAGAAAAATCATTATCCATAAATGTATGAAAAGTATCTACAACTACTTTATTATTCATAGTTCCGCCATATTGAGGATGCGGCTGTAATACTAAAGCAATTGGTGATGTATTTTTTTTACTTTTATAATATTTAGCCTCAAGTCTTCCTGCAGGACCAGGAATAAATATTTCTAAGATTTTATTATCCATATGCGATATTGATTATTATTCTCAAAAAAAATGTACGTTTATCATAAGTCAGCGACAATATGTTAGTTTTTTTTTATACTCTAAACTTGACCATTTTAGTCAGGTATGTATAAAAGCCCACATTTAAAGGGTAAAATATGAAACTTACATCAAAAGGCAGATATGCCGTAATGGCATTAGTAGACTTAGCTAGGTTTAATAACATCAATCCTGTATCTCTAAGAGATATATCCTTAAGACAAGGTATATCTTTAGACTATCTAGAACAAATTTTCTCAAAATTAAAAAAAAATGAAATTGTTAAAAGCATTAGAGGAACTCAGGGTGGATATGTTCTTAATAAAAATCCCAATGATATAAAATTAACAAACATTTTCCATGCAGTAGATGAAAAAGTAAAAACTGTTCAATGCAAAAAAGAGTCAAAAAGAGGATGTAACGGGAAAGCTACTAAATGTATAACACATAACCTTTGGGATGAATTAGAAATACACATAAATACATTCTTTGAAAATAAAAGCCTAAATGATTTATTAAATAATAATAAAGAAACAAGAGTTTAAAATGGATAACAGACAAAAAGAAATAAATGATTTAAAAGATTATAAATATGGTTTTTCAACGGATATAGAAAATATCCAAGCCCCAAAAGGTTTGAACGAAGATGTTATTAAATTTATTTCTAATATTAAAAAAGAACCTTCGTGGATGCTTGATTTTAGATTAAAAGCCTTTGAAAGATTTAAAGTATTAAAAGAACCAGATTGGCAGAAACCTAAATTTTCAAAAATAGATTATCAAGATCTATATTATTACTCTGCTCCTAAAAGTATGAAGGATAAGCCAAAGAGCTTAGATGAATTAGATCCTAAACTTTTAGAAACTTATAAAAAACTTGGAATTCCTTTGCAAGAGCAAGCTAGATTAAATGGAATAGCTGTTGATGCTGTATTCGATTCTGTTTCTGTAGCTACTACTTTTAAAGATGAATTAACAAAACAAGGAATAATATTTTGCCCTATATCAGAGGCAATTCAAAATCACCCTGAATTGGTTAAAAAGTATCTAGGATCTGTAATTCCAACAAGTGATCATTTTTTTGCAACATTAAATTCAGCAGTTTTTACAGATGGTTCTTTTGTATACATTCCAGAGGGTGTTAGATGTCCAATGGAACTATCAACTTATTTTAGAATTAATGCATCAAACACAGGTCAATTCGAAAGAACTTTAATAATTGCAGACAAAGGAAGTTATGTAAGTTACCTAGAAGGATGTACAGCTCCAATGAGAGATGAAAATCAATTACATGCTGCAAATGTAGAATTAATTGCACTTGACGATGCAGAAATAAAATATTCAACAGTACAGAATTGGTATCCAGGTGATAAAGATGGTAAAGGTGGAATTTATAATTTTGTAACAAAAAGAGGTTTGTGCAAAGGTAAGAATTCTAAAATTTCATGGACACAAGTTGAAACAGGTTCTGCAATAACCTGGAAGTATCCTAGTTGTATTCTTAAAGGAGATAATTCGGTTGGTGAGTTCTATTCAATAGCTATCACTAACAATTATCAAAAAGCTGATACAGGTACTAAAATGATCCATTTAGGTAAAAATACTAAAAGTAAAATAATTTCTAAAGGGATATCGGCTGGTAGTTCAGATATGACTTATAGAGGCTTAGTTGATATTTCATCAAAAGCCAAAAATTCAACTAATTATACTCAGTGCGATTCTTTATTAATGGGTAATAAATGTGGGGCTCACACCGTTCCTTATATAAAAAATAAAAATTCTGAGTCCAATATTGCTCATGAGGCAACCACATCCAAGATTAGTGAGGAGCAGTTACATTATTGTCAACAAAGAGGATTAAATCCAGAGGAGGCAGTTGGCTTGATTGTTAACGGTTTTTGTAAAGAAGTATTGCAACAATTGCCTATGGAATTCGCTGTAGAAGCTCAAAAACTTGTAGGTATCAGTCTAGAAGGAAGTGTAGGTTAATGCTTAAAATAAATAATTTAAATGCAACAATTGATAATAAGTCTATTTTAAATGGGCTATCATTAGATATAAATCCTGGTGAGGTTCATGCAATTATGGGTCCTAATGGATCTGGAAAAAGCACATTATCGAATATTCTATCTGGAAAAAAAGGTTATGAAGTTTCTGGGGAAGTTCTTTTTGAGGAAAAAGATTTATTTGAACTTGAAACAGAGGAAAGAGCACACAAGGGTATATTTTTAGCTTTCCAATATCCTTTAGAAATTCCAGGTGTAAATACAAATATATTTTTAAAAACTTCTTTGAATGCTGTGAGAAAAGCTAGGGGTGAGAAAGAGCTTGATGCTATTGAATTTCTAAAATTGGTAAAAGAAAAATCTAAAGAACTAAAATTTGATGAGGAAAAATTAAACAGACAATTAAATGTTGGTTTTTCAGGAGGAGAAAAAAAGAAAAACGAAATTTTACAAATGTCTCTACTAGCTCCAAAACTATCAATATTAGATGAAACTGATTCTGGTTTAGATATTGATGCTTTAAAGATTGTTGCAGATGGAGTTAATACATTGCGAGATAAAAACAATTCATTTTTAATTATCACACACTACCAAAGATTACTTGATTATATAAAACCTGACTTTGTTCACGTTTTGATGAATGGAAAAATTGTAAAATCAGGTGGTCCAGATTTAGCTTTAGAACTAGAAAAAAAAGGATATGAAAATTTTAATTAAATGAGAGAACAATTACAAAAAGATTTTAATAATAGTATAAAAAATTTAGGTTTATCTCAAAAAGATATTGAAATAAAAAAATTTTGTCTAGATAATTTTATAGATAAAGGTTTTCCGAACAGAAAAGAAGAGGATTGGAAATTTTCAGATCTTAATCAAATAATAAAAAATAATATTGGAGAACTTAGTTTTTATAACGATCAAGCATCTACTAATAAAGTCGATACATCTGTATTTGTAGATGGATTAGAACATAATAAAATAGTTTTTATAAATGGTAGAATTGAAAAAATTGATTTTGAGTATGAAAAAAAAGATCAAATAGAAATAATTGATCAATCAGAAACTATAAATGAATTTAAAAATAGCAATTCATTATCAGACCTGAACAATGCCTTTACTAATAAATGTTTTAAAATATTGGTAAAAAAAGGTTATCAATTAATAAAACCTCTTATTATCTATCATACAACTAATTCAAAAATTTGGTCTAAAAACATTAATTTGAGACTTAATTTTGAACTAGATAAAGATAGTTCATTGAGATTAATTGACTTATTTAACGATACATCTGAAAAAAATTTTTTAAATATATTTTATAACTTTGAATTAAAGGAAAATGCAGTTTTAAAAAACTATAAAGTAGATAAGTTTGAGAATAAAAATATTAAATATTCTTTTAATAATATTGATCAAGATAAGAACAGCATTTCTGAAACATTCATTTTATCCTCTGGATCAAATTTTTCTAAAAATGAGATTAATTGTAATTTAAATGGAGTTTATGCATCAGCTTTTGTAAATGGTGTTTTTTCGTTGAATAATGATAAACATCATGAAATCAGATCAATCATAAATCATTTAAATGAAAATACAAAAAGTTATCAACTAATTAAAAGTGTTTTAGATGAAAGTTCTAAAGCGGTGTATCAAGGAAAAATATTTGTAAATTCAGATGCTCAAAAAACCGATGGATACCAATTGAGTAAAGCAATATTGTTAAATAAAGAGTCGGAGTTTAATGCCAAGCCAGAACTTGAAATTTATGCAGATGACGTTAAATGTTCGCATGGTTCAGCGTCAGGTAGTTTAAATGAGGACTCTATATTTTATTTAATGTCTAGAGGTTTAAGTTATCAGCAGTCAAGAGAGTTATTAATTAATGGTTTTTTACTAGATGTTGTTGAAAAAATTACTGACTCAGAAATAAAAAACCTAATAAAAAATATGATTGGAATTAAAGAATGAATATTGATCAGATAAAAAAAGAATTTCCAATTTTTGATGAAAAAATTCAAAATAATGACCTAGTTTATTTAGATAGTGCGAATTCATCTCAAAAACCCAAGATAGTTGTGGATAGAATTAATGAATTTTACACCAAACAATTTTCAAATGTCGGTAGAAGTGTTCATTATCTTGCAGTTGCTGCTACTAATTTATATGAAAATACCAGAACATCAGTTCAAAAATATATTAATGCTAAAGATAAAAATGAAATTGTTTTTACAAAGGGTGCTACAGAAGCATTAAATTTAGTTGCTAATACATTGGGCCAAAGTTACTTACAGGAAGGTGACGAAGTATTGATTACAGAACTTGAGCATCATTCAAATTATGTGCCATGGCATTTTTTAAGAAAATCAAAAAATATAAAAATTAATTTTGCTGAAATAAATGAGGAAGGTGAAATTACTCTTGAAGAAATAGAAAATAAAATTACTCCAAAAACAAAATTAATTTCAATTACTCATTTGTCGAATGTGACAGGTGCAATTTTACCTGTAAAGGAAATTACGCAGCTCGCACATTCAAAAGGAATAATTGTTGTAGTTGATGGATGTCAGGGGGCACCACATTTAAAACTAGACATGCAAGATTTAGATTGTGATTTCTATGCAATTTCATGTCACAAAATGTATGGACCTACGGGTTTAGGAGTTCTTTATGGTAAGAAAAAATGGTTAGAGGAATTACCTCCATACCAAGGTGGTGGAGGAATGATAAATGAAGTAAAAAAAGATAGAATTTCCTATGGTGAATTGCCCAATAAGTACGAGGCTGGAACTATGGCTACAGCACAAGTAATTGCCTTTGATCAATCAATAAAATTTTTAGAAAGTATTGGTATAGAAAATGTTATGAAACATGAAGCTGACTTAGTTGAATATGGACAAGAACTATTGCAAAAAAATAATTCAGTTAAACTAATAGGTAATCCAAAAAATAAAGGAGGAGTGTTATCATTCACAGTAGAAGGAGTTCATCCTCACGATATAGCAACCATCTTGGATGAAGATGGGGTCGCAATAAGAGCAGGCCATCATTGTTGTCAAATTCTACATGATAAATTAAATATCCCAGCAAGTGCTAGAGCATCAGTTGGTATTTATAATACAAAAGAAGATTTAGATCAGCTTAACCACTCGATAAACAACTGTAAAAAAATATTTAATTTATAATGAATTTAAAAGAGCTATATCAAGAAATAATATTGGAGCATGGTAAAAATCCAAGAAATCTTAGAAAGACAGAAGGTTTTAATAAAGATGCCAAAGGTAATAATCCTTTATGTGGAGACAATGTTCATGTTTATTTAAAACTAAATGGACAAAAAATTGTAGAAGATGCATCCTTCGAAGGTAGTGGCTGTGCCATTTCAATGGCCTCAGCTTCTATAATGACAGATTTGATTAAAGGAAAAAATGAGCATGAGGCTAGGGAAATAGTTGAGGATTTTTTAGGCATGATCAAAGAAAATCCTGAATTAAAATCTGAGTATTTAAGCGAAGATGAAAAAACTAAACTGATGTGTTTATCTGGTGTTAAGCAATATCCAATGAGAGTTAAATGCGCAACTTTATCTTGGCACACAATGGTTTCTGCTTTTGATGAAAAAACAGAAGAGGTAAAAACAGAGAATTAAATTATGTCAAAAAAAGACGAAATAATTGAGGAAATAAGAAAAATATACGATCCTGAGTTACCTGTAAATATATACGAATTAGGATTAATTTATGATATTAAGGTTGAGGATGAAAAATTTGCTAAAATTAAAATGACTTTAACAACACCAAATTGTCCAGTAGCAGAAAGTTTACCAAAAGAGGTAAAAGAGGGAGCAATGCAAGTTGAAGGTATCGAGGAAGTTGATCTTGAATTAGTTTGGGATCCACCATGGAACAAAGATATGATGTCTGAAGCTGCAAAATTGGAGTTGAATTTATAATGAACCCTATAATAAAATTAAGTGATAACGCAGCCTCAAGAATAAAAGAGATAATGTCTAATGCTGAAAAAGATTCTATCGGCGTTAGAGTATCAGTGAGATCTGGTGGTTGCGCAGGGATGTCATACGTAATGGAGTATACAAAAGAGTTAAATCCTAATGATGAAGTTATAGAAGATAAGGGTGTGAAAGTATTCGTTGATTCAGCTGCTATTATGTATCTGCTTGGCACTGAAATGGACTATAAAAAGGAAGAATTGTCCTCATCATTTGTGTTTAATAATCCTAATGAAACTGAGCGTTGTGGCTGCGGAGAGTCATTTAAAATATCATAAGTTGTATTGTCCCATTAATAGCATATCTGTATTGCATTATATGCATATCTAGTATATAGATTCTTAATGAACAAATTTGAGTTTAAAAATCTTGTTAAAAACTTGAAAGATTCTTTAAAAGAAAAAACATTCTTTAAAGAACTACGTAAAGAAGTTGAAACTGGTGCAAACGGCACACAAGATTACGTAGTAAAAAAAGGTGTTAACAAAGATACAATTGCAACAACTAGACAGTAATAAAGTTTATTAGCTACTGTAATACATCTCAAACTCTACAGGATGAGGTGCATGTTCAAATTTGTGGATCTCCTCAAACTTTAAAGCAATGTAAGCATCAATCTGATCATCAGTAAATACTCCACCTTGAGTTAAAAATTCTCTGTCTTTATCTAAACTTTCCATCGCTTCTCTTAAAGAACCACAAACTGTTGGGATAGCTTTAACTTCTTCAGGTGGTAATTCATATAAATCTTTATCAAAAGACTCACCTGGATGAATTTTATTTTTAATTCCGTCAATTCCAGCCATCAACATTGCAGCAAAAGTTAAATAAGGGTTTCCAGCAGCATCTGGGAATCTGATCTCACATCTTGCACCTTTTTTACTTAATGTGATTGGTATTCTACAAGAAGCAGATCTATTTCTTGCTGAATATGCAAGAAGAACTGGTGCTTCAAACCCTGGAATTAATCTTTTATAACTGTTTGTTGTTGAGTTAGCAAAAGCATTAATTGCTTTAGCATGTTTAAGAATTCCACCTATATAATGTAGCGCTATCTCACTTAAACCCGCGTAAGCATCTCCTGAAAATACCGGCGTATCACCTTTCCAAATAGATTGGTGAATGTGCATCCCTGAACCATTATCACCAGCAACTGGTTTTGGCATAAATGTTGCAGTTTTTCCAAATGAATGTGTAACCATTTGCACAACATATTTGTATAACTGAACGTTATCTGCTTGATTAACTAAAGTTCCAAAATACATTCCAAGTTCGTGCTGACTAGGGGCTACTTCATGGTGATGTTTTTCAACTTTAATACCAACTTCTTTTAAATTTTTAAGATATTCACCACGCATGTCTTGTTCACTATCAACTGGTGGTACTGGGAAATATCCTCCTTTAATTTGAGGTCTGTGTCCCATGTTTCCATTTTCATATTCTTTTCCTGAGTTGTATGGACCTTCTTTACTATCTAATTTAAATCCACACTCATTCATATCATTTTTAATTTTTACATCATCAAACACAAAAAATTCTGGCTCTGGTCCAAAAAATGCTTTATCACCAATACCTGAAGCTTTTAAATATTCCTCTGCTTTTTTAGCAACACCTCTTGGATCTCTTTCATAAGGATCTTTTTTTATTGCATCTAGAATGTCACAAAACAAAACTACAGTATTATGAGACGTAAAAGGATCCATGAACATTCTTGCTGTATCAGGTTTTAAAATCATGTCAGACTCATTAATTGCTTTCCATCCAGCAATAGATGAACCATCAAAGAAGACGCCTTCATTCAACATATCCTCATCTACTACTGAAGCATCCATTGTTAAATGTTGAAGTTTTCCTCTTGGATCAGTGAACCTCAGATCCACAAATTCAGCTTCTTTTTCTTTTATAAATTTTAAAACATTTGCTGCACTCATTTTGTCTCCTATGTAATCTTGTTGCGCTTAAATAACAAATAAATACTTAAAAATATTGCTTATTTAATAAATAACACCTATGCAATTTTCACATAAGTAGTGTAATTAGTCATTAAAAATAAAAACTTTTTAAACTAGTGAATTCAATATTATCTAAAGAGCCAGTAAAAAGAGCTGAAAAATCAATTAAAGAATTTGATTCCAATTTGTCAGTTATAGTTTTGGAACAAACAGCAAGAACTGCAAATGATGCTGCTACAGCTTTAGGTTGTAAGGTTGGTGCAATTGTGAAGAGCCTACTTTTCAAAGCAGGAGAAAATTTTGTACTTTGTTTAGTTTCAGGTGATAAGAGGTGCTCTCTTAGTAAATTAAAAAAAATCTTAAATGAAAAAGATGTTTCTATGGCTAATCCTGAAGATGTTAAAAGAGTAACAGGTTATACAATAGGAGGTGTTTCTCCAACAGGACATTTGATAAAAACGAAAATATATATTGATGAAAATTTAAAAAATTTTAGATCTATATTTGCAGCAGCCGGACATCCTAACGCAGTTTTTGAAATAGATTTTGAAAATTTAAGGGAATTAACTTCTGGTACAACTAAAGAGATTACAGAATGAGAAAACCAAAATTATTTGATTATTTATTGTTGACATTACTATCATTAATATGGGCTTCAGCTTTTTTTAATATTAAAATTGCAACATATTCATTTGGACCTATTACAATAGGCTTTTTAAGATCCTTTTTAGGAGCAATTCCAGTTTTAATTTTATGTTTTTATAAAAATATAAAAATTGAGGCATTTTCAAAAGATTGGAAATGGTTTGCAATTATAGGATTGGTCAATTTAGTTATTCCGTTTATCTTAATATCTTATGGAGTGAATTTTGTTCAAAGTAATTTGGCAGCAATCTTAATGTCAACAACTCCATTAAGCTCGACTATTCTAGCACATTTTTTTTTAAAAGGAGAAAAATTTAATTTATTAAAAACGATTGGATTATTAATAGGTTTTTCAGGAATAGTATTTTTATTTTCAGATAATTTTTTAATTAATGAAAATAACTTTGTAGCTGCACTTTTGATTTTACTTGGATCTACTTGTTATGTGATTGGAGGAGTTATAACATTAAAAATAAGTAATAAAAAAAATGAAAATGTAACAGGTTCCATTTTAATTTGGTCAACAATTATACTTTTTCCACTAACATTTATTTTTGAAAAACCTTGGTTGAACAGTCCTTCAACAGAATCAATTATATCTGTGATTTATTTAGGAATATTTCCTACTGGTATCGCTTGGTTGTTGAGATTTAAAATTTTAAAAACAAATGGATTAATTTTTCATTCACAAGTTTCTTATATTATTCCAATATTTGGAATTATCTTGGGATACATATTTCTTAATGAAATAATTACCTCAAAAATTATAGTTGCTTTAATTGCCGTATTTATTGGAATATATTTAGCAAGAAAAGCTGATTACAAAAATATTACTTAATTTTTGCAATAGCTTTAATATGTGAAGGACCTGTTTCACAGCATCCCCCAAGAATAGTAGCACCAGCTTCCTTAAATTTTTTAGCAATTTTAGCTATTTTGTCTGGTGTTAAATCATTTCTTTTACCTAAAAATTCATTTGGATTTGATTTTTTACCCTTAAATACCGAGGTATAGCCATCTTTAATTCTAGTTCTAATAAAACCATTTAATTTAAACCCAAAAGGAACATCTAAACTTTTAAGTTCGTTTAGGTTTTTTTCAAAGTTTTCTGGAGATACACATGAAAGCATGACTCCTAGAGCTTTATAGTTAATTACATTTTTTAAATCTGAAATATTTTCTCCACTAGGTAAATTTGTTCCTTCAGAAATATGCATACCAACTAAATAAGGTTTTTCAAATTCATTTATTGCTTTAATACCGCATTTTACCTCTTTAATGCTGCTCCAAACGTCAAAATAAAAAAAATCTACATAAGGATTTAATGCTCTTGCTTGATCCTTAAAATTTCTAATAATTTCTTTCTCATTTCTATCATCCGCTTCATATGTTAAATTTTGAGGAGGCAATCCTCCTGCAACAAAAACATGGGGATATCTTTTTTTTGCATTGACTGCTATTTCGCCTGCCTTCTTATTTAAATACTCAAATTTATCTTGAAGATTGTTTTCTTTTAATCTTTTTTGTCTTGTTGCAAAAGTAGTAGTTACAATTATTTCCGCACCTGCCTTGATAAAATCAATATGTGTATTTAATACAAGGGGATTATATTTCTCATTTAAAATTGCACTTGCACTCCATAAAGTTGAATTTGATGGTAAACCTCTTGCCAAAAGTTCTTGGCCCATTCCACCATCTAATATTCTTGTTTGATTAAAAAAATTTTTATCTATCATTTTTTTCAAAAATAATTTTAGCATTAAATGAAAAAGATCTTCTTTCAGCATTAATATTAAATGGATATGCGGTATGCATTAAGTAATTTGGAAAAATCAATAGATCTCTTTCTTTAGGTGAAATATTAAAAATACTTTTACTTAAAAAACCCCTTTGTCCATTTATAAAATCAATTGTGCCATTAGTTTTGTTTTTTTTGTTTTTTAAAAATTTGTTTTTAGTCATATCTTTTGGTACTTTTAAATAACCGACACCAGATATATCTCCATCATGATAATGAATAGGGTTATATTCACCCTTATACTGACTTACAACCCACAAATTTAATATTTTTATATTTTTTACTTTTCGAATTTTTTCATTCTTAAGAAAATTTTTAATATTTTTTTTAATTTCATTTTCTAAATTTTTTTTTATAAAATTATTTGAAATTTTAATTTCTTTCTTAATTTGGCTAGCAAGTTTAGAACTATAGTCATTAATTTTTGTTAAAACTTTATTATCAATCTCTTTATTTAATATCTCTAAAAACCTTCTTGAAATTTTTGTTTTTCCTATAGATGGGCCAAATGGTTTTATATTTTTCATGCAATACTAAATATCTTAAAATTTATTTTAATCAACATTATGCTATAAATCTTAATCCCATTCTTAAAGCCACAAAAATAACTAATAAGGAAGTCATTAGAGCTAATATTTTATTTGATAAAAATTTTATATTTAGAAAACTTCCAATTTGTCCACCAATTAAAACAGAGAGAAAAAGGGGCCAATAGTTTAAAAATTCATTTAAAACAATATCTTTTGTTAATTGTCCTGCTACACCAAATATAGAGTTGATTAATATAAACAGAGATGCGGTACTTGTAATATGTTTTGGATAACCTGCCTTAAGTAAAAATAAAATAGGACTTAAAAATATCCCTCCACCAATTCCTATTAACCCAGACATAAAACCAATAATCGAACCAATAAGAATTGAAAGAATTTTTGGTATTTGTCTTATTTTAATTTGATGATTATTGAAGGATTTGCTTTCCAGTAATAAAAAAATTCCTGCAATTAACAGAACAAAGAACAATAAAATCTCAAATAAATTTTTATCTATATAGATTGAAGCTCCTAAAAAAGCAAAAGGTACAGATCCAATCAAATAAGGAGTAAGTAAACTTGAATTTATATTTTTTGTTCTTAAAAAGTTTATTGAATTACCAGTAACTACAATAATATTACAGATTAAAGCTATAATTGGAAAAATATAGAAGGGGACATCCCAAATTAACATTAAAGCAAGGTAAGTAGAGCCTCCACCAAATCCAATGCTAGAATATAATATTGCTGTTATAAAAAAAAATATTGTTAATATAATCATTTAAAATTTTTTATGATTGTAAATATAGCTTTGCTAACTGTAACAGATACCAGAACATTTGATAATGATAAATCTGGAGGAATTTTAGTTAAAAAAATTCAAGAGGCGAAACACAATCTTATCGATAGAAAAATTTGCAAGGATAATAAAGAAGATATTTTAAAAATTTTAAAAGATTGGACCAATCATAAAGAAATCGATGTTATAATTACCACTGGAGGAACAGGTCTAACTGGCAGAGACATCACACCAGAGGCAGTTGAAGAAATTGCAGATAAATATATACCTGGTTTTGGGGAAGTTTTTAGAGTGATTAGTTTAAAAAGTGTTGGAACCTCTTCTATTCAATCAAGAGCTTGTGCAGTTTTATCAAATGGAAAATATATTTTTGCATTACCCGGATCATCGGGCGGGGTAACTGATGCATGGGATGGAATTTTAAAGCATCAGTTAGATATAAATCATAAACCCTGCAATTTTGTTGAATTATTTCCCAGGTTAAAAGAAAAATAATTACTTTTGATATTTTTCTTTCCACTCAGAATAAGGCATTCCATAAATATGTTCTCTTGCATCTGAATCTGATATCTCAATTCCATTTTTCCCTGCCTCTTCTCTGTACCACCTTGACAAACAATTTCTGCAAAATCCAGCTAAATTCATTAGATCTATATTTTGAACATCTTTTCTTTCTTTTAAGTGGGTTATTAATCTTTCAAGAGTCGCTGATTGAATTTCTTTTTTTAAACTTTCATTCATAATTTAAATCTCTATTTTTTATTTTTATTCTTAACGCTAATAATACTATTATTATTATAAAGTATATTAAAGGTTTAAAAAAAATTGTTTTTGATAACCATAAATAATGAAGAGAACCAAAAAGTGCTATTATATAAATTAATTGATGTAATTTTTTCCAATTATTTTTAAGCAACTTAACCATTTTTTGAGAAGAGGTAACAACCAAAGGAATTAATAGAAACCAAGCGGTAAAACCAATAAATATATATTTTTTTTTAACTACATCATCTAATATTGGTTGCCAATCAAATCTATAATCTAATCCAATATAAGTTAACAAATGAATTGTAGCATAGAAGAAAACGAACAAGCCAAACATTCTTCTAAAATTTACCCAGATTGATAATTTGGTAAATTTTTTAAGTGGACTCATGCTTAAAGTTAAACAAATAAAAATAAGTGTCCATTCTCCAGTAAAATGAGTTATCTCTTTTACTGGTTCTGGACCCAACTTATCATAAAAGATTTTATAGGTTATAAGCAATAATGGAAATATGCTCAGAATAAAAA
>CACLZL010000002.1 GCA_902611405.1 uncultured Pelagibacteraceae bacterium
TAGGAAAATAGGATATAAAATTCTAAATAAAAAAAACATAGAAAATTATAAAAAGTCTGGAAAAATTTATGTTTCAAATATTGAAAAAATAATTGAAACTATTTTATCTATTTTTGACTTAATTAAGTTATCACTTATAAGTAAAAACGATGATAATATTAAACATGATCATGATTTAATTAATGAAGAAATAAATTTAAATGAAAGAATTTGATTACATAATTATAGGTGGAGGTTGCGCAGGTCTTTCATTAGCATATGAACTAGAAATTAATGATAAATTAAAAAATAAAACTTTAGCGATCATTGAAACAAGAGAAAATTATAAAAGAGATAAAACTTGGTCTTTTTGGAGGATTTTTTCTCACAACTTTGATGATTGTGTAAAAAAAAGTTGGAATAATTTTTCAATAAACACAAGCAATGAAACTAAATATATAGATTGCCAATCTACACCATACCAAACGATTGATAGTGGCTTATTTTATGAAAAAATACTTTCAAAACTTGATTCAAATAAAAATATTATTTTTTTTAAAAGTATAGATCAAATAGATAAATCTAATTCAATTGTATTTAATAGTGTTCCTAATTTTGAAAAAAGACAGAATGAGTTATGGCAACATTTTTGTGGTGTAGAGATAGAAACTCGAAAAGATTTTTTTGATGAAGAGATATTTAATTTAATGGATTTTAAATGTGATCAAAGAAATAGAGTGCATTTTTTTTACACTCTGCCCTTTACAAGAAAGACAGCACTTGTTGAAACTACTTGGATATCAGAACTGAATAATAGTTCCCTTAATGATTATGAAGAACAAATTGATGACTACCTGTGTAATCATTTAAACCTAAGACAATGTAAAATACATTTTAAAGAACAAGGAGCCATTCCTCTATTTAGACAAAAAAATGTAAATAAATTAAATGAAATTTACATAGGCTCAGCAGGAGGCATGACTAGATTAAGTACGGGTTATACTTTCCTAAACATTCAAGAGCAGAGCAGATATATTAGAGAAAATATAGAAAATATAAAAAATGTTAAACTATTTAAAATTAGTTCAAAATATGATTTTTTAGATAAAATCTTATTAAGAGTTCTTAAAAATAACCCTAACGAAATGGAAAATATATTTATCAAAGTTTTTAATTCAAAACCTAAAACAGCTATCAATTTTTTATCTAATAAAAGCAATTTTTTTGAAGATTTAGAAGTAATTTTAAAAATGCCAAAGTGGAAATTTCTAAAAGAATTAATTTAATATGAGTAATAAAGTAAAAAAAATAAATCTAAATCATTCATTTATTTTTTTCTTTGTTGTAAACATTTTTTGTATTTTGCTTTTTAAGTTTAATAATTTAAATATATCACCAATTTTGTGTTTACTTTTAATTTTAATTATAGGTGTTTCCCATGGTTCTTTAGATCATATTAAAGGAAAAAGACTGCTTAGATTATTTAATTTAAAATCAACTTACATATTCTATGTTACTTATATTTTAATTTCAGTAACAATCGTTGTAACATGGATACTATTACCATCTATAACTTTAATTCTTTTTTTAACAATTGCCTCTTATCACTTTGGTAAAGAAGATACACAATTTTTGATTAATGATAGATCCTATTTTACCCAAATGCTTTATTTTTTTAAAGGATTTTTAATTATTCTTGCTCCTTTGTATTTCCATTTTCAAGAAACAATAGCGATTTTCAAGTTATTATTAATCGATAATGAGGTATTTTATTCAAGTTTAAATTTTATTGAGACAAATAACGTAATTCAAATAGGAATAATCTGCAGTACCCTATCAAGTATTTTTCTTTTCTTGAAAAATTTTGAAATCAAGAAATTTGTAGTTTTTTTAGATTATTTTTCAATTTTAATATTAAATTATTATTTATCTCCACTAATAGCTTTTACTGTTTATTTCTGTTTTTTACACTCTATAAGACATTCCATTTCACTGGCTATTGATCTTGATCCAAATAGTATAGTTAATGGATTTATATTGTTTGTTAAAAAAGCTTTGAATTTAACAATTCTGACAGCTGTTTTTTCTTTTATTGCCCTGTATCTGCTTAATAATTCACAGAATTTGGATAGTGCAATTTTAAAAATAATATTTATAGGTTTGGCGTCTTTAACCTTTCCTCATATATTGCTGGAATATTTTTTAGAAAAAAATGAAAAATAAAGAATTAAAAATTTTATTATCTGCACCTCGTGGATTTTGTGCTGGAGTAGAAAGAGCAATTGAAATAGTAGAAAAATCATTACAAAAGTTTGGTGCTCCAGTTTATGTACGTCATGAAATTGTACACAACAAACACGTTGTGGATGATTTAAAAAATAAAGGAGCAATTTTTGTTGAAGAGTTAGATGAAATAAAAGATAAATCACGACCAGTAATTTTTTCTGCTCATGGTGTACCAAAAAAAATACCTGAAGATGCAAAAAATTATAAAATGACCTATGTTGATGCAACGTGTCCACTGGTATCTAAAGTTCATAGAGAAGCCGAAAATTTAAATAAAGCTGGTTTTCACATACTTTTAATTGGTCACAAAAACCACCCTGAGGTAATAGGAACTATGGGTCAATTAACTGAAGGTTCAATAGATTTAATTCAAAGCGAAGAAGATGCTAGAAAATATCAAAATAATGAAGCTAAAAAAATAGCTTATATTACACAGACTACTTTGTCAGTTGATGATACAAAAGAAATAATCAAAATTTTAAAAAATAAATTTCCAGATATAAAAGAGCCAATGAAAGAAGATATTTGTTATGCAACTACTAACCGCCAAATGGCAGTAAAAAATATTGCAAAGAATTGTGATATGTTTTTTGTTATTGGAAGCAGAAACTCTTCAAATTCGGTTAGGCTAGTTGAAGTAGCAAAAAAATCAGGCTGCGAAAATTCGCAACTTATTCACTCAGAAAGCTCAATACCATATGATAAAATAGAAAATTGTAATACGATAGGTATATCATCTGGAGCATCTGCACCAGAAATATTGGTTGAAAATTTTATTAATGATTTAAAAAATAAATTTTCTATAAGTATCGATGAGGTTGAAATAATTAAAGAAAATGTAGTATTTAAAGTTCCTAACAAATTAAATTAAAAAATGGCTGTTTATACTAAAATAAATAAAACGGAAATTAATATTATTAATAAAAATTTTAATATTGAAAAAATAATAAGTTTTAAAGGTATTAAGCAAGGAATCGAAAATACAAACTATCTTCTAAAATCAAAAAAGAGAAAATATATTTTAACTCTTTTTGAAAGAAGAGTTCTACAAGATGAGATACCTTTTTTTATGAAATTAATGGATAATTTGAATAGTTCAAAGATTAATTGTCCCAAACCACTTAAAACTAAAAATAATAAATATCTTATTAAATTAAAAAATAAAACTGCATGTATTGTATCATTCTTAGATGGTAAGGATAAAAAAATATTAAATGCAAATGATTGTTATGCAATTGGCAAAACGATTGCTCGAGTGCATGTGATCACAAAAAAAATGAAACTAAATAGAAAAAATTCAATGGGAATTAAAAATTTAAAGCCTTTGTTGGAAAGTATCAAATTTAAGTCAAAAAAGTTTTCAAATTTAAAAATATTCTTAAAAAATAACTTAAAAGATATTAAAAAAAAATGGCCTAAGCAATTACCCAAAGGTATTATTCATGGTGATTTATTTATAGATAATATTTTCTTCAAAAAAAAGAAAATTTCTGGAATTATTGATTTCTACTTTGCTGCTAATGATTATTTTATGTATGAAATTGCTATATGTATCAATGCTCTTTGTTTTGATCAGAAAAGGCGAAAATTCAAAATGAATAACAAAAAAATTAAAAATTTATTCAAAGGGTACGAGAGTGTAAAAAAAATTTCATTAAAAGAAAAAAAATCTATAAATATTTTGTGTAGAGGAGCTGCATTAAGGTATTTATTAACTAGACTATATGATTATTCAAATACGCCAAGAACAGCATTGATTAAAATTAAAGATCCTAATGAGTATTATCAAAAATTACTTTCACATAACAATTTAAATTCATTTAGAGATTATTTAAATTAATGATTACAATTTACACAGATGGTTCTTGTTTAACAAACCCAGGAAACGGTGGATGGGCTGCAATTATAAATGATGGAAAAGAAATAAGAAAAATTAGTGGTAACGAAAAAAATACAACAAATAATAGAATGGAGTTACTAGCTCCGATTAATGCTTTAAAGAATATCAAACCTGGTGTTGAAATAAAAATATATACAGACTCCCAATATGTAAAAAATGGAATAACTGAATGGATTAATACTTGGATGGGTAATAACTGGAAAACTTCAAAAAAAGAGGATGTTAAAAATAAAGATTTGTGGATTGATCTATATAATTTAAATAAATCACTTAATATTAAGTGGAATTGGGTTAAAGCTCATGACGGAAACCCTTTAAATGAAGAAGTGGACTTATTAGCTAAAAAAGCAGCAAATTTAGATTAATTTTAAAAAATTTTGAGCTGCTGAAATTTCACAAGTAGCAGTATCTTCCTCTGCTTTTATTTTCTTTACAACATTGTCATCAATTAACATTGTATATCTTGCTGACCTCATGCCTTGACCACGATCGTGTCTATTTATATCTGCTCCAATTGATTTAGTAAATTCACAATATGGATCTGCAGCCATAAATATTTTATCTTCAACTTTTTGACTTTCGCCCCATGCTTTCATCACATTTGGATCATTAACTGAAACACAAATAATTTTTGTAACGCCTTTATTCTTTGCTTCCTCGTAATTATTAACATACCCTGGCAGATGTTTTGCGGAACAAACTTTTGTAAATGCTCCAGGAACACCGATCACAATTGTTTTATGATTTCTAAAAACTTCTGCTGTACTTATTTTTTTGGCTACTCCGCTTGAGTCTAAATAATAAAATTCTGAATTTGGAAGTTGTTCCCCTTCTTTAATCTTCATTTTGTTTTACCTATAATGTAGTTTTTAATTTTTTCTAAATTATTTTCGACTATATCATAATCTTCTTTTTCATTCAAAATAAACTCGAGTTCTTTTGGTAAATCAGATTTTAAATTTATAGCTTTGGAAACAGCATCAGGAAATTTACATGGGTGTGCAGTTGCTAGCACAATATTATTTCCTTTTAGGTTGTGTTTCTCGAAAGCACCATATCCAATAGCTGTGTGTGGATCTAAAATTACAGAAAATTTTTCATGCACCTTTTTAATAACATCTAAAGTCTCATCCTCGCTCATTCTAGCTGATAAAAAATTTTCTCTAATTTTATTTAATTTATCCTCACTAATTAAATATTTTCCATTCTCTTTAATATTTTTCATATCTAATGAAGTCTGTTTATCATCCTCATTATTAAGATCGAATATAAGTCTCTCAAAATTACTAGCTATTTGAATATCCATACTAGGAGAAATAGTTTCTGAAACCTTTTCCGCCTCATAACTACCTTTGGATATTGCTCTATGTAAAATGTCGTTTTGATTAGTTGCAACAATTAATTTATTTATAGGCAAGCCCATTTTTTTGGCTAAATATCCAGCATAAACATCTCCGAAATTTCCTGTTGGTACTGAAAAATTTGTTGGTTCATCTGTATTTTCAACTAATAAATAACTATAAAAATAATAAACGCTTTGAGCAATAATCCTTGCCCAATTAATAGAATTTACCCCTGACATTTTGATATCATTTGAAAACTGCTTATCTGCAAACATAGATTTAACTAGGTTCTGGCAATCATCAAAATTTCCATTTATAGCTACATTAAATACATTTTCATATTTACCTGTTGTCATTAATTTTCTTTGCACTGGTGAAACACGATTATCTGGATGAAGCACAAAAATATTAACATTTTTTTTTCCTTTAATTGCATCAATCGCTGCAGCACCAGTATCTCCAGATGTGGCAACAACAATATTAATTTTTTGATTTTCATTGTTTAGGTAATATTCGTAAAAGTTACCTAAAAGCTGCATGGCAACGTCTTTAAAAGCTAGAGTAGGGCCATGAAATAATTCTAATACTGTTTTGTCTTCAAGCTTTATGAAATCTACAACGTTATCTTTTCTAAATGTAGAGTAAGATTTATCAATAATTTTACTCAATTCAGCTTCAGGCATAAAATTACCAATAAATGGATAAACAATTTTTTTAGCTAACTCTGAATAACTAAGTTGTTTTAAATCTCTAATTTCATTTTCACCATATTTCACTAATGTTTCTGGAATAAATAAGCCTCCATCGTCGGCAAGACCTTTAATGAAAACGTCTTTAAATTCAAAGGTTTTTGATGTGTCTCTTGTACTTACGTATCTCATTTAATAATTTTTTTTCTTAAAATATAAATATATTAAAAGGATTGAAATCGCCATAGAAAACCAGGTAATTGCATACTTCTTGTGATTATTTGAAATTTTAGCAGTAATCACTCTTGGTTTTGGAATTTTATATTCACCGTTTAAATAAATGACATAATCTGAAAAATTTCTACCTGTAAATTTTAAAATATCTTCTCTATTCAAAGTAAACCAATAATTTTTTTCAATATCATTTTCAGGCTTAAATGAACTTGGTTTAGTTTGTAGCATAAGAGTGCCAACTATTTGATTTTGATCAACTAAATTTATTTCAGGAAGACCTTTTTTTTCGAAAGGTATCCAGCCCCTATTCACTAAATAATTTTCATCACCAATTTTTATTGGATTAACAACTTCAAATCCAGGTTTACCCAAATCATTTAAATTATATAAGTAAATTTGTTTATCAAAATCAATTTCTCCACTTGTCTTTATTCTAAGATAGTTTTTTTTTTCAATATTTGATAGTTCTACAGGTTTGTTTTTTAAAGAATTTTCTATTTGCTCAATTAATTCTAATTTCCAATTTAATCTATAAATCTGCCAAAACCCTAGTGAGAGAAGAGTTAAAATAATAAAATAAACAAATACTGAAAATAGAAATTTATTCTTCAAGGATTAATATTAACTTCCCCAAATATATATTGCAGCAAATAAGAATAGCCACACTACATCAACAAAATGCCAGTACCATGCAGCCGCTTCAAATCCAAAATGATGATCCTTTGTGAAATGACCAAGTCTTCCTCTCCACAAACATACGGCTAAAAATATTGTTCCAATAATAACGTGGAAACCGTGAAAGCCTGTCGCCATATAAAATACTGCTCCATAAATATGGCCCGAGTACGTGAAAGTAGCATGATGGTATTCATATGCTTGTAATAACGTAAAAAAGAAACCTAGAATTACAGTTAAAGTTAACCCTTGTATAAATCCTTTTCTATCATCCTCTAATAAAGAGTGATGAGCCCAAGTAACAGTTGTTCCTGATAGTAATAAAACTAAAGTATTTATCAAAGGAATGTCCCATGGATCAAATGTTTCAATATCTTTTGGTGGCCATACATTTCCAACGAATTCATTTGGAAATAAACTTATATCAAAGTAAGCCCAGAACCATGCAACAAAGAACATTACCTCCGAAGCGATAAATAAAGTCATTCCATATCTATGATGAATTTGAACAACAGGAGTGTGGTGACCTTGATGTTCAGCTTCGATTACTACATCTCTAAACCACATATATGCACCATAAATTAATAAAGCTAAACCAAGATACATTCCCCATGAAATACCGTTATGCATATAAAAAATTGCACCTATAGCTAATACTAAGCATGCAAAAGATGTATAGATTGGCCAGGGACTTGGATCAACTAAGTGGTAATCGTGTTTTTTTTCTGCTGACATTTTTCGTGATTATGATTGTTTATAGTAATCTGTCGAGAAAAAAGTGTACGACATAGTTACATCTTGTAGATTTTTTGTAGTTGGATCGTTCACAAGGTCAGGGTCTAAATAGAAAGTCATTATGTAAGTTGCCTTCTCTCCTGCCTTCAACTCTTGTTTTTCAAAACAAAAACATCCTAATTTACTGTAATATTTGCCAAAACTTGCTGGTGAAACATTAAAACTAGCTACACCTTGAGTCGTTTCGTTTCCTAAATTCTCAACTTCAAATTCAATTCTGTTGACCTGGCCAACTTTCACATCAATAACGTTTGTTTTTGCTTTGAAATTCCAATCAAGATTGTTCACATTTGTATCAAACCTCACACTTACAACCTTGTCTAACACTATTTTTGGAGCTTCTTTTGAAACCTGGGTTGTTCCTCCAAAACCAGTAACTCTACAGAACAAATCATACAAAGGCACTGCTGCAAAAGACAATCCTAACATAAGGATAAAAATCCCAGCTAAAAGTAAAGGAGTTAATGTTTTGCCTTTAATCATATCTGTCTATCAAATACTCCGACGTTGTATAAAGTAAAAATAAATAAAAATACCATAAATGCTAGAATTGCTATAGCTGTTATAATATTTTTTTTCTTTGTTTTTTTGTCAGGTGTTATCATAAAATTTTATCAATTAAAAAAAGAACAAAAATTAAAAATAAATACAAAATCGAATATCCAAAAATAGATTTTGCTTTTTTTGCATCAAATTTGTTTTTTTTAAATTTATAAAGGTCGAAACATAAATAATTATAATAAATTGTCAAAATTAAAGATGGGATTAAAAAAGTTATACCTACAAAGCCAATTGCGTAAGGCAAGATAATTACAGGTAACATTGTTAAAGAATAAACAAATATGTTTAATTTTGTACTCTCAACTCCATTAGTTAAAGGAAGCATTGGAATTTTAGCTTTTTTATAATCATCAGATTTATACAAACTTAGAGCCCAAAAGTGTGAAGGAGTCCAAAAAAATATAATTAAGAAGAAAGTAATTGGTTCAGAAGTCAAAGAATTAGTAGCTATAGTCCAGCCAATAACTGGAGGCAGTGCTCCTGCAGCTCCTCCGATTACTATATTCTGCGGAGTTTTTCTTTTTAACCAAATTGTATAAACAAATACATAAAACAAAATCGTAAACAGTAACAAAGCAGCTGATATTCTATTTGAGTAAAAATCGAGCGCAATTACAGAAAAAATCGAAAGAGAAATTCCAAATACTAGTGCTTGATTTCTATTTACCTTGCCAGTCGGAATTGGTCTCAAACAAGTTCTTGTCATAAGGGCATCTAAATCTGACTCGTACCACATATTTAAAGCCCCAGCTGCTCCTGCTCCAATTGAAACCAAAATAATTCCAATTATTGCGTCCTTTGTTGGGATTATATTGGGGGCCATTAATAAACCAACTGCACAAGTAAATATAACCAAAGACATTACTCTTGGTTTCATTAATTTAAATAATTCAGATAAATTAAAGGCGTCTTCTTGAGATAAGTTTCTATTTTTTAATTTAGACTTAATCATTAATTTAAAGTTAAAAAATCTTTTTTGCTATACTTAGCTAGTAGATTTTTCAACACCCTCTTCATCTTCAAACTTTGGTAATTCCTCAAAAGTATGAAAATTAGGTGGAGATGGTACAGTCCATTCTAAAGTTGTAGCGCCTTCCCCCCATGGGTTTTGTGCTGCAGCCTTTTTCTTATAAAACGCATAAGCAAGGTTTATAAAAAATACTACCAATCCAATTACAGAAATATAAGAACCAATTGAAGAAATATAATTCCATCCCGCAAAAGCATCTGGATAGTCAGCATATCTTCTTGGCATTCCCGCAAGGCCTAAAAAGTGTTGTGGGAAGAAAACCAAGTTTACTCCAATAAACGTTAACCAGAAGTGTAATTGACCCATCCACTCTGAGTACTCATAACCAGTCATTTTTCCAAACCAATAGTAAAATCCTGCAAAGATTGCAAATACAGCTCCTAAAGATAGTACGTAATGAAAGTGAGCAACAACGTAGTAAGTATCATGCATTGCAGTATCCACTCCAGCGTTCGCAAGGACTACTCCAGTAACTCCACCAACAGTAAATAAAAATATAAATCCTAAAGCCCAAACCATTGGAGTTTTAAATGAAATCGAACCACCCCACATAGTTGCTATCCATGAAAATATTTTAATACCGGTTGGAACTGCAATGATCATCGTTGCAGCTAAAAAGTATGCTTTAGTATCTGTGCTTAAACCAACTGTATACATGTGGTGAGCCCAAACAACGAAACCAACTATTCCAATTGCGACCATTGCATAAGCCATTCCTAAGTATCCAAAAACTGGTTTTCTGGAAAATGTTGAAACAATATGACTGATCATTCCAAAACCTGGTAAAATTAAAATATAAACTTCCGGGTGACCAAAGAACCAAAATAAATGTTGGAATAGAACTGGATCTCCTCCAGTTTGTGCATCAAAGAAAGCTGTTCCAAAGTTCCTATCTGTAAGAAGCATCGTAATTGCTCCTGCTAAAACTGGTAATGATAACAATAATAAGAAAGCAGTTACTAATATTGACCAAGCAAATAATGGCATTTTGTGCAATGTCATGCCAGGTGTTCTCATGTTTAAAATTGTAGTAATAAAGTTTACTGCACCTAAAATTGAAGAAGCTCCAGCTAAGTGTAGACTTAAAATTGCAAAATCCATTGCTGGACCCGGTTGACCTGCTGTAGATGATAATGGAGGATATATTGTCCATCCTCCTCCTACTCCTGTTTGACCTGGAGGGCCATCCATGAAAATTGACATTATTAATAATATGAAAGATGTAGGCAGTAACCAGAATGAAATATTATTCATTCTAGGAAAAGCCATATCAGGTGCACCAATCATTATTGGAACAAACCAATTACCAAAACCACCTATCATTGCTGGCATAACCATAAAGAAAATCATTATTAAACCATGACCAGTAACTAAGACGTTATATAAATGATAATTTCCACCTAAAATCCCATCACCTGGATGCATCAGTTCCATTCTCATTAAAACTGAGAATGCAGTACCAATAACACCTGCAATAATTGCAAATATTAGATACATAGTTCCAATATCTTTGTGGTTGGTTGAATAAGCCCAACGTTTCCAACCAGTTGGTGTATGATGATCTTCGTGTGATGCTGTTTGTGTATACATATTATTTACTCGCTAGTTTTTTGAATTGATCATCTTCATTAATTTCTTTTGCAAATTTGACTTTAGCGTCTAACAACCACTCTTGATATTCTTCCTCAGTAACAACTCTAACTTCAATTGGCATAAACGCGTGTTTAATTCCACACAGTTCAGAACATTGACCATAATAAGTTCCAACTTTTTCTGCTTTAAACCAAGTTTCATTTATTCTTCCAGGCACAGCGTCTCGTTTTACTCCAAATGAAGGAAGTGCCCAAGCGTGTAGAACATCATTAGCAGTGATCATTACTTTAACAACTTTATTTACTGGTACAACTAGCTCATTATCTACAGCTAACAGTCTTGGCTCGTTTTCTTTTAAATCTTTAGTTTCAATCATGTAAGAGTCAAAATAAATATTTTCGTCTGGATACTCGTATCCCCAGTACCATTGATATCCTATAGCTTTAACAGTTATATCCGCCTTTGGAATTGCATCTTGTTTATATAAAATTTTAAATGATGGAACTGCCATCACGATTAGAATTAAACATGGAATTAAAGTCCATAAAACTTCAACAGCAACATTATGAGTTCTTTTTGATGGAACTGGATTTGCTGAAGCTCTAAATCTTATACAAGCATAAACCATCAAAAAAAGTACAAAAACGCTGATTGCTATTATAATTGGTAACAACAATTTATCGTGAAAATTAACTATATCTCTCATAGTCTCGGAAGCAGCTTTTTGAAAGCCTAGTTGCCAATCAACTGGTTGATTAGCTAATGCGCTTGTAGTTATTAAGAATGTTAGAAATATATATAAAAATTTTTTCATTTTTTTACCCTATATAGAGTGTCTTTAAAAAAAATACACTTTTACTTTTAGCGACAAAATATCAATTAATGGCGTAATTTATGATCGATAGAGCAGAAATTACAGCGGTTTCAGATCTCAAGATGTTTTCATTGATTTTAACAGACTGAACACCATTAAATTTGAGAATCTCTTCCCTCTCTTGCTCAGAAAAATCTCCTTCAGGCCCTATGATTACACAAGTGGGTTTAGTTGTTAACTTTGTAAGATCAATTTTTGTATTAGCAGTATTGAGGTCAGTAAATATTAAATCCATATCATTATTTAGAAAGCTTTTTAATTTTTGAGGATCCTCAATTGATGGAACTGCTATTCTATTTGACTGTTCGGCTGCTTCTATGATTACTTTTTCCAATCTCTCTTTATTTATCTTTCTAACAATCGTTCTTTCAAAGATAATTGGTAAAAACTTGGTTACACCAAGCTCTGTAGCTTTTTGGATCATGAAATTAAAGTAATTTGATTTAATTGGAGAGAACGCTAGCCAGAGATCTTTGATATTTTCTTTGTGTCTTAATTGTTTCGTAACATTAAATTCAATTATGCTTTTTGTGATATTTGAGATTTTCGCTTCCCATTCACCACTGCTATTAAAAAGAGAAAAAACTTCTTTTTCTTTAAGTCTCATAACTTTTAAAACATAGTGAGATTGAGATTTATCAAGTTTGTCAGTCAAATTAAGAGATAAACTTTTTGAATAAAATAATCTAATGTTACGCATATTGATAAGTTAGTTTATGAAAAATATTAAAGCAATAATTTTTGATGCTTACGGTACTTTATTTGATGTCAACTCAGCTGCTGAAAAATGTAAAGATAAAATAGGTGATAACTGGGAAGATTTCTCCAATTATTGGAGAACAACACAATTAGAATATACTTGGCTGAGAAGTTTAATGAAACGTCATAAGGATTTTTGGCAAGTGACAGAGGACAGTTTGGATAAATCAATGAAAACTTATGAGATAGACTCTTCTATGAGAAATGAATTATTAAACCTTTATAAAATTCTATCACCATTTAAAGAAGTGCCTGAAGTTTTAAAATCATTAAAAGATAAAAATTTAAAACTTTCCGTTCTTTCAAATGGTACACCTTCCCTTCTTAATGAATTGATTAAGAGCAATAATTTAGAAAATATTTTTGATGATATTTTTTCAATTGAAGAGGTTGGAGTTTATAAACCAGACTCTAAAGTTTACGATATACCAATTAAAAAATATAATATTAAAAAAAATGAAGTTGCTTTTTTAAGTGCTAACACTTGGGATATATCTGGTGGTGGGAATTATGGTTATAATTCTATTTGGGTTAATAGAAATAATAATACTTTTGATAATCTAGATTTTGTACCAAAACATCAAATTAAAGATCTTAGTAAGTTACTTGATATAATATAAATAATTCTTATTTATGAAATATGAAAAATATTGAAGTTAGTAGAATTATTGATCCTATTCCAGCTTCTGACGGTGCTGGAGTTAAATTAAAAAGAAGTATTGGTGTTGAGCCAAATTATTTTGATCCTTTCTTAATGCTTGATGAATTTGGATCAGAAAATAGTGAGGATTATATTGCGGGTTTCCCACCCCACCCTCATAGAGGAATTGAAACAGTGACTTATATGTTGGCTGGAGATTTTGAACATAAAGATAGTACAGGTGGTGAAGGTAGAATGACTGCGGGAGATGTTCAATGGATGAAAACAGGAAGTGGGATCATTCATTCAGAAATGCCTGCTATGAAAGAAGGAAGACTTCATGGTTTTCAATTATGGATTAACATGCCTGCTAAATTAAAAATGAGTAAGCCTGAATATCTTTATATTGATGCTGATAAAATGAGTGTTCATAAAGATGATGAGAAACAAGTAAAAGTTATTGCCGGTAAATTCGAGAATGCTGAAGGACCAGTAAAAGGTCATAACGTTGAACCGGTTTATTTTGATGTTGAACTCAACAAAGGTAAAGAATTTAATTTTAAATTACCATCTACCCACAATACTTTTGTTTATTTAATTAGTGGTGAAATTGAAATTGGAAAAGATAAACACAATCAAGTTATAGACAGTACTTTAATATTATTAACTAAAGGTGAAGATTTAAGTGTTAAAGCAAAATCAAATGCTAAGTTTTTAGTGATTTCGGGTAAACCAATAAATGAGGAAATAGCTAGAGGCGGACCATTTGTTATGAATACTAAAGCAGAAATCTTGCAAGCAGTTCAAGATTATCATAATGGTACATTTGTAAAATAAATTATGAAAGCTGTAGAAATAAATAAAACTGGTGGACCTGAGGTTTTAGAAGTTAAGGATATTTCTTTAGATAAACCTGGTCCTGATCAAGTAACCATTGAACAAAAAGCAATAGGTCTTAACTATATTGACACTTACCATAGATCAGGTTTGTACCCATTAAAACTCCCGATTGGTCTAGGTTTGGAGGGTGCCGGAATTATTAATGAAGTTGGAGAAAACGTAAAAGATTTTAAAGTTGGAGATAAAATTTCTTATGCAGGCATTCCTTTAGGTTCGTACTCTTCTCACAGGAATTACCCAACCAAGAATTTGGTAAAAGTACCAGATAGTATTGATCTTGAAATAGCTGCAACTTTAATGACAAAAGGATTAACAACTTTTTACCTTTTGCATAAAACCTATCCAGTTAAATCAGGAGAAACAATTTTATTCCATGCGGCGGCTGGTGGTGTTGGTCAAATTTTTGGACAATGGGCAAAAAGTTTAGGTTGTACTGTTATAGGGACAGTTGGATCAGATGAAAAAATAAATATAGCAAAAGAAAATGGTTACGATCATGTAATCAATTATAATAAAGAAGATTTTGCAAAAAAAGTTTTAGAAATTACAAATGGTAGAGGTGTGCCTGTTGTATACGATGGTGTTGGTAAAGATACACTAAATGGATCAATTGAGTGTTTAGCGATAAGAGGAATGATGGTTTCATTTGGAAATGCATCTGGACCGCTATCCGATATAAATGTACCTAAAGTTATACAACCAAAAGGCCTTTATCTTGTTAGACCATCAATGCAGCAATACCTTTCAACAAGAGAAGAGCTTAATGAAGCTTCAAAAACAATGTTTGAAAAAATTAGTTCTGGAAATGTAAAAATTAAAATTTTTAAAAAGTATAAGTTAGAAGAGGTTATACAGGCTCATGAAGATCTTGAAGGAAGAAAAATTCTAGGGCCAGCTATACTGGTTCCTAATTAACATCAACATCCATATCTGACATATGGAGTTTTAAGGCATTTGTTGAAATTTGTATTTCTCTTATAAAAAATATAATTGAGACAATCATTGATAGGCAACAAGATCCAAAAATTACTCTAGCTAATAAAAACTCATCTAAATAAAGAGCAAAAACTGTCAGCATGTTAAACAAGAAACCGAAGGCTGCAAACAATATTGTCCACCTCAATAGTGTTATTCTGCCACTTAGATTTATAAACTGCTTTTTCCATTCAGGTGGAATGTGTTTTTCATAAACATGCTCATCATGAAGTTGACGAATTAAAATACTTAGAGAATGAAATCTGTTACTATAAACACCCATTAATAATGGAATTGCAGGAAACATTAGTGCTGTAACTGTGTAATCTATATTCATACGAATCAGTTTGATTATGAATCTAGCCTTTGTTATTTACAAGTAAATTATGAACCAAATAAACTTATTTATTGAACTCACAAGATTAAAGAAACCGATTGGTTTCATGCTTTTATTTTGGCCATGTGCTTGGGGGTTGACTTTAGCTTATAATTTTAGAGATAATTTAAAAAACTATTTTTTTTTCTTAATTCTATTTTTTTTAGGTTCAATATTAATGAGATCAGCAGGATGTATAGTAAATGATATTCTAGACAAAGAATTTGATGCAAAAGTATTTCGTACAAAAAATAGACCAATTGCATCAGGCAGGGTTTCGGTAAAACTTGGCATTTTTTACTCCATTCTTCTTTGTTTTTTAGCCCTTTTAGTTTTATTAAATTTTAACCTATTCACTATTATTTTAGCTTTAGGTTCGATGCCTCTTGCATTCACTTATCCACTTATGAAAAGATTTACATACTGGCCTCAATTATTCTTAGGTATTACTTTTAACTACGGTCTAATTCTTGGTTGGACTGCTATTAATGGCAAAGTAGAAATAGTAACTATTCTTTTCTATATAGGAGCCATATTTTGGACACTGGGATATGACACGATTTACGGATACCAAGATATTAAAGATGACGAAATAATAGGATTAAAATCGACATCAATTAAATTTAAAGGTAAAGCCAAAAAATTTTTGTATTTATGCTATACGTTTGTAATTATTTTTTTTGTTGCTGGGGGAGTTAAAATGAATTTTCACTTTAGTTATTATCTTTTAATATTAATACCTTTTATGCATTTATTTTTTTATCAAATAAAAATATTTGATTTAAAAAATCCTTCTAGTTGTCTTAATGCATTTAAAAGTAATAATTTTTTTGGACTAATAATTTTTTTAAATATTTTAATCGTAAAAATTTTATAATGGATAAAACTACAATCTATAAAAGGTTATATAAAGACTATTCTAAAAAATATTTAAATAAAATTATTCTTTCTGCTTTTTTTTCTATTCTTGTAGCAGGCAGTACCTCAGCTATTGCTTGGCTTTTAGATCCAGCTATAGAAAAAATATTTATACAAAAAGATCAATCTTTATTAATTTTAATACCACTAATGATTATCTTTGCATTTACAACTAAGGGCCTTTCTTTGTATTACGCAAAAGCTACAATGATTGGGGTTGGAGAGTCTATTAAGAAAAAATTACAATATGATATGGTTAATAACTTAATTGGAACTGATACTCAGATAATAGATAAAAAACATTCAGGGAAATTTATATCAAATTTAACTTATGATGTTACACATATTACAAACTTGTTAAGCAACGCAATATTAACCCTGTTCAAAGACTCTTTAACTCTAATTGGTTTGGTGTTTGTGATGTTTTTTCAGAATTGGAAACTTGCTCTTATTTCAATTATAATGATACCACTCGCGAGCATTGCAGCTAAGACTTTAGGTAAAAGAATTAGTAAAGTTACAACTGAGGCTCAACAAAAATCAGGTTTTTTGACTACTTACTTAGTTGAATTATTTAAAAATCATAAACTAATAAAAATATTTCAAAAAGAAGATTTTGAAAAAAATAGAGCTGATGAATATTTGAGACAATTAAAAGAAAAGAATCAAAAAATACAAACTGTTTTTGTTAGAATGTCTCCAATTATGGAAACTCTTACAGGTATAATGATTGCAATTTTAATATTTTATTCTGGAATATTAATTTCAAAAGGCGAACTAGATATAAATAATTTTTTCTCATTTTTGGCAGCTATGATGCTGGCTTATCAACCAGTAAGATCATTATCGACACTTAATATGGTTTTAAATCAAGGATTATCTGCTGCATCAAGGATAATTCCAATTATTGATCAAAAAAATAAGATTAATAATTCTTCAGATGCAAAAGATATAAAAATTGAAAACTCAGAAATAGAATTTAAAGATATAAATTTTTCCTATGAAGCTGAGGGTGAACAAACATTAAATTTAATTAATCTTAAGTTTAGCGGAAAAAAAATGACTTCTTTAGTTGGTCATAGTGGATCTGGTAAATCAACAATAATGAATTTAATACCAAGATTTTATGACTCTCAGTCAGGGGATATTATTATCGATAATCAATCTATTTATAAAACAACAATAAGCTCGCTTAGAAAAGAAATCTCAATGGTTAGTCAAGAAACAACTTTATTTGATGATACAATCAAAAATAATATTAAATATGCTAAAGAGGATGCAACAGATAAGGAAGTATTAGATGTGTCAAAGCTTTCATTCTGTGATGAATTTATTGATAAATTACCTGACAAATTTGAAACTATAATTGGAGAAAACGGAGTTAGGTTATCTGGTGGAGAAAAACAGAGGTTATCAATTGCTCGAGCTATGTTAAAAAAAAGTTCAATCATATTATTAGATGAAGCAACATCTGCATTAGACTCTGAGACTGAAGCAAAAATTCAAGAAGCTTTAAAAGTTTTAACAAAAGATAAAACAACAATTGTAATTGCACATCGTTTATCTACAATTTTAAATTCTAGTAATATTTACGTGATCGACTCTGGAAAAGTAGTGGGATCTGGCAATCATGAAGAGCTTTTAAGAAAATCAGAATTATATAAACATTTCTATGAACAACAAATTCAAAAATAATTATGTTTTTATTTTATCAGATAATTGTTTCGATATTATTGATAGCCTCTCCATTAATAATTGTCTTTAGAATTTTAAAACAAAAAGAAGATAAAAGACGATTTATAGAAAAATTTGTTTTTCCAACTAAGAAAAGGAGAAATGGTAATCTAATTTGGTTTCATGGCGCAAGTGTTGGGGAAATATTAAGTATTATTCCATTAATTAAAAATTACGAAAAAAATAAATTAATTAGCCAAATTTTAATTACTTCTAGTACATTAAGTTCCTCAAAAATTTTAAAAAAGTTTAATTTTAAAAAAACTGTTCATCAATTTTATCCTATTGATCATAAAATTTTTACTAAAAAATTTATAAAAATCTGGAAACCAAATTTAGCACTTTTCGTTGAGTCTGAGATTTGGCCATGTATGTTTAAAGAACTTGAAAATAAAAAAATTCCACTGGTTTTATTAAATGCAAGATTGACTTTAAAAACTCAAAAAAGATGGATGAAAATTGAAAATTTTACAAAATCTATTTTTGATAAAGTGACCATTATTTACCCTCAAAATACTGAAACCCTCTCTTTTTTAAAAAAGATAAAAATAAAAAATGTTAATTTAATTGGAAATTTAAAATTTGCTGAAGATCCAAATGAAAATTTGGAAACCATTAAATCTAAATTAAAATATAAATTCACAAAAAAAAAGGTATGGGTTGCATCTAGCACTCATAATAATGAAGAAATATTCTGTGTGAAAGCACATATTGAACTAAAGAAAAAGATTAAAAATTTAATAACTATAATTATTCCAAGACATATTCATCGTACTAATGAGATAGTTAATAAAATTGAAAATCTAGGTTTAAAAGTAACTCGACATAGTTCATCAATTAAAAATTTAAATGGTGTCGATATTTATATTGTAGACACTTTTGGTGAAACTAAAAAATTTCATAAACTTGCATCCTCAGTTTTTTTAGGTGGCTCTATTATTAATAGAGGTGGTCAAAATCCTCTTGAAGCTGCAAGGTTTGGCGCCAAAATATTACATGGTCCTAATACAGACAATTTTAAAGATGTATATAAATTTCTTAAATTATTTAAAATTTCAAAAAAAATAAATACACCAAAGCAGTTAGCTTCCTCAATAATATTCAAAAAAAATAAAAATTCGGGAACCAAAATTAAAAATATAGGAGATAAAATTCTTAAAAAAACTATAAGAGAATTAGATAATTTATTTAATAATGAAATTAAAAAAACCTAAATTTTGGGATTTAAAAAAACCAAATATTTTTGCTTACATATTACTTCCAATCGCTCTTCTTATACAAGGTCTGAACTATTTGATGAGACGAAATAATTTAAATAAATTTAAGATTAAAACAATTTGTGTTGGTAATATTTATTTAGGAGGAACAGGAAAAACCTCTTTAAGTATTCAAATTAATAAAATATTCAATAAGAAAAAATTAAAGACATGTTTTATTAAAAAATTTCACAAAGATCAAACTGATGAGCAAAAACTTTTAGAAAAAGAAGGCAAACTTTTTTTAGCTGACACAAGATATGAAGCTATTCAAAGAGCAGAAAAAGAAAATTATGAAATTGCAATTCTTGATGATGGTCTACAAGATTTATCTATAAAATATGATGTTAATTTAGTTTGTTTTAATACTTTGAATTGGAAAGGTAATGGATTAACAATTCCTGCCGGTCCTTTAAGGCAAAGTATAAATACTTTAGAAAATTATAATCATGTATTTTTAAACGGTAATTTAGAAAATATAGAAAACTTAGAAAGTGATATTAAAAAAATTAATCCTAAAATAAAAATTCATCTTGGAAAGTATGAGCCAACAAATATAAATAATTTCAGTAAGACTGATAAATATCTTGTTTTCTCTGGAATTGGAAATCATAAAACTTTTATAAAAATGCTTAAAATTTATGGATTGAATATTGTAGAAGATATAGAGTTTCCAGACCACTATAATTATAAAAATAGTGATATGGAAAAAATTATATATACATCCAAAGAATCAAACACAAAAATATTAACTACCGAAAAAGACTTTTTTAGATTAGAAAAAAAATATTTAGATGAAATTAAATTTATTAAAGTAGAATTAAAAATTATTAATGAAAATAAATTTATTGAAACAATTTTTAAACAATGAAATATTTAAATTATTTTATACAATTTATTTTAACAATTTTATGTTTTATAATTTTTAAAATCCTCGGTCCAAATATTTCTTCAAGTTTAAGTGGGAAAATCTTTGAAAAAATTGGACCCTATTTTAGATCAAAAAAAATAATACATTCAAATATTAAGAGGGCTATTCCAAACATCGAAATTAAAGAATTAATTAAGATGACTAATTTAATGTGGAATAACTACGGAAGAGTTTTTGCTGAATTTATGTTTATGAAGGATTTTAGATATGGAACACTTGCTCAAAATATTGAAATAGACGGTCAAGATATACTACAAAATATAAAATCTAGTAACAAACAGGTTATCTTTATTTCGGGGCACTTAAGCAACTTTGAGCTCATGGCTATGCACTTAGAGAAGTCTGGAATTAATTTATGTGCAATATACAGACCTTTAAATAATATTTTTTTGAATAGATTAATGGAAAGAATTAGAAAAAAATATATTTGTAAAAATCAAATTAAAAAGGGAATTGGTGGATTAAAAAAATTGTTATTATTAAAAAATAAAAATTTATCTACAGCTTTAATGATTGATCAGAGAGTCTCAGAAGGAATTTTATCTAATTTTTTTAATGAAAAAGCATTAACAACTACAATACCTGCACAATTAGTAAAAAAATTTAATATACCAATTGTTCCTATATATATTGAAAGGAAAAGTGGACTAAAATTCAAAATATCTGTTAATGAACCAATCTACTTTTCAAATGATACCTCTATAAAAATTATTACTGATGAACTTAATAAAACTCTTGAAAAAATGATAATTGAAAAACCTGATCAATGGATCTGGTCACATAATCGTTGGAAATAAATCTTATTTTTTATTCTGAATTTCTCTTTTTTTTGAAGCTTCCTTATAAGAATAATAAGGTTCTTGTAGTTCAACATTCCAATAAGTCAGATTTTCTATATTAATTTTTTTTCCAGATACAGCACACTCAACATAATCTCCAACCTCAATAACTTTAAAATTATTTGGTAAATATTTTATTTTTGCTAATTTTTTCATTATTTTTAGTTTATATATTTCTATATGAAAATTGGAATAATAGGAAGTGGTGGTAGAGAACATGCAATTTGCTCAAGTTTAAAGAATTCTAATAAAATTAACAAATTATTTTGTTTTCCAGGAAATGCGGGAACAGAAGAAATAGCAGAAAACATAAATATAGATTTAAATGATTTTGAAAGTATAAAAAATTTTATAATTAATAAAAAAATTGATTTAGTTGTGGTTGGTCCAGAACAACCTTTAGTAGATGGTTTAGTAGACTATTTAGAGAAATTTAAAATTAAAGTATTTGGGCCAAATAAATTAGCTTCACAATTGGAGGGTTCAAAAATATTTACTAAAAAACTTTGTGAGAAATATAATATTCCAACTGCGAAATTTGGGATTTTCCAAAATAAAAAAGATGCTAAAACATTCTTAAAAAATTCAAATTTCCCAACAGTAATTAAAGCTGATAATCTTGCCGCTGGTAAAGGCGTCTATATTTGTAACGATGAAATAGAAAGTAATATTGCTGTAGATGAAATATTTAATGGAAAATTTGGTGACACAAAAAATTTATTAATAGAGGAATTTTTAAAAGGAGAAGAAATGAGCTTCTTTACTATTCATGATGGAAAAACATTTAAAAATTTTGAAACAGCACAAGATCATAAGAGAGTTTTAGAGGGAGACAAAGGGAAAAATACAGGTGGAATGGGAGCTTATTCACCATCTAGATTAATAAATGAAAAACTTAAAAACAAAATAATAAATAAAATAATAAAACCAACTCTAAAGGGTTTAAATCATATTGGAACTGAATATAAAGGTTTTTTATATACAGGTTTAATGATTGTTAATAATGAACCTTATTTAATTGAGTACAATGTCAGAATGGGAGATCCTGAATGTCAAACTATATTGCCAAAATTAAAAACTAGTCTTAGTGATATAATTTTGGCTTGTTGTGAAAAAAAACTTAACAAAATAAATATTGAATGGCTCAATAAAAAAAGCTTGTGTGTCGTTCTATGCTCAAAGGGGTATCCTGATGCTTACAAAAAAAATGAAGAAATTCAAAATTTAAGTAAAATTAGAATTGAAGAAAATGAATTTATATTTCACGCAGGAACAAAAAAAAAAAATAAAAAGTTTTATGCAGTTGGAGGAAGAGTATTAAATTTTGTTTCAATTTCTGATGACTTCAGCTCAGCAAAAGAAAAGGTTGTTTCCAAACTAGAAAAGTTAAACTGGAACAGTGGTTTTTATAGAAAAGATATTGGGTATAAGGTCATTAAATAATGCGAATAATTGGAGGATCATTTAAAGGTAAAAAATTATTGCAACCCAATGATAACACGACTAGGCCATTAAAAGATCTGACAAAAGAATCTATATTTAATATAATTAATCATACAAAAAAATTTAATATCAATTTAAATTCCTCAGCTATTTTGGACATTTTTTCGGGAGTAGGGTCTTTTGGTGTTGAGTGTATATCTAGGGGTGCAAAAAATGTAGTTTTTGTTGAGAATTATATGAATGTTTTAACTATACTAAAAAAAAATCTTATAAACTTAAAACATATCTCTAATTATGAAATAATAGAAAAAGATATTTACGATGAAAAAATATATTTAAATTTAAATAATAAATTTGATATTATTTTTTTAGACCCACCATACAAAGACAAAAAATTTGTTAGTATATTGTTAAAAATCAAAGAAAAAGAATTATTAACTCAAAATGGAGTCATTATTATTCATAGACACAAAAATGAAAAAGACGTTTTTCCATCTATCATTAAAGTAATAGAAGAAAAAAAATATGGTATATCAAAAATAATTTTTGCAGTTTTAAATTAGAAGTTTTGTTGTTTCATTCTTAATTAATTCAACTGCTGGCTGATTATAAGGATTTAATTTTAAACATTTTCCGAGAAGAATTGTCTCTAAAATAAAAAAACAAAATAGCTCTCCTAATGTTTTTTCATCCCTTTTTTTTATTTCAAAACTTCTAAAAGGTATTTTTTTTTTTTGAAAAATATGTTCTGTAGCTTTTTTTTGAGCATAAATAATATTTGATATATTTTTATTTTTTAAAAAATATTTACTCGCATGTATTCTATTATTATTAATTTTTTCAGATTTTTGATCATGAACATAAAAAAAAGTAAAAAAGTTATTTTTAAATCCATCAAGATAAAGTTGCATAGTACTGTGATTATCTTTTGGCATATTGGATATAACAGGAAGTAATCCTTTTTTTTTCTTTCCCAAACTCTCTGATAGTAGTTGTTGATACCATTTAAACAAACTTTCTGATTTTTCATCGTAATTTATAATTATTGAGTTGTATTTTTTGTTTTTGATAAGTTGTAGAGTTGAACTTACATTTGAAACTAAAGCATTTATAAATTTTTTATTTTTAACCAAATAATCAAATTGTTTAAACTTTTTAGAGTTTAAGCCCATTAGTTCTGCCGGCAACATACCAACTTCTGATAAAACTGAGTATCTACCTCCAATAAAATTATTATGATGAATAACATCAGCTTTTAACTTTTCGGCTAAATTAAAAAGAAAATTTTTTTTATTTTCTGTAATAAAAATATTTTTATCTTTTTTTTTAATTAAAATATTTGAATTAACAATAGTCTCAATAGTATTTCCTGATTTTGAAACTACTAAATTAACAAAATTTTTTTTAGAATTTTTAGTAGGATGAGGATTCAAATTATCGATAAAGTTAAAGTTTTTTTTAATTTTATAATTTAGGAAATCATAAATGGTTTGGGAACCCAATATTGAACCACCCATACCAATTAATCTAAAATTATTTTTTTTTTTAAATTTTTTTATCAAATTTTTATCAAATTGATTTTGATAATTTATACCTAAAGACTTAATAACTTCATTTTTCTCAACCAATATTGATTTTAAATTAAACTTGACCTTTTTATTTATTAGTTTCGTTTTGAAATTTTTAAAATTAATACCTTTAGTCAACATTAATTATTCTTGATTTTTTCTAAGACTATTTCTTCTAGCTGCTTATTTGAAGAATTAATATTATTATTTTCTTGATCATTTTTTTGACTTGTAATTAATTTTTTAACATTTTCATTTTCATTAGACTGCGTTTCACTTGATTTTGGCATTGGTAATTCATTGTAATTTGGGGGCATTACTAGTGGTGATTTTTTTTCAACTAAAAACTCGTCATTATTATTATTTTTTTTGTTTGAAAAAGGATTTTCTACACCCCCACATGACTGTAAAAACAAAAATAAAACAAATAAGTAAAACAATCTAGAATAATTCATTTATCTTTTACCTTATTAATATTAGTAAACTCTAGCAATATCATAAAAAATACACCGACTGTAATAAATATGTCAGCAACATTAAAAATAAACCAGTGAAATTGACCAACATGAAAGTCTATAAAATCAGGCACTGACCTATAAATTACTCTATCGAAAAAATTTCCTAGTGCACCACCTAAAATCATTAAAAGTGAGTATTTTTTTAAACCTTCACTTTTAATTGTCATAAATATAATTACTAAAATAATAATTAAAATTAATATCGTTAAAATGTTGTATAGTACAACCTGATCAAATGAGAATAGACCAAAAGCAATTCCTCTATTCCAAATTAATCTAAAATTTAAAAAGTTTGAAGAAAATATTTCCACACCAAATAATTTTTGGTCTAAATAAATTACATATATCTTAGAAAATCTGTCAAATAAAAAAATTAATGAAACTAATAATAAATTGATTAAAAATGGTTTTTTTAAACTCTTTGAAGTCATTGAGGGTGTCTTGAACAAGAAGTCTCATTTATTTTCCAGCAAACTGGACACTTTAAGCCTTTTGCTTTACTTGTAATTGCTGTTGTCTCAATATCATCTTTGTAATGAACTGATGCTTTTGATGTTATACAAAGTTCAGAAAAATCTATATTCTCCATCATTACTTTTAATTTTTTATTTATTTCAATTTTTAAATCTGCTTCTAAACTTGAGCCAATTTCTTTATTCGCTCTTTTTTCTTCAATACTTATATTGCAAATATTCCTAATTTTAATCAACTCTACCCATTTTTCATTAATTTTTTCATTTTTAAATTTAGTAGGAATTTCTAAAAACTTTTCTAAGTGAATACTTTTTTGATCTTTATTTAATAATTTATAAATTTCTTCAGTTGTGAAAGATAATATTGGCGCGAACCACTTTAAAAGAGCATCAAGCACTATGTTAAGAACTTTTATTGTTGATTTTCTTTTTTTTGATTCCTTTTCATCGCAGTAAAGACTATCTTTTCTAATATCAAAATAAAAAGCAGACAAATCAACAGTACAAAAATTTAGCAACTCTTTATATAAATTATGGAAATCATAATTCTTAAAATATTTTTTAAATTTATCATTTAATACAAAAATTTTATGCAACATGAACTGCTCAAGCTCAGGTAATTTAGTCAAATCTAATTCATTTAAATTTATATTAACGAAATTATCATTTATATTTCCTAGCAGGAATCTAAATGTATTTCTAATTTTTCTATATGAGTCAGCATGTTGATCTAATATTGAGTAATCTATTCTTAAATCTTCAGCATAGTTTGATGATGCTACCCATATTCTTAAAATATCAGCACCATATTTTTTCAAGATGTCCTCTGGTGCAATTACATTTCCTAAAGATTTAGACATTTTCAAGCCTTTACCGTCTACAACAAATCCATGAGATAAAATTGTCTCAAATGGAGCTTTGCCTCTAGTTCCACAAGATTCCAATAATGATGAATGAAACCAACCCCTATGTTGATCAGATCCCTCTAAATACATTGAAGCTGGCCATTTTAAGTCATCTCTTTTTTCTAAAACAAAAGAATGCGTGGAACCACTATCAAACCAAACCTCAACTATATCACTTAACTTTTCATAATCCTCAGCTTTATATTTTTTTCCTAAAAATCTTTGAGGTTCGTCTGAAAACCAACAATCTGAACCCTCTTTTTCATAAATTGTCGCTATATTTTCTATAACATCATCATCTACTAAAATTTGTTTAGTTTTTTTGTTAACAAAAATTGGAAGAGGTACTCCCCAAACTCTTTGTCGTGAAACACACCAATCAGGTCTTGTTTCAATCATTGATTTTAATCTTTCTTTTCCTTTGCTAGGATAAAAGGTGGTTTCATCAATAGCTTTTAATGCTTTATCTCTTAATTTATGACTTTCCATTGAAATAAACCATTGTGGTGTAGCTCTATGAACGAGTGGAGCCTTAGATCTCCATGAATGTGGGTAGGAGTGAACTAATTCACCATTAAATAATAAATTTTTTTGTTCTCTTAGTTTTTCAATTACAATTGGATTAGCTTTAAAAATATGAATTCCTTCAAATAATTTGACATTATTTGTATATTTTCCATCTCCATCAACTGTTTCTATGGCTTTTATACCGTTATTTAAACATAAATTAAAATCATCAGGTCCATGACTTGGTGCACAGTGAACAATTCCAGTTCCCTGCTCAGTTGTCACAAATCTAGCTTCTAGCATTGGTATATCGTGATCATAACCAAGGTTTAAAAAAGGATGGCTACAAATTGTGTTCTTAAATTCTTTACCTTTAAATTTATTAATTTTTTTGTAATCTTTTAAGTCACACTCTTTAGCAACTGAATCTAATAAGGCATCTGCAATAACAATTTTTCTATTTTTAAAATCATTATCATCATTTACTTCTATTATGACATAATCAAGAGACTCATTAAAAGCTAACGCTTTGTTAGCGGGAATAGTCCAAGGAGTCGTAGTCCAAATAACAATCTCCGTGCCAGCTAAATCCTGTAAATCAGATGACTTAACTCTAAATGATGTATATATTGTATCTGATTTGTGATCTTGATATTCAACTTCTGCATCTGCCAAAGCCGTTTTTTCAACTGTTGACCACAGAACTGGTTTAAAACCTTTATACAAACTTCCCTCTTTAAGAAATTTTCCAAGCTCTCTTACAATTTGAGCCTCAGCATCAAAACTCATCGTTGAGTAATAATTTTCCCAATCCCCAACAACGCCTAGTCGCTTAAATTGGGATTTATGAACTTCAATCCATTTTTCAGCAAATACTCTACACTCTTTTCTGAACTCAACTACAGGAACCTCATTTTTGTTTTTTTTATTTTTTTTATAAAGTTCTTCGATTTTCCATTCAATAGGTAAGCCATGACAATCCCATCCTGGAACATAAATAGAATCTTTGCCATCCATTTGATGAAATTTTACAATAATGTCCTTCAAAATTTTATTGAGAGCAGTACCCATATGTATATTTCCGTTCGCGTATGGAGGTCCATCATGCAAAATGAATTTCTCATTGCCTTTACTTAAATTTCTTAATTCATTATAAAGATTTATTTTTTTCCAATATTCTAGAATTTCTGGTTCTTTAGTAGGTAGGTTAGCTTTCATGGAAAAAGCAGTTTTTGGCAGATTTATTAGTGATTTAGTCATTTAGTCTTTTTTGCAATATTTAAATCTTTTTTTATTTGAGCTCTTAATTGATTAACATTTTTAAATTTTTTCTCTTTCCTTATAAACTTTATAAACTCTACTGATAAAAGCTTATTGTAAAGATTTCCAGAAAAATTAAATAAATGAACTTCTAATAAGATTTTTTTTTGATTAAAAGTTGGTCTATATCCAAGATTAGCAATTCCTTTAATATATTTATTACTATTTTTCCTTAAAACTTTAACGGCATAAACTCCTGGTTTAGCTAGAACATAATCTTTAATATCTATATTACAGGTCGGAAAACCAATTTTTTTTCCTAGTTGTCTTCCCTTTTTAACAGTCCCTTGTATCGTCCAATTTCTGTTTAAAAGATTATTAGCTTTATCTAAAAAACCTTTTTCTAAAAGATTTCTTATTAAAGATGAGGAAACTGTCTTTTTACTTTTAATTAATGGTTCTGGTTTAACAACTTTATATTTAAATGATTTCTCATATTTTTTTAATAAATGAACATTTCCTTCTCTTTTATTTCCAAATCTAAAATTGTTGCTTACAAAAATAAATTTAGAATTTAATTTTTTATTCAAAATTTGAATTATAAAATCTAGAGCTTTAATTTTTGAAAATTTTTTATCAAATTTTTTTGTTATTACAAAATCTACTTTTAAATTACTTAATAATTTAATTTTTTGATGAATATTTGAAAGTCTAAAATTTTTTAATTTTTTATTAAAAAACATTTTTGGCATTGGATCAAAATTAACAACACCAATTCTTAATTTATATTTTTTCTTATATAACTGTGCTAATTGGAATAATTTTTGATGACCTAAATGTAAACCATCAAAATTACCAATTAAAATAATTGATCCTTTGTATATTTTTTGAATATTAAAATTTGTGTAATGTTTCACCATTTTAATTCTGATTGTATATAATTAACTATTGCTTCATACTCTTTTGCAACATTTTGAATACCTTTATTTTTAATTTCATCCCTGTGTATTCCATTGCTAATTAGTAAAGAATCGTAATTTAAAAGATTTGCACCCCTGATATCAGTATTTAAATTATCACCAATCGCTAATATTTTTTTTTTATTATTATCAACCGATTGATTATAGACTTCTGGGTACGGTTTTCCAAAATAAACTACCTCTCCACCCATTTTTTCAAAAACCATAGCAACTGAACCTGCACATAATTCTCTCACACTACCACGATCAACAATCAGATCTGGATTTGTACAAATCATTTTTTTGTTTAGGTGTTTTTCAAGTAAACTTTTATAATAAACCAAATCCTTATCATGATCATCAAACAATCCAGTACATAATAAATATTCACTATCAATAATATTCTCACACTTATTTTTCTCAAATAAATTAAATAAATCAAAATCTCTGGGGGGACCTATATGATAAAATTTTTTTGAAATATAAAAATTTTTTAAATAATTTAATGCAGCTTCACCCGATGTAAACACATGGTCTCTTATCTCCTTATCCATTCCCATTTTTTGTAAAAAATTTCTAACAGTTTCATTTGGTCTAGGCGCATTGGTTAAAAGTACAAACATTTTCTTATTTTTTAAAAGTTCATTTAAAACAGCTATTGCCTTTCCATGAAGATTAATCCCATTGTGAATAACACCCCATAAGTCTATGTAAAAAAGATCATAGTCATCAGCTATCGATTGTAAGCCATTTAAATCTAAATTTTTGGTCATATTTTAAGGTATAAACCATAAAATCACGAATTTACTAGCAATATTAATACTCTAATGAGTTTCTCATCTTGAAATAGGCGGTGAAATATCTATATGAAGCTCATATTTATAAAGATTTATTAAGGAGAATTTATGAAGTTTAAACCGTTACATGACAGAGTTTTAATCGAAGTATTAGACAGCAGTGAAAAAACTGCTGGAGGAATAATTATTCCTGACACAGCTCAAGAAAAACCACAAGAAGGTAAAGTTGTTGCCGTAGGTGGTGGTGCAAAAACAGAAGATGGAAAAAAAATTCCAATGGATGTTAAGGTTGGTGATAAAGTTTTATTTGGCAAATGGTCAGGTACTGAAGTCAAAATTAATGGTAAAGAATACAGCATAATGAAAGAGTCTGACATTATGGGTATTTCAAGTAAGTAATTTAATTTAAAGGAGAAATATAATGGCAAAAGTTGTTAAATTTGATGCTGAAGCAAGGGCAGCAATGATTAGAGGTGTAAACATTTTGGCTGATACTGTTAAAGTAACTTTAGGGCCTAAAGGAAGAAATGTTGTAATGGATAAATCTTATGGTGCTCCTAGAATTACAAAAGATGGTGTATCTGTTGCTAAAGAAATTGACCTTGAAGATAAGTTTGAAAATATGGGTGCACAAATGGTTAAAGAGGTTGCTAGCAAAACTAATGATGAAGCTGGTGATGGAACAACCACAGCAACAATACTTGCTCAAGCTATTGTTAAAGAAGGTGTGAAGTATGTAACAGCTGGCATGAACCCAATGGATGTAAAAAGAGGAATTGATGCTGCTGTAGAAACAGTAAGAGATAGTTTAGTCGCTTCTGCAAAAAAAGTAAAAGATAGTGACGAGATTGCCCAAGTTGGAACAATTTCATCAAATGGTGATAAAGAAATTGGAACAATGATTGCAAAAGCAATGCAAAAAGTTGGAAATGAGGGAGTTATTACTGTTGAAGAAAATAAGGGTATTGAAACTGAATTAGACGTAGTAGAAGGTATGCAATTTGATAGAGGATATCTATCACCATACTTTATTACAAACAGTGATAAAATGACCACTGAGTTAGAGAACCCATTCATTCTTTTACATGAAAAAAAATTAACTAACTTACAACCAATGGTTCCTCTTTTAGAGGCTGTTGTACAAGCTGGTAGACCACTAATGATAATTTCTGAAGATGTTGAGGGTGAAGCTTTAGCTACTTTAGTTGTTAATAAACTAAGAGGTGGTTTAAAAGTTGTAGCTGTCAAAGCTCCAGGATTTGGTGATAGAAGAAAAGCAATGCTTGAGGATATTGCTATTTTAACTGGTGGTCAGGTTATATCTGAAGACTTAGGTATCAAACTTGAAAATGTTAAACTTGATGATCTTGGATCTTGTAAAAAAATTAAAGTTGATAAAGATAATAGTACTATTGTAAATGGCAGTGGTAAAAAATCTGATATTGAAGCAAGATGTGCTTCAATTAAACAACAAGTTGAAGAAACTACTTCTGATTACGATAGAGAGAAACTTCAAGAGAGACTTGCTAAGTTAGCCGGTGGAGTTGCAGTTATCAAGGTTGGTGGTGCAACAGAAGTTGAAGTTAAAGAGAGAAAAGATAGAGTTGAAGATGCATTAAACGCAACTAGAGCTGCTGTTGAAGAAGGAATTGTAACTGGTGGTGGTTGTGCTCTTCTTTATGCAGCACAAGAGCTTGATAAAGTTAAAGTAAAAGGTGATGACCAAAAAGCAGGTGTTGATCTAGTTAGAAAAGCATTAGAAGCTCCAATTAGACAGATTACTAAAAATGCTGGTGTAGATGGCTCAGTTGTAGTTGGTAAGTTGTTAGAGCAAAAGAAAAAAACTAGTGGTTATGATGCTCAAAGTGAAGAGTATTGCGATATGTTTGCAAAAGGAATCATAGACCCAGTTAAAGTTGTAAGAACTGCTCTACAAGATGCTGCTTCAATTGCTGGATTATTAGTAACTACAGAGGCAATGATTGCTGACAAACCAGAAGAAAAAGATGCTGCTGGTGGAATGCCTGGTGGTATGCCTGGTGGAATGGGCGGTATGGGAGGAATGGGAGGAATGGGAATGTAATCCCCATTGTTCTCAAACAAAAATTCAAAAAGGGCAGTTTTTACTGCCCTTTTTTTTTATCTTAACGAAAATCATTAGTGATGAAGGAGTGATGAAGGAGTGATGAAGGATTAAACTAATTAAATTTTGCACCTTTAGATAAATTTTCCTTAATCCACATAGGTTGAGTATTTCTATAATTAAATGCCTTCAGTTGGTTTGATTTTAACGATAAATCAAATTTTGCTAGCGGTTTAATATGATCAATTTGCCAACCAGTCTTTCCACCCATATTTGACCAATTCATACCTTTTCTAAATTTATTCTCTAAATAAATCCTATAATTTTCGTATGAACAACCAAGATACATTATTGATTTCATACTCTTTTTAATTCCTTTAACATGTTGTCTTAAACCTGATTGAATTCTAGATCTTACTAATTCTTTTAATCTAAACAAATGATCTTCCTTTAATTTTTTATATTTAGTTTTTAATCTTTTATCTTTATTTTTTTGATACCATTTTGCATGATATATAACTCTTTTACTTTTACCTTTTAAAATTGTTCTTTTATAAGATTCTGGATTTCGTTTTCGATATTCCCTTTGATATTCGACATACTTTTCTCTATTTTTTTCTGCATGTTTTTTTCTTATAACCCTCAACCTTTCTTTATTTTTTTGAAAATAAACTTTTCCATAAACTTTCGCTCTCAAACGAACGCACTCAACACATTTTGAACTTTTTGTATATCTTCTCGCCTTATGTCCATTAGGACAAGATTTTCCAGTATTGTAAAATACTAAACCTTTCTTTCTCGCATATTCAAGTTCTTTTGGGGTTTTCATTATAACTATTTTATCTCTACTTAATAATAATGTCATCTGGTATGGTTATTTAAATATGGATAAATCAAACAAAAATAAGTGGACTAATAAATTTCGCGAACTTGGTAAAAAGAAGGGTTCAAGAAAAGATTTTATCAATCTTTATAAGGAAATGAAAAAAGAGAAAGACGAAAAAAAAGAGATTTACGGTAATAAAGATGATGAAAACAAATAGTTAATTATTATTTAGTCTTCACTATTGTTTTCTTGAATAATCTTTTTAAAGTCTATCTTATCTACATCTTTCTTAGTTATTTTTTTAACCTTTTCTTGTGGAATTAAAATATTTTCTGGAAAGAGATTACTATCTATATTTATTAAAGGTAGGACCATATCAGTAAGACTATCTTTTATATTGTTGATAGTTTTTTCTTTTTTTGAGAGTGATAACATGAAAGAGTCTTTATCTTTTTCTAATTGATCTTTCATATTTTTAATATCAGAAACCATATTGGTAATTGGAATTGTAAAATTAGGACTATTTAAAATTTCAAAGCACTTCTTCATTACCGCAGGAATTTCGTGATCTTTATTTTCTCTAGATTTCAAAATTAGTATTGATCTTATTCTATTAACCACTCCATGAATAATAGGTTTGAACATTGGTATTATGGTTATTACGTTTCCATGCCTTTCAACATATGATCTCTCTTTATCTAAATCAACTGGCATACAACTTGGTGCGCATACTATAATTCCATTTGAAATACCTTTTTCCTGCATATCTTTTAATAATTTTGTTACCCATTGCTCATTGAATACTTTTGTATCTTTGCTCTCGAAATAAATTTTTGCTAAATTATTTTTATCTTTATAATTAATTGTCTGAATGCAATCTCCACCTTTTTTTCCCTTACTGACATCTACAATATCGTCTTCTGGGAAAATTTTTTCTAGATAATCTTGTAATCGTTCTTCTTGTATTTCACCTTGCAACTCCATACTTCCTTGTTTTTTCATTCTTGCAATTTCTTCCATTTTTTGTTCGAGTCTTCTGTCTGAAATTTCTTGAGATTTTTTTAGTTTTTCTAATTCATCATCCTTTTTTTGCATTTGATTTTGAAATTCTAATGCTGCTTTGTTTTTTATTTTTAATTCTGCCTCTTCTATACTTTTTTTATTTTCCTTATCTTTTAATTCGAGTTGACTCTTGTATTTTTTATCTGCTTCTACTTGTGCTTTCTTTTCAGCATCTTTTTTACTCTTTTCAATTTCTTTGTCTTTCGCCTCGATTTGAGATTTGAATTTGCTTTCTGACTCTTTTCTTATTTTTTCCTCTTTTTGCTTAGAAACATTTTTAATGTGATTATCGATTGCTGAACCAGGATCAAACTTTTTTCCACATTCAGGACATGTTATTTTAAATGCATCAGGCATAATTTAGTAAGAGAATTTTAACCTCTGTTTATAATTAAGTCACCTTTTGAATTGCTTTGAAATTGCTTTAAATAGTGATGAAGAGTGATGAAGGAATTTTCAAAATGTTAAGTAAATCAAGTATTATTAGAAACCAGTATGAGAATGTAATACCCTTTTCGTACCTACGAATTTTAAAAAGGCGAGTTTTTACTCGCCTTTTTTTTTATCTCTACGAAAATAAAAGTAATGAACAAAGTAAAGAATGAGTAATGAACAAATATTTAGTTCAAAGTCATTCCGCTAGATCCAAGTTTGTGTTTCATTAAATGAACACTTGGACCTACATCGCTTGAGATACTCTCATTTACAATACATATTTTATCACCAGCAGGTCCTTCACCACAAATTGCGTTTGTTGGAATTAAACCTTGGCTTACTTCTCTACTACTAATTTTGATATTCAATTCTTTCTCAAAAAAACTTTTTACTTCATCCACTTTATAAGCACACCCATTATAAGCACTACAAGTGAAGACAAACAATCCTTCACTTATCTTTATTTGTTTCCCTTCATTGATACATAATTTGTCGAAATGACCCAATGGTAGACATTTATAACCATACTTATTTAAAGCTGTCTCAGCAGATGTCATATCCATACTAGCGTTTAATCCAAGCAAATTTATAGCATTTTGTGCCATTGAATTGCTAGTTAGCATAAAAAATAAAAATAATATTAAATTAAGATATTTTTTCATAATAAAACGTTACCAGAATAAAAATTATTTTAAATCTTTTTAAAATTTATATTTCTCCTCAATTTTAATAGAAAGTTCCCTTTTTACGCTTTTAAATACATTAGGTAATTCCTTATTTATTTGATCTAATACATACATCGCTTGTGAATAAGTGACGTATTTTTTATCTCTATGAAAATAAAATTAACGATCAAGAAATTAAATCGCAATGTATTCTTGAAAATTGTTAATCGTTTCTCCTAATAACATTGATTTATTTTTTTTGATAAGTTTATAAGAGAATATTTTATCACTTAATTTTAACACTTTAAGATTATCCCATATTGAATTGCTATAAATTTCAAATATTGGCTCTTCTGTTATATGATAAATTTCAATACCCAGCTCTAATGCTTCAAGTATAGAACCTGTTGATCCAATAAATATTGAATAATTATTTTTAAAATTTTTATCATTTTCAGAAGTTTTAATGTGTCTTTCAATCTCTTTAGATAATTTTTTATGTTTTGATGAATTGCTAGATGCTGGATGATTGCAAACTTTAAAATTTAAAAGGTTTTTCTTTTCTAGAATATCAAATAATAAAATTTTAAATTCGTACAAAATATTTTTTGTTGAATAAAAATCAATTGGCAAAAATATTTTGTTTATCATTGTTGATGGATCTTTTTTATTGAAACGAAGTGATTTAAAGCATTTAATATTTTCTTTATCAATTATTTTACTTTTAAAAAAATTAAATTGATCTTCACTAGATACTATTAATTTATCTGGATAATTTTCCTTTTTAATCAAATGAGATGGAAAAGATGGATATGAGTGTATGTAACCAATTACTTTTGATTTTTTTGATTTATCTTTTATAAATTTTATAGCTTCTAATTGAAATGGTTGTCCCTCAAAAGGTATTAAAAGAAGTTCTACCTCGGAATGTAAAAATTTATCATAAAGTTTTTTCATTTTTAATCTAAAAATATTATGTAAGGAAAAATAAAATAGAAAATTTATAAAATTTTTTTTTTTAGTTTTTAAAAAATTAAATGCAAATTTAAAAAAAAATAAAATTTTTTCGATTGGTTTTATTTTTTTTTCGACAATAAAATAAACATTTTCGTAACCAATGAAGTTATTTTTATTAATATTTCCAGTATATAAAACAACCCAAAGAATGCTCATATCATCTGAAGATTTTTGTTTAAAGTAATTATCAAAATAATAATTTTCAAATAAATTGAATTGGTTGCCCCAAGTAAAGATAACTTTACTATATTGAGAAGAATTTTTTTTATTTTTTAAAATTTCATAATTATTAATTAACAATATTCCTTTTATCTCTTTAAAAAAATATCTTATTATAAATATAAAATTTCGTTTATCCTTAAAAAATTTTAATAGTCCATAACCTATCGAATAGCTAAATGTACAAAAGAAAAAATTATTATTACTAAATTGTTTAATTTTATTAAAAATTTTTCCTTGCAGATAGTTTATACGATCCATTATTCTCCACCAGAAACTGTTACAGTTTGACCAGTCATATAAGAATTATCCTTTGAAATTAAAAAAATAATGGTTTTTACTATTTCTTGTTTTTCTGCAGCTCTATTAATTGGTATTAGTTTTATTCTTTTTTTTAAATCTTTTTTAATTCGCTTATGTAATTTTGTCTTCGTAACCCCAATTCTTAAATTATTGATTAATACATTTTGTTTAGCCCAATCTTTATAATTAGTTGGAATAAATTCTAATGCAAATTTTGAGAGACTATAATTATATGTTGTTTTACTCCCCCCAAATTTAACACCAATACTAGAGCAGTTAACAATTCTACCAAAATTTTTTGATATCATTTTTTTAACAACCATTGATAAAATTTTATTGGGAATAACAACATTTACTTTTAAAGTACAAAGTTGATCATCTATGTTAAATTTAAGGAAATTTGATTTACTGATATATCCAGTTAAGTTTACAAAATAATCAAAATTTTTATTTACTATTTTGTTTAATTTTATTTTAAAATTTTGATCATTTAAAGTCGAGAAATCACACTTAAAAATTTTTAAATTTTTATATTTTAATTTTTTCAATTTATTAACACTTGAATTGCAATGAGCATATATTTCAAGATTTTTTTTAGAAAGTTCTTTTATTAAACTAATTCCAATATCTGAGCTTGCGCCTAATATTAAAATTGTTTTCATGAAATCTATTTTAACTCAATATTAAATGAAGTCACCCTTCTCATTTCGTTCATATATTGTTGCATTTTGCAATAAAATTCTTAAATTAGTTATTATTTTACAAAATATTAACTCTAATTTAATTTTCCTACTCTCTTAAATAAAACTTAAAAAGCCGTCTCAAGATTGCCTTTTTTTTATATTAAAATTTAATATGTCAAAGAGATATAGTGGAAAATCTTTTAAAGACTCGGGTGTCAAGAAGAAACCAAAATTGAGCTTGAAAGAAAAAAGAAAACTTAAAAAGATAAACAAAAAAAACAAATTAATCTTTAATTTTGAAAATTATTCAAGCCAGTTATGAGTTTTTTTGAGTTTTAATATCCTCTTAAATATGTATAAGAGCCAGAATTTATGAATAATAATATCAGAAACATCACTATTATAGCCCATGTTGATCATGGCAAAACCACATTAATTGATAATTTAATGAAACAAAGTGGTTCATTTAGAGATAATGAGGTAATTGATGAAAGATTAATGGACTCAGGTGAGCTTGAAAAAGAAAGAGGAATAACAATTTTAGCAAAACCTGCTTCAATTAATTGGAACAATTCAAGAATTAATATAATCGATACTCCTGGCCACAGAGATTTTGCTGCTGAAGTTGAAAGAGTTTTAAGTATGGCAGATGGAGCATTATTGTTAATTGATTCTGTAGAAGGTGTTATGCCTCAAACAAAATTTGTATTATCTAAAGCACTTAAACAAGGATTAAAACCAATTGTTGTTATTAACAAATTAGATAAAGCTGATCAAAGAGCTAATGAGGTGTTGGATGAAACATTTGATTTATTTGTAAGTTTAGATGCAAATGAGGAACAATTAGATTTTCCAGTTCTATATGCAAGTGGAAGGTCGGGTTGGGCAGATAATGATGTTGATGGTCCAAGAGAAAATTTAAATCCTTTATTAAATTTAATTATTGAACATGTAAAACCTGCTGAACTTGATAAATCTAAACCTTTTGCAATGTTGTCAACACTACTTTATGCGGACAGTTTTTTAGGTAGAAGTTTAGTTGGAAGAATAACACAAGGGACTGCGAAAGCTAATCAATATATAAAAGCAATCAATTTAAGTGGTGAAAAAGTTGATGAAGGAAAATTAACTAAAATTTTTAGATATGAAGGAACTAAAAAAGTTCCAATAGATGTTGGAGAAGCTGGAGATATTGTGATTGTTGCTGGATTAGAAAAAGCAAATGTTGCTGATACGATATGCGACTTAGAGGTTAACGAACCTATTCCTGCTACACCAATAGATCCTCCTACAATGTCAATTACAATAACTGTAAATACTTCACCTTTGGCTGGAACTGAAGGAAAAAAATTAACAAGTACACAAATAAGAGATCGATTAGTTCAAGAAGCTCAAAATAATGTTGGAATTACATTTTCTGAAAACGAGGGAAAAGACTCTTTTGTTGTAAGTGGTAGAGGTGAATTAATGTTAGAAATTCTTTTAACTCAAATGAGAAGAGAAGGTTTTGAAATGACAGTAAGTCCTCCTAAAGTTTTATATAAAACTGATGAAAGTGGAAATAAACTTGAGCCAATTGAGGAAATTACAATGGACCTTGATGAGGAATATTCATCAAAAGTGATTGACTCAATGAACAGAAGAAAAGGTAAGCTAATAGAATTAAAAGATACTGGTATGAACAAGAAAAGGTTAATCTTTCATGCACCTACAAGAGGTTTAATGGGATACACGAGTAGATTTCTTACACTTACTAAAGGAAATGGAGTTATTAATAGAATATTCCATAGCTATGGTCCTTTTGAAGGTGAAATGGAAGGTCGAAGAAATGGAGCATTAATCTCAATGGAACAAGGAAAGGCTGTTGCATTCGCGATATTTAACCTTCAAGCAAGAGGAGAAATGTTTGTAACTCATAATGATGCAGTTTATCCTGGCATGATAGTTGGTCTATCACCTAAACCAGGTGACATGATAATCAATGTTATGAAAGGTAAAAAGCTAACAAACATGAGAACCCAAGGTACTGATGAAAATGTTGTGCTTACACCCGTCAGAACAATGTCTATTGCTGAACAATTAAGTATGCTAAATACTGATGAGGCATTAGAAATTACTCCAGACTCATGTAGGTTACGAAAAGCTATTTTAGATCCACATGAAAGAAAGAAAAGCGAAAAGGCTATAGCTGCAGCCTAATCAAAAATTTTATCAACTAAATAAAGTCCTAATGCAACACAAGGACCTATGCCGAATGCAAAAAGTAAAGTTCCAATCCCTACTGTTCCTCCTAAATACCATCCAATACTAACAACTGAAATCTCTAGTGTTGCTCTTACAAAAGCTATAGGAAAATTAGTTAATTTTTGTAGTCCTATCATAAGCCCATCTCTAGGACCGGCTCCTAAATTTGATACTAAGTAAATACCCCCACCAACTCCAACAATGATTACAGAAATTATAGCTAAAATTAATTGATGAATATAATTTGATGGTGTTGGAACATACTTAATACAAAGATCAATCATAATCGCAATTATCAAAGCATTAAATATTGTACCCATCCCTGGTTTTTGTCCAAGAGGTATCCATAAAATTAAAACAGCAATACTTATCAGGAGTGTAATTGTCCCAATAGTTAAATTCACATTTAAGGAAATGCCCTGCGCTAATACACTCCAAGGAGAAGCCCCTGTGAATGAAACAATTAATAAACCTTCGCCCAATCCAAATAATGATAAACCAAAACATAAGAAAAAAAATGTAGAAAACTTTGGTTTAAAATTAAATGGTTTTTCTGAGCTCCATTTTACTTTTGGAATTTTTTTTATTTTTAAAAACATAATTGTAATAAGCTATATCTATTAATGAGAAATTCTAATAATATAATTAGCAAATGAAAAAGTTTGTATTTATTTTATTTACATTGTTTTTCTCATCAATTTCTTTAGCTCATATAGGTCATTATAATAAATTTGATAAAATAGAAATGGAGATCTTGAGAAATAATGAGGTAATTGGGTATAACAATTATTTTTTCGAAAGAAGTGGTGAAAAAACAATAGTTAAAAGTCAATATAAATTTGAAGTAAAATTACTATCAGCAACAATATTTAAAGTGGAGGGAAATGGAGAAGAAATATATTTAAATGAAAATTTAATTTCTTTTCAATCAAAGACACTTCAAAATAAAAAAGTAAAATTTGTAAACTTAAAAATTGATAAAAAAAATAAAAAGTTTGATATCAAAGGATCTTCATATACAGGCGAAGCTTCTGTAAAAAATATAATTGGAAATTGGTGGAGTCATAAAATTTTACAGGCTGAAAGCCAAATAAGTCCTATTTCTGGGAGTATTAAAGAACAAATAGTTACTTTTATTGGTAAGGAAAATATTATAATTAATGGCAAACAATACGAAACTGAGCATTTCAAACTAACATCCAAAGACATGGATCTTCCTGATGATAAAAAATTAAATTTTGATATCTGGCTTGATAAAAAAACTTCTGTAATCATCAAAGTTAGATATGAGAGAATGGGAAATTGGGAATATCGTTTAAAAAATCTTAAATAAAATTATTTATTTATTTTTTTATAAAGATCATTTGCACTTATCCATCCAGCTTCTACTCTAGGACCTACAAACCAATCTGCACATACACCTAAATTAAGTTTATTATTCCAGTAACTTTTCAATTTCAATGGTCTGGAATTTGAAGAATATTTCCAGCCATGATTTAAGGAGTTTAATATTTTTGTTTTTTTAATTCCAGTGAGTTTAAAAAATTTATCAATTAATATCTTTGAATTTTTTTCCTTATTTTCTCTATTTTTATTGATTTTTTTATTTGCCCAAGAATTTGTGCTCTGCAAAGTCCATAAATCATTATTACTTTTAAATCTTTTTTTACTGTTTTCTTTAGCGGCCCATCCTAAAATTTTATCGTTAAATAAATAACTGGATACACTATTATTAGTTTTTTTTATTTCAATCATAACTGTAATATTTGCGTCCATTTTAATTTTTTGTTTTATAAAAGGAACTTTAATATATTTTTCTGACAATTTTTTTAACTGTGGAAAGGGACATGTTAATATTAATTTATCATAATATTTTGTTTGGTTATTCTTAAAATCCAATTTCCATTTATTATCAATAAAATTAATATTTTCTAACTCACTTTTAAAATTACATTTAATATTATTTATTAAATGTTTACTTATATCGTTATTTCCTCTCCTACCAATTATTTTAACATGTTGTTTGTTTTCTTTCTTTATTTTTTTCAAATAAATGTGCTTACCATTCCATATTTTTAAAATTTTTTTTTTTAACAATTTTTTAATAAATTTTTTAAATTGTTTCGATTTTGGAGAAATATATTGAGTACCATGATCGAAACCTTTTGAATTATTTAATCTTTTGAAAGAAGTTCTGCCCCCTGGACCTCTGGCTTTATCATAAATATATACTGAATTTTTTTTACTTAATAAATTAGCTATTGTTGCTCCTGAAATTCCAGAGCCAATAATACAATAACTACTCATTTTCCAGCTACAGTCATACCCTCTATCATCATAGTTGGTGAATTAACTGAATATTCAAATTCTAAATCATTAGCTAAAATTATATTTTTAAACATATCCTTAAAATTACCAGCAATAGTAATTTCATTAACAGGGTACTTGAATTCACCATTTTCAATTAAATAACCAGCTGCTCCTACTGAATAGTCTCCAGTTACGAGGTTGCTACCGTGTCCAATTGTTTCGGTAATATAAAGACTTTTAGAGCTATTTTTTAAGAGCTCCTCAAAACTAATATTCCCATTTTTAAAATAAAGGTTTGTTGTTCCACCACTTCTTCCATTTGACTGCAAATTTAATTTTTTTCCATTGTAAGTGTCTATAAGATAATTTTTGAGCAAACCATCTTCTACAAGATTTAAAGTTTTTGAATTTACTCCTTCAGAATCAAAATATTTAGAGCCAATACCTTTAACAATATCAGGTTTATCTATTACATTAATCACCTTTGAAAAAACTTGTTGATTAATTTTATCTTTTAGAAATGAAGTACCTCGAGAAATTGCTGATGCTGATATAGCTCCTGCAAATACACTTAGCATTCCCTTTGCAATTTTTTTATCAAAAATTAAATTAATTTTTTCGCTACCAATTTTTTTAGGACTCAATTTTTTTATAGTTTGTTCAGCTGCTTTTTTCCCAAGTTCACTGGCATTTTTGATGTCAGCTAAATGACGACAACTAGTATATTCATAGTCTCTTTCCATACTATTTTCATCTTTAGCAACTGTAACACTAGAGGCGGTAAAGCTTGATTTTTTCCAGCCATCACAAAAACCATCACTATTCGCTAAAATAAAATTTGTTTTATTTTCAGTGAAGCTTGACTCTGTATTTATAATTTTCTCTGGTTCAGAAGCGACCTCCTCAAGCTCATTTAAATATTCAATTTTTTTTTCATTTTCAAATCTTGTTTGATCATATAAATCAAGATTTTTCAGTTTTTGTGCTAATAAATTTTTGTCTGGCAAAGAGTTAAATTCGTCCTCAGGTGTAATTTTTGTAGTTTCATAACATTTTTCAACTAATATTTTTATATTTTTATCAATTAAATTTGATGATGTAATTGATGATCTCTTTTTATCAATATAAATTTCAATACTTAAAGCTAACCCATCTGATCTATCTGAAGCTTCTAGATTTTTATTTCTAAAATTAACAGTCTCTGAAATCGTGTGTCCAACTGTAACACTTGCATCTGTTGCTCCCATTTTTTTTGCTAAATCTAAACAATAAGAAGCTTTTAGTTTTAGAAATTCTTGATCTTTAACCATTATTTAAAGTTTTGTTCCACCAACTGTCATTTTTTCAATCAAGATTGAAGGTTGAGCTACTCCTACAGGAACTCCTTGTCCAGCTTTTCCACAAGTTCCTATACCAGGATCCATCAACATGTCGTTTCCTACCATTGAAACTTCTTTAAGTATTGATGGTCCGTCACCAATTAAAGTTGCTCCTTTAATTGGAGATCCAATTTTACCATTATTTATTTCGTAAGCTTCGGTGCAATTAAATACAAATTTTCCAGAAGTAATATCAACCTGCCCACCTCCAAAACTTACGGCAAAAATACCTTTATCTACAGATTTAATCATTTCATCTTGAGTTTGATTACCACTTAACATCATCGTATTTCTCATTCTTGGTAAAACAATATGTCTATAATTTTCTCTTCTTCCAGATCCAGTTGATTTTGTATTCATTAATCTTGCATTATGTCTGTCTTGCATAAAACCTTTAAGAATACCGTTTTCAATTAAAACTGTTCTTTCGGTTGGGGTTCCTTCATCGTCTATAGTTAAACTTCCTCTTCTATTATCTATTGTGCCATCGTCTACTATTGTTACTCCCTCACTAGCAACTTTTTGGCCCATAAGATTATGAAATGCTGAAGTTTTTTTTCTGTTAAAATCTCCCTCAAGACCATGTCCAATTGCCTCGTGAATTAATATTGCTGGCCAACCAGGTCCTAAGACTACTTTCATTTCCCCTGCAGGTGCGGGTTTACTTTCTAAATTTACTGACGCAATTCTTAGAGCTTCTTCACAAACATTTTTCCAATTATCATTTTTTAAATAATCATCATAAGATTGTCTACCACCAATACCATAAACTCCAGTTTCCTTTCTGCCATTTTTTTCTAACATTACAGATACATTAAATCTAATTAATGGACGCACATCAGTAATGGACTCTCCACCTGATCTAATAATTTCTATTGATTTTTGCTCACCAGAAAAACTAGCTGTAACCTGTTTTACTGATCCATCTTTTTTTCTTAAAAAATCATTTACTTTATTTAAAACATCTAATTTTGAGTTCAAAGTTTTTTGTTCAATTGGATTAATATCCTCGTACAATTGCTTGTTTGTTTTTGGTATTTCATGATTATAAGTACCTTTAATTGATTTTAGAGTTGACTTAAGATTTTCTGACGAACTTTTTAATGAATCTTTTGATATTTCATTTGAGTAAGAATATGCAACAACCTCATCTGAAATAGCTCTAAATCCAAATCCTAAATCAGAACTATAATTTGAACTTTTAATTTTGTTATCATCAAGTAAAATTGACTCTGATTTAGACTCCTCTAAATACAACTCACCATCATCACAATTATTCAGGGTTTCAGATACTATTTTGTCAGCATCTTGTCTTGATAAGTCGGATTTATTAAAGAAATTATTCATTAACCTTAAATAGTAGTTTATTGATAATTTTCAACTGATCATTTTACGCATGTACAATTTTTCACTAAAAGTTAAGAGTTATATTATGAAAGTCTATTTTAATAATTCTTGTAAAATCTGTAGATCAGAAATTAACTTATATAAAAAAGAAAATATCAAAGATATTGACTGGATAGATATAACTAATAATTCAGATGCTGAAAAAGAAACATCTAGAAATGATAAAGAATTATTAAGAAGACTACATGTTAAGGAGAACGGTAAAATTATTCAAGGCGCAGAAGCATTTCTTTATGTTTGGAAAAAAATTCCAAAATATAAATTTTTATATAAATTTTTTAAACTACCGGTTATTTTCACAATATTTAAATATGGGTATGAAATGATTGCCTTTTTTTTATATTTAAAAAATAAAAAGCAACTCAAAAACTAAGTTAAGAAAAATATTAAAAATTCACTCAGTAAAGACATAGATAACAAGAACATTATTAATAAAATTGAGTACATTAGAGTTATTACTCTATTTCTTTTTCTCCTCAGTCTAACAAAAGTTTTATCATCTAGATCTGATATATCTCTTTCACCTATAACTGGATAATCATAACTCCATCGCCAGGTGGACTGACCTAACCTAGAGTCAAGACTGTTAAAATATCTTATCCATGCAATAACATACCTAAATATTAAATATAAAATGATCATTAATGCAGATGAAAATAACATCCTAAATGATACTTAATTATTTAAGATAATTTAATTGATATTTTTAGCTCTTTTTCTTGCGATTAACTGCGTAAGTGCATCTACCATAATATCTGAGGCCTTAAATATTTCATTATTTTTAAACTCGTGAGAAATATTTTTTTCTGGATTGGTTTTATCTTCGATAACTATTCCTTCGTCTGGTGAGTTATTTTTTATATAAATTAATAAAAGCCATTCATCATCTGAGGCCTCATCCCATTTAACAAATATTTCTCCTGTTTCAAATCTTCTGTCTATACATCTAAAGATGGACATATGTCTCGTTAAGTGTCTTTTGTTTAATTGAAATACTAAACTGCTAGCACTTCTGTAAAAACTTTCGAGAGCAAACTCAATTTTCTGTCTAGCTAAAGTATATTCTTTTTCTTTTTGTAAAAGTGTTTCTCTATCTTCATCTCCCTGAATTTTAACTCCTAAAGCTTCTACTCTTTCTCTAATTTTTTGATCTCTTATAATTCGATATTTTTCTTTTAATTTTTCTATTCTTTGTTGTAAGCCAGCATAATCCTCTCTCTTTTCTCTTAAGGAAATTTTTTCCAATTTCTCTAATTCTTTAACCTCTCTAACTCTGAATTTTTCAATTTGTTTATCTAATTTTAATTGTTGTAAAAATTGCTTTTGTTTTTCTGCTTGTTCAATTCTTAAAAGAGCTTGTTCTTTTCTTAAGAATAATTTTATTTCTTTTGTTCTTTGTTTTTCTAATCTAATTTCATCTTTTAAAGCTTGTTCTTTTAATTTAACTTTTAATTCAGCCTCTTTTTGCTTTTCTTTTGCAGCTTCAATCTTTTCTAATCGTTCTTTTTCTTGTTTTTCTAATTTTAACCTTCTTGCTTCATCTTTTTTTAGAATTTTATACTGTGAAATTGTGTCTGCTATTTTATCAAAAAATGCTTGGATATATTTTTCAAAACCAAAATTTAATCTAAACTTAAATTCAGGCTTTAAAGAATTTTGAAAGTTAACTACTTTTAAAAGAAAATCTGGTTTCTTTGATACAATAGATTTAGATTTTTTTGAAATTTTTTTTGATTGTTTTGGTTTTTTTAATTTTTTTTGTTTTCTTCGATTATTAATTTTTTTTACAGATTTATTTTTAATCTTAAATTTATTTGACTTTTTAGATATTTTTTTAACTCTTTTTTTAGTTTTTCTTTGATTTTTAGAAATACTTTTTTTTAATTTTTTTTTCTTTTTTTTCATTTTAAGAGATTTAGTTTCTACCAATTATTTATTGATAAATATAGTCTCTTGTAACAGGTGTAGAAGAATAATTCTTTGTTAATTGAAATTGGTATACAACTTGATCGCCCCATTTAAATGCCATCTCACAACCAGCAAGATAAAATTCCCACATCCTAAAAAATCTTTCATCGAACATTTGAATTATTTTGTCTTTATTTCGAATGCAATTTTCTTTCCAATGTCTTAGTGTATGTGAGTAATGAAGTCTTAAAACCTCAATATCTGCAACAATTAAGCCTGCTTTTTCAATCGGTGTTGTTACTTCACTTAAACTAGGAGTATAACCTCCTGGAAAAATATACTTAGTGATCCATGGATGTGGATCTCTTGGTGGATTAACTGATCCTATTGTATGAATTAATGATACCCCATCATCTTTTAAAAGTTTTTCAACTTGTGAAAAAAATTTTTTATAAAATTTTCTTCCTACATGTTCAAACATTCCAACACTGACTATTCTATCAAATTTTTCATTGAGCTCTCTATAATCCATTAACTTAAAGTTTAATTGATTTTCTAAATTAAGTTCTTTTGCTTTTTTCTTACAGTAATTAAACTGGTTTTCTGAAAGTGTAATACCTGTTACTTCGCAGTTTGCACTTTTTGCAATATCTACTGCTAAAGAACCCCATCCACATCCAATATCTAAAACTTTTTGATTTGGCTTTATATTAAGTTTTTTTATTATATGTTGAATTTTATTATTTTGAGCAGTTTCCAATGTATCTGTTTCATTTTTAAAATATGCACATGAATATTGTCTTTTAGGATCCAAAAATAAGTCATAAAGATCATCCGAAATATCATAATGATGTGAAACATTCATCTTAGATTTTTTTATAAAATTAAAATTAGTTAAATATCTATAAGAACCTCTTAATCTATTAATTATATAACTAAAAAAATTTAAGTCACCTCTACCAAAATTCATTAAAGAGAGATCCAAAAAATCAGTTAATGTTCCATTCTCAATAGTTATTTCACCATCTGTATAAGCTTCACCAAAGTATAAATCAGGATGAAACAATAATTTATAATGAAGATTTTTATTTAAAATTTTAACTTTTATTGGGTTTTCACTTTTTGGATTTCCAATAATGTAACTTTTTGAATTAGCATCAACTAATATAAATCCATCTTTTTTAAAAACATTATTTAAAAATCTAGCCAGTTGCATCTAAGCCGCCTTAGTATTTTTAATTGAAAAATTTAATTTCTCTAAATTATTGATTAAATCTGACTCATCTTTAGCATTTAGAATGCTAAGTGGTGGTAAAAGATTTTTATAATACATTTCTTTTTTACTAAAGTATGTATGTAAACCTGAGATTAAATTATATTTTTCAAATTCAGCTCTTACATCACAAAGGCTTTGATTTACTGTCTGATCGTTTCCATCATTAAAATCATCATATACTTTTCTTGCCAGTACAGAAGTGGCATTACATGTAGCTGTAATTATTCCTGAACAGCCTAATTGAAGTCCTTTAAATAATTTAGATTCTGATCCAGGTAAAACTGAAAAATTATCAATTTTTAAGTTTTCAAAAAGATTGTAAGAACTATCTTTTACTCCAATAATATTTTTTGGATATTTTTTAACCAACTCTTCAATACACTCAATGCTAAACTTATAACCACATAGTTTTTCAAAATTATACAGTACTATTTCACAATCAGAAATTACTTCTACTATTTTGCTATAAAATTCTATTACCTCTTTATCTCCATATTTATAGTAAGCAGGTGGCATGATTAGGAATCTATTAAAACCTAAAGATTTAGAAACCCTCATTAAATTAATTGTTTCACCTAAAGAATTTAAACCAGTACCAATAATATACTTTTCTTTGTGTTTGCTTGAGGTCAGATGATTTAACAAATTAATTTTTTCAGAGATAGGTATAAGTTGGGCCTGTCCAGTGCTTCCAAAAATAGCTGCTCCATGACAACCATTGTCAATAACCATCTCTGCGTGTTTAATAGTTTTTTCAACATTTAGTGTTAAATCATCATTTAACAATGACATTGAAGCTGCATATATTCCTTTTATTAAACTCATATATTTTTTAAAACACATAATAATAAAAATAATAATGAATAAAAGAGTAAACTTAATTATTGGTTCAGGCGTATTAGGGGCATATTTATCAGCTGAACTTTTGAAAAAGAAAGAAAAAGTAATTGTAACTTCAAGATCATTAAGTAAAAAATTTATTAATTATAAATATCTCAAAATAAAAAATAAAATAAAATTTGAAAAACTTAATACAAGTAAAAAAAACCAAATTAAAAATATTATTCAAAAATATAACCCAAAAAAAATTTTCTATTTTAGTGGACAAAGCTCTTTAACAAAAAGTTTTAAAAATAAAAAAGAAACTCTAAGTTCGCATTATGACGGTACTAAAAATTTCTTAGATATTTTAAAAAGTCAAAAATTAGATACTAAATTTTTTAAAGCTAACTCAGGTTATATATTTCAACCAAAAAACGGACTTATTCATTTAAATTGTAAATACTCTTCAAACAACAACCCATATATCAAAGCTCAGCAGAAAGTATTTAATTTAATAAAAATATATAGAAAATTTGGATTAAATTTATCAAATTTAATATTCTTGCAAATTGAGTCACCATTGAGAAACAATGATTTTTTTATAAAAAAAGTTTGTTTGGGATCTAAAAATAAAAAAAAGATTATTGTTGGAAATTTAAATACATTTAGAGATTATTCTTGGATTACCGATGTAGTTAAAGCTATATACCTCACATCTAACTTAAAATCTAAAGATTATATTATTTCAGCAGGAAAAAAACTTTCTGGCATTGAAATAATTAAAACAGCTTATAATCTTAACAAATTAGATTATCGAAAATATTTTTCAATTAATAAAAAATTTTTTAGAAAGAAAGAAAGTAAATTCTTAATTGGATCAAATAAAAATTCTTTACATTTAAAAAATAAATATAATTTTAAATTTAATATTTTTGGTAAAAAATTAATTAAAAAAATGTATAAAAGTTTATGAAAACAGGTATCTATTTAAGTTATATTGGCTTAGGCGCAAATCTACTTCATCTTTCCTATTGTCATCAAATTGCTAAAAAACATGGACCAGTAACTATTATAACTCTCTGTAAAAATTTAAAAGAAGCACTAGCTGATGATCCTCTTATTGAGGATGTTTATTATTTAGATAAATATCACAAAAAACTTTTAGACATTTTTAATCTTAGTAAGATTCTTAAACAATTTCATTTTCAAAATTTATTAATTTATTATCCAAGTTTAAGATTATATTTTGCAGCAAAAATAGCTGGTATTGAGAACATATGGTCATATAAATCTAAAAATAAAAAAAATTTACACCTGGTTAAATCAGCAAAAAAGTTAACAGAAAATTTTCTTAATATTGATAATTGTCTTACTGAAACTAATTTTTTTATCGATAAAGATAGAATCAAAAAAGTCAAAGAAGAATTAAATAATAATAGTTATAAAATAGTAATTGGTGCAGGTTCCTCAGGTCCAACTACAAGATGGGGGTCAAGTAATTATGCTAATTTAATAAATAAGTTAAATGAACTAGATGATTATTTTTTTTTTATTTTATGTGGTCCAAATGAAAAAGAAGTTGAAAATAAGATTTTATCTAAATTAAAGAAAAAAAATTTTTTAACTTTAAGTAGCAAAAGAATATATGATTTAATTCCATACCTTGGTATTTCAGATATGTATGTTGGAAACGATTCATTTGGTTCACATGTTGTTTCACAATGTGGAAAAAAAAGTATTGTATTTCTCTTAGACGCTCCAAAAGCATATACAGACTATAGCGCGAACTATTATAGAATAGTTCCTGATGGATATAAGATTGATGAAATAACCCATGGTACTAATGCAGATCCAAACTCAATTTTAGTAAATGATGTAGTTGAAATAATTAATAAATTAAAAAATTAACTAATATCTTTTAATACAATTTCCTTAGCCTCATTAACTATTGCTGAAAGTCTTGATGTTTCAGGAGAAATATCTGGATGTATTTTTTTTTGGATTTTTTGATAAGCTTTATTAACTATTTCTTTAGTTGGTTTTTTATTAATATCTAAATTTAAAATTTTATATGCCTCAGATATTGATAATGATGAAGAGTTATTATTTTGATATTGATTAAAAGAAAATCTTCCAGAATTTCTTAAGGTTTGAATAAGCCTATAAAGAGAAAGCAATTGAATCAATGATAAACCTTTAAGTTTAACTAGAGCAAGACTTGCAAGAGTTAATGGCAACGTGAGTAGAAATTTTCCACCAATAGCAAATAAAACTGCTAATAAAGCCAATAATAAAATTGTTATCAGCCTCACTCCTTTTGACATTTTTTTTGGAGAAATATTTGACCACCATCTTAATAAAAAATATAAGATGACTAAAATTACAAGTAGATAAATTATAATATTCATATATTTCCTTATTAAATGAAAGTACCACAACTTAAAAAAAAACTAGAGATAAAAACTTGTCACAATATTGATTGGGAAGATAATTACAGCTGGATTCATCAAGATAATATTTTAGAGGTTCTTAAAGATAAAAGTAAGTTAGATCCTGAGGTAAAAAATTATTTAGAAGATGAAAATGCTTATACAGATCATCATTTAAAAGATACTAAAGATATTCAAAAAAAATTATTTGATGAAATTAAAGGAAGAATTAAATTAGATGATGAATCTTTACCCTATAAAGATCATACCTATGAGTATTGGACAAAGACTACAACAAAAGGAAATTATTCCATAAAACTAAGAAAAAAAATTGGTTCAGAAAATATTGAGGAAATATGGAATGGAGATAAAGAAAAAGAGAAACTTAAAACTGAATATTTTGGGGTTGGAGATTTAGAAGTAAGTAATAATGATAAATATCTTGGATACTCTTTAGATCTTAAAGGTTCTGAATATTATACAATTTATTTAAGAGATATAAAAACAAACAAAATTATTTCAAAAGAAATTTCAGAAACATCAGGTGGAATAACATTTAGTTTAGATGATAAATATATTTTTTATTCTAAACTTGATAAAAATCATAGAGCAAGAACAATATACAGACACAAAATAGGAGATTTTGATGGCAAAGATGAATTAATATTTGAGGAGAAAAGTGAAGCTTTTACAGTGGGAATTGGAAAAAGCTCAGATGAAAAATATTTTTTTATAAATACTTCTGACCATAATACCTCGGAGCAATATTACTTTAAATCAGATGAATTAAATCCATCTCCAAAACTTATTATTAAAAGAGAAAGAGGTGTTCTATATTCTGTTAATTCATGGGATGGTAAATTTTATAATCATACAAATAAAAATGCTGAAGACTTTAAAATCGATATTTGTGACAATTTAGAAAATCAAAATTGGAAAACATATATTCCAGCAAAAGATGAGGTTTTAATTGGTGGATTAACATTTCTTAAAAATTGGATTATTCGTGGTGAAACATCAGATGCACTAGATAAATTATTTGTTAAAAATATTTCTACAAATATAGAAGAAGAATTAATTTTTTCTGATGAATCTGTTTATGTTCCAGGAGTAAGCTTAACTCAAAAAGATAGAAATACTGATCAAGTTTATTTAGGATATTCATCGCCCAAAACTCCTTCTAGAGTATTTAAATATAATCTAGAAAAAAAATCTAAAGAACTTGTTAAAGAACAAGAAATCCCCTCTGGTCATAATAAAGATGACTATATTGTTGAGAGAATTGAGTTTAAATCTCATGATGGAAGGATGGTTCCATTAACAATCACAAGACACAAAAAAACAAAAATTGATGGCTCTGCAAATGTTTTATTATATGGATATGGGTCTTATGGAAATTCTATGTCCCCAAGTTTTTCTTCCACAAGATTAAGTCTTATCAATAGAGATATAATTTGGGCCACAGCCCATATAAGAGGTGGTATGGAAAGAGGTATGAAGTGGTGGAAAGAGGGAAAATTAACAAACAAAAAAAATACTTTTGAAGATTATATTTACGCAGCAAAATATTTGATCGATAAGAATTATACGTCAAAAGGAAATATTATTGGAATGGGTGGATCAGCTGGAGGATTATTAATGGGAGCTGTGGTCAATCAATCTCCTGAATTATTTTTAGGAATTATCATGGCTGTTCCTTTTGTGGATTCTTTAACAACAAATCTTGATCATTCTTTACCTTTAACTGTGGGAGAATTTGACGAATTTGGAAATGCAAAAGAGAATAAAGAACACTTTGATTATATTTTTTCATATGCACCCTATAACAATATTAAAAAAATGGATTATCCACATATTTTTATTACAACAAGTTTAAGTGATAATAGAGTTTTATTTGATGAACCTGCAAAGTTCACAGCAAAACTTAGAGACTATAAAACAGATAATAATTTACTTCTTTTAAAAACCGAAATGAATGCTGGTCATGGTGGAAAATCTGGAAGAGATGGGGCAATAGAAGAAATTGCTATTGACTATGCATTTGCGTTAAAAATTTCAAAAAAAATCTAGCACACTTTTAATCTTGAAAAAAACAAATTAATTACCATATAAATCTAGTATGTCGCCTAATGGGGCTTACAAAAATAAACTTGCTTAACAAAGGAGGATATTATGACAAGTAAGGATCTATCTATATTTAACTCACTTAGACCTTTTTCAATTGGCTTTGATGATATGTTCGACCAATTTGAAAATATGTTGGGAAATGGGAATTTGACAATGCAGTCAAATTATCCACCCTACAACATCCGAAAGACAGGTAAAGACAACTATGCAATTGAAGTAGCATTGGCTGGCTTTAGCAAAAAAGACGTTGAGGTTGAGTTCGAGGACAATTTATTAACCGTAAGAACAAAACAAGTTAATAAGTCTGAGGACAGTGATGTTAATGGAGAAATTATTCATAAAGGTATTTCTCAAAGACAATTTGCAAGATCATTCACTATAGCTGATGATGTAAAAGTTAATAGTGCTGAGCTTAAAGATGGTCTTTTAACAATATCTTGTGAAAGAATAATTCCAGAACATAAAAAAAAGAAGCTTATTGAAATTAAATAAGTCTTAAACCTTGCTTGTGGGGATTTCTCCCCACAAGTTTAAATTAATTATTTCTTTGCCATTATAGCATTTAAAACAAATGCTAGTAATCCAGCGGGTATAAGTCCAGTTGTTAACAGTAGTTTTAAACTTATTCCAAAATCTGGAATATTTTTCACAAAGTCTGGTAACAATGACATTCCGATTCCGAAAGACAGAGAAAGAGCTAAGATTAATAAATTTCTTTGATCCATTTCTGCCCTTGAAATCAATTTAATACCAGCAGCTACAATCATACCAAACATAATGATTGCCGCTCCACCAATCACAGACTCGGGCATCGCTGCAATTATTCCACCTAATTTTGGAAATAATCCCATAAGAACCAAAGCTATTCCAGCTATAGTTCCAACGTGTCTACTTACAACTCCTGTAAACGCAACTAATCCAGCATTTTGCGAATAAGATGTATTTGGCATCGCATTAAATATTGCACCAAATGCAGTACCAACACCATCTGCCATAATTCCACCTGATATTTCTTTATCTGTTGCCTCTCGTTTAGCACCACCCATTGTAGTAGCACTTATATCTCCAATTGTTTCAATTGTTGTAACAACTGACATAAACAACATTAGAATTATTGCACCGGGTACAAAATCAATTCCATATTGAAGTGGCATTGGAAATGCAAACCATGATGCAGAAGCAATTTTTCCGTAGTTAACCATTCCGAGTGCAGCTGCAACTATGAAGCCGGCTACTATTCCAATTAAAATTGATCCTGCAGAAGCCATCCCTTTACCTCTAAGATTAAAAAAGATAGCAACTATAAACACTGTGAAAGCAACCGTTAAATGATTTGCATTTGCAAAGATTTCAGGTTTATTATTCATTAACCATCCACCTCCACCAGCATACATAAAACCAACTTTAAGCAAACTAAATCCAATCATGAGTACAACTATACCAGTGACTAATGGTGGGAATAGATGTCTTATTGGTTTTAAAACTTTTCCAATAAAAATTTGAAAAATTCCTCCGATGAACGCTGCTGTAAATACCGCACCTAATCCTGCTGCTTTAAATGGTAGCATAATTGGTATAAACGCAAAACTTGTTCCTTGAACAATAGGAAGTCTTGCACCAATTTCTTTGTATCCAACTGTTTGGATAATTGTTGCAACTCCCGCAACAAACAAAGCCATTTGAATCAAAAATATTTTTTGTTCAGGCGTTTGACCAAAAACTCCAGCCACAATTATAGGAACCGTTATATTACCAGCAAACATTGCTAGCACGTGCTGAATTCCTAAAGGTATGGATTTATTTAATGGAAGTTTTTTATCCGGACTGTTTGTAGAGCCCGCTTTTGTTTTTCTTGAAGCCATATAACCTCCGTCGTTAACTAAATAGACGTTACATTATTGGCTGTGAATTAATATAAAAAAACTGATTAGTTTAGAACAACTCCACTTTAGATAGTAAAAAAAACCTATAATGAGCAGATTTATTTTAATTAATAAATTTTAAAAGCAACCGTTTGAAACAAAACCCACAACTATATTTTCTGAATTTATTTCAAACCTACGTTCACATGGAACAAGGTATTTTTTACTATTATAAACAAACTCAAAATTGCCTTTAGCATTTTTAAAGTCTTCATCTGGTTTTCCAAGCTCCATCTGAAGTTCGCTAGCTGATTTTCCAAGAAATTTACTTAATTTTTCATTTTCCTTCTCAACAATAGCATCTGTTTTGTTTTTAACAGTTTGGCACCCTGAAAAAAAAATTAATATAATTACTAGACTTATTGCTGATTTTAATTTTGACATAATTTTAAATTAACATTTTTGTTTCATAAATTATTAACTTTTAAGTTGTATAAATAATTTATTTCTTGTTACTTTTAATTTAATTATAGTAACAATTGTGTTCTTTATTTGATGGTTCAAGCATATGAATGAAAAAGACCTAGAAAAGATACTAAATATATTTTTAAAAGAAGTTTTACCCTTAACTGAACAAGGTGTTGACAAAGGTAGTAAAATATTTGGGGCAGCAATAATTAAAAAAGATGATTTATCGCTTGTAGTTGCAGAAACAAACAATGAAATAGAAAATCCATTGTGGCATGGAGAAATGCACACTCTTAAAAAATTTTATGAACTAAAGGCAAATATAAGACCAAATGAAAAAGACTGCATGTTCTTAAGTTCACATGAGCCCTGCAGTATGTGTTTGAGTGCAATCACTTTTTCTGGATTTGATAATTTTTATTATTTGTTTCCGTATAGTGTAACAAATAATGATTTCAATATCCCTCACGATTTAAATATACTGAAAGAAGTATTTAAAATTAATGATGGAAAATATAATAAAGAAAATTCTTACTGGAATAGTCAAAATATAAATTTACTTATTGATAATTTACCTCCTGAAAAAAAAGAAAAAATTTTAAATCAATTAGACGAAATTAAAAAAAAATATCAAACTTTATCAGATCAATATCAGGAAAATAAAGATGGAAATTCTATACCATTAAATTAATTAATGAATACAAACCTTAAAATTTCAAATGTAACAAAAATATATCCTGGGTGTATCGCAAACGATAATGTTTCACTCGAGTTTAGTAGTGGTAAAATTTATGCTCTTCTTGGAGAAAATGGTGCTGGAAAATCTACACTGGTTAAAATTCTATCAGGCGTCATCATTCCGGACGAAGGAAAAATTTATTTAAATGAAAATAATCTAAAGCTTAATTCGCCATTAGATGCAAAAAAAAATGATATTGGAATGGTATTCCAGCATTTTAACCTTTTCGAAACTTTATCAGTATTTGAAAACTTAATAATAGACTCAGATGAACAAAGAGAAAGTTTGAGAGAAAAAATTGATACAACTATGAGAAAATATAATTTTTCAATTGATCTTGATATTCCTGTTCTAAATCTTTCAGCGGGTCAAAAGCAGAAAGTAGAAATAATAAGATGCCTAATAAGGAGTCCAAAAGTTTTAATTATGGATGAGCCAACATCTGTATTAACAGAACAAGAAACAAGTGAATTGTTTTTATCTTTGAAAAAATTTTCTGAAGAAGGAATTTTAATTATTTATATAACCCATAAATTAAAGGAAGTTATGCAACTTTGTGATGAAGTTGCTGTAATGAGAAGAGGAAAATTAGTTTCTGTAAGCCAAATTAAGAATGAAAATATTGAGTCACTTGCTAACAAAATGGTGGGTCAGAACTTAAAAACTATTAAGAAAAAAATATCAAAAACATCATCAGATCAATTGATTAAAATAACCAATCTTAATTTTACAAGTGAAGATCCTTTTGAAACAAATTTGGTTGATATTAATTTTTCTGTTAATCGAGGTGAATGTTTGGGAATTGCCGGTATATCAGGAAACGGTCAAAGTGAATTATTTCAAGTATTAAGCGGTGAAATTATTTCGGAAAAGAGATCTATTGAATTTAATAATAATTACATAGGAGATTTAAATCCTCAAGATAGAAGAGAATATTTGATGGCTTTTTCTCCAGAAGATAGGCTTGAGCAAGCTGCAATTCCACAAATGGCAATTTTTGAAAATGTAGCTCTAAATAATTTTAAGTCCTCAAATTTTTTTAATAATGGGTTGATAAATGAAAACAAGATTAAAGAACATTCAAAAAAAATAATTTCAGATTTTAATGTTAATACGGACAACATAGAATTAAAAAGTCAATTCTTGTCTGGAGGAAATCTGCAAAAATTAATTATAGGAAGAGAATTAATAACATCTCCAGATTTACTAATTTGTTTTAATCCAACTTGGGGTCTAGATGTTGGAGCGATAAATTATATCCATGAGACATTGATTAAAATTAATGAACAAAATAAATCAATCATATTGATATCTACAGATACTGATGAGTTATTAAAGTTAAGTGATAAAATTTCGGTAATTCATAAAGGAAAATTATCAAAAATTATGAATGCTGAAGAGGTTACCTCTGAAAAACTTGGGATACTTATGGGAGGAGGAAATTGATTAAAATTGTAAAAAGAGATCAGCCTTCAAAGGTTATATTTTTCTTCACACCAGTTCTAGCTATTTTTCTTACATTAGTAGCAGGTGGTTTGATTTTTTTAATTTTAGGTTTTAAACCATTTGAAGCTCTTAAATTTTTTTTCATAGTTCCAATTGCAGACAAGTATGGTTTTAGCGAATTACTTTTAAAAGCTACTCCACTTTGTTTGATAGCAATTGGTTTATCTTTTTGTTTTAAAAGTAATAACTGGAATATTGGAGCCGAAGGTCAATTAACTTTCGGAGCTATAGTTTCTGGAGGAGTTGCATTATTATTTTATGATCAAGAGGGATTTTATATTCTTCCAATAGTTATTTTAGCTGGTGCAATCGGTGGTATGCTATATGCATCCATACCTGCAATCTTAAAAACTTACTTTAATACAAACGAAATATTAGTAAGTCTTATGTTGGTATATGTTTCAAAATTAATTTTAGACTATCTTGTTGTTGGTCCTTGGAGCAATCCAGAGGGATTTAATTTTCCTGAAACAAGACAGTTCAGTGATTCTGCAAGACTTCCGTTGTTATTTGAAGGGCTAAGAATTCACGCAGGAATATTTTTAGCATTGGCTGCAGTAGTCATAAGTTGGTTTGTTTTCTATAAAACATATTTGGGTTTCCAAATGAAAGTTTCAGGTTTTAGTTTAAAAACAGCAAAATATGCCGGCTACAAAGGTAAAAAAATGATTATCCTAGTTTTTTTAATAAGTGGTGCATGTGCAGGTTTAGCTGGAGTTGGGGAAATAACAGGACCTATTGGACAGCTTCATAGAGAAGTTTCTCCAGATTATGGTTTTACTGCAATAATAGTAGCATTTTTAGGACGTTTGCATCCTGTTGGCATCATCTTTGCATCTCTAGTTGTTGCAATAACTTATTTAGGTGCTGAAACAGCACAAATATTTATGCAAATTCCTAAATATACTGGTCAAGTCTTTCAAGGAATGATTTTATTTTTTCTTTTAGCATCAGATTATTTACTTTTTTTCAAAATTAAATTTATAGGTACAAAAAAATGATCGTCGATATAAATTTTATTGGACTGATAATTGCATCAATCATGGCCTCCGCTGTTCCTTTGATCCTGGCGTCTTGTGGTGAACTTATTACAGAAAGGTCTGGTGTTCTAAACCTTGGTGTTGAAGGAATGATGATCATTGGCGCTATATCAGGCTTCGCATTAATGACAGTGACAGGAAGTTTGATTATAGCAGTTTTTGGGGCAATGTTAGCTGGAGTTTTAATTTCAACTATTTTTGCATTCCTTACTCAAACATTGATTACAAATCATGTTGCCACTGGTTTGGCACTTACCATATTTGGAATTGGTATTTCTGCGATGATAGGAAAAAATTTTGTAGGCATACCTGGAAAAGAGTTTCCTGTTTTGTTTGAAGGTTTAAAAGACACAATGCCACTTATAAGCCCTATATTATTTGGACATTCAATTGTTTTTTATTTTGCTTTTGCCCTTCCCTTCATAACTAGCTATTTTTTAAAAAAAACAAAAATTGGATTAATTGTAAGAGCTGTAGGAGACTCACCTGAGTCTGCATCTAATCAAGGAATAAATGTTAGGTTAGTACGTTACGCTTGTATACTTTATGGAGGCGCTATGTGTGGACTTGCAGGTGCATATTTATCAATGATTTATACTCCTCAGTGGATTGAAAATATGACAGGCGGTAGGGGCTGGATTGCACTAGCTTTAGTCGTTTTTTCGACATGGAACCCAATTAAAATTTTAATCGGTGCTATGATTTTTGGAGGATTGACTATTATTCAATTTCATATGCAAGCAATCGGAGTAAGAATTCCTGTACAATTTTTAACAGCTCTACCTTACATTGTTACAATAATAGTTTTAGTTGTAATTTCTCGTGATAGTAGAAAAATAAGGCTAAGTACTCCTAGTTCTTTGGGGAAATCTTTTCATAAAGACAATTAATTACAAAATAATTATTTTTTTTTAGATAATTTAATCTAAGTTTAGTCTTATTAAAAAATCAAAAGGGGAAATAAATTTATGCATAAATTTTTTATTCGTTCTTTCGTCTCTTCTTTAGTTTTATTATTTACGTTTACTGTAGCTGCAACTGCAAAAGATGTTAAAGCAGCATTTGTTTATATTGGCCCAACTGGTGACCATGGATGGACATATCAGCATGATGTAGGTAGAAAAGCTGTTGAAGCTGCCGGATTTAAAACAACTTACGTAGAAGGTGTTCCAGAAAGTGCTGATGCCGAGAGGGTTCTTAGACAATTAGCTAATTCTGGTCATGATGTTATCTTTACAACTAGTTTTGGATATATGAATCCAACTAACAAAGTTGCAAAAGAGTTTCCAAATGTAAAATTTGAACATGCTACTGGATATAAAAGAGAACATCCAAATGTTTCTACATACGCAGCTAGATTCTACGAAGGTAGAACTATCTTAGGAACAATTGCTGGAACTATGACAAAATCAAATGTTATTGGTTATGTTGCATCTTTTCCAATTCCTGAAGTTATCAGGGGTATCAATTCATTTACTTTAGCGGCTCAAAAAGTTAATCCAAATATTAAAACTAAAATTGTTTGGGCTTTCACTTGGTACGATCCAGGTAAAGAAGCAGAAGCAGCAAAAGCTTTAATTGACCAAGGTGCTGATGTAATTGCTCAACATACAGATAGTACTGCTATTGTTCAAATTGCTGAAAAAGCTGGAGTATATGCTTTTGGACAAGCAAGTGATATGGACAAGTTTGCTCCTAAAGCTGTATTGACTTCAGTTGAAAACAATTGGGGACCATATTATGTAGATAGAGTTAAAGCCGTTGCAAATGGTACATGGAGCCAAAAAGATACTTGGCATGGTATTGGAGATGGCATGGTTGTAATATCTGATTTAGACTCACAAATGCCAGCTGACCTAAGATCAAAAGTTAAAAAACTTCAGGCAGATTTAGCATCTGGAAAAGTTCATTCTTTCACAGGACCAATTTATGACCAGAAAGGCAATTTAATGGTTGCTGAGGGCAAAACTGCAGATGACGGAATGCTTGCAGGAATGATGACTTACGTTAAAGGTGTTGAAGGAGATATACCTAAGTAATCAGTTTTCATTTAAAAAATTTTAAAAGGCCGGTTTTTTAACTGGCCTTTTTTATGTCTGATGTTTTTTTTTGATTTCTTCGATCCTTAATTCTTCATAAATTTCGAAGGGCTGTACTATCCAAGGATTATCAGGAAGTCTATTTGCGCAGAAGTCTGGCTCAAATGTTGATTTCTTTTTTTTAAATAATGTTGCAGTTTTAATATCTTCTATTTTATCCTTAATGGGTTCGTATTTTTTTAACCAGTCTATACTCTTGTTGAAAGTAATTCCAGTATCAGATAAATCATCACATAAAAGTATTTTCCCACCCATACTGGGTGCTATCGAACTCATTTCTCTTGAAAACACAATATCTCCCTGCTCATCCTCTACTCCTTTGCCACTGTAAGACTCAACTGCAAGATATGCACATTTTAATTTAAATATTCTGCTTAATACATCTATCATTGGTGCTGCTCCACGCATGATGCCAATCAGTATTGTTGGTTTATATCCACTTTCATCAATTTGGATTGCAAGCTTCTCAACAGTTTTGTTGTACTCGTCCCAGCTGACAATCATTTTTTCAGACATAATTTTTTATATCTAGTTATTTAAATAATAAAACTAAAACTGCAAGAACGATAAGTGCTATTATTGAAGAAATTAGAATATACAACCTATGAATGTTTCTTCCTCTCAAATTAAAATAATGTCTTGCTACACCAGAAATAACGGCAATCGCACATAATATTAACCAATTATATTGATGATAAACTAAAAAGCTCGAATGCCCAGAAAGCATTATAAACAGAACTAAAAAAGTTGAATAATTATTGTGAATTGATCGTTGTTTAGCTGCTAAAGATAAACTCATGTCAAATTTTTCGCCTTTTTCACTACTACTAATTATGTTCATTTGATTAGGTATAATTACTGTAAAAACATTACCAAACATATTAGTACCAATGATTAATCCAACACTCAAAATTGCAAATTTAGGTCCAAATAATTTTGTGAGACCGAAAGAAACGAGAGTTAACAAAATTATTCCTGTGCTTATAAATAAAATATTATTCTCAATTAATTTTGATTTGCATAAGAGATCATAAATAAACCAAGCTACAATCAATGATAAAAGCGAGATAATAATGGCATAACTAGGAGGCATTAACAGAACACGCTTATCAACCATCAATACTCCAGCGTTATAATAATAAATTACAACTAAGAGCAACATTCCAGTTACAAAGGTTAAGTAACTTTGCCACTTGAAGATTACTAATCTATTTAAGTAATCTTGAGGTGGAGATGTTTTTAACCTTGAAAGTTTATAAAAAAAACCAGAATGCATCAGATATCCTTCACCATCGATATCATCACTTGTTATATTTTTATTTAAATTATTATCTAAGTAATTAAATAAAAAACTATTACCTACCCATAATATTGCAAATAATACATGACCCCATCTAAGAATAACTTCTAACCATTTTATTGTATAAGGTAAAAATTCCATTAATATTTTATTTTATCTACTTTTTTATCCCAAATTTCAAATGCTTTTAAAGCTTCATCTCTGAGCATTTGTACCATTTTAATTTTCCTATCATCAATTTTTTTTGGGATTTCTGTATAAATAAAGGAGTCATCGAAATCTATATTTTTTGCATCTTCTCTAGTATTTGCATAATATATTTTATCCAACCTTGACCAATAAATTGCTGAGAGACACATCGGGCAAGGTTCACAAGAAGTATAAATCTCACATCCAGAAAGATCAAAAGTATTTAAATTTTTACAGGCTTCTCTAATTGCTACTATTTCTCCGTGAGCAGTTGGATCATTTGAAGAAGTAACTTTATTTGAACCCTCTGCAATAATCTTATCATCCTTAACTATAACACTTCCAAAGGGACCACCAATTGTATTTGCACTATTTATTGAAAGTTCAATAGCTTTCGCCATAAATTTTTTTTTATCTTCCATTTTAATTTTTTATTTTATTTTTAATTTTGTTAATACTCATTAAAATTCTTTCAGGGGTTGCTGGTGCATTTAGTTCTGGTGCAAACTGATAATTTCCAATTGAAGCAACTGCATCTTTTATTGCATAAAAAACACTCATGGCTAGCATTAGAGGAGGTTCACCAGTCGTCTTTGCTTTATTAACAACTTTTTCTTTATTTATTCCCTCTTTAAAAATTTCTACGTTAAATTTTTTTGGAATATCACTTACAGCAGGTATTTTATACGTTGATGGAGAGAAAGTTGTAATCTGACCATCCGATTTCCACTTTAATTCCTCTATTGTTAGCCACCCTTGTCCCTGCACAAAACCACCCTCTATCTGACCTAGTTCTAGTGCTGGATTTATTGGTTTGCCGGCATCATGCAAGATATCCACTCTTTCCAGTATATTTTCACCAGTCAATGTATCTACAGTTACTTCCGAAACAGCTGCTCCGTAACAAAAGTAATAAAAAGGTCTTCCTCTAAATTTTTTTTTATCAAAATTAATTTTTGGTGTTGAGTAGAAGCCTGAAGAAGAAAGAGAAATTCTATTTAAATATGCCTCTTGAATTATGCTTTTAAATTCAAATTGTCTGTTTCCAAATATTAAATATTGATCTTTATAAATTGCCTCTTGGTTGTAGATCTTATATTTTTTCTTAATAAATTTTTCTAAATTTAATTTAATTTTTGCTACTGCGTTTAATGCTGCAGCACCATTAAGATCAGTTGTTGAAGATGCGGCACTAGCTGAAGTATTTGGAACCTTGGCTGTATTTGTTGATGAAATATGTACTAAACTATAAGGTAATCCCAAAGAGTTAGCCACTATTTGAGCTATCTTTGTGTGGGTCCCCTGACCCATTTCAATACCCCCATGATTTAAATGAACACTGCCGTCTGTATAAATATGAACTAAAGCTCCAGCTTGATTTAAATGAATTGTTGTAAAAGAAATACCAAATTTTAAAGGTGTAATAGCTATACCTTTCTTTTTAAATCTATTTTTTTCATTAAATTTTTTTATATTAGAATATCTTTTCTTATAATTAGATTTATTTTCTAGATTTTTAAATATTTCATTAATAACGTTATCTTCAATTGTCATCCCATAATGAGTTACATTTCGTTTATCTTTTTGATAAAAATTTTTCTTTCTGACTTCTATAGGATCTTTTTTTAAATACCTTGATATATTATCTATAATATTTTCTATGGCCATCATCCCTTGATTTCCACCGAAGCCTCTAAATGCAGTCGAAGTTGGAATATTTGTCTTGCAAAGATTATTTATTACCTCAATATCTGGAATATAATATGCATTATCTATATGAAGCAAAGCTCTCTCATTTATTGCAGCTGATAAATCAGGTGACATTCCACAATTTGAGGATAAGTTTATTTTTAATCCTTCGATAATTCCTTCATCATTAAAACCAACCTCATATTCAGATAAAAATTCGTGTCTTTTACCAGTCAATATTATATCATCATCTCTATCTAATCTTAGTTTGACTGGCTGTCCTGATTTTTTTGCCAACAACGCACAAATACACGCTGTCATAAAATTTGTTTCCTTTCCTCCAAACCCACCTCCAATTCTTCTGACTTCAACATTTATTGAATTACTTTTTTGATTAAACATTTTTGCAATTAATTGTTGCGTTTCCGATGGATGTTGCGTTGAACTATAGACTAAAAAATTATCATCTTCTTTTGGAATAACAAATGCTGCTTGACCCTCTAAATAAAAGTGCTCTTGACTTCCAGTTGTAAAATTTCCTTTTAAATTGTTTTTTGAATTTTTTATTTTTTTAGAAGGGTTACCTTTTTTAACTTTTCGAGGTTTAAATAAGAATTGCTTCTTATTTAAAGCTTCTTTTATTGTAATAATTGGTTTTAAATCTTTATAGGTAACTTTAGCTTTTAATACTGCCTTTCTAGCAAGTTCTGTAGTTGTAGCAGCTACAGCGAATAATGGCTGACCAAAAAACTCTACTTTTTTTTCTGGAAAGATTGGATCACCTTCAAAAACAGGACCTACGTCATTCCTACCAGGGATATCTCTTTGAGTAACTACCGATATAACTCCTTCACTTTTTTTTACTTCAGTTAGGTCTATATTTTTGATTATTGCATGGGCTTTTTTACTTAAACCAATAGCGCCATAAATTGTATTTTTTGGCTCATTAATATCATCGGTATACTCTGCATATCCACTCACATGCTTATAGGCACTATCATGTGGTCTTATTTCCTCAATATAGTTCTCTTTGCTCATTTAATTTACTCTTGATAACTTATTAGAATTTATTTCTACAAAACATTTCATCAATAAATTTTTTGCTATCTCTAGTCTGTATTCTTTACTAGCTCTCATGTCTCCAATAGGACTTAAATCTTTTTCTAAATAATTTTTTGCTTGATCAAAAGTATTGATGGTAAGAGGCTTATTTTTAAGAATTTTTTCACATGCTTTAGCTCTTTTTGGCACAGCAGCCATGCCTCCATATGCAATGTAAACCTCTTTAATTTTATTATTATTAATCTCAAAATTAAAAGATCCACAAACAGATGAAATATCATCATCAAATCTTTTTGAGATCTTAAATGCCTTAAAAATATTTTTCTTAAATAATGGTATTTTTATTGAGTGTATAAATTCATTTTTTTTTAATTTAGTTTTTCTGTAATCAAGAAAAAAATGATTTAAAGGTAATACTTTTCTTTTATTAAAACTTTCAATTAAAACCTCTGCATTTAAAGATAATAGAATCGGCAGTGAGTCACCAATTGGAGATGCGGTTGCAATATTACCGCCTATAGTTCCAACATTTCGAATTTGAACAGAGCCATATCTTTTTAGAACTGAATAAAAATCTGGATAATATTTTTTAATTTCTTTTTCAAATTTTATTAATGGTGTAGCGGAACCAACTTCTAAATAATTTTTACTTACTTTTATAAAATCTAATTCATTAATTTCTTTTAAATCAATTATAAAAGGAATTTCTTTTCTTTCTTTTGTAACTTTTAAAGATAAGTCAGTTCCGCCAGCAAGAAAACTAAAATTAGAATGTTTTTTAATTATACCTTTTAAATCTTTAATATTTTTTGGTGAAAAATAAAGTTTATCATCTTTTTTAATATAAACATTTTTCGGTTTAATTTTTTTTAATTGCTGAATAACTTTATTTTTATTTTTAGAAAATTGATCATTCTTGTTTATCTTATTTAAACTTTTGGCAGCATCAATTATAGGTCTATAACCAGTACAACGACATAAATTACCTGATATAGAATCTGTTATTAATTCATTATTAAGACTTTTGTTATTTTTAAACATTGAAAATAAAGACATAACAAATCCTGGGGTGCAGAAACCACATTGGGAACCATGAAATTTTACCATCGCATCTTGCACTGGATGAAGTTTTCCATTTTGAGAAACTAAATCTTCAACAATTATAAGTTGCTTACCATTCAATGATGGGACAAATGAAATACAAGAATTAATTGCTTTATATTCAATTTTATTATCGACTAATTCACCTAAAACAATTGTACATGCACCACAGCCACCCTCTGAACATCCTTCTTTAGTTCCAGTCTTTTTTAATTCAGTTCTAATGTAATTAAGTAATGTTTGGTTTGGATCTGGATTTTTGATTACTATAAGCTTGTCGTTTAATAAAAATTTAACAGAACTCGATATCACTTAACTACCTCTATAAGTAGAATAACTCCAAGGTGAAACAAGTAAAGGAACATGATAATGCTGTGCGGGATCTGAAATACCAAATCTGATAACAACATCATCCAAGAATGGTACATCACTAGCTGAAGATGTATTTTTAAAATAATCACCAATATGAAAAACTAATTCATATTTACCCTTAATAAAAACATCTCCTTCTGCTAATGGTGAGTTAGCTCTACCATCGTCATTTAGTTTTGTTGAAGTTAATTTTTTTCGTTCTGAATTATTAATATAAAATAACTCAACTAAGATGCCTTTGCCAGGTTTACCAGAATACACATCTAAAACATGAGTTGTGAGCTTTGTCATAAAATTATAGTATCATTTAATTTCAAACTTAAATTATTTAAAGTTATATGAGAACAATAGATAACATTAACGATCTTAACAAGTCTGATTTTTTGTCTGTATTTGGTAATGTTTTTGAAAAAACTGAATCAGTTGCTATGGAAGCTTTTGAGTCAAAACCATTTAAAAACTTTGAAGATATTATGTTTAAAATGCTTGATATTTATGAAAATTACGAAAAGAATAAAATTTTAGAGATTTTAAATGCACATCCTGAGCTTGCTATAGCAAAAAAAATGACCTCTGAATCTATATCAGAACAAGCCTCTGCAAAATTAAACCAATGTTCTAATGATGAGTATGAGGAATTTAAAAAATTAAATTCAGAATATAAAAAAAAGTTTAATTTTCCTTTTATAATTGCCGTAAAAGGTAAAGATAAAAATGAAATTTTGAATAATTTTAGACAAAGAATACAAAGTGATGTAGAAAGTGAATTCCTTGAAGCAAAAAAACAAGTAAAAAAAATCGCAACCTTTCGTTTGAATGAAATAAGCAAAAAATGAAAAAATTTATAAATGCAAAAATGATTAACTTAGCAGATCCAAGAATTGGATCTAAAATTATATTTAAGACTGATGATTTTTTTGCAGCTGCTCATAGAATATTAAAAATCGAAACTCCAGTTTTTAAAGATGGACTATTTGACAAACATGGTAAATGGATGGATGGATGGGAAACAAGGAGAAGAAGATCAAAAGGTTTTGATTATTTAATTTTAAAACTTGGTAAACCTGGAAAGATATTTGATATAAACATTGACACAACACACTTCAATGGAAACCAACCAACACATGCTTCTTTAGAGGGCTGCTTAAGTAAAACAAAGCCTAATAAGAAAACAAAATGGATTTCTTTACTGAGCAAAAAAAAACTTGGGCCAAGCCGAAACCATAGCTTCAAATCAAAAAACAAATCTGTTTTTAATTATATAAGACTAAACATTTTTCCAGATGGTGGAGTTGCAAGACTAAGACTTTATGGAAAAATTGAAATGGAGAAAAACTTTTTAAGAAACAAAACTATCAACCTTACATCTGTTTTAAATGGCGCTTCAATTGTTGGTTGTAATAATGAACATTTTGGCAGAGCTGAAAATATCATAGCACCTGGTAAAGGAAAAAATATGGGAGATGGTTGGGAAACAAGAAGAAGTAGAGGAAAAAACTTTGATTGGCTTATAATAAAATTTGGAAAACCAGGATTAATAAAAAAACTAGAGATAGATACCCATCATTTTAAAGGAAACTATCCCGATAGTTGTTCAATTCAAACCGCAAGCATTTCAAAAGATCTGTCCAATAAATCAATTGTCAATAATTCAAAAAATTGGAAGTTTATTTTAAATAATTCAAAACTGTCAGCTCACAAGAAACATATTTTTAAAAAATTCTTAATTAAGAGAAGTAAGGAAAATTATCTTAGAATAAATATCTATCCAGACGGTGGAATTTCAAGAATAAGGGCATTCGGAAATTTTGTGAGATGAGAATAATAAAAGCAAAAAAAATTACTAAAAAAAATTTTTCTAAATTTGGTCAATTAATAGATACATCAAAAAAAAATCCTATAAATATTAATGATGGGTATGCAAAAAGATTTGATAATTTGATTAACGTAGATGCATCAAAAAACAAAGGGAAAGCAATTGTTAGTATTTTTAAAGCAAAAAAAAGAAGGTTTCCTATGAAAATTAATATGATGGAAAAACATCCTTTAGGAAGCCAAGCCTTTATACCAATGGAAGATACAAAATTTTTAGTATTTGTAGCACCAAAAGGAGATAAACCAGATGTAAATAAAATCCAATCCTTTTTAGTCCCAAAACAAACTGGGATTAATTACAATGCTGGAATTTGGCACTTTCCGTTGATTTCTATGAAAAATATGAATTTTCTAATTGTTGATAGAAAAGGAAAAGGAAACAATCTTGTTATTTATAAATTTAAAAAAGATAAAATTATTTTGAAAAAATGAAAAAAAAATACCCAAGAGATTTGGTGGGATATGGTTCCAAAAAAGTTAAGGTAAAGTGGCCTGGTAATGCTAAGTTGGCTTTGCAATTTGTACTTAATTACGAGGAGGGAGCAGAGAATTGTACTCTTCATGGTGATAAAACTTCAGAAGTATTTTTATCAGAAATTTTAGGAGCAAAACCAATTAAAGGTCGACACTTAAATATGGAATCAATTTATGAATATGGATCAAGAAGAGGATTTTGGAGAATTCATGATCTATTTAATAAAAAGAAAATTCCACTTACTATTTTTGGAGTTGGTATGGCATTGGAAAGAAATAAAGAAGTTTGTTCAGCTATAAAAAAAGCAAATTATGAAGTTGCTAGTCATGGGTGGAGATGGATTGACTATCAAAATGTATCAAAGAAAAAAGAAAAGAATGATATGAAGCTTGCAGTCAAATCTATAAAAAAGATTTTTGGTAATCAACCTGCTGGTTGGTACACCGGTAGGTGTAGTGAAAATACTTTAGATTTAGTAATTGATAATGGTAGTTTTTTATACTGTAGCGACACATACAGTGATGATCTTCCTTATTGGATAAAAAAAGGTAATAAAAAACAACTAATGGTTCCTTACACCCTTGACAACAATGATATGAGGTTTGCAACCAATCAAGGATTTAATTCGGGTGAACAATTTTATAATTATTTAAAAGATAGTTTCGATGCCCTTTATGAGGAAGGAAAAACTTCACCAAAGATGATGTCGGTTGGCTTGCATTGTAGATTAATTGGAAGACCTGGTAGAATACAGTCTCTTAAAAAATTTTTAAATTATATCACAAAATTTAAAGATATTTGGATCTGCAAAAGAGTAGATATAGCTAAACATTGGATAAAAAATTATAGTTAAAATTTTTATTATTGTTCCGCAGCTATAAAAGTATAGTGAGCAACTGCTTCTATTTCCTCATCAGTTAGTATACCCTCCATTGCGGGCATTACTCCTATACCGTTTCTAACTGCCATTATAATTCTTTGAATATCAGGTCTAATTTCATTTAAATTTGGACCAACCATTGCGTTCGATCCAGCATCTGAGAGCATATGGCATGCTGCACAATTTCCAGCCCCCAGAAAAACTTCTTTTCCCTTATTAAACATTTCATCAGCATTAACGTGGGTTAATGATAAAAATATCAAAAATAATAATGTATTAAAGAAATTTAAAAATAATTTTTTCACACAAATTTGGTATCATAATTAAAAATATTTAAAAAGGAGAATTATGAAAGCTTATTGGATTGCGAATTATACTGAAATAAAAGATGACGAAAGACTTAAAAAATATGCCGTTAAGGCTAAAGAAGCGGTTGAAAAATATTCTGGAAAAATAATAGCACGAAGTGCGAATAATGTGACTTTGGAAGGTAGAGAAATGGTTAGAGTAGCTCTTGCAGAATTTCCAGATATTGAAACTGCAAAAAATTGTTATAATTCTGAGGAGTATGTTGAGGCTAGAAAACATCTAGAAAATAATGCTGTTAGAGAACATATTATTTTTGAGGGAATGTAAAATTAAATAACAATATAATAAATGAAACAATCATTTAATAATACAATTTTAGAAGAAGCAATTTCATGGATTGAGTCTGGTCAACAAGTAGCTCTTGTAACAGTGGTTAAAACTTGGGGATCGTCTCCATTCCAAATTGGATGCAAAATGATAATTAATGAAAAAGGTAATTTTTTAGGATCAGTTTCTGGTGGTTGTGTCGAAACAAGGGTAATTACTGAATGTTTAGAATTAATAAAAAATAAAAATTCATTTAAGAAAATTGATTTCAAAGTCTCTGATGAAAATGCTTGGGACGTAGGCCTTGCATGTGGAGGAGAAATGACTGTTTTTATAGAACAAATAAATTAATGAAAATAGAAACATTAAAAGAAATAATAAAAAAAAAATCATCTAATGAACGATTTGCTATTTTAACTAATTTGAGTGACGGGTCCTCTGAAATGTTTAAATTAGGAACACCTATAAGTAAAAATTTTATTAATTATAAAAATGAAATAGAAAATTATTATAACTTAAATAAAAATGGTATAATTAATAATACTGAAATTTTTGTACAAAATTATATTAAACCAGTTGAAGTGATAATAATTGGTGCGGTACATATTACACAATATTTAATTGGATTTTTAAAAGATCTAAATTTTGATGTTACTGTAATTGATCCAAGAGAATATTTTGTAACTAAACAAAATTTTCAAAATATTAAAATTATAAATAAATGGCCTGAAGAATTTTTTAATAAAATTCAAACAAGCTCTAATACAGCTTTAATTACTTTAACCCATGATCCAAAAATTGATGAACCAGCACTAAAACATGCTTTGAAACAGAAGTTTTTTTATATAGGTGCTCTAGGTAGTAAAAAAACTCACGAGAAGAGATGCAAAAGATTACAAGAAGATGGATTTAACGATGAGGAAATTGGCTCAATACACGGACCAATTGGTATTAAACTAGGAGGAAAATCTGCTTCCGAAATAGCTTTATCAATTGTTGCTCAACTAGTTTTTGAAACAAACAAGCATAAAACGACTTAGTATTGGATAGGTTCCGGATCTATACTTCTCCACAAATACCAAGTTGCTACGGAACAGTAAGGAGAAAATTTTTTATTTAAATATTTTACATACGTTTCTGGTGGTAAATACTTTTTATTAAAGTTTTTTGATATAGCTCTCAAAAGTCCAATATCTTGGACAGGCCAAATATTAGGACGATTATAAGTAAATAATAAGATCATCTCTGCTGACCATCTTCCAATTTGTCTTAATTGAGAAAGATAAATAATAGCATCCTCATCAGACATTTTTGAAATCAGTCTTGGATTAAACTCTTTACTTAATATTTTTTTGGCTAAACTTTTAATTCCTTTTACTTTCTGTCTACTTAGACCACAACTTTTGAGCTGAATAGTTGATAACTTACTTACTGTTTTTGCATTAATCTTATTTTTACATTTTTTTTTAAATTTTAAAAATACTGAATTAGCAGCAGCAACACTAATTTGTTGTCCAATAATACTTTTACAAAGAGAGAAGAAAACATCTTTTCTTGAAGTTAGAACAGTTTCTGAAGGAGATTTATATTTTTTAATTAAAGAAGACATGGTTTTGTCTTTTTGAGATAAATATTTTTTTGCTTTATTCCAATATAATGGGGTTTTACTCATGACGTGAAACGGATAGCTTTTTTTTCAAATACATCTCTCTTCTAAATATAATAATAGATGAAACAATAACCAATAAAGCACCTAATAAAGTTTTAAAAGTTGGTATTTCATTCCAAATAAAATATCCAAAAATTATTGCAAATACTAATCCAAGATATTTTAAAGGGGAAACTAAACTTACTTCTGAATATTTGTAAGATTGTGATAACCATAAATTAGCAAGACCACCTAATATACCTACCATAGAGAGCAAAAATAAATCAATTAAACTTGGCAAAATCCATCCCTGATAGAAAGATAGAAAACTTAAAAGCATTATTGAGAATGAAAAGAAAAAACTAATCAACCAGGCAGGCTCTGTTGAAGATAATTTTCTGATTGCAATGGCAACGTAAGATAAACCTAAGCAAAAAATTATTGGATAAATATAATAAAAATTTAAAGAACTAAAACCTGGTTCAGTTATGAAAATTATACCAACAAATCCCACTAGGACCGCTAACCATCGATAAATACCAACTTTTTCTTTTAATAAAAAAATTGAGAATATTGTTATAAATATTGGTGCTGCAAAAGATATACTTACAACTGTTGCCAAAGGTAAATTTCTTAATGCTACAAATATAGAAACCAAAGCAATTAATCCTGCTAAACATCTTTTAAAATGAAGAAATGGTCTCGTTGTTTTGTAAAAATCTAAATATCTATCTTTAGGAATAAGAAATAAAATAGGAATTATTCCACAAAATCCTCTGAAAAATAATACTTGTCCAACGGGATAATCCTCAGACCATTTAACAATCACATCCATAAGTGAAAATGCACATACCGATATGAACATGTAAAAAAAGCCTAATTGATTTTTTGATAGCATATGATTAACTTTAGATTAATTAAGTTAATTATCAATGGAAATAGCGATTTTAGGACTAGGATGTTTTTGGGGACCAGAAATTAAGTTTAGTAAACTTGTTGGAATTATAAAAACAGAAGTAGGTTATTGTGGAGGTCACAATGCTGAAACAAATTACAAGGAAGTGTGCACAGGCACAACAAATCATGCAGAAGTAGTAAAATTAGATTTTGATCCTAAGGTAATATCTTACGAGCAAATTCTTGAATATTTTTTTGAAATTCACGACCCAACAACCTTAAATTCTCAAGGACCAGATTTCGGAACCCAATACAGAAGTGAGATATTTTATTTAAATGATCAGCAAAAAATTACTGCTGAAAAAATGATAGAAAAAGTAAACATAAAATTATCTGGAAAAGTTGTAACAAAAACTTCTTTAGTCAAAAATTATTGCCCAGCTGAAGAATATCATCAACGATATTTGGAAAAAAGATAAAATGTCTCTAGTCGATACAAGTTGGTTAGAAAGTAATATTGATAAAGTAAAAATTATTGATTGCTCATGGCATATGCCTCAAACTCAAAGAAATGGTTTTGAGGAATATGACAAGGAACATATTCCAAATGCTATTTTTTTTGATTTAGATAAAAATTCTAAATTAGATACTGATTTACCACATATGCTTACTGATACTAAATCTTGGGAAAAAATAATGAGCAAAATGGGTATAGAAAATAATGATCGAATAGTAGTTTATGATAACTCTGATGTTATTAGCTCTTGTAGATGCTGGTACAATTTAATTTATTATGGGCATGATCCTAAACTAGTTCATGTTCTGGATGGTGGATTAAAAAAATGGAAAAAAGAAAATAAATATACAGATAACAAAGAGGTAACTAATCAAATTTCAAAGTATATATGTAAAGAAAATATAGAACTTGTTAAAAATAAAAAACAAATAAATGAAAATATTAATTCACAAGAATTTAATGTCGTTGATGCAAGAAGTAGAGAAAGATTTGAAGGCAAAGTTGCTGAACCAAGGAAAGGTCTTAGAAGTGGTTCTATAAAAAATTCTTTTTGTCTTCCCTTTTCTGAATTAATAAATGAGGACCACACTTTCGTAAGTAAAGATAAAATAATGGAAAAATTTAAGTCATTTAAATTTGAAAATGATAAAAATATAGTATTTTCATGTGGTTCTGGTGTGACTGCAAGTGTATTGGCACTAGCTTATTCTTTAATAAATGCTAAATATATGCCGACAATTTACGATGGCTCATGGGCTGAATACGGAAAAAATTAACTTATGAAAACGTCTACGAAAATAACAAGTATAGTAATCATCTTTTTCTTAATCATTGCAACGGTGATCATTGGAAGAACAATGATAGGAAATCATTTCAAAAAAAAATTTAGTAAAAGACCGCCTCCTGGAATAATAGTAACTACTACACAGGAAAGAGTTTTTGAAAATGTTGTTAGTACATATGGGACTGCAACTCCAATTCAAACACAATCATTTAAAATTGAAAAATATGAAATATTAAAACCTATAAAATTTAATCAAAAAGTTAAAAAAGGTGATGTAATTGCTGAACTTAAAAATCGAAAAGTTATTGCACAATTTGATGGAGTTATTGGAAAAAGAGAGTTTTCAGAGGATATAGAGGTCTCAAAATCTTCGATATTAATTAATCTTGAAGATACTAGCTCAATATATTGTGATGTAGATATACCTGAAATTTTTGTACCATTTATTAAAGTTGGTCTACCGGTTGATATTAAATTTTCTGGTTATAAAAATAAAATTTATAAAGGGGAAGTTGATTCTTTTGCTAGCAGAATAAGTGAAGATACAAGAGCTTTAGCAACAAGAATTAAAATGGATAACACATCTGGTGAAATACTGCCCGGATCATTTTTAGAAATATCTATTAAATATGATGTAAGAAATGGCTTAAGTGCTCCTGATACTAGTACAGTTGTCGAAGGGGAAAATGTTTTTATTTATAAAGTAGATGAAAAAAATAAAGTAATGAAAACAAAAGTAATGATTGGTGATAGATACTTAGGTTTCGTAGAAATATTAGATGGATTAAATAATGGAGATAAAATAGTTGCTGAAGGGACAAAAAAAGTTAGACCAAATTTAACCATAAGACCAATTGAAAAGGGAGCCAAAAAAAAAGAAGGAAACGCTAGTTGGGGCAAAAAAAATAAATCAAAAAAAGATGAAGAGAAAAAAGGAAAATTTGATTGGTTGAAAAATATTTTTAAAAAATCAGATAAAGAGAAAAAATAATTAAATGTATATAACTGAAGTTAGCATTAAACGACCCGTAGTAGCTTGGGTTATGTCTCTAATCTTAATTATTTTTGGTATATTTGTTTTTTTAGAATTACCAGTAAGAGAACTTCCTGATGGTATACAGCCTCCCGTTGTTCAAGTTCAAACTGATTATAAATCAGCGTCTGCAGAAATTGTTGATGAGGAAATAACACAAAAACTTGAAGATGTAATTGGCGGTGCCGAAGGTATCAAAAATATTGATTCAAGTTCACTTAATGGGAGAAGTAGAATTAACATACAGTTTAATACAGATATCGACTTGGATGATGCTGCAAATGATATTAGAGAAAGAGTAGCAAGAGTCGTTGATAATCTACCAAGTGAATCAAATCCTCCACAAATTTTGAAACAAGCTGCGGGTTTTACTACTACTATGTGGGTAGGACTATCATCTCCAACATGGAATGATCTAGATCTAGGAGACTATGCTGAAAGATATCTAATAGATGCATTTTCAAGTGTACCAAACGTTGGTAGAATTTTAGTTGGAGGATTAAGAGAATTAAGTGTAAGAGTTTGGATAGACCCAATAAAATTAGCAGCGAACAACCTTACTATTCAAGAAGTTGAAAGAGCTCTTAGAAATGAAAATGTAAATCTTCCAGCAGGAACTTTAGAAGCCAATAATAAAGATTTAACATTAAATATAGATAAATCTTACTCCAATATAGAAACTATAAAGCAGTTACCTCTTAAAAAAAATAAGGAAAAAGTTATTATTTTATCTGATGTTGCAAATATAGAGTTTGGACCTGTTTCTGAAAAAACTTTATTTAAAGCACAAAGAAAAAACGCTGTAAATTTAAAAACTGTTGGAATTGGTATCTACGCAAAAAGTGGAGCATCTACCGTTGAACTTTCTAAACAGATAAAAACAAAAATTAACGAACTTAATAAATCTTTACCTGATGGATTAAAATTAGAAATTGCCTTTAATAGAGCTACCTATATTGGTGCTGCTATTGAAGAAGTTTATAAAAGTTTAGTTATTGCGTTTGTTTTAGTTGTACTAATTATATATCTGTTCCTAGGCAATCTAAAAGCAGTCATTGTCCCAGCAGTAGCATTACCAGTTAGTCTTATAGGATCGTTTCTTGGCTTATATATTTTTGATCTATCAATTAATATCTTTGTTCTTCTAAGTTTTATTTTAGCTATAGGAATAATTACTGACGACTCAGTAATAATGACAGATGCAATTTACACAAGAATTGAAAATGGGGAGACTCCTCTGGTAGCAGCATACAAGGGTTCTAAGCAGATTACTTTTGCAATTATTGCAACCACTTTGATTTTAATTGCAGTATTTTTACCACTAATTTTTATAAAAGGAATTAGTGGAACATTGTTTAAAGAAACTGCAATAGCATTATCTTTCTCAATTGTAGTATCATCTTTTGTGGCATTAACTTTATCACCAATGCTAGGAAGCAAATTCTTAAGTAAAAAAGAAAAAATTAATTTCTTTGTAAGAAAGTTTAATAATGGATTTAAATCTTTCACAAGATTTTATATAGAATCTTTAAAATATTGGATTAATAAACAAAAAACTATTTCAATATTTATAATTTTAATTATTGCCGCTTCAGCTTATTTGTTTAATTTTTCTAAAAAAGAATTAATCCCTGTTGAAGATAGAGGTGCTTATTTAATTATTGGATCAACAGATGAAGGTAGTTCTTTCGAATATACTCAGGAAAAAGCACAAATAATTGAAAGTAGAATATTAAGGCTTTTACAGGCAGAGAATAGCCCATATGAAAGATTGATAATGAGGGTTCCGGGTTTTGGTAAATCTGCAACAACCTATAATACATTTATTATTATTGCTCTATTAGATGAGTGGAAAAATAGAGAAAAAAGTAGCCAAACAGTTCTTAGAGAAGCAATTGGACAAGTAGTTTCTGTACCTGAAACATTTGCTTTTCCAATTTCTCCACAATCAATAAGAGTATCTAGTTACAATAAGCCCGTTCAAATGGTGATATATGGATCGAGCTACGAAGAATTAGAGGAAATTCAAAATAGTGTCTTAAGAGAATTAAGAAGAAATAGAAATATGTCTAGAATTGAAAGTGATTATACAAAAAATAAACCTGAGGTTAAATTAATCACTAATAAAAACAGAGCAAATGATTTGGGAGTTTCTACTGAAAATATAGGTAGAACTCTAGAAACTCTTTATGGAGGAAAAAGAGTAACAACTTTTAGTAAAGAAGGAAGAGAATACCCAATTATTTTACAACAATATTTAGCAGACAGAAGAGATAAAGATGGGTTGTCAAAAATTTTTGTTAGATCTGAAACAACTGGTAAACTTGTATCTGTTGCAAGTTTAGTTGAGTTTAAAGAGAAAGGTACCGCTGAAGCGCTTCCAAGATACAATCGTCAAAGAGCAGTTACAATTTCTGCTGCACTTGCAGAAGAATACACTCTAACAGAGGCTATAAAATACCTTGAAGATGTCATGATTAGAGTTGCTCCTCAAAATCAAATCACTTGGAAAGGAAAATCTGAAGAGTTAAAAGAAACAACAAATGAAATATACTTAATTTTTGCTCTTGCTTTGTTAACTGCCTATTTAGTAATGGCAGCAACATTTAACTCTTTTGTTCATCCATTTATTATTATTTTGACAGTTCCACTAGCTGTATTTGGTGGATTAGTATTTATTTTATTTTTAAATAGTTCAGTAAATATTTTCTCTCAAATCGCTTTAATAATACTGATTGGTATATCCACAAAGAATAGTATTTTGATTGTAGACTACACAAACCAGATAAGAACTACCGGTGTTAAAATTCAGGACGCTATAATTAAAGCTTGCCAACTTAGAATTCGACCAATCATAATGACCTCACTTAGTACAATGATAGCAATGCTTCCATTAGTTATTGGAAATATTGGCCCAGGTGCAGGTGAAGGCTCTAGATTAGCTGTGGGTTCTACAATTTTAGGAGGAATGATTATTTCAACCTTCTTTACTTTATATGTAACTCCAACAATGTATTTAGCTCTTGCAAAAAATACCAAGCGAATTGATGCAGTTGATATTGAATTAAAAAAACAGCTAAATTAAAAAATAATATATTTTGAAGTTGATAAAGAATTTTTACATTCTGATAATTGTTGCTTATAAATATTTGATTGTTTCTCCACTCTTTTGGCTAAATTAATTACTTTTTTATTTTTTTTATAATTCTTATAGTTACCCCACCCTTCATGATAAGCAATATACTGCTTGAAAGCATCTTTTTTTGAAACTTTTAAAATTTTTTCAGTTTTATTAGTATACCAACCAATAAAATCTACACTGTCTTTAAATCTTGTCCTAGCAGCAAGCTTATTCCCAGTTTCTTCTTTATATTGTTTCCACGTTCCTTTTACAGCCTGTGAATACCCGAAAGAACTTGATGGTCTCTTATAAGGTACTACTTTAAATAATTTCTGCCTAGGAGGTTTTGCTAACCAGTCAAAACTGGACTCCATTTTTATAATTGCAAGCTGTAAATAAACTGGGGTTCCCCATTTTTTCTCAGCTTTTTTTGCATGTTTATACCACATGTATCTTTCATTAAATATAGAACAACTATCTGCTGTATTTTTTGGAACAGACGAGCAACCTGAAATAAAAATTATTAAAATAAATAAATAATTAATTTTTAAAATTTTCATTTTTTTTAAAAAAGTAAAATATAATTATGGCTATAATTACTCCTGCTATATTTCCAAATAAATCTGAAAATTCAAAACTTCTATTGGGTATAAAATATTGCAATACTTCAAGCACAATGGATAAAAATATTAAGTATATACTTAAAATAATGAATTGATTATTTTTACGGAAAGTTAAAAAACCAACAACTGAAAGAACTATATATGCATATAAATGATTTGTTGAAACAATAAAATCTGGTGTTATTTGAGGCTGTAAACTTAAATCATTATATAAAAACCAGCCTAGTACGCTACCAGGAAACAAATATAAAAAAATTAAAATCAAATTGCATAAATAGAAAATAAATTTATATTTCGAAAAATAATTAATCATTAATAATATAGTTTTATTTATCAAATTAATTTAAAAGATAAACAAATGAGTTATTTAATTTTAGTAAGACACGGTCAAAGTGTATGGAATCTTGAAAAGAAATTTACTGGATGGGTTGATGTAGATCTTACAGAAAATGGAAAATCAGAAGCAAAAAAAGCTGGTGAATTAATAAAACAAGAAAAAATTGAAGTTAATCTGTATTATTCGTCTTTTCAATTAAGAGCTAAAAATACCTTAAAAATTATACAGGAAGAATTACAAGATTTTAAAGAAGTAAAGAGCGCATGGGAATTAAACGAGAGACATTATGGAGCTCTGACAGGGTTAAATAAAGATGAAATGAAAAAAAAACTTGGAGAAGAAAAAGTTCATCAATTTAGACGTTCTTGGGACCTTAGACCCGACCCTTTAGATAAAAAAAATCCATATCACCCACTAAATATTGAAACATACAAAAAAATTCCTTCAGAAAAAATTCCTGATACCGAGTCACTAAAAGATACATATGAAAGAGTAATAAAGTTTTATAGTAACGAGATAGAACAGAAATCAAGTGAAAATATTCTTATTTCTGCACATGGAAATTCCATTAGAGCTCTTTGCAAATATTTGTTTAATTTAAACAACAATGAGATCTCTAAACTTGAAATTCCAACAGGAAACCCACTTTTAATTGAATTAGAAAACAGCAAAATTTCTAATTGCAAATATCTTGATCAAGAAAGAGCTAAAGATCTTTTAGTTTTTTAAAAATATCCAGATCAGTTAAATGATAAAAATCTTTTTGGCTTTCATAACCAAATAATTTTTCTTGATCTAGTAAATTATTCCAAATTTCCAAAATTGAGTAATTTTCTATTTTCTCTTTAATAAATAATTTTTTATTAATTATTTGACATCCAATGTAAATAAATTCTTTTTCAACCTCTTTGTTAATTAAATTATTTTTTAAATTAAAATCACCTTTTAACTTTTTATCAAAACTAAATTTTTTATTTACTAAAAGAAGAATGTTTTCTAATTTTTCAGAAAAATACATTTTTTCCATTTTCAATATCTCATCTTTATAGTCATTACTCCAAATTGTATCTGGATTAAAAATTATAAAATCCTTTTCATGAGAGTCTTTAATCATATTTTGAATACCTCCACCTGTATCTAAAATATGCTCACCATCCTCAATTATTTTGATATCAATATTGAAATTTTTACTTTTTAAAAAAACTGAAAATTGATCCTTTAAATAAAAAGTATTTATTAAGATTTTTTGAATACCTAGTTTTTCGATTAAATTAATACATCTCTCCAGCATACTTACATCTTTAATCTCTAATAAGGGCTTAGGAGTATTTAAAGTAATTGGGTTTAATCTCTTACCAAAACCTGCACATAAAATTAAAGCTGTATTTATTTTCACAACTTTACCTTATATATTTTGGAAAATTATCTTTTAATAGCAACATCAAATTATTAAATTGATTTTGCTCTTTAATTCTATGATTAATCAATTCCCAAGCGTAGGGAATTAATTTAAGATATTTTTTTTTATTGTCTCTAACAGCCAAACGCATAAATATACCAATTATTTTTAAATTCCTTAAAACAGATAATATTTCAAAGTCTTTCTTAAATTTTTCTAAATCAATTTTTTTATTTTCTTTGATGTAAAATTTAAATACTTTCTCTTTCAGTTCATTAGATGTTTTTAATCTTACATCGTCAATTAAGGATGCTAAATCGTAAGCTCTATTACCCATTAGTGCATCTTGACTATCTATTACTGCAATTTTTTTATTTTGATACATCAAATTTGAAACATGAAAATCTCTATGAACAAATGTAACATTTTTATAATTTAATTTTAATAATAATTTTTTTATCTCTAATCTAAATTTTTTTTTAAATTGAATACTTTTGGATTTAGACAATATCTTTGGTGCATACCAGTCACAAAAAAGTTTAGTTTCATCAAACAAAATTTTGTTTTTATATTCTTGAACTTTATATAATTTGTTTTTAAAATTTTTTACTTTTTTATCTTTTATTAATTGTATTTTATTTAAAATTTTTATTATCTTTTTAAAAATAACATATTTATTATTCTTTTTGTTTTTTAAAATTTGAAACAAAGTTTGATCTCCAAAGTCATTTATTTCTATATAATTATTAATGTAATTTTCACTTATTAAATTTGGTGCTAAAATTTTATTTTTAATTAAAATTTTATTTATAGCATCGTAAATTAAAAGATTTTTTAACTTTTCTTTCTTGGATATTACAATAATAGATTTATTTTCTCTGTTTCTGTAAAATTCTCTAAAAGACGCATCACCTTTTATTTTTTTCAATTTTACCAAGCTTTTCATCAAAATAGTTTTTAATTTAAACTTTTATATCTACAGTTCTATCATTTAATTGATTTAAATAATTAAATGTTAAAGTTATAAATTTTATATCTTCTTTATGAGCAATCAATTGTGGCCATTCTATAAGTGTTATTAATTTATTATCTTTTTCAAAAATATCTAAATTATTAATGTCTTCTTTCCTATTGATTCTAAATAAATCATAATGTTTTATTCTTATATCTTTCACCTGATACTCATTTAACAAACTAAAAGTAGGGCTTGTAATTTCTGATTGTGTTAAATTATTTATTTTTTGATACTCATTTATTAAATATTTAACAAAGGTTGTTTTACCAACACCCATTTCTCCATATAAAAAAACAAACTCGCCACCTTTAAGATATTTTGTAAATTCTTTAGCTAATTCTTTAGTAACCTTCTCAGAAGTGATATCAATTTTGCTATCTTTAATAGCGATACGCATCTGGTTTGAAAGGACCTTCTGTTCCAACGCTTATATAGTCTGCTTGTTCTTTTGACAATTTTGTTAGTTTTGCCCCTACTTTTTTAAGATGCAAGGTTGCTACCTTTTCATCTAAATGTTTTGGAAGGACGTAAACTTTATTTTCATAATTTTTATAATTATGCCAAAGTTCTATTTGAGCAATAACTTGATTAGTAAATGATGCACTCATCACAAAACTTGGGTGTCCAGTTGCACAACCAAGATTAACCAATCTTCCTTCAGCTAAAAGAATAATTCTCTTACCACTAGGTAGTTCTATTTCATGTACCTGGGGTTTTACTTCGGTCCATTTATAGTTTCTAAGAGCTTCAACTTGTATCTCATTATCAAAGTGTCCAATATTACATAATATAGCTCTGTCCTTCATATCTCTCATATGGTCTGCGGTAACGATGTCTTTGTTCCCTGTTGCTGTTACAACTATATCGGCTCTACTTATAGCCTCCTCCATTAATACCACTTCATAACCTTCCATTGCTGCTTGGAGAGCACAAATTGGATCTGCTTCTGTAACTAACACTCTTGCTCCACTTTGTCTTAAAGATGCAGCACTTCCTTTTCCAACATCGCCAAAACCTGCAACAATTGCAATTTTTCCAGACATCATTACATCAGTAGCTCTTCTAATTCCATCTACTAAACTTTCTCTACATCCATACAAATTATCAAATTTTGATTTTGTAACGGAGTCATTCACATTTATTGCGGGAACTAAAAGAGATTTATCCTTTTCCATTTTATTAAGTGCTTTAATTCCAGTGGTAGTTTCCTCTGAAACTCCTTTGATATCTTCCATTAAATTCTGATATTCTTTGTGCATTATAGCTGTTAAATCTCCACCATCATCTAATAACATGTTAGGCTTCCAATCTGGTTTTCCGACTATAGTTTGCTTAATACACCATAAATATTCATCCTCTGTTTCACCTTTCCAAGCGAATACAGGTATTCCTGCTTTAGCAATGGCAGCAGCCGCATGATCTTGAGTTGAAAAAATATTACAAGAGGACCATCGAACTTCAGCGCCTAATGCGACTAAAGTCTCTATTAATACAGCTGTTTGAATGGTCATATGAAGACATCCTATAATTCTTGCACCTTTTAATGGTTTTTCTTTAGAATACTCTTCTCTTAAAGCCATTAAACCAGGCATTTCACTTTCAGCTATTGATATTTCTTTCCTTCCAAAATCTGCTTGGGATATGTCTTTTACTTTATAATCTTCCATGGCATGCTTTATACAGCTAAGATTTTATTTATCAACATTAGATTAAACATTGGGAAATCTTATCTCTATCATTGCCCCTTCTTTATCAGCACGATTAGATGCTACAATTTCACCATCGTGAAGTTCAACCAAATTTTTTACTATATTTAAACCTAATCCTGAATGTTGTCCAAATTTTTCAGGTCTATTACTGTAAAATCTTTTAAATATTCTTGATGTATCTTTTTCTTTAAACCCTTGCCCTTCATCAAGAATTTTAATTGATATTTTGTTTTTTTCATTAACAGATACATCTACAATAACATCACTACCATCTTTGCTAAATGATATTGAATTATCTAATAAATTTGCGATGATTTGTTCAATCCTATTTTCTATACCATTTATTAAATATTTATTTTTTCCATCATTTTTATATTCAATTTTTATTCCTTTTTTCACTTGATGAATATTATTGTAATCATCGACAACAGATTGAATAATAGGCTCAATGTTAATTTTTTTCATTTTTTCTTTACTTAAAGCAACTTCGTCTTTTAACATTTGAGAGTAATCAGTAATTAATCTTTCTATTCTTTGAACGTCATGACTAAGTATATTTAATAATCTATTTCTTTGTCCCTCATCATTTGAATCTTGTAAAATTTCTGATGCACTTTTTAAAGATGCTAATGGATTTCTTATCTCATGAACTAAATCTGTCGAAAAGTTTTCTGCATGCGTAACCCTATTTTGAAGCTCATTTGTCATATCCTCTAAAGAATTAGATAAAAGTCCCAATTCGTCATTCCTCTTTTTAAGATTTTCAATACCTGGTTTAATTTGACTTTTTTCTTTAACACGAATTGTGTATCCAACAAGATTTTGTATTGGTTTAATAAAATATCTGCTTAATACAAAAGAAAAAATTAATATTACAAATCCTACAGATATAGCTGTTCTTATTACAAATGCTTTTCTCTCATCTATCGCTGTCATTATTTCATTAGCACTTTCTGTAATAGCTACATAACCAAGATTAATTTCATTTTTTGTAACATTCTTAATTGTTGTTACATTAAATTGATTAAAATCTTCTTGCGTAAATGTGTAAGGAGCTCCTAAATTTTCAGAACTAGAATAGTTTGATAATATATCTTTGAATGAAACAGGTTTTTTTTCATCAATTTTTATGTTTTTTTCCTCAATAGTTTTCTCTATTTCCTCGTTGTCTAAACTTTCAAATTCAATTTTATCAAGTCTTGTAGAGAATGATCTTGGATCAAGATCTAAAGTGTCGGTGTCTCCAATAAGGTTAAGTTGATCATCAAAAAATATTACTCTATCTAAATTTTGAAAAATAAACCTTGTAGAAAATAAAAATCTTCTAATATCGTTAGATTCAAATTTCACATCTAGCCTTAAAATATTATCTATAGTGTTGTTAATAATGATTGTATGATTTTGAGATTTTTTTTTTATTAAACTTGGCTGAATATTATTCAGATATATAAATGTAAATAGTCCAATAATTGTAAAAATTAAAAAATTTATAAATAAAAATTTCTTTAATATAGAGAGAGTTTTTAAGTATTTACTAAACATTAGCTAACATTCCATCTATATCCACTACCATACCTAGTTTCAATAGCTGAAAAATCAGGATCTACTTTTTTAAATTTTTTTCTAATTCGTTTTACATGACTATCAATAGTTCTATCCTCAATATCTGTATCCTCTCTGTAAGCTATATCCATAAGCTGAGCTCTTTCTTTAATTATGCCTGGCCTCTTTGCTAATTCTTTAACGATTAAAAACTCAGTTGTTGTCAATTTATCAGGCAACTGTACTCCACTCCATTCACACTCGAGTTGTGATGGATCTAATTTTAATCTTCCATGAGATATTAGGCTTTTATTTTCCTCTAGAATATTATTTGAATCTTTTTTTCTTAACTGCACTCTAATTCTTTCAATCAAAACCTTTATAGAAAAACCTCCTGATTTTTTTACAAAGTCATCTGCACCCAGCTTTAGGCCTAATAACTCATCAATTTCATCATCTTTGGATGTTAAAAAAATTACAGGTAATGAAGTTTTTTTTCGAAGTTTTTTTAATAATTCTTCTCCATCCATCTTTGGCATTTTTATATCTATGACTGCTAAGTCAGGGGGCATTCTGGTTAAACCAATTAACGCGCTTTCACCATCAATGTATGTTTGAACTTTAAAACCCTCTTTTTCTAATGCGATACTTAAACTTGTTAAAATATTTCTATCGTCATCAATTAAAGCTATTGTTTGTTTTTGCATAAAGTAGTTTAAAAATACTAAATTGTTCTAATTTGGGCAATGTTATAAATTTAATGTAACACTCCCCAATTATCTCCTACATTAATATCAACTGTTAAAGGAGTGGAAAAAGAATGATAATCGCTCTGAGCTACACTGGTCATTTCTTTCTCAATTAATTTAATCATTACTTTTTCGTCTTTTTTTGGAATTTCAAAAATTAATTCATCATGAATCTGCAAGAGCATTTTTGAATTTGAATTTTTTTGCTCTGATAATTTCTTATCTAATCTTATCATAGCTAGTCTCATTACCTCAGAAGCAGAACCTTGAATTGGTGCATTAATCGCGGCACGTTCTTGAAAATTTCTTACATTAAAGTTTTTATCATTAATTCCATTAAAGTGAGATCTTCTTCCAAAAATATTGTTAACATATCCGCTTTTCCTACAGAATTTTATCGTATTATCCATATAAACTTTAATTTCTGGAAACTTAGCAAAATATGAATCTAAAAATTCCTCTGCTTCATAATTAGATACGTTTATTTGCTTAGCTAATCCATATTGTGAAATTCCATAAATAATTCCAAAATTAATAGCTTTAGCCTTTCGCCTGTGGTCTTGATTAACTTTTTTAATATCAATATTAAATATTTGGCTAGCTGTTAAAGAATGGATATCTTCTTTATTTTTAAAAGCTTTTTTAAGTTCTTTTACATCTGCCAAATCTGCTAAAATTCTCATCTCTATTTGATTATAGTCTGCAGAAATAAGTAAGTAATCTTTTTTTGCTTTAAAAGCTTTTCTTATATCTTTTCCATCTTCTGATTTAATTGGTATATTTTGTAAGTTGGGATCACTAGACGCTAGTCTTCCAGTCGTTGTTGCAGCCAGCAAAAACGAAGTGTGAACTCTTTTAGTATTTGGGTTTAAATGTTCAGGTAAAGCATCTGAATAAGTATTTTTTAATTTTGAAACTTGTCTCCAGTCCAAAATTAATTTTGGAAACTCATGACCTTTGAAAGCTAAATCCTCTAAAACACTTGCACTTGTAGCAAAACTTCCTTTTTTTGTTTTCTTTAATCCAGCTATCTTTAAATCATTGTAAATTATTTCACCTAATTGCTTTGGGGATGCGATATTGAACTCTTTTTTAGAAATTTTAAATACTTCTTTTTCAAGTTTTTGGATTTTTTTTTCAAATTTAGATGAAAGAGATTTTAAAAACTTACTATCAATTTCAACTCCCTCAATTTCCATGAATGCGAGAATTTTAATTAATGGCTTTTCAAAAATTTCATAGATATTTATCATCTTTTCTAATTTTAAATTTTTGATAAATTTCTTGTATAATCTAAAAGTAACATCAGCATCTTCAGCAGCGTAATCTTTTGCTTTATCTAATTCTACTTCACTGAAATTAATTTCTTTCTTACCTGTGCCTACCATTTCTTTAAAAGAAATAGTTTTATGTCCTAAATGAATTTCTGATAAAGTATCCATATTATGTCTATTTTTTCCTGCATCTAAGACATAGGACATCAGCATTGTGTCTTCCATTGATGAAAGCGTTATTCCACACTTATACAATACGATAAAATCAAATTTTATATTTTGACCTATTTTTTTTATACTAGGATCTTCTAATATTTTTTTTAATTTTTTAGTTACTTCATCTTTCTTAAGACACTTGGGTGACTTGTGACCAACTGGTATGTAACATGCTTTTCCAATTTTAGAACAGAGAGAAATACCCACTAAATCTGCTTGGTGAGGATCTAATGAAGTAGTTTCCGTATCTACAGCAACTTCACCAACTTCTTCTGCCTCCTCTATCCATTTATCAATTTCATCTAAACTATTAATTAAATAATAATTTTTATTATTTATTGTTTGTTGTTTTTCTAGATTTTGATTTTCAATCTTATTACTCTCTAATTCAGGTTCCCCATAAGCAGAAATTGCAGAGCTTAACAACCTGTTAAATTCCATTTCCCTTAAAAATTTATATAATTTGTCTTTATCTATATTTTGTAATTTAAATTCACTTAACTCTCTATTAACAGGAGAGTTGTGGTCTAGTGTTACAAGCTTTTTACTTATTAATGCTTTATCCTTGTTCTCTATTAATGTTTCTCTTCTTTTATTTTGCTTAATCTCATGAGCAGATTTTAGTAAATTTTCTAAAGAACCATATTTATTAATTAGCTCTGCAGCCGTCTTAACACCTATACCTGGAACACCAGGAACATTATCACTACTATCTCCTGCTAAAGATTGCACATCAATGACTTTTGAGGCATCTACTCCAAATTTTTTTAAGACATCATCATCAGTTATAAATTTGTTTTTCATGGGATCAAAAATTCGAACTCCTTTTTTGTAAAGCTGCATTAAATCTTTATCTGACGAAACAATTGTAACCTTTGCACCTTTATTAAGGATTTGATCAACATATGTGGCAATTAAATCATCTGCTTCATAATTAGGTAGGTCCACAGATGGTAAATTGAATGCTAGGACTGATTTTCTTATATACTCAAATTGTGGGGCTAAATCATCAGGCGCCTCTGACCTATTAGCTTTGTAATCACTATAAATTTCATTTCTGAAAGTTTTTCTTGCTGAGTCGAATATTACCGCAAAATGTGTTGGTTTTTGTAAGTTTTGATTGGATTTTGAGTCTTCTAATAATTTAAACAACATACTACAAAAACCACTCACAGCACCTGTTGGAAGTCCATCACTTTTTCTCGTCAGTGGAGGCAAAGCATAATAAGCTCTAAAAATATAACCAGAACCATCAATCAAATAAAAATGATCTGTTTTTTGAATTTTATTCATCAAGTATTATTAAATATTACAATGCTAACATATTCTGTATATAAAAAAATTTACTTTCAATTATTATAACAATTATAAGTAGATTATTTTTTATATTTTGAGTATTATTTAACAATGGAATTAACAAAAAATCTCGCACAAGCTAAACTATTTAAATCTCTGGTTGTTATTGTTCTTGGTTCAATAGCGCTAACTATATCAGCAAAGATCAAAATTCCTTTTTATCCAGTTCCTATGACTATGCAAACATTTGTTGTATTATTTTTAGGAATAAGTTTAGGGCATAAAATTGCACTAGCTGCAATTGGTCTGTATTTAATTGAGGGAATTGCAGGACTTCCTGTATTTTCAAATTCTCCTGAAAAAGGTGTTGGTTTAGTTTACTTTACAGGACCAACTATGGGTTACTTAATTGGTTTTTTAACAGCTAGTTATTTAGCTTCTAATATAAAGATTGATGACAATTTTTTCGTTGTTTTATTTAAATTAATTATCGCAACTTCAACAATCTATATTTTGGGCCTAATTTGGCTTGGAACATTGATTGGATGGGATAAACCAATATTTGCTTTAGGTGCAAAACCATTTCTTTTAGCTGAGGTTTTTAAAATTATGCTTTTAGCTCTTTTGACTAAGAAAATAATTAAAATTAAAAAATTTATCTAGGTGATCTTTTAGAAAGAATTCTTTGAAGAGTTCTTCTGTGCATTTTAAGTCTTCTAGCTGTTTCTGAAACGTTCCTATTACATAGCTCGAAAACTCTATGTATATGTTCCCACTTAACTCTGTCAGCAGACATAGGGTTTTCTGGTGGGGCTGCTTTTTTTGAAGGATCTGCCAATAATGCTTTCTCTACATCTTCTGCATCAGCAGGTTTAGCCAAATAATCTATAGCACCTTCTTTGATTGCAGCTACTGCCGTTGGAATATTTCCATAACCAGTTAACATAATGATTCTGCTATCGCTATTTGAAGATTGAATTTCTTTTACAACCTCAAGTCCATTACCATCTCCAAGTCTTAAATCTACAACCGCAAAACCAGGTTTTTTAGTTTTTACAGATTCAACTCCCATTTGCACACTCTCAGCTTGAAAAACCTCAAATCCTTTTTTTTCCATAGCCCTTGCTAAACGCTCACGGAAAGGGTTATCGTCATCTACGATTAATAATGACTTATTTTCAAAATCACTGAGATTCTGTAGTTTTGCTTCTTCTTTCATAGGCCTTATGTAGGGTCTCTTAAGGATATTTCAATATATGAATTTTACGCATTTCTGGCTTGAATTATTTGCTTTACTTTAGTGCTGTTTACTTTATATGCCAAAAAATATTAAAGTTTTTTTTAAAAAGACTTTTTTTTATTAAATTTTTTTTGGAGGCATTTAAAATGCAAAAATTTAAATCAGTTGAAGAATTAGTTAACCAGCTGAAACCTGAAAAGCCAGTTTACTGTATAAGAAAAAATTCCATAAAATCTGCTGTTAAATTTTTCCTAAACAAATTTCCAGGAAAAATTTTGTATGCAGTTAAAACTAATCCACACCCTGAAGTAATCAAAACAATTATAGAAAGTGGGGTTGAACAATTTGATGTTGCATCAATTGAGGAAATTAAAAATATTAGAACTTTTACCAAAACAGCTAAATGCTCTTATATGCATACTGTCAAAAGTAGAGAAAGTATAAAAGAAGCATATTTTAATTATGGTGTAAAAACTTTTTCATTAGATACTAAAGATGAACTGATTAAAATAATTGAAAGTACACATAATGCTAAAGATTTAGAATTATTTGTAAGAGTTGCTGTTTCAAATGAACATGCAGAAATTGATTTATCTAAAAAATTTGGTGCTTTAACATCAGAAGCAATAGGTTTGTTAAGACTTGTAAAACAACATGCTAAAAAGATTGGTTTAAGTTTTCATGTTGGTTCACAATGTATGCATCCAATTTCTTATTCAAAAGGAATTAGTGAAATTGGAAATATAATTAAAAAAACAAAAATTATTCCAGATTATATTAATGTAGGTGGAGGTTTCCCTACAATATATCCTGACTTAATTCCACAATCTTTAAGTAGTTATTTTAATGAAATAAATAAGAGTTTAGAAAATTTAAAGCTTGAAAAACTTCCTAAAATTATTTGCGAGCCTGGTAGAGCTTTAGTTGCGGAAAGTGGCTCAACAGTTGTGAGAGTTAATTTAAGAAAAAAACAAAAGCTTTATATTAATGATGGTACATATGGTACTCTTTTTGATGCAGGTACACCAAACATTGTATTTCCATCTAGAATGATTAAAGAAAATTCTAATAAAATAATTTCAAAAAAATTAACTGCTTTTGATTTCTTTGGACCTACATGTGATAGCATGGATTATATGAAAGGTCCTTTTTTGCTTCCAAATAATATTAAAGAAAATGATTATATTGAACTTGGTCAACTTGGAGCATATGGATTGACATTTAGAACTCAGTTTAATGGTTATTACTCAAATGAAATTTACGAAGTTGAAGACAATCCAATAATGACAATGTATGATAAAGACATTAACAAAGCTAACATGGTAGCTTAATGTCAAGTCAAAAAAATCCAGGTCATAACATTAAAAGAGATTTCTTAAAAAATCCTGTTGAGCATATCGATATAACTTCTTTTGATAGTAGAAAAATTATATCCTCAATGGAAAAAATGTCATTTGTTTCTAGAGAAACAGCAAATGCTGCAAATATTTATAACGAGATGCTTAAAGATAAAGATTGTACAATTTTCCTTACTTTAGCTGGCTCTACTTCAGCAGCTGGATGTATGAATATTTATAAAGATTTAGTTAAATATAATATGGTAGATGCAATTGTTGCAACTGGCGCCTCAATAGTAGATATGGATTTTTTTGAAGCTCTTGGTTTTAAACATTATCAAGGCTCACAATTTCAAGATGATACTGAGTTGAGGGACAACTATATAGATAGAATTTACGATACATACATAGATGAGGAAGAACTTCAAATGTGTGATAAAATCATATGTGAAATCGCAAATAACTTAGAAGCTAGAAGCTATACTTCAAGAGAGTTCATTTATGAAATGGGAAAATATTTAAAAAATAACTCAAAGAAAAAAGATTCTTTAATTGAAACCGCTTTTGACAACAATGTTCCAATTTTCTGCCCTGCTTTTACCGACTCGAGTGCGGGATTCGGGTTAGTTATGCATCAAGAACAAAATCCAAAAAAACATATGACAATAGACTCAGTTAGAGAATTTAGAGAACTAACAGAAATTAAAATAAAATCTAAAGGTTCAGGATTATTTATGATTGGTGGTGGTGTACCTAAAAACTTTATTCAAGATACTGTTATTTGCGCTGAACTATTAGGAAAAGATGTAGACATGCATAAATATGCTGTTCAAATTACTGTTGCTGATAGCAGAGATGGTGCCTGCAGTAGTTCTACATTAAAAGAAGCAAGCTCATGGGGCAAAGTAGATATTAGAAAAGAACAAATGGTATTTGCAGAAGCAACTAGTGTTTTGCCATTGATTGCTAGTGATGCTTATCATAAAGGTGAGTGGAAAAATAGAACAAGAAAAAACTTTACAAAAATTTTTAAATAAAATTGAAATATCTCTCAAATAAAAACGGGTTCTTAGGAATTGATAATAAATTTAGCTTTAAAGAAAAGGCTATAATTGTTCCATTTGGATTGGAAAAAACTGTTAGTTATGGAGGTGGAACCAAAAATGGACCTAAAGAAATCATAAAAGCATCTCATCAGGTTGAACTGTATGATGAAGAGCTTAATTGTGAACCGTATAAAAAAATAGGTATTAAAACTTTAAAACCGTTTAAAATTGATAAAAATATAAAAAAAGCATTAAATAAAATCTCAAATATTAATAAGGAGATTTTAGATAAAAATCTTTTCCCAATGACTTTAGGTGGAGAGCATTCGATAACCTCTGGGTGTATTGTTCCTTTTACCAAAAAATATAAAAACATTTGTCTTTTGCATTTTGATGCTCATGCAGATTTGCGTCAAAGCTACAATGGAGAAAAATTTTCACACGCCTCGGCAATTAGAAGATGTCTAGATTATAAAAATGTTTCGTTAATCTCATTTGGAATAAGAAACATCTCAGAAAGTGAAATCCCATTTTTAAAAAATAATTCTTCAAGAATAAATATTTTTTGGGCAAAAGATAAAAAAAAATGGAATTTGTCTAAATTTAAAAAAATGATTAAAAACAAAACTGTTTATCTTACATTTGATGTAGATGGACTAGATTCTAGTATTATGCCTGCCACAGGTACACCTGAACCAGGAGGACTTTTGTGGGATGAAACATTAGATATAATAAGAATTGCAGCAAAAAACTCTAAAATCGTTGGTGCAGATATTAATGAGTTGTCTCCAATTAGAGGATTTAATTCTTATAATTTTCTAGTTGCAAAATTAGCTTATAAAATTTTGTCTTATAAATTTTTATATTAAACTTTAATTGGTTTAATAGTTTTCAATAGCATTCTAAATGGTATCAACATAATTAGAGCAACCAAAATTTTTACTGCTAAATCTCCAAGAGATAAAGTAACCCAAGGTACTCCAGTTGCATAAAATGATATTGAGAAAAATAAAAATGTGTCGACTGTTGACCCAATCAAAGATGAAGTAAGTGGAGCTACAAACCACTCTTTTTTTCTTAATCGATCAAAAATTTGAATATCTAACAATTGAGCAGTAATAAAAGCTACTCCTGATCCTATTGCAATTCTTATAGAGATTAAATCTGCAAAATCAGTTGAGAATAATAATGTAAATATAATTCCTATTAAAAAACCCAAGTATACAATTTGTCTTGCTAATAATTTTCCATACGATCTATTTGCTAAATCTGTTATTAAAAAAGCTATTGGGTAACTAAAAGCTCCATAAGTTAAAATTTCATTTAATCCAAAATAGTTTATTGGGAACTGAACTAAATAATTAGAAGATAGTACAACAGCCCCCATCATTATTGACAGGGTGATAAATAATTTGTTCATTAAACTGATTTAGCTACTGGTTTCTTTTTAAAAGGGGATTTAATTAAAACTACTTTTTTTAACTTTTTTAATCTTGGAGATAAATTTTTATTTTTTACAGTTTTTAAAAATTCATCAAAACTACCTTTTTTGTCAACTGACCTTACACCTGAGTTACTTACAATAAGTTTTAAACTTCTTCCAGTAAGCTCACTTGTAAATTTTACTTTTTTTAGGTTAGGTAAAAATCTTCTTTTAGTCTTGTTGTTAGCATGACTAACATTATGACCTTTCATAGGAATTTTACCAGTAAGTTCGCATTTTTTTGTCATAATAACATTGCCTATATAAGGGGAGATATTGAAGGCGTCAAGTTTAATACATTTAAGAAACAGTTTTATTTCCAACAATTTCTGTGAAATTTTTAACACCATCTCTTTTTAGTAATTCTTTTAGGTCTTTTTTAATCATGCCAGCAATATTGGGTCCTTGAAATACCATGCCGGTATACAACTGAACATAATCTGCTCCTAATAAAAACTTGTCATAAGCTGCTTTACCAGAGTCAACACCACCTACTCCAATTATTTTAATTTTACCTTTAATTAAATTGTAGAATTTACTTATTAAAAGATTTGATTTTTTTTCAATAGGTTTTCCAGATAAACCGCCTTTTTGATGTTTCTGTATACTTTGAAGTGTTTCTCTAGAAGCTTCGGAAGTATTAGAAATTATTATTGCACTTATTTCATTTTCTAAAAGTATTTCTGAAATTAACTCAATTTGATTTTCATTTATATCTGGTGAAATCTTTACAGTTACAGGGATTTTAGTTTTTAATTGTTTTTTTTTCTCTGAAACAGATTTTAATAGCTCTTTAAATTTATTCTCTTCATGAAAATTTCTAAGATTTTCAGTATTTGGTGAAGAAATATTTATTGTAATATAATCTGCAACTTCAGAAAATTTTTCTAATCCAATTAAATAATCATTCAATCTATCGTTAGAATCTTTGTTTGGACCTACATTTACACCTAGAACACCTAGTTTTTTATTAGATTTTATTCTGTTTAATATTGTATCTGATCCATGGTTATTAAAGCCTAACCTATTAATTAATGCTTGATCTTCTACCAATCTAAAAACTCTTGGTTTTTCATTTCCATATTGTTTTAATGGAGTAACCGTGCCTACCTCAACAAATCCAAAACCCAATTTAAATAAAGGGTTGTATACCTCTGCATTCTTATCAAAACCTGCAGCAATTCCGATAGGATTATCAAGATTTTGATTAAACAATTTGGTTTTTAAAATGGGATCATTTTTGTTTTCATCAAATATGTTTGAAACTAAATTAAGTTTAAGAGATTGAATTGCTAAAAAATGTGCTCTTTCGGGATCTATTTTAAATATTAAAGATTTTATGTTTGAATACATTATTTCAATTTACTAATTATCAACTCTTTTGTTTCGTTAACACCGAAAAAACTTATAAAAAAACCCATTCTAGGTCCATTTTCATCTCCAAATACCACTTCATAAATTAACTTAAACCAATCTCTAAGGTTTTCCGAATAACCATTTTCTTTACCAGTTGAATAAATTAATGTTTGTATATCTTCTGGTGACATCTGATCATTACACTGTTCTAAAGTTTTAACTAAAGCTTTTAGAGCTAATTTTTCATTTTCAGATGGATTTTTATATTTTTTTTGGGTCTTAATAACATCATTAAAATACTTGATTGCATAACCAACTAGTCCATCAAAAATTGGAAAGTTTTTTTCATGAATGTTAGATTTGTATTTTTTAACAAACTTCCATAATAAAGCTTTGTTATCAGCATTACTTGTTTCAACTAAATTCAACAACATAGAAAAGGTCATAATCATTTCTTCTTTTGGAATGTTTCCATTATGAACATGCCAAACAGGATTCATTACTAATTGTTGTTCTGTTTGTTTTTTAGATTTTTCAATATTATCAAGGTACTCATCTACAGCTTTAGGCACTATTTCTTTATAAAGTTTTTTTGCTCTTTTTGGATTTTGATACATGTATAAAGATAAGCTTTCGGGTGAAGCATATTTTAACCACTGGTCGATAGTAATACCATTTCCTTTTGATTTTGAAATTTTTTCGCCCTTTTCATCAAGAAATAATTCATAAGCAAATCCAGATGGATGTTTTTTACCAATTAAATTTATAATTTTGGTCGATAAAATTGCACTCTCAATAAGGTCTTTTCCATACATTTCAAAATCTATATCCAGAGCATACCATCTCATTGCCCAATCAACCTTCCATTGTAATTTACAATTACCATCCAAAATACTAGATTCTAATTTTTTACCTTTGTTATCAAAAATTATTTTGGAATTTTTTTTATCAATTTCTATAACTGGAATTTCGAGAACATGACCTGTATCTGGACAAATAGGTAAAAAAGGACAATATGTTTGTTGACGTTCTTTGCCCAAAGTTGGAATTATAATATTCATTATACCATCATAATTTTCTAAAATAATTTTTAAAGTTGGGTTGAAAAAACCAGCTTTATATAAAGATGTAGAGCTTTTAAAACTGTATTTAAAATTAAAACTGTTTAAAAAATCTTTTAACATTTCATTATTATGTTCTCCAAAACTTGCAAATTTTTCAAATGGATCTGGAACTTGTGTTAATGGTTTATGTAAGTTTGCGTTTAGTAATTCCTGATTAGGAATATTATCAGGAACTTTTCTTAAACCATCCATATCATCGGAAAAAGTAATTATTTCTGTTGGTATATCTGTAAGTTGCTTTAAGGCATTAACTATCATTGAAGTCCTTGCAACTTCACCAAATGTTCCGATATGAGGAAGGCCACTTGGACCATATCCTGTTTGAAGGGTAATTTTCCCTTTTTTATCAATAAATGACTTTCTCTCACGAAGCATTTTTTTTGCTTCAACGAAAGGCCAAGCACTTGTTTTATCTAAAATTTCTTTTTTAATCACGAATATATCTTTTATAAAATCTCAAATTAGCGATTTTATTAATTCTTATAGAGTTGAAATTTATTTACCATAAAATAATGTTCTTTCAAAATGTCTAATTATAAAACTGTTTTTTTTACATTGGGAATTTTGCAAATAATTTTAGGGGTCTCAATGTTCATCCCTATAATTGCTCAATTTATTTATTCTGAAATAGATTCATCGTTTTTTGGTGCTTCTATTGTGACCATAATTTTTGGATCATTATTTTTTCTTTCAAATCTAGACCATGACAAAAAATTAAACTTACAACAGGCATTTTTATTAACTGCATTGTCATGGTTAAGTATTGCTATTTTTGGATCTTTACCATTTATATTTTCAACTATGGAGCTTTCAATTACTGATGCTTTTTTTGAAAGCATGTCGGGTATTACAACAACTGGATCTACAATTATTTCTGACTTAGAGAATTCACCAAAAGGTATTCTGTTATGGAGAGCAATACTTCAATGGTTAGGTGGTATTGGTATAATTGTAATGGCAATTACTTTAATGCCTATAATGAACGTTGGTGGTATGCAATTGTTTAAAATTTCTAGCAACGATTCATCTGAAAAAATTCTTCCAAAATCAAAAGAAATAGCGTTGAGACTTATTTATATTTATTCAGGTTTGACTGCTCTCTGTGCGTTGTCATACTGGATATTTGGGATGGGAAAATTTGATAGTTTAACTCATTCTATGACCACAATAGCTACCGGTGGATTTTCTAATTATAATCAATCTATCGGATATTTTGACAGTGTTCCTATAGAAATATCATCAATGATTTTTATAATTTTAGGAAGTATTCCATTTATTGCATACATTAAGTTTATAATTGGAAATAAAAAAATATTTTTAAACGATATTCAAATTAGAACATTTATTAAAATAATAATAGTAAGTATATTTATATTATCAATTTATTTACTAATAAATAACAACGAAAATTTTAGTTTCAGATCTGTTATTTTTAATACTATTTCAGTATTGACTGGAACAGGCTATGTAAATGCCGAGTTCGATGGTTGGGGAAGTTTTCCTATAACTATATTTCTTGCTCTTATGTTTATTGGAGGATGTGCTGGATCTACTACTTGTGGCATTAAAATTTTTAGAATTCAAATTTTATATTTGTTTATATTAAATCAATTAAAAAAAATTATTTATCCCAAGGGAATATTTGTAATAAAATATGATCAAGGATCTGTTGATGATAAATTTATTGCATCAATAATTTCATTTATTTATTTTTACTTTATTATTTTTTTTATTTTAGCAGCATTATTATCATTAACAGGTCTTGATTTTATTACTGCTATTTCTGGAGCCGCAACATCAATATCAAATGTTGGTCCAGGATTAGGTCCCATTATAGGTCCTAATGGAGATTTTTCAGCTTTACCAGATATTTCCAAATGGATTTTAACTGTAGGTATGATTTTAGGTAGACTTGAGTTGTTCGCAATATTAGTATTATTCTTACCATCTTTTTGGAGAAATTAATTATGGCTCAAACAAAAAAACAATCGTGGCTTGATTCTCTTGAGGTTTATAAAGATATCAGAATGGTGAGAATCCTTTTGTTAGGTGCAATTAGTGGATTTCCTTGGGTATTAATTGCTAGCAGCTTAAGTCTATGGCTTAAAGAAGAGGGTCTTAGTAGATCAACAATAGGATGGGCAGGTTTAATTTTTGGAGTATACGCTTTCAATTATTTGTGGGCTCCCATTATAGATAGAATACAGATTCCAATTCTAACAAAAAAATTAGGCCATAGAAGAGGCTGGATAGTTTTGATGCAATTAATTATTTTGTTAAGTCTTGTTGTTTGGAGTGTGATTAATCCAACTGAAAATTTGGCTTTACTAATTACTGTAGGTTTAATTATTGCTATAGCATCAGCAACCCAAGATATAACTGTAGATGCATTAAGAATTGAACAGATAAATGAGAATGAAGGAAAATCAATGGCTGCTGGTGCAGCTATGGCTGTTGTTGGTTGGTGGACAGGTTATAAATTAGGTGGAGTTGTTGCTTTATTCACAGCAGAATTTTTTGAAAACCTAGGAGTGGCTGACTACTGGCAAGCTACTTTTTTAATTTTAGGTATTTTGATAATTTTAATGAATATAGGATTAATGTTTGTTCATGAACCTATAGAAACAAATAGACAAGCAAAACAAAGAGAAACAGATAAATTAATTGAAGGAAAACTTGGATCAAGCAACATAATTACAAACTTTATCGCATATATAACAGGAACCATAGGCGGACCTATTATTAGTTTTTTTAAAAAAAATGGTTTTGCCATTGCAGCTGGAATTTTAGGATTTGTATTTTTATTTAAAATAGGTGAGGCATTTATGGGAAGAATGTCTATTGTTTTTTATAAAGAAATTGGATTCTCCAAAGGTCAAATTGCAATTTATTCAAAAGGACTTGGCTGGATAACAACAGTTGTATTTACTTTGTTAGGTGGTGTAATGGCTATGAGGGCTGGAACAATTAAAACCATGTTCTTTGCTGGAGGGTTAATGGCCATAACAAATCTTTTATTCGCAATTTTAGCATGGACTGGAAAATCTGAAATTTTATTTGCAATTGCTGTTATAGCTGATGATATCACAGCAGCTTTTGCAACTGTAGCATTTGTTGCGTTTATATCATTACTAGTTGATAGAACTTATACAGCTACACAATATGCATTACTTGCTTCAATTGGCACTGCTGGTCGTACTACACTGGCTTCATCATCAGGAGCTTTGGTTGACTGGTTAAACGGAGATTGGGGAACATTTTTTGTTTTAACGACTATAATGGTGATACCATCGTTAATTTGTTTATGGTTAATAAAAAACAATATTAAAATTGGTGCAAAATAATTTTTACTTCATAGGTAATTTTTCGAATATTTACAAAAATCCTTCGAGAAGATCTGAGGTAACTTCACAAATTATACATGGTGAAAAATTTAAAATTTTAGCAAAAAATAAAAGTTGGATAAAAATCAAAACTTTGTTTGATAATTATAAGGGGTATATAAAAAATTCAAAATATGTAGAAAAATTTAGTCCTAACTATAAAGTAAGTTCATTAAAAGCAAAAATTTTTAAAAAACCTGGAATTGGAACTAATAGTTGGCTTCCACTTGCATCCAAATTGTCTGTATTTGAGCAAAATAACAATTATGTAAAAATTGAAAAAAATAAATGGATTAAAAAAGCAGACATTAAAGAAGTAAAACATAAAGAAAATAATTTTACAAAAATATTTAAAAAATTTTTAAATGTAAAATATGTTTGGGGTGGAAAAACATTTCAAGGTATTGATTGCTCAGCCTTATTACAAATATTTTTTTGTTATAATAATACGTTTTATCCAAGAGATACAAAAGATCAGATAAAATATTCAAAAAAGAATTCAAAAAAAAGACAATTTAAAAAAGGAGACATTATTTTTTGGAAAGGTCATGTTGCTATGTGTTTAAATTCTAAACAACTAATTCATGCTTATGGTCCAGAAAAAAAAGTAATTATTATGCCAATTATAGAAACAATTAATAGAATTCAAAAAACTGCCAAGCTAAAGGTAAAAAAAGTATCTAGGATAAAATACTAATTTCTTCCAAAGTCAGGCTTATCTATATCTTGTTTCAATTTAATGATTTTTGACCTTACTTTTTTAGTCTGAATAAGTTTTTTTACAATAGACTTATTATTTTTTGAATTAATATCTTTTTTAAATTGATTTAAATTTTTAATAAATAAATCGATTGCTTTTGAAATATTATTTTTATTATTAAAAAAAATATCTCTCCACATGATTTCATTTGATGCTGCAATCCTAGAAAAATCTCTTAATCCACCAGCACTGTATTTGATTAGCTCATAATTTTGTTTTTTCTCAAAATCTTGAGCTGATTTCACCAGATTATATGCAATTAAGTGTGGTAAATGACTAGTAATTGAAAAAATTTTGTCATGTTTTTCAGCACTCATAACAACTACTTTCGCTCCAATTTTTTTCCAAAACTTAGTCAGAATATTTATATTATTTTTTTTAATATTTTTTTCTTTAATTATTATGCACCATCTATCAGTAAACATATTTTCTTTACCATGCTCTGGTCCACTAACTTCTGATCCAGCTATCGGGTGACTTTGAATCCAACTAATACCTTTCTTTAAAAATTTATTTATAATTTTAGAAGTTTCAATTTTTGAAGAACCAATATCTGTAATCAATGTTTTTGATGGTATAAAGTTATTAATTTTTAAAATAATATTTTTGTATTCACTCATTGGTGTACAAAAGATGATTAGATCAGAATTACTCACACCTTCTTTTAATGATTTAACAATTTTTCCAGGTAATTTTAATCTTTTTATCTTAGCAATATTTGATTTTGATTTTTCATAAATAAATATTTTTTTTGCTATTTTTTTTTTACTAATACCCCTTAATAAAGATGAACCTAATAATCCACAGCCAATAATTAAAATATTTTTCATTTTTTTAATACTTGTTTAATAATACTCATAAACTTTAAGTTTTCTTTTTTAGATCCAATAGTTAACCTTAATTTATTCTTTATGTGATAACCATCTTCTGTTGATCTTAAAATAATTCCCTTATTTTTAAGATTTTTATATAAAAATTTTGCTGAATACCTGCATTTTTCAAAATTAAGTAACAAAAAATTTGCTGAAACTGAATTTGAAAAAATATTATAAGTCTCGAGAAATTTCTTAATTTTTCTAGAATATAATAAATTATGTCTAATCGATTTATTTATAAAAGCTTTATCCTTCAGTGATTCAATGGCAGCTAATTGAGCAATACCATTTACATTAAATGGTGGTTTTATAACGTTTAGTGCATCCACTATTTTTTTCGATCCATATCCCCAACCTACTCTCAGAGAAGCTAATCCAAACATTTTAGAAAAAGTTCTAAGTATGAAAACATTGTCTTTATTCTTGAACAAATCTAAACCTGAAGAATAATCTTTATTTTTCATATATTCCGCATAGGCATCATCGATAACTAATAAAATTTTTTTATTTAATCTTTTTCTTAATTCTAAAACCTCTTTTTTATTTAAGTAAGTTCCTGTTGGATTGTTTGGATTGGCTATAAAGACAATTTTAGTTTTTTTTGTTATTTTTTTTAGAATTTCTTTTACTGAAACTTTAAAATTAATTTCTTTTGCAAATACAACTTTTGCACCAACAATTTTTGAGTAAATTCTGTACATTAAAAAACTATACTCTGGTAATACAACCTCATCTTTTGGGTTTAAAAACAACTGACAGAGCATTTGAATAACTTCATCTGAACCTGCTCCACAAATAATTTTCTCAGAATTACATTTATAAGCTTTAGATATTGCTTTTCTTAAATTTTGAGATTTTCCGTCTGGATATTTATCTAAATTCAGATTTTTATTTGATATTATTTTCTTTGCTTTAGGGCTCATACCTAAAGCAGACTCATTGGCAGAAAGCTTAATTACGTTCTTAAGTTTCTTAACTTTTGATTTACCAGGCTTATAAGCCTCAATATTAAATTTTTTGAAATTTGGAGTTATCATTTTTTTTAATTTATGTGCTCTTTATAGATAAAATTACAAAATTTTATAGAGAATAAGAGGATTTTTTAAAAAATTGACATAATAAATAAGTTCTAGTAAAAAAATTATGCGCTGATTTAACTGAATTGCGAGCGCTTAAAAAAAACCGCTAAAATAGTTTTTTTTCTCACAATTCGAAACAGCTAAAACTATGAATACTGAGAAAAACATAAAAACCTTAATTGTGAAGAAACCACTAAAATTAGACTGTGGAAAGACCATAAAAGATTTTCCGATAGCCTATGAAACTTACGGTTCACTTAATTCAAAAAAAGATAATGCAATATTAGTTTTTCATGCTCTAACAGGAGATCAATTTGTAACCGGGATAAACCCTGTAACCAACAAAGAGGGTTGGTGGAGTTATGCAGTAGGTCCTGATAAGGCTATAGATACAAATAAATATTTTGTAATTTGCTCTAACGTAATTGGTGGATGTATGGGATCATACGGACCAAGTCATAAAGATCCTGATAAAAAAATTTTTGGAACAAATTTTCCAGTTATCACTATCAATGATATGGTGAATGCTCAATATAATTTACTTGATCATTTTGGTATTGATAAACTATTTTCTATAACTGGAGGTTCAATGGGAGGCATGCAAGTCCTTCAATTTATTAGCAACTTTCCTAACAAATCAAAAACGGTGATACCAATAGCAACCACATCTAGTCACTCAGCACAAAATATTGCTTTTAATGAACTAGGTAGACAAGCTATTACAGCAGATAGTGATTGGAAAGATGGTAACTATACGTCAAACAATATAAATCCTGGGAAAGGATTAGCGGTGGCTAGAATGGCAGCTCACATTACTTATTTATCTAAAAAAGGTTTGCAAGAAAAATTTGGAAGAAAGTTACAAGAAAGAGAAGATCTTAAATTTGGATTTGATGCTGATTTTCAAATAGAAAGTTATTTAAGATATCAGGGCTCAGTTTTCGTAGATAGATTTGATGCAAATAGTTATCTTTATATCACTAGAGCTATGGATTATTTTGATTTAGCTAAACAATTCAAAGGTAATCTTTCAGAAGCATTTATAAATACAAAAGCAAAATTTTTTATAATTTCATTTACTTCAGATTGGCTTTATCCAACTCAAGAAAATAAAGATATTGTGATTGCTTTAAACTCAATAGGAGCTGATGTTGGATTTGTAGAAATTAAGTCAGATAAAGGTCACGACTCCTTTTTACTAGATGTTCCTGACTTCTTAGGTGCACTTAAAAACTTTTTAGATAAATCTTACGAAGAAAATTAATTATGAAAAATGAATTTCAGGTAATAGCAGATTTAATTGAAAAAGATAAGAAGGTCTTAGATGTAGGTTGTGCTGATGGAACTTTGATGAAATTTTTAAGGGATAATAAAAACATTAATATAAGAGGATTAGAGATTTCAAAAGAAAAAGTGCAAGAATGTATTGCAAAAGGTTTAACTGTAATTGAAGGAAATGCTGAAAAAGATTTAAAGCAATTTCCAGACAAATCATTTGATTATGTTGTTTTAAGTCAAACCCTTCAAGCGTTTCTTAGACCTGAATTAGTTTTAGATGAACTTTTAAGAGTTGGAAAAAAAGCAATAGTTACTATTCCTAATTTTGGATATTGGAAAGTAAGATTTCATTTATTATTTAAAGGTACAATGCCAATTACAAAAACATTACCAGATGAATGGTATAACACTCCAAATTTACACATGTGCACAATCAAAGATTTTTTTCATTTTGTAAAATCAAAAGATATTAAGATTTTTAAATCACTCGCTTTAAACAATCTTAATAAATCAATAATAAATGAGAGTAATTTAGGCGTCAAAAATTTGTTTGCAGATCTTGGTATATTTTTGATAGAAAAATAAAATGCTTATTGAAATTATACCTTGTCTTCAAGACAACTATAGCTATTTAATAATAGACGAAAGCAACAATTCTGCGTGTGTTGTAGATCCCAGTGAGTCCGAGCCAATAATAAATTTCTTAAAAAATAAAAATTTAAAATTAAAATACATTCTTAATACTCATCATCACTATGATCATATTGGAGGAAATCAAGAATTAAAAAAAAAATATGGATCAGTTGTTGTAGGTTTTAATGGAGACTCGAAAAGAATACCAGAGATAGACATATTGTTAGAAGATAATCAAATATGGAAAGCTGAAAACTTTGAAGCTAAAATTATGCATATACCTGGACATACTTCAGGCCATATTTGTTTTAATTTTTTTAAAGAAAAAATAGTTTTTACCGGAGATACACTTTTCTCACTTGGTTGTGGGAGAATATTTGAAGGTTCTTATGAGGAAATGTTTGAATCTTTAAAAAAAATTAAATTATTACCAGAAGACACAAAAATTTATTGTGGTCATGAATACACTCTTAACAATGCAAAATTTTGCAAAAAATATGATTCCGAAAACAAAGATTTACAAAAAAAAATAGAAAAAATAGAAAAATTAAGAGAAAATGGAATTCCTACCATACCCTCAACTTTAAAAGAGGAATTGAAGTGTAATATATTTTTAAGAGCAAAAGATGTTAAAACCTTTTCAAAATTAAGAGATTTTAAGGATAATTTCTAATTAATTCGGCTTGACTAAAGGCTGACTACAACTATATTGCGGTAACTTTAAATTAAATCATACTATGTCATACGCAGTAATAAAAACAGGTGGAAAACAGTATAAAGTAAAATCTGGAGAAATTCTAAAAATTGAAAAACTACCAGACTCTAAACCTGAGACTAAAATAGAGTTTAATGAAATCTTGGCATACGGTGATGATAAATCAATTGAAATTGGAACTCCAAATGTTGAGGGCGCAAAAGTAGAAGCTGATTTAATTAAAAATAGCAAAAATAGAACTATTTTAATTTTTAAAAAAAGAAGAAGACAAAATTCAAGAAGAAAAAACGGGCACAGACAAGAATATTCTATGATAAGAATTAACAAAATTTTTTCAAAAGATGGTAAAGTGTTATCAGAAGCTGAAAAAATTTCTAAAACTTCAAAAAAAGAAGGAGTTAAGGAAGCAGTAAACAAATAGTTATTAGGTAAATTATGGCAACAAAAAAAGCAGGTGGATCATCACGAAACGGACGAGATAGTGCCGGTAGAAGACTTGGTGTAAAAAAGTATGGTGGTGAAACAGTAATTCCTGGAAACATAATTGTTAGACAAAGAGGAACTAAGATTTTTCCAGGTGAGAATGTTGGTATGGGTAAAGATCATTCAATATTTTCAGTTGTTAAAGGGAAAGTTGTTTTCAAAAAATCTAAATCAGATAGAACTTTCGTTTCTGTAAAGCCCAATTAATAGTACAACCAATTAAAATAGATGTTGTATTATGAAATTTCTCGATCAAGTTAAAATTTATATTAAGGCTGGAAACGGTGGAGATGGATCTCCTAGTTTTAGAAGAGAGAAATATGTTGAGTTTGGTGGACCAGATGGTGGGGACGGTGGAAAAGGTGGATCAATTATTTTAAAGTCAGAGGAGAATTTAAATACCCTTATTGATTATCGATATCAGCAACACCACAAAGCCGAACGTGGAGAAAACGGTTCCGGTCAAAATCGAACAGGAAAAAGTGGTGAAGATTTAATTTTAAAAGTTCCTCTAGGGACACAGGTATTTGAAGAAGATAACAAAACTCTTCTTTTCGATTTTAATAAAAAAGGTGAAGAATATGTTGCAGCCACTGGTGGAAAAGGAGGTTTAGGAAACACAAGATTTAAAAGTTCTACAAATAGAGCTCCAAGAAAATTTACTAAAGGCACTATCGGAGAAGAATTTACAATATGGCTTCAATTAAAAACAATTGCTGATATTGGTATTATTGGATTGCCAAATGCAGGAAAATCAAGTTTGTTAGCAGCATTAACAAACGCAAATCCAAAAATTGCAAATTACAAATTTACAACTATTAATCCAAACCTTGGTGTGGCTTCTTACGATGATAAAGAAATTACCATTGCAGATATTCCAGGATTAGTTGAAGGAGCTCACGAAGGTATAGGCTTAGGGATACAGTTTTTAAAACATATAGAGAGATGTAAGTCTTTACTGCACTTAATCGATGTCACTAACTTAGATCTGAATGAGTCTTATAATCAGGTGAAAAATGAATTAAAAAGCTACAGTGCAAAGTTATTAGAAAAAAAAGAACTAATTGTGCTTAATAAAATTGATTTGATTGATGAAGAAACAGCAAATGAAGTTATAGATCATTTTTCAAAAGGTAAAAATTGTGAGATTATGACAATGACAACTCTGGAAAAAAAATCTGTATCAAAAATTAAAGCAAAACTTTTGTCTTATGTATCTTAAAAACTCCAAAATAATTATTGTCAAAATTGGATCATCTCTCCTGGTTGATCAAAATAAAAAAATTAGGAGACAATGGTTATCTAGTTTTGCAAAAGATATTAAAAAATTAAGAGATAAAAATCAAAAAGTAGTTATTGTTAGCTCTGGTGCTATAGCTTTGGGTTGCAAGAAAATGAATTATAACAAAAAAAATATCAAATTAGATAAGAGTCAAGCTATTGCTTCTATTGGTCAAATAGAGCTGATGAATTTATTTTCTCAAACTTTCGCAAAATATAAATTAAATATTTCTCAGATTTTGCTTACATTAGAAGATACTGAGGAAAGAAGAAGATCTCTCAATGCAAAACGAACTTTTGATAATCTTTTTGAACTTGGTTTTATTCCTGTGGTCAATGAAAATGATACTATTGCAACAAGTGAAATAAAATATGGAGATAATGATAGATTGGCATCTAGGGTTGCGCAAATTACAAACGCAGATACCTTAATTTTATTATCTGATGTTGATGGTTTGTATACAAAAAATCCTAAAATTTTTAAGGATGCTAAACTAATAAAGAAAATTGATGACCTAAAAAAAGATCTAAAAAAAATTTATATTAAAGGCGTAAATGAATATGGAAGTGGTGGTATGCATACAAAAATTGAAGCAGCAAAAATATGTCAGCTTGCTGGTACTAGTATGGTTATTGCAAATGGACTATATTCAAATCCTATCTCAAAAATAATTGAAAAAAATAACTGCACCTGGTTTAGTCCAAAAATTTCAAAGTTAGATGCTAGAAAAAAATGGATAATAAGTTCTGTAGCACCTAAAGGAGCTTTAATAATTGATGATGGTGCCAAAAAAGCATTAAAATCTGGAAAAAGTTTGTTAGCAGCAGGAATTAAAAAAGTTTCGGGAAGATTTAACAAAGGTGATCATATTAAAGTATTGGATAAAAAAAATAACGAATGTGCTAGAGGGTTAAGTTCCTTTAATTCTGATGAGGTGACTAAAATTATGGGTCATCACTCGAATGAAATTGAAAAATTATTAGGATATGTTGCAAAATCAGAAGTTATTCATAAAGATGATATGGTGGAAATTTAAATGATTAAATATATGAATTTAATTGGAATAAAAGCTCGAAAAGCTAGTGAGTATAAAGTTACAACTGAAGTAAAAAATAAAGTCTTAAATGATTACGCGAAATTAATTAAGAATGAAAAAAAATTTATTATTAATCAAAATTCAAAAGATATAAATTACGCAAGAAAAAGAGGGTTAAAAGAGAACTTAATCAAAAGACTTCATTTAAATGAAAATAAATTGAATGGAATTATAAATTCTATTTTAAAAATAGCTAAATTAAGGGATCCTATAGACAACACTTTAGACAAATGGAAAAGACAAAATGGTTTGAACATAAAAAGAGTGTCAATACCAATTGGAGTTATTGGTGTTATTTATGAAAGTAGACCAAATGTAACTTCAGATGTTGCTAGTCTTTGTTTTAAATCTGGAAATGTAGTGATTTTGAAAGGAGGCTCTGAGGCCATAAATTCAAATAAAGCTTTAGCTAATTTGTTTAGAAAAGCACTTAAAAAAAATAAAGTTGATGAAAACTTTATTCAATTTATCGACTCAAAACAAAGAAAACTAGTAGATATAATGCTTTCTAAAATGAAAAAATATATCGATGTCATCATACCTCGTGGTGGAAAAAATTTAGTTAAAAAAGTTTTAGAATTATCCAAAGTACCTATAATTGGACACTTAGAAGGACTTTGTCATACTTATATAGACAAAGATGCAGAATTAAAAATGGCTAAAAAAGTTGTTTATAACGCTAAATTAAGAAATACGAGTATTTGCGGTGCGACTGAAACTATTCTTATTCATAAAAATATAGTCAAAAAATTTAGTAATCCTATTTTGCAGGCACTTGAAAATAATGGTTGTAAAATAATTGGTGATAAGATTTTGAAGAGTTATTACAAAGGTCAAGTATATCCTGCAAAAGAAAAAGATTGGTCAACTGAATATTTGGCATCAATTGTATCTGTTAAAGTTGTTAAAAATTCTGGAGAGGCAATTAAGCATATTAATAAATATGGCACTATGCACACTGACTCCATCATTACAAAAAATAAAAAAACAGCAAAATACTTCTTAAAAAATGTTAAAAGCTCAATTGCAATGCATAATACCTCAACTCAATTTGCTGATGGCGGTGAATTTGGATTTGGTGGAGAAGTTGGAATTTCTACAAATACACTACCACCAAGAGGTCCTGTAGGTTTAAATCAATTGATTTCATATAAATATGAAATCACTAGTAATGGTAAAATAAGAAATTAAATTGAATAACACAAAAATAAAAATTGGTGTATTGGGTGGATCGTTTGATCCTGCTCATAAAGGACATTTGGCAATTTCCAAGGAAGCAAAAAAAAGATTCAAACTCAAAAAAGTTATTTGGGCAATTACAAAAAAAAATCCATTTAAAATAGAGAGCAAGACATCTGTTACTGACAGAATTAAATATTGTAAAAAAGTTATTAGTACAAATTCATTTATTAAAGTTAAATTTTATGAAAAAATTATTAAATCAAATAAAACTATTAATTTAATCAATCATTTAAAAAAAAATAAAAGCATTGAAATTTATTTTTTAATGGGTGCCGACAACCTTATAAATTTTCATAAATGGCATAAATCTAAATTAATTTCACAAAAATGTAACATTCTAGTTTTTGATAGACATGGGTATAAAAAAAATTCTTTAAAATCAAAGACATTTAAGCAACTTAGTAAGGCCAATCTAGAGTTTATTGAGTTTAATAAAGTCAACATTTCATCTTCTCAATTAAGAAAAATTTGATAATCTAAAAACAATTAATGGACAAAATTTCAGACTTAAAAGAAATTGTAATCAACACACTAGATCTCAATAAAGCTCAAGACATTGTAACTATTGATCTTAAAGACAAAAGTTCTATGGCTGATTACATGATCATAGCAAGTGGAACTTCATCTAGACATATTCAATCTTTATCAGAACAAGTTTTAGAAAAACTTAAAAATAACGGTATAAAAGACTCAAAAATTGAGGGTAAAGAAAGTGGAGAATGGAAACTTGTTGATGGGATTGATTTGATTGTTCATATTTTTCACCCAGAAAAAAGAAAGTTTTATGAATTAGAGAAAATTTGGTCAGAGCTAATTCCAAAAGAAAAAGTGATGATATGAAAAAAATTAAGTTTTTATTATTAATTTTTTTTTCCGTTTTTTACATAAATAAAACAGTTATTTCAGCTGAAATTGATATTTATAAAAAAATTGATCTCTTCGGTGAGGTTCTAGAAAAGATTAATAAAGAATATGTTGATGAGTTCAATCAATCTGAAAGTATGGACTCTGCTATCAATGGACTTTTACAATCCTTAGATCCTTATTCATCCTACATGTCCCCTAAAATTTTTGATGAAATGCAAACAGAAACCAGTGGTAAGTTTGGTGGACTAGGAATTGAAGTTAGCATGGAGGCTGGTGTGGTAAAAGTAATTTCACCAATAGATGATACACCTGCATCCAGAGCTGGATTAAAAGCTGGTGACTATATAGTAAAAATAAATGATGTTCAGGTTCAAGGAAAATCATTAAGTGAAGCTGTTGATTTAATGAGAGGACCTGTAGGTTCTGGAATAGAGTTAACAGTAAGACGTAGAGGTGAAAGAAAAGCGTTAACATTTAATATCATAAGAGAAGTTATTCAGGTTCAATCTGTAAAATCTGAAATTATAGATGAAAATATTGGATATATCAGGCTTACTTCATTTAACGATAACAGTAGTGATCAAATAGAAAAACAAATTAAAAAACTTAAAAAAAATAAAAACTTAAATTCATTTATTTTAGATTTAAGAAATAATCCTGGGGGTCTTTTGTCTCAAGCAATAAAGATATCAGATTTTTTTCTGGAAAATGGAGAGATAGTTTCAACAAAAAGCAGAAAAAAATCTGAAAATAGAAAATGGTTTGCAAAAAAAGGAGATATTACCGATGGAAAAACACTATTGGTTTTAATTAACTATGGTTCAGCATCTGCATCTGAAATTGTTGCTGGAGCTTTAAAGGATCACAAAAGAGCAATCATCGTTGGTGAAAATAGCTTTGGTAAAGGTTCTGTTCAATCAATTATTCCTTTAAAAAATCGTGGAGCTATAAGATTAACTGTCGCAAAATATTATCTTCCCTCTGGAAAATCTATTTCTGAAGTAGGTGTTAGACCAGATATTGAAGTAAATGAAGAAGGTGATGATTTTAGAATAAAAACTGACACTGATAATCAACTAAACTACGCTATTAAGTTACTTAACGGATAATATGAATAAAAATTTTAAAGATTTACCACTGAGAAGTGGGGTCGGAATTGTGTTATTGAATAAAGAAAATAAAGTATTCGTAGCAAAAAGAATAGATAATCCTAAAAATTTTTGGCAAATGCCTCAGGGTGGTGTTGATGAGGGAGAGGATAATTTAAAAGCTGCATTTAGAGAACTAGAGGAAGAAACAAGTATCAAAAGCGTAGAACTTATAAAAGAATTAGATGGTACATTAACATATGATTTACCTGATAGATTACTAGGTATTATTTGGAAAGGTAGGTACAAAGGTCAGAAGCAAAAATGGTTTTTAATGCGATTTATTGGAAATGATAATGAGATAAATATTAATACATCTAATCCAGAATTTTTAGATTGGAAGTGGATTGACTTAGATTTAATTACCGATGTTGTAGTTGATTTTAAACATCATATTTATAAAGAGCTTAAAGAAAAAGTAAAAAAATTAATTTAGAGTTTTTAAAACTTCAACTTTTTGGTCTGCTAAATACTTGGATTGATCATTTATATCAGTTTTATTAGCCTCTTCTTCTGCCTGTTTAAGTAAATCTTGTTGCTTTGATTTATCCATATCAGCAAGATTAAAAATTGTACTTGTTAAAATAGATAGATTGTTATTTTTGAACTCAACAATACCATCTTCAACATAGTAATTTTCATCACCTGATTTTGATAAAATCTTAATTATCCCAGGTTTCAAAAAGGAAATAATAGAAATATGATCCTTCAATATTCCCATCTCTCCTTCAAAAGCAGGTACCACAACTTCTGAAACATCATCTTTTACTAAAAAAGATTTTTCAGGATTTACTATTTCAACTTTAAACTCTTCGCTCATTAAGCAGCAGCTTCTTGTTCCATTTTCTTAGCTTTTTCTACAGCTTCTTCAATTGTTCCAACCATATAAAAAGCAGCTTCAGGTAAGTGATCATACTCACCTTTACAGATTGCATCAAAACCTTTGATAGTTGAGTCAAGATCAACAAGTTTTCCTGGAGAACCAGTAAATACTTCTGCAACAAAGAATGGTTGAGATAAAAATCTCTGGATTTTTCTTGCTCTTGCTACAACTAGTTTATCTTCTTCAGATAACTCATCCATACCAAGAATAGCTATAATATCTTGTAGTGATTTATATGATTGTAGTATTCTTTGAACATCTCTTGCTACTCTATAATGCTCATCTCCAACAATTCTTGGATCCAAAATTCTTGATGTAGAATCAAGTGGATCTACTGCAGGATAAATACCAATTTCTGCAATTTGTCTTGAAAGTACAGTCGTTGCATCTAAGTGAGCAAACGATGTCGCTGGAGCAGGATCTGTTAGATCATCGGCAGGCACATAAATTGCTTGTACAGATGTAATTGACCCTTTGTTTGTAGTCGTAATTCTTTCTTGTAGGTTACCCATGTCAGTAGCTAATGTCGGTTGATATCCAACAGCAGATGGAATTCTTCCTAACAAAGCTGAAACCTCTGATCCTGCCTGAGTAAATCTAAAAATATTATCTACGAAGAAAAGTACGTCCTGACCTTCCTGATCTCTAAAGTATTCAGCTACAGTTAACCCTGTAAGTGCAACTCTTGCTCTTGCTCCAGGAGGTTCATTCATCTGTCCATAAACTAAAGCAGCTTTTGAACCAGCTCCTTCTTTTTTAATTACTCCAGACTCAATCATTTCATGATAAAGGTCATTTCCTTCTCTAGTTCTCTCACCAACTCCCGCGAAAACTGAAAAACCACCGTGTGCTTTTGCAACGTTATTAATTAATTCCATAATTAAAACTGTTTTTCCTACTCCTGCTCCACCAAACAATCCTATCTTTCCACCTTTTGCATAAGGTGCAAGCAAATCAATAACTTTAATACCTGTTACAAGAATTTCAGTTTCTGTTGATTGATCATTAAATTCAGGTGCAGCTCTATGAATTGGCCAACTTTCTTTCGTCTTAACCTCACCTCTTTCATCTATCGGTTCGCCGATTACATTTATAATTCTTCCAAGTGTTTCAGGTCCAACTGGAACTTGAATAGGAGCATTAGTATTAATAACTTCATCGCCTCTTTTTAGTCCTTCAGTAGCATCCATTGCAATTGTTCTAACAGTGGTTTCACCTAAGTGTTGTGCTACCTCTAAAACTAGTCTGTTATCACCATTTTTACATTCCAATGCTGTTAGAATTTCTGGTAGTTCACCATCAAATTTCACGTCTACTACTGCTCCAATAACTTGTGTGATTATTCCTTTGCTCATAATTATAAACTTTCTGCTCCTGATATGATTTCTATTAGTTCTTTTGTAATTGCTGCCTGACGACTTCTATTATATTCGATAGTAAGTTTGTCAACCATTTCACCTGCGTTTCGGGTTGCATTATCCATTGCACTCATTCTAGACCCTTGCTCGCTAGCTGAATTCTCTAACATTGCTTTAAATATTTGCGTAGATATATTCTTTGGCAATAAATTGCTTAAAATTTCATCTTCATCTGGTTCAAATTCGTAACTTTCTTCTGAGCTACTTTCTTCTCCCTCATTATTTAAAGGGATAATTTGCTGTGCTTGAGGAATTTGAGTAATTACATTTTTAAATTGGTTATAAAAAATTGTACAAACATCAAATTCACCTGCTTCGAATTTTTCAATTACCATTTTCCCAACTTTGTCAGCATCGAAATAATTTGCATTTTTAGACTCTTTGAAAGAAATATTTTCAATTATTTTGTCACCATAAACTCTTTTTAGTTGATCATTCCCCTTTGAGCCTACTGTAATAATTTTAAGTTCCTTACCTTCATCTAAAATTTTTGCAAAATAACTTTTAGCTTTTTTAATAATATTAGAATTAAATCCGCCACATAAACCTCTATCAGAAGTCATCACCACACAAAGATGAGTTTTTTCCTGACCAGTACCTGACAATAACTTTGGTGCATTTTCTTTATCAGATATACCATTTGATAAATTTAAAATAACATTATTCATTTTTTCAGAATAAGGTCTTCCCTTCTCAGCGCTTTCTTGAGCTCTTCTTAATTTAGCTGCTGCAACCATTTTCATAGCTTTAGTGATTTTCTGTGTAGACTTTACACTAGCTATTCTTTTTTTTAGATCGTCTAAACTTGCCATAAATTATTAAGATTTAAAATTTCCTTTTAATTGAGTGATTACCTCAACAAGTAATTTTTCTTTATCTTCCTCAAGTTTTCCTGAAGTTAAAATTGACTCGATAATTTCAGGCTTATCTGATTTACATTTTTCAATAATCTTGCTCTCAAATTCTGCAACATCTTTTAGATCAATATCGTCCAGATAACCTTTAACCCCGCAAAATACTGAAATAACTTGTTCTGCAACAGTCATAGGTGAATATTGTTTTTGTTTTAAAAGTTCAGTCAGTTTAGATCCTCTATTTAAAAGTTGCTGAGTAGATGCATCTAAATCAGATCCAAATTGAGCAAAAGCTGCCATTTCTCTATATTGTGCTAACTCTAGTTTCATTGAACCAGAAACTTTTTTCATCGCTTTAGTTTGAGCTGATGAACCAACCCTAGATACTGATAAACCTACGTTAATTGCAGGTCTTATACCTTGGTTAAATAGTTCTGTTTCAAGGAAAATTTGTCCGTCTGTAATTGAAATAACGTTAGTTGGAATGAACGCGGATACGTCTCCACCTTGTGTTTCAATAATTGGCAGTGCAGTAAGTGATCCACCACCATGTTCGTCACTTAATTTAGCTGCTCTTTCAAGTAATCTACTATGAAGATAAAATACATCTCCAGGATAAGCCTCACGTCCCGGGGGTCTTCTTAATAGCAATGACATTTGTCTATAAGCAACTGCTTGTTTAGACAAATCATCATAAATTATTAACGCATGCATTCCGTTATCTCTAAAATACTCACCCATAGCACAACCTGTGTATGGTGCTAAGAATTGTAAAGGAGCAGAATCAGATGCAGTAGCAGCAACAATTGTTGTGTACTCCATAGCTCCAGCTTCTTCTAATGTTTTTTGAATTTGTCTTACTGTTGATCTTTTTTGTCCAACTGCAACGTATATACAATACAGTTTTTGTTTTTCATCACCAGATTCATTGATTTTTTTTTGATTAATAATTGCATCTACTGCAACTGCTGTTTTACCAGTTTGTCTATCACCAATAATTAATTCCCTTTGACCTCTTCCAATCGGAACTAGACTATCAATTGATTTAAGCCCAGTTTGCATTGGTTCACTAACTGATTGACGCGGAATAATACCAGGTGCTTTAACTTCAACCCTACTTTTTTTAATTCCTTTATCTAATGGTCCTTTTCCATCAATAGGATTTCCTAAACCATCAACTACTCTTCCTAATAATTCTTTTCCAACTGGAGTATCAACAATATTACCAGTTCTTTTTACTACATCCCCTTCTTTAACATTTCTGTCATCACCAAAAATTACAACACCAACGTTTTCACTTTCTAAGTTTAAAGCCATACCTTTTGAACCATCTGCAAACTCTACCATTTCACCAGCTTGAACATTATCCAAACCATAAATCCTGGCAATACCATCTCCAACTGATAAAACTTGACCAACTTCTGTGACTTCTGCTTTATCACCAAAATTTTTAATTTGTTCTTTTAATATTTTCGTAACTTCTGAAGGATTTATTTCCATTTATGCCTCTATCATTCTATTTTCGATTTGTTGTAATTTATTTTTAATTGAGTTATCGACCATAGTACTTCCTACTTGTACTACCAAACCTCCTATTAAACTTTCATCATGTTTGTAGTTTAATTTTATTTTTGAGCTAAAATTTTTTGTTAACTCCTCTGTAATTTTTGCAATTTCTTCATTAGATAATTGTTTTGCTGATTTTAATTCTGCCTTAAGTTCACCTCTTTTTCTTGAGCAAATTTCAATAAAGCTTTTAAGGATACGTTCAATAAAAAAGAAACGTCTTTTTTGAATTAAGAAACTTAAAAAATTTTTAAATAAAGACTCAAATTTATTATTTTCAGAGATTGTGTTGATTACTTTTAATAAATCTTCTTGGCTTGTAGTTGGATCTTTAATCAAATTAGAAAAATCTTCACTTTGATCAATTAAATTAAGAATAGATGAAGACTGATCTTCGATCTGACTCAAAAGATTGTTTTCCTCTGAAAGTTCAAAAAGCGCAAGAGAGTACCTTTCAGCTGAAGTTATTGAAAATCCGGTGTCTTTACTCAACTTGGTTCCTCTATAATGTTGATGATTATTTAAAAATCACGCCCTGAATAGCATATGACCCTTATGTCTTCAAGTAGCGGATTCCTAAAAAAGGCCTCTTTTTTAAGGTTAATTGAAGTTAATTGGGTCAACATCAACTGAAAGTTTTATTCCGGAAGAAAATTTATATTTTGGAATAATTTTGGCAAGAGAGCTTTGTAGTTTCATAGATTTTAAGCCTCTAATTAAAAATCTAATTCTAAATTTTCTCTTTAATCTAAATAGTGGAGCATTCACTGGCCCTAATATTTTCCCTTGAATTTTATTTTCAATAAAATTTTTAAAATTAATAGCTTCTTTTTCTAATTTAATTTCATTGTCTCCAGTTAAGATTAAAGAAATAAATCTTTGAAATGGTGGTAGTTTATTTTTTTTCCTTATCTCAAGTTCTCTTTCTAAAAAAATATCTGGATTTTTACATGTAATTTCTGAAATCATCTTAGTATTATTTTCATAGGTTTGAAAATATACGGTTGCTGGTTTTCCGGTTCTTCCTGCACGTCCTGAAAGTTGATGATAAAGCTGCAAATTTTTTTCAGCACCTCTTAAATCATGTCCTTGAGATGAAAGATCGATATCAACAACTACAATGCAATTTAAGCTTGGAAAATGAAAACCTTTTGAAATTAATTGGGTTCCAACTAAAATATGTGTTTCGTTATTTATAATTTTATCTATTTTTTCTTTAGAATCTTTTTTACTCATTGTGTCACTTGAAAAAATCTCTATTTTTTTTCCAGGAAATTTTCTTTTTACCTCTTCTGAAATTCTCTCAACACCAGGACCACTAAAAATAAATTCACAATTACCTTCTTTTGTACAATTTCGTTTAAGATCAGATTTGTATCCACAGTAATGGCATAACAAGTTATTTTTATTTTTATGATAAACTAGATTGATACTACAATTTGGACATGTAAAACTTGTAAAACACTTATTACATAAAACATTTGGAGAAAAACCTCTTCTATTTAAAAAAAATAAAACTTGATCTTTTTTTTCCAAATGTAAATTAACTTTTTTAATAATTTTATTTGATAGCCATGATTGTTTTTCAAGTTTTGTATTATTTAAATTAATAATTTCATAATTAGGTAATGCTGCGTTTCGATATCTTTCATTTAATCTAGAAACCTCATATTTACCTTTTTTAATATTTTCAAAAGTTTCTATAGAAGGAACAGCAGTAATCAAATTGATTGGAATATTTTCAAAGGATGCTCTAGAAATTGCCATATCACGAGCATTGTAGGTTATACCTTCATCTTGTTTAAATGATTGATCATGTTCCTCATCAACAATTATCATTCCTAATTTTTTAAATGGTAAAAATAATGAAGACCTTGCACCAATAATTATTTTTATTTTACCGTTAGAAACACCACTCCAAATTAATTCTTTCTTTTTTTTTGAAATACCCGAATGCCAAACTGCAGGTTTAAAACCAAAATATTCTAAAAATTTTTGTTCAAACTGACTAGTTAGACCTATTTCTGGTAATAAAATTAATCCTTGAAAACCCTTCTCTATCAGTGGTTTTAACGCTTCAAAATAAACTAAAGTTTTACCTGATCCAGTAGTACCTTGCAAAACATGAACCCTAAATTTTTTATTTGAAATATTCATTTTTTTTAGAGAATTATTTTGATCATTAGATAGCTTGATTAAGTTTTGTTTAATTTTGCTATCAAATATTTGATAAAGTTGAGTTTCTTTGTTCTCTACCGCATTACTACTTAAAAGTACTAACTTTAGTGCCATACCTTTTGGGATAAGATTGTATTCTGCAAACCAATTTAAAAAATTTATTGTATTTTTTTTTAATGGAGTAACGTCTAATTTCTTGATTACATTTTTAGTCTTAAAATTTTTATTGTTATTTTTTTCAAATTCGTCCCAAACGACACCAGTAATTTTTGATTTTCCAAAAGGTACCATTACATAATCACCAACTTTAAGATTTAAACTACTTTCATAAGTAAATGGATGATTAAAAATATTTGGTACAAGAATCGGATATTTCATATTTTTATAATATGAAAAAAAATTAAGAGTGTATTGCTCTTTTATCTACTGATAATGCGGCTTCTTTAACCGCTTCAGAAAACGTTGGATGGGCATGACAAGTTCGGGCGATATCTTCTGAACTTGCACCAAATTCCATTGCAACACCGATCTCTGCAATTAATTCTCCTGCATGAGGTCCAATTATATGTGCACCTAATACTTTATCTGTTTGCTCATCAGCTAAAATTTTAACAAAACCTTCTGCATCATCTATGGCCTTAGCTCTTGAATTAGCCATAAACGAAAATTTCCCTACTTTATATTTTTTATTTAATTCTTTTAATTGTTCCTCAGTTTTACCGATTGATGCTACTTCTGGTGTTGTATAAACTACTCCTGGGATTGTATCGTAATTTACATGTCCAGATTGACCAACTATGTTTTCTGCAACTGCTATACCTTCGTCCTCTGCTTTATGTGCAAGCATTGGACCAACAATTACATCGCCTATTGCATAAATATTTTCAACGTTAGTCTTAAAAAATTTATCAGTTTTAATTCTATTTTTTTCATCAAGATCTACTCCTACAGACTCTAAATTTAAACCATCTGTATTAGGTTTTCTCCCAACAGAAATCAAAACAATATCACACTCAAAATTATTTTTATTACCATCTTTATCTACTGTTGAAACCATTACACCTGCTGCATTTTTTTTAATTGTTTCAACTTTATTTTGCATATTGAATTTAATTCCCTGTTTTTTTAAAATTTTCATAAATTCTGAAGAGATTTCTTTATCCATTCCAGGTGTAATATGATCTAAAAATTCAACAACTTGCACCTCTGCTCCAAGTCTTGACCATACAGATCCCATCTCCAATCCTATATAGCCTCCTCCTACAACTACCATTTTCTGTGGTACCTTTTCTAATTTTAAAGCACCTGTTGATGAAACAATTGTTTTCTCATCTATTTCTATTCCTGGTAACGAAACTGGAACTGACCCTGTTGCAATAACTGTTTTTTCTGTTTGGATTATAGTCTTTTTATTTTTATCATCTTTTATTAAAATTTCATTTTTAGATTTAAAACTTCCGTGTCCTTTGAAGTAAGTAACTTTGTTTTTTTTCAAAAGAAATTCAACACCTTTTGTAAGAACTGTCACAGCTTTATCTTTGCTTTTCATCATTTTGTCTAAATTTAATTTTACTTCACCAACTTCAATACCTTTTTTTTCTAAGCTTTTTACTTTGTGAAATTCTTCGGACAGATTAAGTAAGCTTTTTGATGGGATACAGCCAATATTTAAACAAGTACCTCCCAAAGAACCTCTAGATTCTATACATGCAGTTTTTAATCCTAATTGTGCAAGTCTGATTGCGCACACATAACCACCAGGTCCACCTCCAATAACTACAGCTTGAAATTTTTCTGACATTTAAATATCTAAAAACAACCTTCTAGGGTCTTCTAAGTTTTCTTTAATCATTTTAAGGAAAGATACAGATTCTTTTCCATCAATAATTCTGTGATCGTATGATAATGCTAAATACATAATTGGTCTTATTTTGATTTCACCATCTATAACAACAGGTCTTTCTACTATATTATGCATACCTAACACTCCTGATTGAGGTAAATTTAGTATTGGAGTTGAAAGCATAGACCCATACACACCTCCATTACTTATTGTAAATGTTCCTCCCTGAAGATCTTCAATAGTTAACTTTCCATCTCTAGCTTTTTCTGAAATTTCTTTAATATTTTTTTCTATATCAGCAAAAGATAATTCATCTGCATTTCTTAAAACTGGAACAACTAAGCCTTTATCTGTTCCTACAGCAAAACTAATATTGTAATAGTTTTTATATATTATCTCATCACCATCGATTTCGGCATTCACAGCAGGGAAATTTTTTAAAGCAACTACACATGCTTTTACAAAGAAAGACATAAATCCTAATTTTATTCCATAACGAGATTGAAAATCCTCTTGATTTTCTTTCCTCATTTCCATTACACTACTCATATCAATCTCGTTAAATGTTGTTAAAAGGGCGGCATTCTCTTGAGCTTGCTTTAATCTTTTTGCAATAGTTTGTCTTAACCTAGTCATTTTAATTCGTTCTTCTTCACCGTATTGAATTTTTCTCTCTGATGGTTTTGGATTTGCTCCCATTAAACTTATTAAATCTCCTTTTAAAACTCTTCCATCTTTTCCCGAACCTTGAATTGAATTAATATCAATATTATTTTCAACAACGATTTTTCTTACAGCAGGAGACAAAGTTGGGTTAACATCTCTTATTGGAGCAACATCTGGTTTAACTTCCTCAGTTAAAACCAATGGTTCTTCATTGGATTTTTTGATTTCTTTTTCTTCAAAAATTTTTGGCTCTTTTTTACTGGCGTCTAATTTTATTACATTGCTTTCTTTAATAATAATTTTATCTTTCTTGATGTCCTCTCTCTTAAAAGGTTGGTTTTTTGCTACTCCACCTTCTTCAGATACAGAACCTAATAATGCTCCTACTTCAACTACTGAACCATCTTTTGAATTTATCTCAATTAATACTCCAGAAATTGGAGATGGAACCTCTAAATTTACTTTATCTGTCTCAAGTTCAACAATTGGCTCATCTACTTCAACTGTATCACCTGGACTTTTAAGCCATTTTGCAACAGTTGCTTCTGTTATACTTTCGCCAAGAACTGGAACTACTATTTTTTCACTCATTATAATTAATCAAATACCTTTTTAATTATTTCTTGTTGTTGAGAATTGTGCCTTTTGGCATATCCTGTTGCAGGAGTAGCGTCTGGGCTTCTTCCTATATAAGAAATTTTGTTATTATTAGCCTTAATAGTGTCTAATGTCCATTGGATATAATCCCTAACTGAAAACCAGGCACCCATATTTTTTGGTTCCTCTTGGCACCAGAAAAATTTAGCATTTTTAGCATATGGTTTTAACTCCTTAACCAAAGCTTTTGCTGGGAATGGATACAATTGTTCAATTCTATACATCACCACATCATTTCTTTTGAGCTTTTCTCTAGCATCTAACAAATCAAAATATACCTTTCCAGAACAAAGAATTACTTTTTTAATCTTTGAACTTTCTTTAAGTTTAACAAATCCTGTAGACTTGGGATCAATTGCATGATCCCACAATACTCTATGGAAAGTATTTTTTTTATTAAAATCTTCTAAATTAGAAACACAATACTTATTTCTTAACAATGATTTTGGTGTCATTATGATTAGCGGCTTTCTGAAACTCCTGTGCATTTGTCTTCTTAAAGCATGAAAATAATTTGCTGGAGTTGTACAGTTCATTACTTGCATATTATCGTTTGAGCATAGTTGTAAAAATCTTTCTAGCCTTGCTGATGAATGTTCTGGTCCTTGCCCTTCATATCCATGAGGCAACAACATCACTATACCAGATGCTCTATTCCACTTTCTCTCACCAGATGCAATAAATTGATCAATTACTACTTGAGCACCATTAGCAAAGTCACCAAATTGTGCTTCCCAAAGAGTAAGTGTGTTTGGCTCTACTAGACTATAACCATATTCAAAGCCCAAAACTGCAAGTTCAGACAAAAAACTATCTACTACTTCGAATTGATTTTGATTTTTAGAAATATTATTAAGAGGAATGTACCTAGAATTATCTATTTGATTTCTCAACACAGAATGTCGTTGACTAAATGTTCCTCTTCCAGAATCTTGACCTACAAGCCTAACTGGATATCCCTCTTCTAGCAAAGATCCAAAAGCAAGAGCTTCTGCTGAAGACCAATCAATTCCAGTACCTTTTTCGATACTTTCTTTTCTAGCATTGAATATTTTGGAGATAGTCTTATGAATATTTTTTTCCTCAGGAATACTATTTATTTTATCTGAAATTATTTTTAATTTATTTTCGTCGAAACCTGTTATACCCCTTTTATCTTTACCTCTTTCTGGTTTATATCTTGACCATGTTCCCTCGAACCATTCTATTTTAGGTTTATAATCTTTTGCACTTTTGTATTGTTCATCAAGTAAATCTTTAAATGATTTAACATTTTGATTTAATAATTCTTCAGTTATAGATTTTTCGTTTACTAATTTATTTCCATAAATTTTGTAAACACTGGGATGAGATCTAATTTTTTTATACATTAAAGGTTGAGTAAATGAAGGCTCATCTCCCTCATTATGTCCAAATCTTCTATAGCAAATTAAATCTACTACAACGTCTCTATTAAATTTTAATCGAAATTCTGTTGCTATTCTGGTCGCATAAACAACTGCTTCTGGATCATCTCCATTAACATGAAGAATTGGTGCCTCTACCATTTTCGCAACATCAGATGGATAAGGTGAAGACCTAGCAAATCTTGGACTAGTAGTAAATCCTATCTGATTATTAACAATAATATGAATTGTTCCCCCAGTATTGTGTCCTGGTAGTCCAGACATTGCAAAACATTCTGCCACAACTCCTTGGCCTGCAAAAGCTGCATCTCCATGAATAAGAATAGGTATAACTTTATTTCTTTCACGGTCTTTGTGGAAAAATTGTTTGGCTCTTGTTTGTCCTAAAACAACTGGGTTAACAGCTTCTAAATGGGAAGGATTGTCTGTTAAACTTACATGTACAGAGTTTCCATCAAATTCCCTATCTGATGATGCTCCAAGATGATATTTTACATCTCCAGCGCCATCTTCAGTATCAGAACTAAACTCCCCAGCAAATTCATTAAAAATTCTTTTGTATGATTTTTGTAAAACATTTGCCAAAACATTAAGTCTACCTCTATGCGACATGCCTATTTTAACTTCTTTAATATTATTCTGACCACCAATTTTTATTATTTGTTCAAGTGCAGGTATTAAACTTTCACCACCATCTAAACCAAACCTTTTTGTTCCTACATACTTTGTAGCTAAAAATTTTTCAAATCCTTCTGCCTGTACCAATTTATTTAAAATTGCCTCTTTACCATTTTTTGTAAATTTAAGCGCATTTTTATCTTGCTCTATCCTGTCCCTAAACCACTTTCTTTCATCTGGGTTTGAAATATGCATGAACTCATAACCTATTTTTCCACAGTAGGTTTTCTTCATAAACTTAAGTATTTCTCTTATATTTGCATATTTACGATTGATTACACCGTTTAGAAAAATTTTCTTATCGTAATTTTCTTTTTTAAAACCGTAGAAATCTGGATGAAGCTCATCTAGATATTCTGACTCTCTCATTTCTAAAGGATCAAGATCCGCTAATAAATGTCCTCTTAGTCTATATGCTCTAATTAATGCTACAGCACTAATAGAATCTTTATTTGAGTCAGCAAGTAATTGAAAATTAAATTTTTCTGAAGTATCTAATTTGACATTATTAAAATCATTTTTATCTTGTTCTTCTATTTTTTTTTGTAATTCATCAATATCAATCTTTTTTTTAGTAGGTCCCCATGATGGACCATTAATTTCTTTTGCTATAACATTCAATTCTTCACCAATTCCCTCAAAATAATTTGCCCAACTTTCTGGAAGATCTGCATCTTTATTCACAAACTTTAAATACATCTCTTCTATGAACGCACTATTAGACTTATTTAAAAATGAAGTTTTTTCGAAATTAAGATTTTTTGATGAAGACATCTTTTTTATTTAATATATCCCTCTAATATTATTTTTCAATTAGACAGTTTATTAAATAAAGTTTTTCCAATAATTGAGGGTGATTTAGCAACAGTAATACCACATTCTTCCATTTTTTTAATTTTATCTTCTGCTCCTCCTTTGCCACCTGAAATTATAGCTCCAGCATGTCCCATTCTTCTGCCTGGAGGAGCGGTAATTCCTGCAATAAATCCAACTATTGGCTTTTTGATCTTGTGATTTTTTATAAATTCAGCAGCTTCCTCTTCAGCAGTTCCTCCAATTTCACCTATCATTAAAATAGACTCCGTTTCATCATCATTTAAAAATAAATCTAAACAGTCTATAAAATTTGTTCCATTAATAGGATCACCACCAATACCAATACAAGTTGATTGACCCAGTCCAATTTCGGTTGTTTGAGCTACTGCCTCATATGTCAATGTACCTGACCTTGATACAATCCCAACACTTCCTCTTTTATGAATATTACCTGGCATAATTCCTATTTTACATTCATCTGGTGTAATTATTCCTGGACAATTAGGTCCAATTAATCTGCTATTTGAGCCACTTAATTTTTGTCTGACCTTAAGCATATCCTGAATTGGAATTCCCTCTGTTATACAAACAATAAGTTCAACTGATGCATCAATAGCTTCAATGATTGCTGCTGCTGCAAATTTAGCAGGTACATAAATCATAGTTGCATCTGCTCCTACTTCATTTTTTGCCTCTAAAACGCTATTAAAAACTGGTCTGTCTAAATGTTTTTGTCCGCCTTTCTTTGGCGTAACTCCACCAACAAGATTGGTTCCATATTTTATAGCCTGCTCTGAATGAAATGTTCCGTGTGAGCCAGTAAATCCCTGACAAATTACTTTAGTATTTTTATTTACCAAAACCGACATTTTATTTTATCGCCTCAACAATTTTCTTAGCAGCATCATCTAAATTTTCTGCAGAAATTAATTTTAATCCAGAATTATCAAGAATTTCTTTTCCTTCCTTGAAATTTGTACCTGCTAATCTTACAACTAAAGGTACACTAATATTAATTTCTTTAGCTGCATCAACAACTCCTTGGGCAAGGACATCACATCTCATTATTCCTCCAAAAATATTAATTAAAATACCTTTAACATTTTTATCTGAGAGAATTATCTTTAATGCAGCAGATACTTTTTCTTTGGATGCGCCACCGCCTACATCTAAAAAATTTGCTGGCTCTTTACCATACAATTTAATTATATCCATTGTTGCCATCGCTAGTCCTGCTCCATTTACCATACAGCCAATACTTCCATCTAGCTTGATATATGCAAGATCATGCTTGCTAGCTTCTATCTCGGTAGGATCTTCCTCATTTAAATCTCTTAATTCAACAATTTCTGGATGCCTGAATAAAGCGTTAGAGTCAAAATTAACTTTTGCATCTAAACAAACAATTTTTTCCTCTTTTGTTAAAATTAATGGATTTACTTCAACCATGTTTGCATCAGTATTCACAAACATTTTATATATTGATTTAATTAATGTTATTGCTTGCTTTTTTGCTTCTTCATTTAAATTAAAAATATTAATTATTTTTTCACAATCTGACTCAGAAATTTCATCACTCATATCAACTTTTGTAGTTATAATTTTTTCAGGTGAACTGCTTGCAACTTCTTCAATGTCCATCCCTCCTTGGTCACTTGATATAAATGCAATTTTAGAACTAGCCCTATCAACCAGGCACGATAAGTAAAATTCTTTATCTATATTTGATGATTCTTCTACGTATAATCTTTTTACTTCTCTACCTTCAGGGCCAGTTTGATGAGTAACTAGTATTTTTCCAAGTAATTCTTTAGCTGCTACTGTTAGTTCCTCAATAGAGTTTAAAATTTTTACACCACCAGCTTTTCCTCTACCTCCAGCATGGATTTGTGCTTTAAGCACATATTTCTTAGTTTTGAGTGCTTTTGCTTTTTGAATAAGTTCATCAACATTAAGCGCAAATACTCCTTCGGGAACTACAGCTCCATATTTTTTTAATATTTGTTTAGCTTGATGCTCGTGAATATTCATTATTATTTAGATAAATCAGGATCTATTTTAGATGCAGCTTCCCATAAAGCTTTTACAGCATCTATTGAATGCATAAATTCTTTTTTTTCTTTTTCATCTAAATTAATCTCTTCAATTTTTTCTACACCATCTTTTCCAATGACAACGGGAACACCTGCATAAACATTTTTCACACCATATTCTCCATTTAATTGTACAGCGCAGGGTAATAATTTTTTCTGATCATTCAAATATGCTTCTGCCATTTGAACACCTGAAGCTGCTGGTGCATAAAAGGCTGATCCTTTTTCTAAATATTTAACTATTTCCGCACCACCATCTCGCGTTCTTTGATTAATTTCCTCAACTCTTTCTAAAGAAATCTTTCCATCCTTTACAAGATCTAACAATGGTTTACCTGAAATTTTTGTAAATCTTGGCATAGGAACCATAGTGTCACCATGACCACCCATAACCATTGCCTCAATTTCTCTTACTGGCACATTTAGTTCTAATGATAAAAATAATTTAAATCTCGAACTATCTAAAATACCTGCCATACCAACAACTTTATTTGATGGCAAACCTGAAAATTTTTGAAATGCCATAACCATAACATCTAAAGGATTGGTGATACAGATCACAAAAGCGTTAGGAGCATTTTTCTTTACCCCCTCAGCAACTTGTTTAATAATTTTTAAATTAATTCCAAGAAGATCGTCTCGGCTCATTCCAGGTTTTCTTGGAACGCCTGCTGTAATTATTATTACATCTGAATCTTTTATGTCCTCATAGTTATCAGTTCCTGAAAACCTAACATTGAAACCATCTACAGATGAAGATTGTGCAATATCTAATGCTTTTCCTTTTGCAATACCACTAGCTACATCAAATAAAACCACTTCATTCACTAATTCTTTTATTCCTATTAAATGTGCAAGAGTTCCGCCTATTTGGCCTGCACCAATTAAAGATATTTTTGTCATTTATTTCCTTTATTTCATTGTTGGCATAACAAATTCTGCATTTGATCGGACACCTGAAGGCCATCTAGATGTTACAGTTTTAAGTTTAGTATAAAATTTTATTCCTTCCATGCCATGCATTCCACTATCTCCAAATAATGATCTTTTCCAACCACCAAAACTATGAAATGCCATTGGAACTGGAATCGGCACGTTAATACCAACCATACCTACTTGAATTTTACTTGCAAACGTTCTGCCTGCATCACCGTCTCTTGTATAAATACTAACTCCATTTCCGTACTCATGGTCGTTAATTAATTTTGCAGCTTCTTCAAAAGTTTTTACTCGAACAACTGATAAGACTGGACCAAATATTTCTTCTTTGTAAATTCTCATATCTTTATTTACATGATCAAATAAACATCCACCTATATAGAAACCATTTTCATAGCCTTGGAGTTTTAAACCTCTTCCATCAACCACTAGTTTTGCACCTTCCTCGACACCTAAATCAACGTAGCTTGTAACTTTTTCTAAATGTTCTTTTGTAACTAAAGGTCCCATCTCTGATGCCTTATCCATTCCAGGACCAACTTTTAAAGCTTCAGCTTTTTTTGATAATCTTGATACAAGTTCATCACCGATATCTCCGACCGCAACAGCAACTGATTGAGCCATACATCTTTCCCCAGCTGAACCATAAGCGGCACCCATTAAACCATTTACTGCACCATCTAAGTCACAATCTGGCATAACAACTAAATGGTTTTTTGCTCCACCTAAAGCTTGAACCCTTTTTTCATTTTTAGCTGAATTTTCATAAATATATTTTGCTATAGGAGTAGATCCTACGAAACTAACAGCTTTGATATCTTTATTTTCTAAAATTGCATCAACAGCTTCTTTATCTCCATTTATTACATTAAATACTCCTTCTGGAAGACCAGCCTCAGTAAGTAGTTCTGCCAATCTTATTGCGCAAGAAGGGTCTTTTTCTGATGGTTTAAGAATAAAAGTGTTTCCACAAGCTATTGCTATTGGAAACATCCACATTGGTACCATAGCAGGAAAATTAAAAGGTGTGATACCTGCAACAACTCCTAATGGTTGTCTGATAGACCAACTATCAACATTGGTTCCAACATTTTCCGAAAACTCACCTTTTAATAAATGTGGTATTCCACAAGCAAATTCTACCACCTCAAGTCCTCTTGTTAAAGAGCCTCTTGCATCTTCATAAACTTTTCCATGTTCTGAAACTATTAACTTCGTTAATTCATCAGAATTTTTTTCAATTAATTCTTTAAATTTAAATATTATTCTAGCTCTTTGTAGAGCAGGTTTTAAAGACCAAGTTTCAAATGCTTTTTTTGCTACTTCAACAGCACTATCTAGGTCAGATCTTGAAGCAAGTCTTACCTCTGACTCTTGTTCGCCGGTTGCTGGATTAAAAACTTTCCCTTTTTTATCTGAAGATCCCGGAATTATTTTACCGTTTACGAAGTGTTCTATTAATTTCATGAATACGGTGTTTTAGATCAAAAATATCGAATAGTCTATTTAAACATTAGCTGTTGCTAACATTTTTTTTATTTCAGCTATAGCTTTTGCTGGATTCAAGCCCTTAGGACATGCATTTGTACAATTTAATATTGTATGGCACCTATACAATTTTAATTCATCTGAAACTTTTTTTAATCTAGCTTTTCTCTCTTCATCTCTACTATCAATAATCCATCTATAAGCCTGTAGGAGAACTGCTGGACCTAAATATTTATCTCCATTCCACCAGTAACTTGGGCAAGATGTAGAACAACAAGCACACATAATGCATTCGTAAGCACCATCAAGTTTTGCTCTATCTTCTTTAGACTGATAAATTTCTGTTGTCTGTTTTGTTGAGTTATTTTTTAACCAAGGTTCAATTGATTGATACTGTTTGTACAATCCATCCAAATCACCAATTAAATCTTTTTTAACTTTTAAATGAGGTAGAGGATAAATATCAATATCTCCTTCAATTTCAGCATGTGGAGTGGTGCAAGCAAGGCCATTTTTACCCCCCATATTCATTGCACATGAACCACATACACCATGAGCACAAGATCTTCTGTATGTTATAGTTGAGTCGATTTCATTTTTGATTTTATTTAAAATATCTAAGACCTTTGAAGGACAATTATCCATGTCAACTTCATAAGTGTCTATCCTAGGACCTTCATCTGTGGATGGATCCCATCTATAAATATTTACTTTTCTTAAATTTTTTGATCCTGTTTTATCTTTAAAGTATTTACCTTTTTTAATTTCAGAATTCTTAGGTAAACTCAATTGAACCATTAATATACTCGCTCTTGTGGTGGAAAATATTGAACTTCATTTGTTAAAGTTGATTTATGTACTGCCCTGTAACTAATCTTTGTATTTTTTCCATCACACCAAGCAAGAGTATGTTGCATAAACTTTTCGTCATCTCTATTTGGATAGTCATCTCTCGCGTGGGCACCTCTACTCTCTTTTCTATGATATGCAGATTCTACAGTAGTTACTGCTTGTCTTATTAAATTATCAAATTCCAATGTTTCAACTAAATCAGTATTAAATACTAAAGACCTATCTTTAACTGAGATTGTGTCCATACCATCATAGGTTTTTTTAATCTCATCAACACCTTCTTTAAGATTTTTTTCTGTTCTAAAAACTGCACATTTGGACTGCATAGTTTTTTGCATTGAAAGTCTAAGTTCTGCAGTACTGTTATCTCCTTCTGCATTTCTAAGTTTATCAAATCTATCTAAACATTTTTGTGTTTCTGACTCGGGAATTTCTTCATGAGGTGTTCCTGGCTTAACTAATTCAGCTGCTCTTTTAGCTGCTGCTCTTCCAAATACTACTAAATCAATTAAAGAATTAGAACCAAGTCTATTTGCTCCATGAACAGAAACACATGCCGCTTCTCCTATAGCCATTAAACCTGGAACAGTTTTTTCTGAGCCATTTACAGTTAATACTTCTGCTTTATAGTTTGTTGGAATACCACCCATATTATAATGAACTGTTGGTACAACGGGAATTGGTTCCTTAGTTACATCTACATTTGCAAATAATCTTGCTGCATCAGTAATTCCAGGAAGCCTGCTTTCAATAACCTCTTTATCTAAGTGACTTAGGTTCAAATGAACATGATCTTGATCTTTTCCAACACCTCTTCCCTCATTAATCTCTATAGACATGGATCTGCTAACAACATCTCTTGATGCTAAATCTTTTGCATTTGGAGCGTACCTTTCCATAAATCTTTCACCTTTAGAATTTGTAAGATAGCCTCCTTCTCCTCGCGCACCTTCTGTTATTAAAGTACCATGGCCGTAAATTCCTGTTGGATGAAATTGAACAAATTCCATATCCTGAAGTGGTAATCCAGCTCTTAAAACCATTGCATTACCATCACCTGTGCAAGTATGTGCTGATGTTGCTGAATAATAAACTTTGCCATAACCACCTGTAGCAATAATTACTGTATGCGCTCTAAATCTATGAATTGTTCCATCATTCAAATTCCAAGCAATTAGGCCTTTACATTCTCCATTCTTCATCAACAAATCTAATGCAAAATATTCTATAAAAAATTCTGTATTATGCTTTAACGCTTGTCCATACAATGTGTGTAAAATAGCATGTCCTGTTCTATCGGCTGCTGCACAAGTTCTTTGAACTATTCCATTTCCATAATTTTTTGTCATTCCACCAAATGGTCTTTGATAAATTTTTCCCTCTTCAGTTCTACTAAATGGAACTCCATATTTCTCTAATTCTAACACTGCTTTAGGTGCTTCTTTACATAGATATTCAATACTGTCTTGATCACCTAACCAATCTGCACCTTTTACAGTATCATACATATGCCATCTCCAGTCATCTTCACCCATGTTGCCGAGTGCAGCTGAAATACCACCTTGGGCAGCTGATGTATGACTTCTGGTTGGAAATACTTTTGAGATACAAGCTGTTTTTAAGCCAGCTTCGCTAAGCCCTACTGCTGCTCTTAAACCTGATCCACCTGCTCCAAGTACAACAACATCGTACTCATGGTCTATAATATTATATGCTTTCATGTATTTAAGTTTAAAATTACAATTATTGTAATTACTGGGATTGTTATAGCAAAAAAATTTAGGACTTTGTTTGCGGCATTTTTGATTTTTTTATCGTTAATATAGTCTTCAAAAACCTCACTTATAGTTAAAGCTGAAAAAAAATAAGCAATAACTAAAAATAATCCAATTAAGAATTTAGATGGTTGCGTTGTTAAAAAATTCACTATTTCTAAATAACTTTTATCATAAATATTCACTAAATTTATAATAAACCAAAGCATTAAAGGTAATAAGATTGCGGAACTAATTTTTAAGAATAACCATTTTTTTGTTACTGGCAGCATTATATTAATCCTCTGCCAATTGTATAAATTAAGATGGTTAAAATAATCGAACCAAAAATAACTAGCAAACCTGTAATTCTTGTTGTTTGTAATTCAAATCCATAGCCCAAATCCATAAACAAGTGTCTTACTTCACTTAACATTTGAAAACTAAATGACCAGGTTATTCCAATTAAAATAAATTTACCTAAAAAGGTTTCTAAAAAAATTTTTATAATTTGATAATTACTTTCTCCTAGAAGCATTAATGCAAACCAAATACAAATTAATGTAATTGCAAAAAAATTAATTATTCCTGTAATTCTATGTGAAATAGATACTAATGAAGAAATATGCCATTTATAAATCTGTATATGTGGTGATAAAGGTCTGTTTTCCATATTTTATTTTGAATTAATAATTGTTTCAGCAATTTCAACTGAATTTAGAGCTGCACCTCTTAATAAATTGTCTGATACTATCCATAAATTAATAGAATTCTCTTTTGTTTTATCTTCTCTAATTCTTGAAATATAAGTCTCGTCTTTTCCTGTGGCTTCTAGTGGCGTGCTATAACCTCCATTTTCTCTTTTATCAATAACCTCACAACCATCTGCTTTACTTAAAACATCTCTCACTTTTTCTAAAGTATATGGTTTTTCAAATTCTATATTTACAGACTCCGAATGAGATACTAAAACAGGAATTCTTACACATGTAGCTGTAAGTTCAATTGAATCATCTAAGATTTTTTTTGTTTCATTTGTCATTTTTAATTCTTCTTTTGTATATCCATCATCAGCAAAAACATCTATATGTGGAATAACATTAAAAGCGATTTGTTTAGTAAAATTTTTTGACTCTATTTTTTTTCCATCTAAATATTGTTTAGTTTGATCAATTAATTCGTCCATTGGACTTTTACCACCACCTGAAACAGATTGGTAAGTTGAAACTACAACTCTTTTAATTTTGAATAAATTATGTAGTGGTTTAAGTGCTATAACAAGTTGTACTGTAGAACAATTTGGATTGGCAATAATATTTTTTTTCATATTTTTAATTTCAGCTGCATTCACTTGTGGAACAATCAATGGAACATCAGGATCCATCCTAAAAAAACTTGAATTATCTATTACAATTGTGTGCTTGGCAGCCTTTTCTGCAAATTTTTCAGCAATTTTTCCTCCTGCTGCAAAAAAAGTTATATCTGCTTTTGAAAAATCATATGTCTCTAAATTTTCAACAACATACTCTTTATCTCTAAAAGAGATTTTTTTTCCTGCACTTTTTTCTGAGGCAACTAAATATAGATTATCAAACTTGAAGTTTTTTTTATCAAATACCTCAAGAGTTTTTCTCCCAACATTTCCTGTTGCACCTACTATAGCTATGTTCATTTTAAAGTTGTTATACTAAATAAAAGGTAAATCGCAAACTTTACCACTACAAATATCACCATTTATGCTTGCTTTTACGTTCTGGTCTATATTCCAATGCGATTTTTTCATCATAGCAATACCAATTACTTTTTTAAAATGAGGCGAATAACAGGCTGACCTTAATTCCCCAATGATTTTGTTATTATCATCAGCCAGATCTAAAGATCCTGTTAAACTTATTTTGTCTAAATCTAACTTAACGCCCATTAATTTTCTTTTTATACCTTCAGATTTTATTTTCTTTAATTTTTCTTTTCCTAAAAAAATAACATCACTATCTATGTTGACATATTTATCAAAACCACATTCATAAGGATTATCTCCGTTATCCATATCATTGCCATGAGATAACAGTCCACTTTCGATTCGTTCTATTAAATTAGGACACCCTGGTTTAATATTAAATTCTTTTCCAATTTCAAATAAATGATCATATAGTTTTAAGCCTGCTTCAGTATTTTGAACATATACTTCATAACCTCCTTGTTTAGACCATCCGGATTGTGCGATAAGGTGTTTTGCACCTCCAAATTCAAAATAATCAAAACCAAAAAATTTTAATTTTTTGATCTGTTCTCCAAATACTTTTTCCATCAATTGAAATGATTTTGGACCTTGTACAGCCATGATATCAACTTTTGGCTCTATGATTTTAACATCAAATTTATTTCCAATTGCTAATCCTTTTGCAAATAATATTACGTCCGTATCTGCAATAGAAATCCACCATTTGTTTTCATTAATTCTTAAAACAACTGGATCATTAATTAATCCAGCATTATCATCTATAATCGGACAATAATAACATCTTCCATCTTTAGATTTTGATAAATCTCTACAAGTCATTAACTGAACTAATTTTGCAGAATCTTTTCCTGAGATTTCTACCTGTCTTTCAGCTGCTACATCCCAAATTTGAACATACTCTTTTAAATGATGATAAGAATCTTCAATTGAACCAAAGGCAGCTGGAAGCAACATATGGTTATAAATTGTATAAGCTGTAACACCCTGTTCCTCAATTCGAGAAGTATATGGTGTACCTCTAAGTCTTCTTGATTTTGCAATTAAAAAGTTTTTCATTTTTTCAAAAATTCTAAAACCTTGTCTCTCATTTCAAATGCTTTTTCAATCATAATCATATGGCCGCAACCCTCGATTATGTGTGTAGATGAGTTGTTAATTAGACTAGAAAATTTTTTTCCAGCTTCTAGATTTACCATCTTATCTAGAGAGCCAAAAATAAACATTGATGGAAATTCTATTAATTTAGCAGCTTCAGAACCATTTTTGTAATTGTTACATGCAACAAGGTCCACCGCCAGTATGTCTCTTATGTCTCGAGGTGATTGTATTATTTTTTCTACTGGATTACCTCCAATAAATCTTTTTGAACCTTCATAACCCCACTTCATCATTAATTTAACAGCATCAGAGTCCCCATTTTTTGCTAGATCAATTAGATCTGGATGAACTGGCATCTTATTTGACCCTCCGATAAAAACTAACTTTTTTAATCTATTTGTATATTTATAAGCATATTCAAGTATCTCCAAGCAACCTTGAGAATGACCAATCAAAATTAAATTATTTAAATGAAGTTTATTAAAAACCTGTTCCAACCAATCAGCTATTTTTTCAATACTATCTAAGCAAGGGCCATCAGAATTACCATGCCCAGGTAAATCAATAGATAATACGTTAAAATTATTATTTGAAAAAAACTGTTCAGTTAGAGACCAAACAACATGTGAAAGACCACTCCCATGAAGAAATACTATTGTTTCTTTATTTTGATCAATACCCTGTCCTGCATCAGACGCATAAACATTTTTATTTTCCAATTGAAAATTCAAAAATTACCTAAACTTGTTTTCTTAATTCAAACTTTTGTATTTTTCCTGTCGAAGTTTTTGGCAAATCACAGAACACAACCTTTTTAGGAACTTTAAATCCCGCTAAAGTTTCTTTACAAAAATCAATTAATTCTTTTTCTGATACCGGCTTATCTTTAACCATTTCAATAAATGCACAAGGAACTTCTCCCCATTTTTCATCTGGTTTTGCAACAACTGCAGCAATAGAAACTGATGGATGTTTAGAAAGTGTATTTTCTATTTCAATTGAAGAAATATTTTCTCCTCCAGAAATAATTATATCTTTTGATCTATCTTGTATTTTTACATACCCATCAGGATGCATTACAGCTAAATCACCACTATGAAACCATCCATCTTTCATGGCTTTATCAGTAGCATCTTTGTCTTTAAAGTAACCTTTCATTACGACATTCCCTCTAATCATAATTTCACCAATTGTTTTTCCATCTTTAGGAACTTCTTTCATTGTTTCTGGATCCAAAACAACGACACCTTCAGTATTTGGATATCTCACACCTTGCCTAGCCTTAATTTCATTTTGTTTTTCCTCATCGAAATTGTTCCATTCATCATTCCACGCACACTGAGTAACATGTCCATAAGTTTCCGTTAAACCGTATACATGCATAACTTCAAAACCTAATGCTCTCATTTTTTTGAAAATTATACTTGGTGGTGGCGCTCCAGCAGTCAAAACATAAACTTTTTGTTTTAATTTTTTTTTGTCACTTTCAGGAGCTCCTGTAATCATATTTAATACTATTGGGGCACCGCCAAAATGAGTTACTTCATATTTATCGATTAATTCAAAAATTTTTTTTATATCAATATTTCTTAAACAAATTGTCCTTCCGTTTAACATTGGAACTGTCCATGGATAACACCAACCATTACAATGAAACATTGGAACCACTGTTAAAAAATTTAATCTATTTGGCATGTTCCAAGCTACCGAACTTCCTGTAGACATTAAATATGCACCTCTATGATGATAAACTACTCCTTTGGGATTTCCTGTAGTACCTGATGTATAGCTTAATGATATTGCTTGCCATTCATCCTCTGGCATTTGCCAATCGAAATTTTCATCACCTGTATTTAAAAAACTTTCATATTCTAAATCGCCAATTTTTTCTAATTTCGATTGATCTGCATTTTTATCATCTATATCAATTATTATAATTTTTTTATTTAAAGTTTTTAAAGCCTTCTTAACTTCTCCATGTAATTGTCTATCAACTACTAGTACCTTTGCATCACTGTGATCTAAAATATATGAAATTGTATTTGCATCTAATCTTATATTAATAGTATTTAATACTGCACCTGCCATGGGTACTGAGTAATGTCCTTCGAAAATCTCTGGTGTATTAAAGGCTAAGAATGAGACAGTGTCTCCTTTTTTAATTCCAATTTTTGACAGTGCACTAGCAAATTTTACAGCTCTTTTGTAAACTTCATTCCAAGTATATTTCCTATCTTCATAAATTATAGCTTCATAATTTGGATAAATTTCCCTTGCTCTTTTAAGAAACGTTAATGGGGTAAGTGGAACGTAATTAGCTTTATTTTTATCTAAATTTGTCTCGTAATGATTCATTATTAATTAAACTTAAAATTCATTATATTAGAACTTCCAGAAATAGCAGATTTGTAATGGTACTCAGCTCTAGGCAATACCTTATCAAAATAAAATTTTGCTGTATTTATTTTATCACTATAAAATTCTTTATTTTTTTCAAAATCATTAAAACTTACATCTAAAATTTTGATCCAAGCATAAGCAATTGAAACATATCCCAGACTTCTCAAATAATCATTTGCTGCAGCACTAACATCGTCCTTTTCGATTTTATGTTTATCCTTAATCCAATCGGTAAACTTAGATAAAATATCTAAATAATAATTTAATTCTTTTGAAAATGTTTTTACTTTTTCATTTTTACTATCACATTCAGATTTAATCATATCTAAAAACTTATTAATAACATCGCCATTTTTATTTGATAATTTTCTAAATACTAAATCTGCTGCCTGAACAGAATTTGTTCCTTCATAGATTGGGGTAATACGATTATCTCTATATAATTGCTCTATTCCTTGGTCTTTAGTGTATCCATATCCACCATGTATTTGCATCGCGTCGTTCGTAATTTCCATAGCTAAATCTGTAAATAATGACTTAACAACTGGTGTCATCAATGAAACATAATCCAAAGCTTCTTGTTTAATCTTTTCATCAGGATGATAAAGACTCACCTCAGTTTGTTGTGATAACCAAAAACATAAAGCTCTTTCTCCTTCAATAATTGACTTCATATTAAGTAAAGATCTTCTAATATCCGCATGATCTATTATAAAGTCTGCACCATTTGTGGATTTTGAATTATTTGTTTTTCCTTGCTTTCTCTCTTTTGCATAAGCAAGTGAGTTCTGATACGCAATTTCAGAAATTCCTAAACCTTGAATGCCTACCACTATTCTCTCAAGGTTCATCATAGTAAACATAGCACTAAGACCTTTATCTTTGTTACCAATCATATAACCAGTTGCTTCATCAAAATTTAACACACATGTTGCTGAACCCTTTATTCCCATTTTACTCTCTATAGATCCTGTTGAAATTCCATTTCTTTGACCAACACTACCATCTTCATTTACAATAAATTTTGGTACTAAAAATAAACTAATTCCTTTAGTGCCCGCAGGAGAGTCCGTTGATCTTGCTAAAACTAAATGAATAATATTTTCAGTTAAGTCATGATCGCCAGAAGTTATAAAAATCTTTTGACCACTAATTTTATAGGTGTCATCAGATTGTTTGACGGCTTTGGTTTTTAACAAACCTAAGTCTGTACCACAGACTGGTTCTGTTAAACACATAGTGCCACTCCATTTACCTTCGACGATCTTTGGTAAATATTTATCTTTAATTTCATCTGAAGCATGATGATTAATACAATTATAGGCACCAATACTAAGTTCACTATATAATTTAAATGACAAACTGGCTGAAGAAAGCATTTCATCAAAGAACGCGCTTACTGTTTTTGGCATTCCTTGGCCTCCATATTTGGGGTCACAAGACAATGACGTCCAACCATCTTCAATGTATTTCTGATATGCTTCTTTGTAACCCGGTGGTGTTCTGACAACACCATTTTCTAAAATTGCTGGATTTTCGTCACCTGCTTTAGCAAGAGGTAAAATTAAATTTTGATTTATTTTAGCTGCTTCTTCTAAAATATCTTTAACAAGATCTGCACTCACCTCATTATATTTTTCAAGCTCATTATAATTCTTATTATCTCTTAATTTTTCAAAGAGAAACATCATGTCTTTTACTGGTGCGGTGTAACTTGGCATATTTAAAGCTTAGAATAATTCTGATTTTATTGCAATTTTGAAATTATCGCATCACCCATTGCTGACGTGGAAGTCTCTTTCATACCCTCTGACATTATATCTTTAGTTCTTAACCCATCATTTAAAACATCTTGAACTGCTTTTTCTAAAATATCTGCTTCTTTATCAAGATCTAAAGAATATCTTAGTGCCATAGCAAAGCTCAAAATAGAAGCAATTGGATTTGCTATCCCTTTACCAGCTATATCTGGAGCTGACCCGTGTATAGGCTCGTACATCGCTCTCATCTCACCATCTTTATTTTTTGCGCCTAAAGATGCTGATGGTAAAAGACCTAAAGATCCCGTTAACATTGAAGCTTGGTCTGACAACATATCTCCAAACAAATTATCTGTTACAATTACATCAAATTGTTTTGGGTTTCTTAAAAGCTGCATAGCACAATTGTCTGCTAACATATGACTTAATTCTACATCTTTGTATTCTTTTTCATGAAGTTCTTGGACTTCTTCTTTCCACAATTGTCCTGCTTCCATCACATTTGATTTTTCACACGAAGTAACCTTGTTTGATCTTTTTCTAGCTAAATCAAAAGCGATCCTAGCTACTCTAGTAATTTCACTAGTTGTATAAGTGTGTGTATTAATTCCTTTTCTTTCTCCATTTTCAATTGGCTTAATTCCTCTAGGTTCACCAAAATATATACCACCCGTTAACTCTCTTACTATCATTATATCTAGTCCTGAAACTACTTCTGGCTTTAGGGTTGAAGCATCGACTAATTGTTTAAAACAGATTGCAGGCCTTAAGTTAGCAAAAAGCTTTAATTCTTTTCTGAGTTTTAATAATGCTCTTTCTGGTTTTTTGGAAAATTCTAGGTTATCCCATGTAGGACCACCAACTGCTCCAAGCATAATTACTTCACTTTCTAGTGCTTTGTAAAAAACCTCATCAGTGATTGGAGTACCGTGTTTATCATAAGAACAACCGCCAACTAGCTCCTGATCAATTTCAAAATCTAAAGATTTTTTATCATTAAACCAGTTAATAATTTTTTTTACCTCAGCTATTACCTCTGGACCAATACCATCACCAGGAAGTAAAAGTATTTTTCTTTTTTTTACTTTAATCATTAAATACCCAAGGCTTTTCGTTTTTTAAATTTGTTTCAAACTTTTCTATTTTTTCTGATTTTTTTAGTGATAAAGCGATATCATCAAGCCCTTCTAACAAACATTTTTTCTTAAATGGATCAACTTCAAATTTTAGCTCATTATTTCCATAAACTATTTTTTCCTCTTGCAAATCAATAGAAATTTCTTCTTGTCTATTTGCGTATTCAGATAGCTCTTTGATTTTTTCTTCTTCAAGGATTATAGGCAAAATTCCATTTTTAAAACAATTACTAAAAAAAATATCTGCATAACTTGAACTTATTACACAAGTAATTCCAAAATCTAATAAAGCCCAAGGAGCATGTTCTCTTGATGAACCACATCCAAAGTTTTTTCCAGCAATTAAAATTTTAGATTGATTAAATGGATCTTTGTTTAACACAAAATCATTTATTTCTTTGCCTTGATCATCATATCTCATTTCAAAAAACAAATTTTTTCCAAGACCGGTTCTTTTGATAGTTTTTAAAAACTGTTTTGGAATTATCATATCTGTATCAATATTTACAATTGGTAAATAAGCTGGGATACTTTTTAATTTATTAAATTTTTGCATTTAATTTTGATACTTTCTGACATCATCTAAATTACCTGAAATTGCAGCTGCTGCTGCCATTCCTGGACTAACCAGATGGGTTCTACCACCTCTACCTTGTCTTCCCTCAAAATTTCTATTTGATGTAGAGGCGCATCTTTCTTCTGGCTTTAATTTATCGGCATTCATCGCTAAACACATAGAGCAACCTGGTTCTCTCCATTCAAACCCTGAGCTAACAAAAATTTTATCTAGTCCTTCTTGCTCTGCTTGTTCTTTAACTAAGCCTGAGCCTGGAACTACTATAGCATTAACATGCGATGATACTTTTTTATCTTTTACGATTTTTGCTGCTTCTCTCAAATCCTCTATTCTGCCATTAGTACAACTACCAATAAATACTTTATCTATTTTTATATCTGTGGCTGCCATGTCAGGTTTTAAACCCATATACTTTAAAGCTCTTTCAATTGAATTTTTTTTATCTTCATCAGTCTCATTATTTGGATTTGGAACTTTTCCATCAATTGTTATTACATCTTGTGGTGACGTACCCCATGTAATCATCGGTAAAATTTCATTTGCGTTGAGGCTAATTTCTTTATCAAAACTAGCATCAGAGTCTGTTTTTAAAGTTTCCCAATAGTTCAAAGCTTTATCCCAATTTTCACTTTTTGGTGACATTGGTTTTCCTTTTAAATATTCAAAAATTTTTTCATCTGGGGCAATTAATCCTGCTCTTGCACCACCTTCAATTGTCATATTGCAAATAGTCATTCTTTGCTCAACACTTAAAGATCTTATTAAATCTCCAGCATATTCCACAACAGATCCTGTGCCACCTGCTGTACCTATTTTTCCAATTATTTGAAGTATTACATCTTTAGAAGTAACTCCTAAAGGAAGTTCACCATTAACATTAATTCTAAAATTTTTAGCTTTCTTCTGAACTAGTGTTTGGGTTGCTAAAACATGTTCAACTTCTGAAGTTCCTATTCCAAATGCTAAAGCACCAAATGCACCATGCGTTGCGGTATGACTGTCTCCACAAACAATAACTGTACCTGGTTGAGTAAAACCTTGTTCAGGTCCTATGATATGAACGATACCTTGCCTCTTATCATCCATACCAAATAACTGAACACCGAATTCTCTACAATTTGCCTCTAAAGTATCTACTTGAATTTTTGACTCTTCATCTGAAATACCTTTTGATCTGTCAGTTGTTGGAACATTATGATCTGCAACTGCTAAAGTTAAATTTGGGTGTCTAACTTTTCTATTAGAATTTCTTAATCCTTCAAAAGCTTGGGGGCTTGTCACCTCATGAATTAAATGTCTATCTACAAAAAGTAAAGATGTGCCATCATCTTGTTGGTCAACTAGATGATCGTTCCAAATTTTATCGTATAATGTTGTAGACATTGAAAAAAAAATTATTTTTTTTCTGTAGAGCTTTCTGATTTTTGTTCTTCTTTAGGAGCCTCTGCTGCTGGAGCCGCCTCTTCTTTAGGTACTGCTTCTGCTTTAGGAGCCTCTTCTTTAGTTGCTTCAACTGCAGGAGCTACATTTTCCTCTGTAACTGTCTCTGGTTTTGCCTCGATATCAATACCAATTTTTTTTCTAATTTTTTCAGCAATCCTTGCTGATTTACCAGTTCTGTCTCTTAGATAATAAAGTTTTGCTCTTCTTACTTTACCTGATCTAATAACCTTAATTGAATCAATTAAAGTTCCAAATAAAGGAAAAGTTCTCTCAACACCTTCTCCAAATGAAATTTTTCTAACCGTAAAAGATGAGTTTAAGTCTCTGCTTTTTTTAGCAATACATACTCCCTCAAAATATTGAATTCTTTCTTTTTTACCCTCGGTAATTCTCACACCAACCTTAACAACATCTCCAGGATAAAATTCTGGAATTTTTTTCTCTGAAAGAATTTTGTTAACGTTATGCTGGTTTATTTCTTCAATTGTTTTCATGTTAATATTTATCAAGTTAATTCTTCTTATATTTTTCCCATAAATCTGGTCTTCGGTCGCGTGTTATAGCCTCAGATTGAGATAAACGCCAGTGTTTAATTTTATTATGATCACCTGATAATAGTACGTCTGGCACAGCTTTTTCCTCCCAAATTTGAGGTTTTGTATACTGAGGGTACTCTAGAAGACCATTTTCAAAGGTTTCATCTAATTTAGAGTTTTCATTTCCTAATACACCTGGCAGCAATCTTAAAATACTATCTATTACTACATATGCTGCTGACTCCCCGCCTGACAAAACATAATCTCCAATACTAATTTCCTCAATATTTCTTGTTGAAAGTATTCTTTCGTCCACACCTTCAAAATGACCACAAATTAAAGACAGAGATTTTTCATTAGCTAGCTCTTTTGCTAAATTTTGATCAAATTTTTTTCCTTTTGGCGATAAGTATAAAATTCTCTCACTCTCATTTTTGTTTTCATCTAAAGACTTTGCGAGAACATCTGCTTTTAACAACATCCCTGAACCACCCCCATAAGGTGTATCATCTACTGTTTTATGTTTGTCGTCAGCTGCATCTCTTATGTTTACAACTTTAAGTTTCCATAAATTATTTGATAAAGCTTTTCCATAAAGTCCTTTAGATAAAGGACCAGGGAAAATCTCTGGATAAAGTGTAAACACTTGAG
>CACLZL010000003.1 GCA_902611405.1 uncultured Pelagibacteraceae bacterium
TATAAAAAATTGCAGCAAAAGGATCGTTATCACCCGATACTAGTTTAGTAAAAAATTGATATAGAGCCCAGCAAATTGGCGGAACTATTGGGAAAATTAAATCAACACTAAATATTCTCATACTTGGTCCTAATGAGTAAATAATCGATCCAAAGCTTAGCAGCATCAAAATTATACCCTTGGGTGTTAATATATCTTTTAAAAAGTACGCTGAAAGTAATGAAACAATCAAAGGAGCTGTGAAGAAAACAACATAAATATCTACCAAGTCAAATTTTTGTAAAGAATAAAACATAAATGAAGTAGCGGTAACCATTAAAGTTGATCTTATTATTTGAACTTTAAAATTTTTTTTTAAATTGATTTTTGGTTTAAAAATTAAAAAAAATATAATTAAAGAAATTAAGTGGAAGAAAAATCTTCCCCAAATTGCTTGGGTAATTGGCATAACTGTCCCAAGGTATTTTGCCATTGAGTCCATACAAACGAACATAAAAAAACCACCAGCAGCTAATAAAATTACATTAATCAAGGATGTTTGTTGAGGCACAGGAAATATAAATTACATTACAACGCCAACTTGCCAAGGATTAAACTCCTCGTCACCGTAGCCGTTGATTTCACTTTTTGATTTATTTCCTGAAGCAGTATTTACAACTAATTCAAATATTTTTTGACCAACTTCTTCAACTTTTTCATTTCCTTCAGCAATTGTCCCACAGTTAATATCCATGTCTTCAGACATTCTTTCAAACATTGCTGAGTTTGTAGAAAGTTTTAAACTTGGAACTGGTTTACAGCCAAAACAAGATCCACGTCCTGTCGTAAAACAAATTACATTAGCACCTGATGCAACTTGACCCGTAACTGATACCGGATCATACCCTGGAGAATCCATAAAATTAAAACCTTTATTTTTTAGAGGTTCCGCATAGTGCAATACATCTTGAAGGATAGAATTTCCTCCTTTTGCAACAGCACCTAGGGATTTCTCTAAGATAGTTGTAAGACCACCTTTTTTATTTCCTGGCGCAGGATTATTATCCATAGAACTGTTATTAATTGAAGTATAATGTCTCCACCATTCAATTCTTTTTATCAGTTTATCAGCAGTCTCTTGTGAGCTCGCTCTATTAATTAATAAATGTTCAGCTCCGTAAATCTCTGGAGTTTCTGATAAAATTGAACTTCCACCTTTTTTAACCAAAAGATCTGCTGCAACTCCCAATGCAGGATTTGCTGTTATACCTGAATATCCATCAGACCCACCACATTGAAGAGCTAAAGTTAGATGACTTACTGGTTGTGAAGATCTTTCAACATTATTAGCTTCTGAAAGCAAATTTTTAATTTGAGATAACACTTTTTCGACTATTTTTTTTGTTCCACCTTCATCTTGGATTGTTAGAAAATGAATACGGTTATGTTTCTTTAAAGACTCATCAAATAAACTGACTTGCGCACATTCACATCCTAAACCAATAACAAATACATGAGAAAAATTTGGATGATTTTTAAATCCATCTATAGTTCTTTGAAAAATTTGCATTCCTTCACTTTCAGTATTCATTCCACATCCTGTTGAGTGAGTAATTGGAACAATACCATCAATGTTTGGATAATCTTTTAAAATGTCAGAATATTTTATCTTCTCAACTATCATTTTAGTAACAGTAGCTGAGCAATTTACAGTACTTACAATTCCAATATAATTTCTAGTAGCAACCTGTCCATTATCTCTTAAAATTCCATTAAAGAAGGTGTCTGCTTTTTCATCAATAACATGTTTTTTATTTGTAACTTTAAAATCTCTTTTAAATTCTCTAAATTCTAAATTATGTGAATGGACATGTTGTCCTGGTTTAATATCATTTAAAGCAAATCCAATAATTTGATCATATTTTATGATTGGATCGCCTTTTTTAATAGTTTTTAAACAAACTTTGTGTCCAAAAGGAATTGGATCGATAGTGCTGATCTCATGACCTTCAATTTTAGTTTTTTCAGGAATAATAAATTGGCTAACGCCCACATTGTCATTCTTGTTTAAAACTATTAGATTATTCATAAATTTATTATATAACCAATAACTTAAACAAACCATTATTTAAATTATGCCTAAAAAAAGAAAAAAGAGTTTCCGAAGTCAACAATGGTTCAATAATCCAAAAAACCCTGACATGACGGCTTTATACCTAGAAAGGTATTTAAATTATGGTCTTACAAGAAAAGAATTACAATCTGGAAATCCAATTATAGGAATAGCACAATCTGGCAGTGATCTTTCTCCATGCAATAGGCATTTTATGTCTTTAAGCAAAAGAATTAAAGATGGAATTAGAAGAGCAGGTGGTATTCCAATGGAATTTCCTACTCACCCAATTCAAGAAACTGGAAAAAGACCAACAGCAATGTTGGATAGAAATCTTTCTTATTTGTCACTAGTAGAAGTTTTATATGGGTACCCAATTGATGGAGTAATCCTAACAACAGGATGTGATAAAACTACGCCAGCAGCTTTAATGGCAGCTGCAACAGTAAATATTCCTGCAATAGTATTATCAGGTGGTCCAATGTTGGATGGAGTTTACAAAGGAAAATTAGCTGGTTCAGGAATGGTAGTTTGGGAAGCAAGAAAGATGTTAGCTAAAGGAGAAATTAAATACGAAGAATTTATGGATATGGTTGCATCTTCTGCACCGAGTGCTGGACATTGTAATACAATGGGAACAGCTTCTTCAATGAACTCTGTTGCTGAAGCATTAGGTATGTCTTTACCAGGGGGCGCTGTTATTCCAGCTCCTTATAGAGAAAGAGAGCAAATTTCTTACGAAACAGGAAAAAGGATCGTTGGAATGGTTCATGAAGATTTAACACCATCAAAAATTATGACACGTAAAGCTTTTGAAAACGCAGTAGTAGTTGCAAGTGCTATTGGTGGATCTAGTAATTGCACAGCTCATCTAAGTGCTATTGCAAAACATATGGGAATTAAATTTGATCTTTCTGATTGGCAAAAACTTGGGCACAACATTCCTTTATTGGTAAATTGCCAACCTGCAGGTGAATACTTAATGGAAAGTTTTCACAGAGCTGGAGCAATACCTGCTGTAATGAAGGAGTTAATTAAAAACAAAAAAATTCACAAAAACATAAAGACAGTTACAGGAAAAACTGTAGGAGAAAATTTAAGAAAGAAAGTTGATGTAGATAACAAAATAATTAAAACATTTAAGAATGCATTGACTGAAAAAGCTGGTTTTTTAGTTATGAAAAGTAACTTTTTCTCATCTGCTATCATGAAAACATCTGTAATTAGTAAAGAATTTAGAAATCAATATTTATCAAACCCTAAACACCCAAATGTTTTTGAATGTAAAGCTATAGTTTTTGAAGGTCCTGAGGATTATCATAAAAGACTTAATGATAAGAAGTTAAAGATAGATGAAAACTCTCTATTAATTATTAGAGGTTGCGGACCTGTTGGTTATCCTGGATCAGCTGAAGTGGTTAACATGCAACCACCAGACAGATTATTAAAAAAAGGAATAAGACATCTACCAACTTTGGGTGATGGAAGACAAAGCGGAACATCAGAAAGTCCATCAATTTTACATGTTTCACCAGAGTCTGCAGTAGGTGGAGATCTAGGAATTGTTAAAACTTACGATAAAATAAAAATAGACTTAAATAAAAGAAGAGTTGATTTATTAATTTCTCAAGCTGAATTTAAAAAACGAAGAAAAAACAAAAAAGTATTTAAACCAAATAATCAAACTCCTTGGCAGGAAATATTTAGAAATACTGTTGGTCAATTGGATGATGGTGCATGCATTAATTCTCGAGGTAAATATTTAGACGTATCACATACCAAAGGTTTACCAAGAGATTCTCACTAATATGAAGCCAAAAATATTAGTTTCTAGAAAAATCTCAGATTTAGCAGAGGAAAAACTTCAAAAAGAATTTGAAGCAACACTTAATCCAAAAGACGAACCCATCCCAGAAAGCGAATTAATAAAAATTGTTAATGATTATGATGGAATGATTTCGACAGGTTTTGATAAAATTAGTGAAAATTTTTTTAATAATTTAAATGGGAAATTAAAAATAATAGCTCAGGTTGGTGTTGGCTATGATAATATTTCAATTAAATCTGCTGAAGAAAAAAAAATTAAAGTAACAAATACTCCAGATGTATTAAATGAGGCGGTAGCCGAAACCACAATCCTTTTAATATTAGCTGCATCCAGAAGAATTGGTGAAGCTTATAATTTAGTGAGAACAGATGACTGGAAAAATCAAAAACCAGATTTAACTAAGTTTATGATTGGAAATTCTGTTACAGGTAAAACTTTAGGTATCATTGGAATGGGTCGTATTGGAAGAATGGCTGCAAAATCTGCTAAAGCATTTGGTATGAAGATTATTTATTACAATAGAAATAAACTCTCTGATGATTTAGAGGATGGAGCAAAATATTTTTCTGATATCAAAACTTTGCTACCTGAGTGTGACTTTTTAAGTATACATACACCTGCAACAGCTGAGACCAAACATATTCTTAATTCATCAACAATAAGTTTGCTACCAAAGCATGCAGTAGTTATTAATACTTCAAGAGGATCAACTATTGATGACGATGCATTGATAGATGCACTAGAAAATAAAAAAATTTATGCAGCAGGATTAGATGTTTTCAATAATGAACCAAATTTAGATAAAAGATATTTAAAATTAGATAACTGTTTTGTTCTACCTCATATCGGTAGTGCGACTCATGAGACTAGATTGGCAATGAGTATGATGGCAGTGGATAATATTTATTGTTATTTCAATAAAAAACCTCTTATTTCAGAAGTGGTTTAGAACAACTATAAGTTGTCAGTTCAATAAATATATATAATTTCTATATATAAAAGTTAAACGAAATTATTGATCTCAAAAATCATTTATGGTTAACTTTCAAAAAAACATAAACGAGAGGAAGATAATGTTTAAACTTATATCTAAAACTATAGCAGCTGTAGCTATTGTTTCAGTTGCTTTATTTGGCTCTGCAAATGCAAAGACTTTAAAGATTGAAACACACTTTACAGCTAGTTCACCAAATGGTGAAGTTGCTGCTCAATTCGCTAAAAACGTTGAAATGTTTTCTGGCGGAAGCTTAAAAGTAGAAATGTTCTACTCATCATCAGTAACAGGTAAATCTGCTGAGGTATTTAACTCTGCACAAACTGGAATTATTGATTGTGATATGACTGGTGCAGGTTACCAAACAGGTAAAAATGCAGCATTCCAATTCGCAGGTGATGTAATGGGTGGATACGATAACCCATATCAACAATATGAATTCTTGAATTTCCCAGGAGCTCAAGATGCTGTTGATGCACTTTACAACAAATATGGAATGACATTAATTGGTTGGTGGATACCAGGACACGAGTCATTAATATCTAGCAGACCAATTCCAGATGTTGCTTCATTAAAAGACTTTAAATTTAGATCACCTCCAGGAATGGAAAGTATGATCTTTACAGCGCTAGGTGCTAAGCCAATCGTAATGGACTTTGGTGAAGTTCCAACTGCTTTACAAACTGGTCTAATTGATGGTGCTGACTACTCATCTTTAGCTACTAACTATGCAGGTGGACACTATGAGCAAAATAAATATGCTACATATCCAGGTTTCCACTCTATGCCAGCTGACCACTTAGCTTGTAACACAAAAGTATGGAACAAGTTAAAGCCTCATGAAAAAGGTGCAATGAAAGCAGGTATTGAAATTGCTGGAAGAACTATCACTAGTTTAGTTGAGAGAAAAAACGCAGAAGCTGTTAAAGCTTTAAATGAAATGGGCGTTACTCTTCATGACTGGTCTAGAGAAGACAGACTTAAATTCAGACAAGCTGCTCTAGCTGCTTGGGAAGAATGGAAGACTAAGTCTCCAGAAGCTGCGGCACTTATCGAGATACACAAAGCTTATATGAAAGCTAACGGTATTATGTAATAAAAAAATTTTGGAGGGCCTGAAAGGGCCCTTCGAATTACTATAATTTTTACGCAATGATCGATAAAGAATTACAAGAACAAAATCAAAAAGTTGCGAGTAAAGATGATTTTCCAATAAATTGGATTGATAGAGTTTCCTTATTTTTAAGTCACACAATTAAATATTTAATTCCTGTAATTGTAATTGTGATGATGTATGAAATTTTTATGAGATATGTATTGTTTAAACCAACTTTGTGGGCAAACGAACTGTGTCTATGGCTTGCTGGTGTTTGTTATTTAGTTGGCGGTATATATGCAACAAGATTAAGAAGCCATATTAGAATAGTATTGTTGTATGATTGGGTTAGTAGACCGACACAGAGAATTTTTGACTTAATTAGCACTTTAATTATTGTTCTTTTTGCAGCAGCTGTAATTTATGGGGGTATGGAAGATGCATACAGATCATTTATAAATTGGGAGAGATTTGCAACTTATTGGGATCCACCAATTCCTGCTACCATGAAGCCACTAACACTTCTATGTGTTTTTCTTATTGCTGTTCAATCTGTAAATAATTTAATTATTGATTGGAGAAATCCTAAGGAAAAACAATACGACCCCTCTAAAGAATTAAAATAATATGGATATAGGATCACTTTCGATAATACTTATAGTAGGATTATTATTACTTATATCTATAGGTGTTCCAATGGGTTTTGCATCTGGTTTTATGGGTGCAGTACTAGTATTTTTATACATAGGTGAACATGCATTAGGCATATTACTTTCAAGATACTATTCCCTTGTTGTCACTTATTCTTTTTTGTCTGTTCCATTATTTATATTTATGGCCTCCTTGCTCGAACGTTCGAACATCGCAAGAGATCTTTATGACGCTTTAAATGCGTGGTTAAGAAAGACTAGAGGTGGAGTAGGAGTCGTTACTGCCATCATGGCAACAATTATGGCGGCGATGAGTGGAATTATTGGTGGAGAAATAGTTTTATTAGGTTTGATTGCACTGCCTCAAATGTTGAGATTAAAATACGATCAGGATATGTCCATCGGTATTATTTGTGCATCAGGATCTTTGGGAACAATGATACCACCTTCAATTGTTTTAATTATTTATGGATTAACGACAGAGACTTCTATTACAATGTTATTCCAAGAAGCTATTGTTCCTGGTTTAATGATTTCAGGTTTAATTATTACATACATTTTAATTCGTACAAGATTACAACCGCATTTGGCACCTTTAAGTGATGAGCCTGCTTTAACTTTAAAAGAAAAAATGTCATACCTTCCAGGTCTTTTACCACCGATCGGTATTGTAATAATTGTATTAGGTTCAATTTATTCTGGAATGACAGGAATTACGGAAGCAGCTGGTATGGGAGTAGTTGCTACATTGATTATAATTTTTGCAAGAAAAGAACTTACGTGGTTTTTATTTAAAGATGCATTGACAAGAACTTTCAAAGCATCAGGAACTATTTTAACTATTACTTTTGGTGCTACAGTTTTAGCAGGTGCTTATTCTCTTGCTGGAGGTCCTAAATATGTAGCAGAAACTATTTTGGCTTATGATTTAAAACCAATGTATTTAATCTTCATGATGCAGATTATGTTTTTGATTATGGGAGCATTTATGGATTGGGTTGGAATTGTATTGTTAGCAATGCCTGTATTTTTACCAATAGTTATAGCTCTTGGATTTGATCCAATTTGGTTTGGAATATTATTTTGTGTCAATATGCAAGTTTCATTTTTAAGTCCACCGTTTGGGCCTGCTGCTTTTTATTTAAAATCCGTTGCTCCTCCACATATTTCATTAACAGATATATTTAGAGGCTTCGCTCCATTTATAGTTATTCAGTTAATTGTATTAGCATGTGTTATGTTTTTCCCAGAAGCAATGACGCAAAACTTCCACGAGTTTAAACCGAAACCATGATGAAAATAGGCTTTATTGGAACAGGCCTTATGGGCCTGCCAATGGCTAAAAATTTATTAAAATCAGGTTTTAAATTAAAAGCATTTAATCGTTCAATTAGTAAGGCAGAACCTTTGAAAGAATTTGGGGCCGAAATATCAAAAACTTTAGGTGAAGTTGTTAAAGATAATGACTTTATTATTACAATGCTAACAGACGATAGCGCTGTGGATGCAATAATGAATAATTCAGATTTGTTAGATAATTTAAAATCTGGATCAACAGTTATTGATATGAGTTCTGTTAAACCAACAACAGCAACAAAATATGGAAAAAGTTTAAAATCAAAAAATGTAAATTATTTAGATGCGCCAGTTTCAGGAGGAACAATCGGAGCTGAGGAAGCTTCTTTAGCTATAATGGTTGGAGGAGAACAAAGTGTTTTTGAAAATTCTGTAAATATTTTAAAAGCAATGGGAAATCCAACTTTGGTAGGTCCTATTGGAAGTGGACAAGTTTCAAAGTTAGCAAATCAAATTGTAGTAGGAGTTACAATAGGAGCGGTTGCTGAGGCGATAACCTTATGTGAAAAAGCAGGTGCTGATCCAGAAAAATTAATTAAAGCCCTTTCTGGTGGTTGGGCAGATAGTAAAATCTTACAAACTCATGGAAAAAGAATGATAGATAAAGATTTTAGTCCAAAAGGTAAAACTTCTACTCATTTAAAAGATATGAATAACATTTTAGAGTGTGCAAATTCATATAATACACATTTACCTATTTCAAATTTGGTTAAAGAAATGTATAAGACACTTGTCGATAATGGTCATGGAAATACTGATCATAGTTCACTTTATAATGAAATCGAAAGGATAAATAAAAAATGAGTCCAAGATTAGAAGGTAAAAAAATTCTCGTGACAGCAGCAGGCCAAGGGATTGGAAAAGCAACAGCAATTGCATTTCATAAAGAAGGTGCTCATGTCACTGCAACTGATTTAAATGATAAAACTTTAGCTGATTTAAATAAAGAATATCCTGAGATAAAAGTGCAAAATTTAGATTCAACAGATAACAATGCAATTATAGAATTTACTAAAACTTTAGATAAAGTTGATGTTTTGTTTAATGCTGTTGGATTTGTCCATCATGGAACAATATTAGAATGTGATGAAAAAGATTGGGATTTTTCTTCTAATGTAAATGTCAAGTCGATGTACTATATGTGTAAAGCTATTTTACCTTTAATGATCAAACAAAATGGTGGAAGTATTATTAATATATCTTCATGTGCATCTAGCTTTAAAGGTTTTCCAAATAGATTTGTTTACGGAACAACAAAGGGTGCAGTGATTGGTTTAACAAAGGCGATTGCAGCAGATTTCGTTAAACAAAATATTAGATGTAATTCAATTGCGCCAGGTACAGTTTATTCACCTTCTTGGCAAGATAGGGTAAATCAAAGTCCAGATCCTGTTCAAGCAAAAAAAGATTTTATAGCAAGACAACCTATGGGAAGGTTAGGAACTGCAGAAGAAATAGCAGCTGTAGCTGTATATTTAGCTAGCGACGATGCAACATTTACGACAGGAAGTACAATTCATGTTGATGGTGGAATTTCAATATAATTAAACAACAAAAGGATAAATATGAAGTTATTAAGAGTAGGACAAAAAGGAAGTGAAAAGCCAGCTATTATGGATAAGGATGGTAAAATTAGGGATATAAGTTCTCATATTAAAGATTTAAATCCTGATTTTTTAAACTTTGAGACTTTTGCAAAGTTACAAAATGCTGATTTATCGAATTTACCTGAATTATCCTCAAATGAAAGAATAGGCTCTTGTATAACTAGCCCACGTAAGTTTATAGCTATAGGCCTTAATTATTCAGATCATGCTGCTGAAGTTGGTGCTGATATTCCAAAAGAACCAATAGTTTTTATGAAGGCAACTAGCTGTATAGTTGGACCCAACGATGATGTTGAAATAGTTTCAGGATCAAAAAAATTAGACTGGGAGGTAGAGCTTGGTATTGTAATTGGTAAAGAAGCCAAACATATTGCAGAAAATCAATCACAAGATCATATTTTAGGTTATTGTTTAGTAAATGATGTAAGTGAACGTGAGTGGCAACTTGAAAAAATGGGACAATGGGTTAAAGGAAAATCTCATGACACTTATGGCCCTGTTGGTCCACATTTAGTTACAAAAGATGAAATATCAGACGTTAATAATTTAAAAATGAGCTTAGATGTAAATGGAAAAAGAATGCAAACAGGTAATACAAGCACAATGATATTTAATGTTGATGTGATAGTGTCTTATTTGAGTAAGTATATGACTCTTTTACCAGGAGATATAATTACAACTGGTACACCTCCAGGAGTAGGCATGGGAATGAAGCCACAGCAGTTCTTAAAAGCAGGTGATATGATGAAATTATCAGTTGAGAATTTAGGAGAGCAAAACTCGAAGGTAGTTGCTTTATAATTTGTTGTGAAAATAACTTCTATTAAAAGTCATGTACTTAGATATGAGTTAGAAAAAGAACTCGGTTACTCACAACAATATTACAAACATCGTACAGCCCACCTAGTTGAAGTCCAAACAGATGAAGGAATAACGGGATGGGGTGAGTGTTTTGGTCCTGGAAATATAGCTTTAGCGAATAAGTTTATTGTTGAAAAGGTTATACAGCCTTTAGTAATTGGAGAAGATCCTTTAAACAAAGAACATATCTGGCAAAAAGTATACAACCTTTTAAGAGATAGCGGTCAAAAGGGAATGCCAATTCAAGCATTATCAGGAGTGGATATTGCTTTATGGGATATCCTTGGAAAGAAAACAAATGCTCCTCTTTATCAACTTGTTGGTGGTAAATGTAATAATGAAGTTCCAGTATATGGATATGGAATGATGTTACAAAAAAAATCAGTTGATGAATTGATTGCCATGTTCAAAGAAGAATCTAAGAAAATAAAATCAAAAAATTTTAAAGCCATGAAAATGAAAGTTGGATTAGGTCCAAACGAAGATTTAAAGTTGGTTCAGGCTGTAAGAGACACTGTTGGAAAAGATTTTAAATTAATGGTTGATGCCAATCACGCTTATCATTTGAAAGATGCTCTTTATGTTGGAAAAGGTTTAGATGAGCTAGATATTTATTGGTTTGAAGAACCTGTGGCTCCTGAAGATTATGAGGGCTACAGAGAATTAAAACAAAAAATCTCTACTAGCATTGCAGGAGGAGAAGCTGAATTTACCAAATATGGCTGGAATAAATTAATATCAAATAAATGTATTGATATAGCTCAACCTGAGGTTTGTGGACTTGGCGGAATTACAGAGTATTTAAAAGTTGCAGCATTAGCGCAAGCAAATTTTATACCAGTAATTAATCATGTATGGGGTTCAGCAATTAGTATTGCGGTTAACCTTCATTTGTTGACAGCACAACCAGATATGCCAGGCGGACTATTTCCATCTAAATCTATGCTTGAGTTTGATACAACAGAGAAAAATATTTTTATCACAGATTTGCCAGACGAAGAATTTTCAATTTTAGACCAAGTTAAAAACAATGACGGTTTTGCATCAGTAACAGATAATGTGGGTATTGGAATTAATCCTGATGAAGATTTTATAAAGGAGTTTGAAGTAAATGAATAAAATAAAAACCTCAGAACCAAAACCTCTTTGGAAAATAAGATGTACTTTAGGTGAAGGAACATTATGGGTTGGTGAACATAATTCAATTTATTTTGTAGATATTAAAAAAAAGAAAATTTGTTCTTTCAATATTAAAAATAAAAAAAAGAAAATCTATAAAGTAAATAAAGAAATTGGTTTTATCGCTCATATCAAAGATCATATTTTTATTTTAGGTCTTCAAGGTGAATTAAGAATTCAAAATCTTAAATCAAAAAAAATTTTAAAATCAATTAAGATAGAACCAAGCTTGAAACTAAATAGAATTAATGATGGAAAAACAGATCCTGCTGGAAATCTTTGGTTTGGCACTATGGATAACCTTGAAAGAAAAATTGAAAAAGGTTCTTTATATAAATTAGATAAAAATTTTAAGTTAATAAAAGTTGATAAAAATTATAGAATTACTAATGGACCAGCGTTTATTGATCAATATAATTTTTATCACACTGATAGCGCAAAAAAAAATATTTATAAAATAAAAATAAATAAAAATAATAAAATTATTAGTAAAAAAATATTTAAAAAATTCTCAATCCAAGATGGAGCACCTGATGGTATGACTTTAGATAAAAATAAAAATTTATGGGTAGCTCATTTCCACGGTGCTTGTGTTTCTGTATTTAATTCAAAAGCAAAATTAATTCATAGAATTCAGTTTCCTGCAAAAAATATAACTAATTGTGCATTTGGAGGTAAAAATACTAAAGATCTTTACGTTTCAACAGCAACAAAAGGTATGAGCACAGCAGATTTGCGAAAATTTAGATATTCAGGATTCTTTTTTAGTGTAAAAACAAATGCAAAAGGAGTTTTACAAAAAAAATTTAGATTAAGTAATGAAGAAAAGAGATCTTTACTATGAGCGAATACCTACAAAGCTTTTAAGAGAAGATATTCGATTATTAGGAACTTTTTTAGGAAGAGTAATTAAAGATCAAGAAGGAGAAGCCTTTTTTAAAATTGTTGAAAGACTTAGATTACTATCAAAAAACACATTATTAGATTTAAAAAAGAGCAAAGTTTTCTCAAAATTATCAAAAGAAGTAAAAAAACTTTCGCCAGAAAAAACTTTTAAAATCACAAGGGCCTTTTCGCACATCTTAAATTTAATGAATTTAGCAGAGTCATTGGACGCATCTAGAAAGCTAAATGAATATGAAAATCCATATTTTAAAGGGAAACGTCAAAATTTATTTATTGAGGATATTATTGAGGGACTTTTTAAAAATAAAAATATTTCAAATAATAAAATTTATGATTTAGCAACTAAGCTTGACATAGGAATAGTTCTTACTGCTCATCCAACAGAGGTTAAAAGAAGAACTTTAATTCAAAAATATGCAAATTTGATTAAAATTATGGAGCAACGTCATCTCTATAAAAAATACCCATCAAAAATTATAGAATTAGATAGAAAACTGTATTCTGAAATAGCAATTATTTGGAAAACAGATGAGCTAAAAAGAACAAAACCTTCTCCATTAGATGAGGCTAAGTGGGGTTTGGCAGTAATTGAGGATAGTTTGTGGGACACAATTCCAAAGGTTTATAAAAGATTAAATGATATTTTTAGAAAAAATTTAAATAAAGATTTGCCAAGAAATTTTAATCCTATTCAATTTGGCTCATGGATGGGAGGAGATAGAGATGGAAATCCAAATGTCACTGCAGAAGTAACTAAGAAAGTAATTTTATTTTCAAGATGGCAAGCAGCAAAACTGTACGAGAAAGAACTTACTCAATTAATTCAAGATCTATCTATGGAAGAATGTTCTCCTGCAATCAGGAAAGTTACTGGAAAAAGTTTTGAACCCTACAGGGTTTATTTAAGACCATTAAGAGATAAAGTTAGAAATACCCATCAATTAATTGAAGAACATATTAATTTTAATAAAGATTTAGATGAAAAAAAATTACTTCAAGATAAAGATGAGATTATAAATCCTTTAAGAGAAGTAAGAACCTCACTAAATCAAAACAAAGGCCAACATATTGCAAATGCTGATTTGTTAGATTTAATTAGAAGAGCCAGATGTTTTGGTGTCAATCTTGCAAGACTAGATATAAGGCAAGAGTCTGATCGGCATAAAAAATTATTAAATGAAATATTTAAGAAGAAATATAAAATTAATTTCTCTTCACTAACTGAAAGTGAAAAAATAAAACTTTTAAATAAAACTATTAAAGAAAGAAAATCTTTTGTTAAAAAAATAAATATACGAGACAAAGATAATAAAGAAGTATGGAACACCTTTCAACAAATTGCAAAAGAACCAGAGCAATGCTTGGGTGCTTATGTTATATCAATGACTTCAACAGCATCTGATATTTTATCTGTTTATTTTTTACAAATGCAGGCACAGATTAAGAATTTATTAAGAGTTGTACCACTCTTTGAAACTTTAGAGGATTTAAAAAATGCTAATAGCGTTATGAATAATTTATTTAAAATTTCATGGTATAGAAAAATAATTAAGTCGAAACAGGAAGTAATGATTGGATATTCAGATTCTAGTAAAGATGCTGGAAAATTATCTGCTAGTTGGCATCAATATAAACTTCAAGAAGAACTTAGAAATCTGGCTAAAAAATATAAGATAGATCTTGTTTTCTTCCACGGTAGAGGTGGTTCTCCAGGAAGAGGAGGTGGTCCAATCCAGGCTACCTTAAAATCACAACCTTCAGGAACTGTTAATGGCAAAATTAGAATTACGGATCAAGGAGAGGTAATCCAACAAAAATACGGTTATAAACCATTAGCTGAGTACAATTTATGTAGCTATATAGGAGCTGTAATGGATGCTTCTTTAAATCCACCACCCAGATCAAAAAAAAGTTGGCGTCAATTAATTCAAAAAATGTCAGAAATTTCTACATCTTCATATAGAAAATACTTAAATCAAAGTGAAGATTTCATTCGTTACTTTAAAATTGTTACACCCCATAAATCACTTGGAAAGCTTGCAATTGGATCAAGACCAACCAAAAGAAAGAACATTGATAATATTCAAAGTTTAAGAGCTATTCCTTGGGTATTTGCTTGGACGCAAATTAGATTAATGTTACCAGCATGGCTCGGCACCACAGAAGCACTGCGATACGGATCAATTAAAAAATTTAAAAAGACAATGAGTGATATGGAGAGAAATTGGCCTTACTTTGTGTCAACCATGGATATTTTAGATATGGTAATCTCTAAAGTAGATCCTGATATATCGGTTATTTATGAAAATAATTTAGCTGACGCTTCATTGAAGAGAATTGGTAAAAAATTAAGATTTCAATTTGAGGCACTGGTCAAATTGCACAATAAAATTACCCCTAAAGAAGTGGTAAAAGAGAGAAAAGAATTTAGAAAAGCTTTATTTATAAGAAATAATTATACAGAAATGCTAAATATACTTCAGGCTAATGTAATGAATAAATTAACACATAAAAAATATAATAAATTAGATAAAAAATTACTTGAGGATGCTTTAATGACATCGATTGCAGGTATTTCTGCAGCTATGAAGAATACCGGATAATGTTTGAATACTTAATTGCTTTTGGAGCAGGACTTATAAGTTTTTTATCTCCATGTGTTTTACCTTTAATACCAGGATATATTTCATATATATCTGGTCAATCTTTGCAGGAAATTTTAAATCAAAAAAAAATAAATTTTTTTCCTTTAATTTTATTTTGCTTGGGTTTTTCAACTGTATTTGTAATTTTAGGAGCATCTGCATCTTTTTTAGGACAGGCACTTTTACAAAATTCTGAAGTCTTAAGAATTTCAGCTGGAATAGTTATAATAATTTTTTCTCTTCAATTAATTGGAGTAATCAATATTCCATATTTAAATTTTGAAAAAAGATTTGATGCAAAAGAATCTAGAAATATTCTTTTTCCATATGTGATTGGTGTCGCTTTTGGATTTGGTTGGACACCATGTATTGGTCCAATTTTAGGTTCAATTTTAGCTTTAGCATCTATTGAAGAAACTTTGTCACGAGCTATAATTTTATTAATTTCTTATTCATTAGGTCTTGCTATTCCATTTGTTTTGTCAGGATATTTAATTCAAAGATTTTTATTATTTTCTAAAAATTTTAGAAAAAACATTAATTTGATCTCTAAAATTGGTGGAATAACTCTCTTAGTTACAGGTATTTTAATTTTAACTAATCAACTACAAGCTATTGGATTTTATATAATTGAAATCTTTCCTTTTATGCAAAAATTCGGTTAAAAGGTATTAATGAAAATTTATCAAATAGACTCAAGTGCTAGAAAGAAAGGCTCAACTTCTCGAGCTCTAGCAAAAAAATTATTAGATAAAATTAAAAAGCCAGGAGACGAGGTATTTTACAGAGATTTAGATGATGAAATGCTTTTTGTAAGTGGCTTAACAGAGTCTGGAATGAAAATAGATGAAAAGGATCAAACCGAGCATCATAAAAAAATGTTTGAACTCTCAGACAAACTAGTAAAAGAATTAAAAGAAAGTGATATCATAATAATTTCAGCACCAATTTATAACTATGGCCCACCTGCAACTTTAAAAGCATGGTCCGATTTAGCCGCAAGGATTGGAGAAACTTTTAAATTCAAACCAAATGGTAGAAGAGAGGGACTTCTAAAAAATAAAAAAGCCTACTTGGTCATCACTTCAGGAGGAACTAAATTAAACAGTTCAGAAGATTTTTTAACCCCTTGGTTAAAATTTATACTTAATTTTTTTGGTATAGAAAAAGTTGAAGTAATTAGTGCTGACCAAATGGCGCTAGACTATGAAAAATCAATAAGAGAAGCAGAGGCTCAAATTGAAAATATATCTATAGATTAAATTTTCTTTTTAGGTGTCTAAGTTTTCCTTCTGTACTATCGTAATCGATATAGCAACCTTGTAAAAATCTCTCTCCCTCTTTTGTTTCATAAGCTGTTCTTCCATGAAGCAATCTGTGATTATCCATCATCATCAAGTCTTTTGGTTCAAGTTTAAATTCAACCCTATATTTTTCTGAATTATACATTTCAGAAAGCTTTCTCCTTGCCTGATAGTATAGATCTAATTTTTCTTTATCTAGAATTGGAACATAGTCTAATCTAGGACTGAATCTTACTTGCTTAAAACTTTTGTCTTCATTAAGTTCAATTAAAGGAGATATTGTCTCTAAAACAACTTCTTTATCAACAAATCTAAATCTAACTTTTACCTCAGTTAAAATTTTATAAAATTCAGGGAATTCATTTTTTAAATCTTCAGTAACTGTATAACCATCTACTAATGTTGATAACCCACCTGAAACTTTACTTTCTATACAGTGCAAAAGTTGAATGCATGGAACAGGATTTCTATATGGATTATCTGTATGGGGCGCTAAGGCCAAAGATGTATAAGCAAGATCGTTTGGATCTGGTTTAGATTTTACATCAAAATATTCTCCAAAATTTGTTCTTCGAACACTTCCTATGGAATTTGCAAATTCTACGATATAATTTTTTGATATTGGAATATTTTTTATTATAACAAATCCATATTTGTAAAAAGAAATAAGCAAATCATGCATCTCTTTACTCTCATAAAAATTTTTTTGATATTCATAATTTTTGAAATTTTCTAAGCTAGAGTCCCATTTAGTTTTTTCTATAGATCTAATTACGATATCTTCTTTAGAAAATTCAGAAGCAATTTTATCAATCTCTAATTTTGAATTAACACCATCATTAAAATTAATTTCTAAATATTTTTCATTAATATTAACTTTATTTATAGTGATATCTTTGTCTAAAAATGTTGGGTCAAAAAGTCTTTGTTGAGTTCCTTTATCTAAATATTCCACTCCATTTACCCTTTCTCTTAACCAGAATGGGTGAATTTCTTTTTTTTCAGATCCATTATTTAAATAAACTTTGTTTTGAACTAGCTCAATTTTCATACCAATTATCCAAGAATTATTAAAAATTTAACTTTAATCAACATAAATTAAATAGTAAGAGTTCAGTGTGAAAAACTTTGATACGAAAAAATATCCTATATATGCAAGCTTTTTAAATCAGTTGGCAAAAGATCTAACTAGGTTTTATTACACTAAATTAGATAAACCATTCAAAATAACTAATAAACTGAAAGGCAAAGGTTATGATCCAGTTACGACATCTGATAAAGCATTTGAAAAATTTATAAGATCTAAAATTTCAAAAAAATTTCCAAATCATCAAATTATAGGTGAAGAATATGGTCACAAAAATACAAAAAGTGAATTTTCTTGGGTAATAGACCCGATCGATGGAACCAGATCATATGTAGTAGGTAATCCTAGTTGGAGCAATCTTATTTCCCTTAATTATAATGGGGGGCCTATTTTGGGATTAGCTAATTTCCCGAAATTAAAAAAATATTATTTAAATCTAAACAAAAATTCTTCTTATGTTTTTGAGAATAATAAAAAAAGAAAATTAAAAATTAATAATAAAGTAAATTTTACAAATGCAAAATTAGCAGCTGCATTTCACAATCACTTATCTTTAAAGCAACAATTAAAAATTAGTAAATTTATTAAACGTATGCAATTTCCATGTTTTGATGCTTTAACATATTGTCATTTAGCAGAAGGTAGAATCGAAGTAGTTGCACAGTGTGCGAATAAAATTTGGGATATTCATCCATTAATTCCCATCCTTAGAGCGGCTGGTGCGATTGTAACCACATGGGATAATAAAAACCCAAAACTAGGTGGAAACATACTTGTTTCTAATAATAAACAAAATCATCAAAAATTTTTAAAATTATTAAAACCAGTAGCTAAATGATACCAGAAAGAGCACAAGTTATTTTAGATTTCTGGTTTAAAGAAACTCCTTCCGAAATGCGGTTTAAAAAAGACGAGGAATTTGATCAAAAAATAAAAGATAATTTTTTAAATGATTATGAATTAGCATGTCTAAACGAATATGATGATTGGCAGGATAACCCCATGAGTTGCTTAGCTTTAGTTATTCTATTTGATCAATTTTCAAGAAATATGTTTAGAAATGATAAAAAGGCTTTTGCACAAGATCAAAAAACAAGATTGATTGTGAATGATGCAGTTTATTCAGGCTATTTAGAAGCAATGAATGTTAATCAAAGATTTTTTATGTTGTTGCCGCTAATTCACAGTGAGGAAATCAGTGATCATGAAATGGCTTATTACTTATTGAATAAATATTTAAGAGAACATGAGGAGTATATTAAGATAAAAAAATTTTGGCAAGATCACACTAAAGCGATTAGACAATTTCATAGATATCCTCATCGAAATGAAATTTTAGGAAGAGAGTCTACTGAAGAAGAAATAGAATTTTTAAAAGGTCCAAACTCTTCTTGGTAAGATGAATTTAGAATTCATTTTTAAAATAATTGATAAAGAAGAATGGCAAAAAGCTAAGCAATCTGGAATTTATAATGGATCTGATAAAGATAAAAAAGATGGATATATTCATTTTTCAGAGGAAGATCAGGTTCCAGAAACTCTTAAAAAATATTACCAAAATAAAGAAAATTTAATTTTATTAAAAGTTAATGCATTTAAACTTGAACATTTGCTTTGGGAGCAAGCTTCAAATGGAGATATGTACCCGCACTTATATTCACCTTTGGATGTTAAAAATATTGAACAAGAATTTGAATTACCTTTAGATGAAAATGGAACTCATAAGCTACCAGAAATTTTAAAAAAATATCAGTTCACTCGCCCTAGATAATTTACCATTATCACACCGATAATAATTAAGATAATTCCAATGGTCCCATAAATATTTGGTACTTGATTAAATTTTAATACTGCAAAAAGTACAACACCTGTTACTGTCAAACCACTGTAAGTAGAGTAAGCAAATCCAACTGGAAGTGCAGACATTGCTTTTGCAATTGAAAACATTGTAATACACATAAACAAAATACATAAAACAGACGGGGTTAATTTAGTAAATCCCTCTGAAATTTTAGCAAAACTATTTGAAGCTATTCCAAATATAATTCCGTTAGCTAAAAATAAATATCCCCACAATGGTTTCATGATTATTCTTTAGATGCAATTTTATTAACCAAAGGTCTCATAATTGGAGCCATTGTAAATGCAGCAATTAATGCAACTGGAAATGCAAACATCCAAGAATAAAACCATCTATCAAAAAAACCATCACCGACACTTGTATTTACAGCCACAACTACACCACTCATAATAACACTCATTCCAAAAGACATAAAAATCATAAACAAAGGTTGTGCGTATTTTTTAGAGATCATAATTAATTATTACCTAGCAGGTTAACGATTAAAACACCAACAATTATAAATGCCAAACCAATTATTGAATATAAGTTTGGCACTTGATTAAATCTAATTATACCAACAATAACAGTTGCTATAATTGTTAAACCTGCAAATGAAGCGTAAGTAATGCCCATTGGAATATTTTTCATTACCAATGAAAGTGCGTACATACATAATACAATTGTAATTGCTGTGACTATGCTCGGAATAAGAAGGGTGAACCCCTCAGCACTTTTAGCAAAACTGTTTGAAGTTACTCCTAGGAATACAGCAATACCTAGAAACAAATATGAAGTAGCAAGACTCATTTAATAATATTAAATGAAATCCCACTAAATATATATAATTATTTGAGAGACCATTTGATAGCATCTTCCATTCTATCATCTCCCCAAAAGAGTTCATTTTTCACAATAAAAGATGGACTACCAAAAATTTTATTTTCACGAGCTGAACTTGTATTTTCAATATATTTTGTTTCTATACTTGATGACTTTGCTTCAGAAATAATTTCATCTTTATTTAAGTTTAATTCTTTACAAACTTCAGTAATACTTGGTTCAATTGCAGGCTCTTTGCCTTCTTGAAACCATTTTTTATAAGTTAGAATAACAAATTTTTCTCCCCAACCTTTTTTAAACCCAAGAATTGCTATTTGATTTGCTAGATCAAATTCTGACAATGGATAGGGAACTGGAGTCTTAGCAAAAAAACCATAACCTTCCGCTCGTCTTTCAATATCTCTCCACATGTAATTGACTTTGTTGATTTTGTCTTTAGGAAATGGAATATTGTTCATTTCCTTCATAATCGCTCTAACTGAAAAGGGTTTCCAATTAAATTTTACTTGATGTTGTTTTTCAACATCAAGTATTCTAGTTACGGACAGATAGGTGTAAGTACTTCCTATCGAAAAATAAAAATCAATACCACTCACTTACTTTGGCATAGGCGTAGCACCGGTTTCTAAACTAACAATTTTTCCATTGTCGTATTTATAAACTGCCATTACTGCCTCAACATTACCATCATCAAATGTTACAAATGAATGGTGAACACCTACTTCATCATTTTCATAAACAATTCTAACCTTATCTTGATTAATATCACCACTCATTGCCCATTTAACAACATCACTTTTAGTTAAAACATTACCTGATTTATGCATTGTGAATTTAAAATCATCATGCAAAAGCTCATTCATTGCTGCTTCATCTTTATTTTTCAGTGCAGCACTGTATTTTTCTAATATAGACATAGTTTTCCTTTCTTTTTATTCACCTGGTTTTTTATAACTCTTTGAAACATCAGCAGCCTTTTTAAATGCACTGTTATAATCAAATACCTCATGAACCATTAGGTCTGACATCATTCCACTATTAAGCACAGTTACTTTCATCGCAAGAACACTCTCATAATCCCCTTCAACACAGAATAAAACATCAAAACGTCCTCTTAACCATTCATAACTAATTGCTTTAACACCTAAACTATCGCACATAGATTTCATAACAGCACCTCTGTCTGCCGCTGGATCAGCATGCATTTTTTTCAATAACTCAGGACTTGCTTTTCCAATTACATAAAATTTAGACATTATTCACCCCACATTCCATGAAACTCATATACTACTGCTGGCTTATCTCCTACAACCCATCCATCATGACCTGGTTGTATTGAATATGCATCACCAGCTTTATAAGTTAGTTCAGTTCCATCATTATGTTTTGCACAAACAGCTCCAGAAATTATAATTCCTATATGCGTCGCTTGGCAGCTATTACCACCAACTGTTGGCTTTATATCTTTTGACCATTGCCAACCAGGTTGCAAAGTAAGTTTCATCAATCTTTGGTTTCCAACTTTGACAGCTTCAATTTTAGCATTATTAAAATTATCATTTACTTCATCTGCTTTATCAAAACTTTTAACTTCTATTCCAGCCATTTTTTCTCCTCGTTACTTACAATTTAATTACTAAGTTTAGCAGAGATTAGTCAGCATGTGTAGTCTTAGTCTTCTACTATACTTTAGCTAACTCGTAAATTTCATAACCATTCATTACTTCATCAAATACAGGTTTTGAAACTGGATTTGATCCATCCATAAATGAATGAAGTGCTGCCATGTCATGAACTACAATTTTAAACATTACAGTTGATTTATCAGGTGAAACACTTGCAATTGTTTTAGTAACATCTGCAACTTTTTTTCTTTCTGTCATACCTTCATCTGACTGCATGAAACCCATAAATTTTTCAAAGGCTCCTTCTTTAAGTTTTCCTACTACTAGTATATCCTTCATTTTTTCCTCCTTTTTTTGTTAATATAGAGTTTGAACTACTTTTTTAACTCTTTCTTCTCCATTAGGTACGGCTGAATTTACAAAATTATGACAGTCGTTTGTTTTGCCTTCATCATATTTAGAGCCATAGAATTTATCTACAGCTTTGTTCACGCCATCATCCCATTCCTTCTCAGGAATTCCAACTTCTAAAGCATAAGCTTTTAAAACTTTCACTGATGCCATAGATTTTTCTTTCATACTATATTCAAATGTTTCACCTGGTGGTAAGAAGTAGTTAGCCATATAGATTCCACTACATTCCCAAGCTTTATCTTTATCGCTTTTACTCATATCTGCGTATGCAGATGTTAGAAATAAAACACTGAATAAAGTTATTATTATTTTTTTCATATTATTTTCCTATTTTTTTAATTTATAAGTTCCCCTATAATAATTCGTTGCATGAATTCTACCTTCCTGAGCAGACTTAATTTGTGTGTAACCTGTAGTTCCACTGCATTCGATACCTTCATATCTACCTGTACCACTGATACATTTAAAAGTACCTTCCATTGAGTAACCTAATTTTATTTCATAATAAATTATTGCTGTGTCACCATTTATAAACATTACTTTGCAGTGACCCATTTCAAAACCTTTACCTGGAATTGTTCCTGCGCCTATACAATGATGTGATGAATTATCACCAAAAGAAGTACCTTCAATTGCATTAAATCCACTTTGACCTTCGTATGTAAAAGTCATAACGTTTCCTTTTTCATCTACAATAGCTTTAGCGTCACCAACAAAAAAACCAGCAAGACTAATTTTTCCACTATGACCATCTGCAAATGATACTGAAGACATTGACATTAATGTAAAAATTAATGCTAGTATTATTTTTCTCATAATATTCCTTTCTGAATAGTTCAACAATAAGTAAATAGTGTTACATTTTTATTACGGAGTCTCCTGTGTTTATATCGCGCGACAGATATGCAAGTTTTATGACTTAGAAATGTTATTTTTATCTGTTTAATTTGATTTTAATTTTTGATATCGTCTTTTTATGATCGAAAAATTTAATGGAATATTTTATTTAATTGTATTTCTTGCTCATTTTATTGGAATAGGAATTTATTGTTTCCAAACTATTGTTGGAACTAAAAAATTCATGGATAAATTTGAAATAGATCATAGCGCTGCTGTTATTGTTAGATTTGTAGGAGCTTTAATGCTTGGGTGGGTGATTATGGCTCTTTATATAATGTTTATAAGACCAAACGGAGTTGAAGATACTTGGGCTTTCTTTACTTTATTAGTAATTATTCATGCTTGCGTTTTTTTAACAAATTTCTATTCACTTAAAATCGATAAAACTGGAATTAATGAAAAAACTTCTAACGAAGGACTAATTGCACCTATTGTTTTTTTAATTTTAAGTTCAATTCTTTGTTACGGATTAGCAGATAAGATTTACGTTTAAAACCAAGAAGGTAATGGTAGACCTTTTTCCTTTAAGAATTTTTTATTAAACATTTTAGTTGCGTACTTATCACTTCTATCACAAAGAATTGTTACAATATTCTTTCCAGGACCCAATTCTTTACCCATTTTTATTGCACCTGCTATATTTATTCCACAACTTGTACCTAAACTTAAACCTTCATTTTGAATTAAATCATAAAGTATAGGTAATGCCTCATGATCATCTATTGAATAGGCATCGTCAATTTTGGCTTCACCAAAGTTAGCTGTTACTCTACTTGAACCAATTCCTTCAGTAATTGATCCACCTTCAGATTTTAGTTCACCATTCTTTATATAATTATAAAGCGCAGAACCTTTTGGGTCAGATAAATAAATTTTTATATCTTTATTCTTTTCTTTAAGTGCATTACTTACACCTGAAATAGTTCCTCCTGTTCCTGATGAACAAACAAAGCCATCTATTTTACCTTCAGTTTGTTCCCAAATTTCTTGGCCAGTACCCTCATAATGGCCTTTAGCATTTGCTGTATTATCAAACTGGTTAGCCCAAATAACACCATTATTATTTGATGGTCTTAATTCATCCGCAAGTCTTGCTGCTACTTTAACAAAATTATTATCATCCTTATAAGGTTTAGCTGGAACTAATCTTAGTTCAGCTCCAAGATTTCTTAGTAAATCTTTTTTCTCTTGTGTTTGATTATCATTCATTACAATGATTGTTTTGTAGCCCAAAGAATTTCCTAATAGACCCAAACCAATTCCAGTATTACCTGCAGTTCCTTCAACAACAGTCCCACCTTTAGCAATTAATTTTTTTTCTTGAGCATCTTTTATTAATGCAAGTGCCGCTCTATCTTTAACTGATCCACCTGGATTTAAAAACTCTGCTTTCCCATAAATATTACATCCTGTAATTTCAGAGGCAGCTCTAAGCTTGATTAGTGGAGTGTTTCCTATTCCTGAAATAAAGTCGTTTTGAGTACTATTCATTATCTGATTTTTTATCACTATCAGGTGTAATACCATAAGGTTTAAATTCACTGTCAGCAACACCAACACTTCTTGCAGGAATTCCAACCATCACAGCATTTTCTGGAACATCTTTGGTTATTACTGCGTTTGCTCCAATTCTTGCACCTTTGCCAACTATGACTGGACCTAATACTTGAGCTCCTGATCCAATTACAACATCTTCTTTTATAGTAGGATGTCTTTTCATATTACGTTGATCATTTGAATTTATACTAGGTGCAATTCCACCCAATGTTACCATATGATATATAGTTACATTATCGCCGATCTCAGAAGTTTCTCCAATCACAACTCCCATACCATGATCGATAAATAAATTTTTTCCAATTTTTGCATTTGGATGAATTTCAATCCCAGTTAAGAATCTTGAAAACTGAGAAATGATTCTTGCAATCAAATGAAATTTTGCTGTGCTGAAAAAATTAGCTAACCTGTGAAAGAACACGGCTTTAACACCCGGGTAAGTTAATATTAAACTTAGTTTAGTTTTTGCCGCAGGATCTCTATCAATTATTGATTGTAAAAAATCGCTCATTATTAATTTATTTCGATTTTCGTTTTAAAAACAGGCTTTATATAATGACTAATTTGATATATTAAAGGTCTTATTATGTACAAAAACACTAATTGTTTTCATTTAGCGATACCTTGTGGAGATTTAGAAGTAGCAAAAAAGTTTTATAGCGAAACTTTAGGATGTAGATTAGATAATTCTGCTCAAGAATGGGCAGACGTTGATTTTTGGGGAAATGAACTAACACTCCATAAAAGTGAGCATAAATTGGATAGTGAGAGACACGACGTAGATATGGGGAATGTTTCAGTTCCACATTTTGGAGTTCACTTATCTAGAAAAGATTTTGATACACTTAAACAAAGGCTTAAAGATAGTGGCACAAAATATTATGATGAGCCCTATCTAAGATTTAAGGGAACTAAATACGAACAAGAAACATTTTTTGTTAAAGATCCTAACGAAAATATATTAGAAATTAAGACTTTAACTGCTAATCCAGAATAACCTAATAACTTAATGGAATACCTAGTATTAGGTTTCTTTACTGGTCTTAGTTTAATTTTAGCAATAGGTGCTCAAAATATTTTTGTAATAGAGCAGGGGTTAAAAAAACAGCATATTTTTTTAGTTTGTTTTGTTTGCTCAATTTCAGATTTAATTTTAATATTTTTAGGAATTTTTCTTTTTCATTATTTTATCCAATATTTCAATAATACAATTGAATTAATATTTAATATTCTTCTAGTAATTTTTTTAATTCATTTTATTTATTCAAAAATTAAATTATTAAATTCAAAGGTTAATTTTAATGGTAAGGCTCAAGATTACACAAAGTTTAATGTATTTTTAAAAACTCTTGGTTTTACATATTTAAATCCTCATGTTTATTCTGACACAGTGTTTTTTTTAGGGAATTTTTCAAAAAACTTAGTTTTATACCAAAAAATTTTATTTGGAGCAGGAGCTTCAATTGCATCTTTTATTTTCTTTTTTGGAATAGGGTATTTATCAAAAAATTTATCTAAATATGCTAAAAGTGAAAAAGTTTGGAAAGTGATAAATATATTTATAGTAAGTTTTATGGCTATTTTAACATTGTTTATTATTTTAGAAATGGTTAGATAAGTTATGGCAAATATAAATTTTAGCGGTGTCCACAAATCATTTGGCTCTAATAAGATAATTAAAAATTTTAATCTTTTAGGTAAAGAGGATGAGTTTCTTGTATTAGTTGGACCATCAGGATGTGGAAAATCAACTCTTCTAAGAATGATTGCAGGATTAGAAAAAATAGACGACGGTGAAATATTTATTAATGATCAAAAAATTAATGAGCTTCATCCTTCAAAACGTCAAACTGCGATGGTCTTTCAATCTTATGCCCTTTATCCTCATATGAACGTTTATGAAAATATGTCTTTCGGTTTAAAAATCGAAAAAAGACCTAAAGAGGAAATTAATACGAAAGTTATGCAAGCTGCAAAAATTCTAAAAATTGAAGAATTATTAGAGAGAAAACCAAAACAATTATCAGGTGGTCAAAGACAAAGAGTAGCGATAGGAAGAGCTATTACAAGAAATCCAAAAATATTTTTATTTGATGAACCTTTATCTAACCTTGATGCAGCACTGAGAGCAGAAATGAGGGTCGAAATATCTAAATTACACAACCAAATAAAAACCAATATGATTTATGTAACTCATGATCAAGTTGAAGCTATGACACTAGCAGATAGAATAGTTATTTTAAATCAAGGAAATATTGAACAGGTTGGTACTCCAGAGGAAATTTACAATGATCCTGCAAATATTTTTGTTGCTCAATTTATTGGTACACCAAAAATGAATATCCTAGATGTGAAAGAGGAAAATATTGTTTCAGAAAATACAATTAACTTATTAGGTAAAGATATCCAGTTTGATAAATTAAAATTAAATAAATCTAAACACTTTGTGGGTATTAGGCCCGAGCATTTGAAAGCAAATCAAAATACTCAATTTACTTTCAATCCTGAAATAGAATTAATCGAAAACCTTGGTAATGAAAAAATTGTATATATGAAAAAAGATGAACATCAATTAAGTGCAAAAATTCCAAGCAATATTGAAATAGGAAATTCTATAGGTTTTGATTTAAGTGATATATTTATTTTTGATGAAAATGGAAATAGGATGAAATCATAACACAACTTATAATTGACTAATTTCAATTTTTTCCCTAATTTTTTGAATAATAACCATGAATCAATCACATACCTGATATGTGACAGTCGTATCTTTGCTAAATAGAATCATTTTAATATAGTTTCAATATAAATAGGAGGGGAAATGAGAAATATAATAAGAATATTATGCGTAATTTCGTTTTTTATTACGAATATTGTTTACGCAGACATAAAGTTTTGGACTACAGAAGTTCAGCCTGCCCGAATGGCGAAGCAAGAGGAAATGGCAAAAGCTTTTGAAGCTAAAACAGGTATTAAAGTAGATGTTATCCCAGTCGAAGAAAAAGATTTGGGAACTAGAGCTACAGCTGCAGCGGCAGCAGGTGACTTACCAGATGTGATCTACCATACTTTACAATATGTATTACCATGGGCTGAAGCAGGAATATTAGATGTAGATGCTAACAATGATGTTGTTAAACAATTAGGTAAAGATACATTTGCGCCAGGTGCACTTAACATGGCAAAAAAAGGTTCAAAAATCGCAGCTGTTCCAGTTGATGGATGGACACAAATGGTTGTTTACAGAAAAGATCTTTTTGAAAATGCTGATTTAGCACCACCAACAAGCTATGCAAATATCGTAGCCGCGGTTGAGAAACTATCAAAACAAAATGGAATGTTTGGGTTTGTAGCTGCTACCAAGACTGATGAAAATTTCATGAGCCAGGTTTTAGAGCATGTGCTTTTAGCAAATGGAGTTAATATTGTTAAAAAAGGTGGCATCAAGAAACAAGGTAAGAAACTAAAAGAAGCATTAGAGTTTTATAAAGTAATTGCAAAAGCAAGTCCTCCAGGAGAATTGTACTGGAAACAGTCTAGAGCACTTTACTTTGCGGGTAAAACTCCAATGATTATTTGGTCTCCGTTTATTATGGATGAGCTTGCTGGTTTAAGGGACTCAGCTCCACCAACAATTAATAGTGATCCTACATCACCTGAACTAGCTTCTAAAACTGGTTTCATAACTAATTTTAGTGGACCTAGTAATAAAAAAGGTGCTGCATGGGCAGATGTTAGATACTTTGGTATAACTGCTGATGCAGATACAGATGAAGCTAAACAATTTATCATGTACTCAATGGATGAAGGTTACACAAGCACATTATCGATAGCTCCAGAAGGTAAATTTCCAGTAAGAAGAGGAAATTCAAGTGACCCTGCAGCTTTCACAAAAGCTTGGAGTAAACTACCAGTTGGAGTAGATAGAAAAGCTCCTTTATCAGATCTATACGACCCAGATGTTATTAATAACATTGTAGCTGGTTTGGATACTGCAAATAGATGGGGTGTTAAAGAAGGTGAACTATCAAGAGCATCAAAAGTCATAAATTCTCAATTTATAAATAGAATCACTAGACTTTATATCGATGATCAAATTGATGTAGATGAAGCTGTTGATATGATTAACAAATCATTAGCTAAATTCAAATAATTTAAATTTTTTAAAAAAGCGGATAATATAAATTATCCGCTTTTTTTATGAATGATACTTTAGCAAATACAGAAAAAAAAACTGCATATATACTAACTCTACCTGCAGTCCTTTTAGTTTTCTCAATAATTTTATTTCCAATTTTTGCAAATATTTGGATTAGTTTTAAAGAAGTTGAATTAAAAGATATTAGAATTCCAGAACCAAGAGCAAAAAAAATTGTAAAATCTATTTCTGATGAGCCCTCTAAAATAAAAATATTATATAAGTTAAGAAACAGTTCATTAATTCAAGAGATAAGAGATGTTTCATTTCAAGATAATTTCCCAAAAACTTTTGAAATAGAAAATTTAGACCCAAGATGCTCTTACAAAAAGTATATCTTGAAATGTGAATTTGGAAATTGGCCTGCTAAATATAAGGAAAATTTCCAAGTAATATTTGTAACAAATGATGGTTCAAAAATAGATAAAAAAAATCTTAAATCAATTAAACCAAAATTAGAGGGAAAATCTGACAACATATTGCTTAATACTAACTTTACTCTCAAAAACTTTAAAAAGGTTTTATTTGAAAATGAATTTGTAGACTTATTACTTACAACTTTTTATTACACATTTTTTGGAACTGTTGGCTCAATAGTATTTGGTATTTTGACTGCTCAAATGGTAAATCAAAAATTTTATGGAAGAACATTTATGAGGAGTGTTCTACTTTTCCCTTATGTTGCTCCAGTTGTAGCTTTAGCTTATACTTGGGAACTTTTACTAGACCCTAATAGTGGGACGTTAAACAGCTTATTATTGAATTATCAAATTATAGAAACTCCAATAAACCTTCTTGGACAAAAATATATTGAAATTAGTATTTTAGGTTTTGATTTTAAATTAAGGCTAGCACTCACAACAGTTATAATGTTTGAAATTTGGAGGTATTTCCCTTTAGCCTTTTTATTTATTCTTGCGAGACTTCAAGCTATTCCAAAAGAATTATATGAGGCTGCTGATGTTGACGGAGCTAGTCCTTTTCAAAAATTTTTTAATATTACGCTTCCTCAAATTACTGCAGTGATTTCAATTTTATTCATGATTAGGTTTATATGGAATTTTAATAAATTTGAGGACGTCTTTTTGTTAACTGGAGGCGCATCAGGAACGAGAACATTACCAATAAATGTTTATCAGCAAGGTTTTGCAATATCAGACATTGGAATGGGCTCAGCTGTTTCAATAGTAATCGTTGTGTTGCTTTTAATGTTTATGTTTTTTTATTTTAAACTTTTAGGAAAGAGAGTAGATGAGAACTAAAAATACAATATTATTTTCATTGATATCTGCTTTTTTCTTAATTTTTTTAATTTCTATTTGGAAGATTTTAGCAACATTGCAAGGTTTAAGTATTAATAGTTTTAATATAGAAATAATTTTTATATTTGGTTTTTTAATATCGTTAGCTCACCTAGGAATAGGTGATAGAATTAAATCAATTTATAAATCAATCATTTTTTCTTCCATATTCATTTTTTGTGATGGTTACTTAATACAAAAATTACCAATTTGGTATAATGTGGGAGTATTTTTAATATTACATTTTTTCACCAATAAAATTAGCAAATATACTTTTATAGGTTTAAAAGAAGAGCACTCTACACAAGTAATTTTATTTGATTTTTTAACTTTATTTGGAATTTTATTTTTCTCTTTTGTAATACTTTTTCCATTTTACATGATGTTAGTGACAAGTTTTAAAACACAAATAGCATTGTTAGTGAATCCTTTAGATTTTAGTATAAATTTTGGACAAGATATAAAAGATTTATTTAAATCTTATTTTGTAATTTTTAAATCTTATAAATTTGGAAAATATATTGTGACTAGTACTATTGTTTCTGTTGGAACTGTTATTATCACTCTTATTTTTGCAATACCTGCTGCTTATGCAGTTGCAAGATTAAACTTTTTTGGAAAAACATTTTTATCTACATCCATACTTATAATATATATGTTCCCTGCAATCGTTCTTGTTATTCCGTTGTATACAATATTTAGTCAATTGGGTTTACGTAATTCAATTGAGGGCTTATTAATTGTGTATACAGCAACAACACTCCCAGTAGCTATTTATATGTTGCAAGGATACTTTAAAAGCATACCTAAAGAATTAGAGGAAGCTGCAATTTTAGATAAATTAAGTTGGTTTGGAATTATAACAAAAATTATAATTCCCTTGAGCATTCCTGCAATTTCATCTGTAGCTCTGTATGTTTTTATGATTGCTTGGAATGAGTTTTTATTTTCTTTGATGTTTTTGGACAATCCTAATTCATTTACATTATCAAGGGCCATACAATATTTAAGTGGAGATGCAGAAACGCCAAGACAATATTTAATGGCAGGCTCAGTGGTTGTTACATTACCTGTACTATTTATATTTGTTTATTTTGAAAAATATTTAGTAAGTGGTCTGACTGCAGGAAGTGTGAAAGGTTAATGAGAAATTTAATTAATAAGGCTCAAAAGACCTTATTAGGCAACAGAAGAAAAGGGTATACCTTGCCTACAAATAATAAGCTTTACCCTGCTCAATGGAATTGGGACTCTGCGTTTATAGCACTAGGTTATTCTTATTTTAATTTAAACCATGCACTTAAAGAAATTACGACATTGCTAAATGGTCAGTGGAAAGATGGCATGGTTCCTCACATATTATTTCATGATACGAATACAAACTATTATCCAAATTATACTGCTTGGAATTGTGGTAATAAAATTCATTCATCTGGTATTACCCAACCACCTATTTTAGCAACTATTTTAAAATTGATTTTAGATAAAAATAAAATATCTAATAAACAAACCATAGAAGTAAAAAAAATTGTAAAAAAAATAATTAGATTTCATGAATGGTTTATTAAATTTAGAGATCCAAATAAAACTGGGTTAGTTTCAATTCTCCATCCTTGGGAAAGTGGATATGATAATTCTCCTATTTGGGATGAACCAATGGAAAAAGTAACTATTGAAAAAAATTTAAAATATAAAAGAGCAGATAATAAACTCGTTAACCCAGATCATAGACCTCTTAATATAGACTATGATAGATATGTATCTATTAAGAATAATTTAAGAAAAAAAAAATATAATCCTGAAAAAATTTTTAAATCTTCTTTATTTAATGTTGTAGATGTTGGATTTAATTCTTTATTTTTAAAGGCTAACAAAGATCTTATTCAAATATTAAATAAGTTTAATCTAGAGAGTTCTAAAATAAGTAATTATATAAAAGTTACAGAAAAAAAAATACTAAAATTATATGACAAAAAAAAAGAAAGTTTTTTTTCAAAGGATTTAAGAAATAAGAAAAAAATTTATGTACCTTCGATTACAAATTATTTTATCCTTTTTGCAGATTTAAATAACGATTTAATTAATAAGAAATTAATTAAAAGTCTTAAAAATCATAATAAAAATGATAAATATTTTTTTTCTTCAATTAAACCCAATCATAAAAGTTTTGAGGAAAAAAGGTATTGGAGGGGTCCTATTTGGGTGAACTGTAATTGGTTTATTTACAAAGGATTAATGAATAAAGACAATTCTTTTTCAAAAAAAATTAAAAGAAAAACGATACAAATGATAGAGGAAAATGGTTTTCACGAATATTATACTCGAAAAAGTGCTAAACCTATGGGGGCCAAGAATTTTTCTTGGTCAGCAGCTCTTTATTTAGACTTAGTGTTAAATTAAAATTAACCTGTATATCCGTATTTTTTCAATCTTACGTCACCAGTTCTTGCATGTGCTTCCATACCCTCGTATCTTGAAAGTCTTGCAGCTGCAGCTCCAACTAATTCTGTAGATTCTTTTGTCATTCTTTGGAAACTTAGTGTTTTGATAAATTTTCCTACAAATAAACCACCTGTATATCTTCCAGCTCCTTTTGTAGGTAAAATATGATTTGTTCCTGAACATTTATCTCCATAAGCAACAGTTGTTTCTTCACCAACAAATAAAGAACCATAATTTTTTAATCTGTTGTGGAACCAATCTAAATTCTTTGTTTGTACCTCTAAGTGCTCAGGTGCATACTCATCACTAATTGCAGCCATCTCTTCATCATTATCACAAAGAACTACTTCTCCGTAATCTCTCCAAGCTGCCTCAGCATTTGTTCTTGGTAATTCTGGTAATTCAGCAATTAATTCTGGAACTCTTTTCATTACCTTTTCTGCAAGTTCTTTACTTGTAGTGTACAACCAAGCAGGTGAATTATAGCCATGCTCAGCTTGACCAACTAAATCTACTGCTACAATTTCTGGATCAGCAGTATCATCAGCGATTATTGCAATTTCAGTTGGACCTGCAAATAAATCTATTCCAACTTTACCAAATAAAATTCTTTTTGCTTCAGCAACAAATTGATTACCTGGACCTACCAAAATATCAGCAGGCGCATTTCCAAATAAACCATTTGTCATAGCTGCAATCGCTTGTACTCCACCTAAGTTCATTATTACATCAGCACCACACAGGTCAGCTGTATAAACAATAGTAGGATGAACACCAACACCTGGTTTTGGTGAGCTACATACAAGAATATTTTTAACACCAGCAACTTTTGCAGTTGTTACACTCATCACAGCAGAAGCGATATGTGCGTATCTACCAGCAGGAACATAACATCCAGCAGTATTTACAGGAATTAATTTTTGACCAGCATACAAACCCTTAGAAAGCTCAACTTCAAAATCTTGTCCATAATTTTTTAATTGTGCTTCTGCAAATTTTCTAACTCTTTCATGAGAAAACTGAACATCATCTTTAGTTTTTTGATCTAAACTTTTTTTAATCTCTTCAATTTTTTCTTTGGAAACGATTACATCACCCTCAAATTTATCAAATTTTTTTGAAAGCTCTTTACAGCCTTCTTCTTTAGTTTTTTCAATATCTTTTAAAATATTTTCAACTATCTCTCTTGTTTTAGTGTCATCTGTTGAAGATGTTTTTGGTGATTTTTTTAAATATTGTATTGCCATTATCGCTTTTTTTTTTGAGCCTCTTTAATAGAGTATAAAAGCTACGAATTCAATAGGTTTGCTTAACTTAGAATTAATCTAATGCAACAACGGCAGCTGCAATAGAAGCTAAACGCGCTTGGGCCTCATCAGATCTACTTGTTATTACCACTGGCACTTTTCCACCAACTACAACTCCTGCGGCACATGCACCACTAAAATATATCAGCATTTTTACCAAAGCATTTCCAGTTTCTACACTAGGAACCAATAACACATCCGCTTCACCAGCAACCAAATTTTTAATTCCTTTTATTGCTGCTGATTTTTTTGAAATACTATTATCAAAAGCCAAAGGCCCAAATACGTCAGCATTTAAATTTTCTTCTTTGGCTAATTTTGTAATTTCTGCTGCTTCAATGGAACTTGGTACACTTTCTAAAACCTCTTCTGTAGCGGATAATACGGATACTTTTGGTCTTTCTATTCCTATTCTATTTGAAAAATTAACGACATTCTTAAGAATATGCATTTTTGTTTTAACATTTGGCAAAACATTTAATGCTCCATCAGTAATAATTAATGGTTTATCATCTTTACCGATAGTCATATGCCAGATATGACTTAATCTTGTTTTTCCCAATAAATTATATTCACGTTTAAGCACTTCTTTCATAAGCACATCTGTATGAATATGGCCTTTCACTATTATTTGCACCTTGCCTTCACTTGCTAATTTAGCAGCAATTTTAGCAGTATCATTTTCTACAGGTTCATGGATAAGTTCATATTTAGAAATATCCCATTTGATATCTTCAGCGCATTTTTGAATTTCTACTTCATGACCAATAAATATTGGCTCAATTAAATTTTCATTAACAGCATCTTGAACTGATAACATGGGTAAAGGTTTACCAGCATTTACAACTGCAACGGTAACTCCTTTTTTTTTATGAGCTAAATCTAATAAGTTGTTTGGACAGACAATTTCTTTGTTTGAAAGCATTTTTTTCTACAAATAAGTGAAAAAACTGAACATGTATATAAAAAAAATTCTTTATATAAATTTAACAAGTTTATATAATTGATCTTGAGCGGGGGGAGACTTTGGAAATTGTAACTAAAATTGCGCCAATTATTTTGGCCTTGATAATGTTGGGCTTAGGCCTAGGATTAAAACTGGAAGATTTTGGAAGAGTATTCAAAACACCAAAAGATTTTATTGTTGGTTTTATTTCTCAATTAATAATTCTTCCAATTGTAGCATACATATTAATTTTAATTCTAAAAACACCACCTGAAATAGCAATAGGGGTTATGATCATAGCTGCAGCACCAGGAGGTGTTACATCTAATGTAATGACAAAATTTGCTGATGGAGATGTGGCGTTATCAATATCTTTAACTGCTGTAATTAGTTTATTAAGTATTATCACTGTTCCTTTAATAATCTTTACATCTGCAGACATGTTAGGGATAAAAGAAGTTTCTCAAAACATTTCAATGACGGGAATAGCACTAAAAATGTTTTTAGTTGTAACAGTACCTGTAATATTAGGAATGATTGTCAGAAAATTTGCTGAAAATTTCATATCTTCTAAAGTTGAAATGTTTAATAAACTCAACATAGTTTTGTTTATTGTTTTTTTTGTAGCAGCGTTTTATGAAGAAAGAGAAAATATTTTTAGCTTTATCAAACAAGCAGGTTTAATTGCTTTAATTTTAAATATTTCAATGATGGTTATAGCATATTACATTGCAAAAGCTTTTGCTTCAGGTGTTAAACAAATGAAGTGTATTGCTTTAGAATGTGGATTACAAAATGGTACGTTAGCATTATTTGTCTCTACGCAAATATTTGGTACAGATATATTGTATGCATTACCAACAGGTGCTTATGCACTAATCATGTATATAACAGGATTTATTTTTATTTATTTTTTAAGAAAGTCTAATTAAGTATTGATTATTCTTATTTGATTAAAAACTTTATAAATAAAATGGCTTAAGCTAAGCATATTTTTATTCACCATTCCCTTTGTTGTTACAAAAGCACTATCTTTAGCATTGTAAGTAATTAATTTTTTATCATTTATATGAAGAAATTTTTTATCAACTAAATATTTTATTTTTCTAACAACTGTAGGTCTAGGAATACCAGTTATCTCAGAAATTGACATGGCATTAACTCCTCTTTTATCTGATCCCTGAATCTCTTTTCTATATGAGTCTAAATTTGGTTTTTTTGGAGTAAATTTTGGATTTTTAATTGTATTTATTAGCACAACCATGCCGATTGCAAAAACTTCTAAATCCTTTAATTCTTCTCTCCATCTTTTTATAAAAATAAACCAAAATTTATTAAATTGATACAAACAGTAAGAAAAATTTTCTTTTATTGCTAATATTATTTCTTTATGAGAATAAACTTCATTTACTAATTTTTCTTTTTTTAAAATTTTATTAAATTCATACAAGATATTTGCAACCTCTGTAAGAGTGTCGACAGCTTTAGCTGAGTAAAGCGTATCTCGAACAACAAACATTTTCTTACCAGTTCTTTTAATCACTTTTAGTTTTTCTAATTCTAAAACTTTTCTTCTAATACTTTCTTTAGGAATTCCTAGATCTTTTGAGATGTCTGAAATATTAATTTTATTAATTTCGATTGGTTTATCTTTATAAAATGTATCGTAGTTAATTTTTACTCCATTTTGTCTGAAATATATAAGGTCTTGATGTATCAAATATATAATGAGTACAAACTTATCTATGTCTTTATAATGATCATAGGCTCTTACAAACCAGTTACTTGTTAAAGTAAAATAAGCCGGTGCTAGTGCGGCAAAATTATCTTGAATTACTTTATTGATTACCTTTTCATCAATATGTTCAGAAATACTTGGTATTGTGTTCATATTTTAAAAAAAACCCAATATGAACAAAAGCAATATTAGAGTCAACCCATTTTGGACAACCCTAGTATGTAAAAATTAAACTAATAATGATTAAAATAGTCCTTATAAACGAAACATGAGTACAGAAAGCTTACATAGAACATCCGAGATTATAGAGACCCCTTCTCAATATGTCGAAACTCCAAAAAGGGTTAACGTGGATGTTCTAAAGCAAAGACTTCTGGAAGAAAAGAAGAAGGAAAAAGTTAAACGAACAATAATTTTATCATCTGTTATCGTTTCTTTGGGTGCTCTAACGATGTTAATTTATTAAGGTTTCCAAATCTTTCTTTATTATATCCGGTATAGAAATTTCTTTTTTTGAGTTATTTTTATACCGGGCATATTTATTTTGACCTGGATACATTATTTCCTTAACACCTTTTATCTTAGGAAGTTTTTTTATTGTTTTAATATTATCTTTAATTCGTTTGTCATAATTTTTTTGAAATAAATTTGCTTTAAAAGTAATAAATAAATGTCCAATATTTTGTGGACCTGAAAAATCATCAAATGGATCTTTAACTCTTCCTGCGTGATTTCCTCCAGTTAAAACTCCACTTAATATATCTACCATCCAAGCAAGTCCTGAGCCTCTAAAACCTGCAATTGGTAATTGAACTCCTGCTAAAGCTTTTTTAGCATCTGTAGTTGGTTTACCAAATTTATCCAATGCAACACCCGTAGGAATTGATTTATTGTTTCTTGCTGCAACTCTAATTTTTCCTCTATTAATCATTGAGATTGATGTATCTAGAATAAATGGAATTTTAGAACCAGTAGGGGATCCAAAACAAATTGGATTTGTTCCAAATAATGTTTTTAATGCACCATGTGGAGCAACTGCAGGTGGAGCATTTGTAAATATCATAGTGATTAAATTTTTCTTTACTGCTTGTTCAGCGTAATAGCCTGATAAACCATAGTGACCACTATTTTTAACAGCCACCATTCCTATTCCGGTTTTTTGGGCATGTTTAATTGCAGTTTTAATTCCTATATCAGCAGCAACAAAACCAATACTATTATTTGCATCAATATGAGAAATAGAAGAAGAAATTTTTTTGATTTTAATTTTTGGTTTTGGATTAATTACTTTTTTAGAAATTCGATCACAATACATTTTAAGTCTTGATAAACCATGACCATATGCACCAACTAATTCTGCATTTATTAATGCATTAGTAGAAATTAAAGAATGATCTTTACTTAGACCAAATTTTTGAAAAATCTTAATAATTTGTTTTTTAAGTAGAGGTGTCTTCACTTATTTGAATATTTTTATATCTTTATTAAAAAAATTTTTAATATCATTAATTAATAAATTTGGAACCTCTAAAGCTGCAAAATGACCGCCTTTAGGGAATTTTTTCCATCTTTTAATATTAAAAATTCTGTTCACATAAGATTTTGGTGGCCATTCAAGCATTTCTTTTGGAAATTCTGCTATTGCAGTAGGAACTTTTATTTTTTTGAAATTTTTTGGAAAAGATCGACCTCCTTCTTTTCTTCTGCCAAAATATATCCAAGCAGCAGTATTAAAACTATTAGTAATTATATAGATCATTATATTTGAAATTAATTCATCTTTTGAAAATGTTTTTTCTATTTTGCCTTTGTTAAGGTCAGACCAACCGTGAAATTTTTCTAAAATCCATGCTGCGGTTCCTACTGGACTATCTATCATTGCATAAGATAAACTTTGTGGTTTTGTGGCTTGTTGCGTCCTGTATCCTTCCTGCATTATTTGATCAAAATTGAATTTTTTTTCCCATTTTTTTTCTTTATTATTTTTTGGCCCCTTTGGATGCCTGATTGGTAAGCAATTAATATGAATTCCTTTACAATTTTTTGCACTATCAAGACCAATCCATGCAGCAATAGTAGCTCCCCAATCTCCACCTTGTACAATATAATTTTTATGACCTAAATTTTTGACCATAAATTTATTTAAAATTTTTCCAATCCTTCTTGGACCTAAAGCTTTTTTAATAGGTGTTGAAAAACCAAATCCTGGTAAAGAGGGCACAATGACATCAAAACCATCTTCAATTTTTCCACCAAATTGTTCAGGGTGAGCAAGCTTTTGAATGATATCAAAAAACTCAATTACACTCCCAGGCCAACCATGCAAAAGTAATAATGGTCTTGATTTAGTATTTTTACTTTTTTCAATAATAAAATGCAGATTTATACCATCCACATTAGTCTTATAATTTTTAAAAGAATTAATTTTGTTTTCAAATTTCTTCCAATTATATTTTGAAACCCAATAATTAGATATTTTTTTTAGATAATTATAATTAGTTCCATACTCCCATCCATTTACATTTTGCATCATCTTCCATGGATAGGATTTAACCTTTTTATATATATTATTAAGTGTACTTTTAGGTACACTTATCTTGTATGGTTTGATCATCAATTAATTATGACTTATCCAGATTGTTTTTGTTTGAAGAAATGAATTTAAAGCTTCAGTACCTTGATCTCTACTTAGTGAACCAGATTGTTTATATCCACCAAAAGGAGTTTTAATATCTCCTTCAGAAAAAGTATTCACCGAAACCGTTCCACAAGGCAAACTTTTAGCTAAATGAAATGCTCTATTTATGTCTTGAGTAAACACACTAGCATGTAATCCATATTTAGAATTACTTGCAATTTTTAAAGCTTCTTCATCATTTTTAACCGTTAAAACACCAAGTACTGGTCCAAATATTTCTTCCTGAGCAATGGTCATATTTTCTTTTAATCCATCAAATAAAGTTGGTTTTGCATAAAAACCTTTTTGCTTATTATCTGAAACTCCTCCAGATAAAAGTTTTGCCCCTTCATCGATTCCTTTTTGGATATATCCATCAACAGTTTGTAAATGTCCTTTTGAAATCATAGATCCCATATTCGATTTTAGATCTAATGGATCTCCCACTTTTAATTTTTTAACTTTTTTAAAAATTTTATCTAGAAATTCATCTTTTACTTTTTTATGAACTATCTGTCTCATATTTGCTGAACAGTTCTGTCCACCGTTCCAAAATGCAGAATTCATAGCATTATCAATCAAATCGTCAGTAATTTTAGCATCCTCTAAAACTATAAATGGACTTTTTCCTCCCATCTCTAATGCAACTGGTTTTAAATTACTTTCACTTGCGTATTTTAAAAAATAACCACCTACTTCAGTTGAACCTGTAAACGAAACTGCATCAACATCTTTGTGTCGACCTAAAGCTTCACCAACATCACCATAACCTGGAAGTACATTTAAAACTCCATCTGGTATGCCAGCTTCTTTCCCAATTTGAGCAACTCTTATTGCAGTAAGAGGTGTGTCTTCTGCTGGTTTAATTATTACCGAACAGCCTGCTGCAAGAGCTGGTGCCATTTTCCATACCGCCATCATTAAAGGAAAGTTCCAAGGAACAATTCCAGCAACAACTCCAATAGGTTCTTTAACAATTAAACTAGTAATAGAAGGTTCTGTTGGACCAACTTTTCCAAATACTTTATCAATTAATTCTCCATACCACTGAAAGTGCATTGGGGCATCATTTGCAACTTCATTAATACAATCCGTGATAAGTTTACCTGTATCAACACTTTCTAAAACTGAATTTTCTTCACCATGTTTTCTAAGTAATTCAGCAAATTTTAATAAAACTTCTTTTCTATGTTCAGGTGAGCTTTTAGACCAAACTCCACTATTAAAAGCTTTTCTTGAAACCTTAACTGCTAAGTTAACATCTTTGTGATTACATTTTGCAACAGCACATAGTTTCTTACCAGTTGCTGGATTTATTGTTTCAAATTTTTTGCCATCAATAGCATTTACATATTTCCCATTAATAAATGCTCTTCCTTCAAATTTAAGTTTATTGGCTATTAATTTATATTTGTTACCTGAACTCATAAATTTCTTTCTATAAATTGTAATTTATTTTATTTTTTATAATTTTAATCTAAGACACCTTGAGACTAAAATAAATAGATTAACTATTAAATTATTAATACAACTTTTAATTGCAATCCCATTTTGATTAAAGAAGTTTTTTTTTGTGTGTACTTCCGTTGGAAACTTAATTAGGCTTAAATTAATTTAAATTGATACTTTAAACTAACTAAGAGGAGAGAAGTAAAATGTTTATTAAAACAATTAGCAAAACACTTATCAAAGTGGTTGCGATTATTTTCTTTGCACAAGCTGCATATGCAGAAATAACTCTTAAGCTTGGAACTACTGGTAGATTGGGTATGCCAATTGGTGACGCAATAGATCAGGCGCTTATACCAGCTATGGAGAAAGCATCTGGAGGTAAGATGAAAATTGAACCTCATTATCAAAGAAGCTTATGCGCAGAACAAAAATGTGGTGAACAAGCTAACCAAGGACTTATAGCTTTGTGGACTAGTTCTACTGCAAACTACGGTAACTTTGGGCCTGAATTAGCAATTTTCGATTTGCCTTTTATTTTCAAATCATTAGAGGATGCTAAAAGAATTTCTGATGAATGGTTAGCTGAACGACAGTGTAAACTAGCTCTTGAAAATGCTGGTCACATTTGCCTTTCTGTATATTCAAGTGGAGGATTCAGACAGCTTGGAAATGCAACTAAACCCGTTCATGAACCAGATGATATGAAAGGACTTAAATGGAGAACTACTAAAAGTCCAGTTGAGTTCATGCTAGTTAAAAATTGGGGTGCAACACCAACACCTTATGACTGGAGTCAATTATATCAAGGTCTTCAATCAGGTGTAGTAGAAGGTCAATATGTTGCTAGCCCATGGCAGCATGTAGCAAAACTTCATGAAGTTGCCAAATATTTCACTGAGATCGGAGGAATGTGGTCTGGAAATATTTTAGCGATGGATGCTAAACAGTACAATGCATTGTCTGACCAACAAAGAAAATGGTTACACGAAGCAGCTGATGCTTATGGAGAAAAAGTAAACGAGTTGGATAACGCTTGGATTAAAAATGGTGAAGATGCAATTAAAGCATCTGCTAAAGAGTGGTATGTACCAACAGAAGCAGAAATGACTAAGTGGAGAGCCGGTGCAATCGGTGCTTGGTTAGACGCTAAAGGTACTTTCGAACCTGAAGTAGCAAAAAGAGTGCTTCTAGAACAAGGTATGGATGGATTTGTAGCTCAGTTAGAAGCAGCTGGCGCTCTATAATTCGTTCAACAAAAATTGTGTGAAGACCATTTAATTCTATTAAATTAGATGGTCTTTACCTTAAATAAATCATAACTTATAAGTATTCATGGAAAGTATTATTTTACTTGTAGTACTCCTTTTTCTAATTTTATTAGGTGCCCCAATAGGCTTTATATTAATACTGATTCCATTTGTTTATATTCTTCTTACAGATGCTGTTCCTCTTGTTTTGATTCCTAGTCAAATGTTTACAGCAATTGACTCAGTTCCATTGACTGCCATTGCATTCTTTATGCTGACAGGTGAATTAATGACAAGTGCAACAATCACAGATCGTTTAGTAGCGTTAAGCAGAGCATTAATTGGACGTATACGAGGAGGATTGGCCCAAGTTAATGTTTTAGTGAGTATGTTTTTTGCAGGAATGAATGGTTCTGTTGTAGCAGATACTGCAACAGTTGGAGCATTAGTTCTACCAGCAATGAAGAAAGCAGGTTATCCTGCTGCATTTTCAGCTGCAGTTACAGGAGTAAGTTCCACCATAGGAGGGATTATTCCACCTAGCATCATGATGATTGTTCTTGCTAATGCAACTGAGATTTCGATTGCAGCATTATTTGCAGCTGGAATTATACCAGGGATTTTGATTGGTGTTGTAATAATGGTAATCAACCATTATTTTGCAGTAAAATATAACTTCGAGCGTAGTGATGAACCATTCTCAGTACGTCGAGCAGGTAAAGAATTATATCGTTCTTCATTTGCTCTTTTAATACCTTTAGTTTTAGTGGGTTCAGTAATGGGAGGTGTTGCATCTGTTGTTGAGGCAGGAGCCATCACTGCTTTGGTTGCATTGTTTACAGGTGTATTTGTTTATCGAACTATCAAATGGAAAGATTGTACTGGAGCTTTTCGAAGAGCATTCCGTAATTCAGCAATGGTTTTTATTATAATAGCTGCTTCAGGACCTTTTAGTTGGTTACTTACTTCTCTTGGAGCAATTGGTGATCTTGAAGCTTGGCTTTTAGGCTTAGCGGATTCTCCTATATTATTTATTTTAGCTTTAATATTATTCATTTTTCTTCTTGGGACGGTAATGGACTCAGCGGTCAACATTATCATTGTTGGTCCAGTGCTTGTAAATGTTATGTCTCAAGCAGGCTTTCCTGAGGTACAAGCAGCCATGGTTGTAATAGTTGGCTTTTTAATAGGATCAGTAACACCACCTGTTGGTGTTGCCTATTTTACCTCTGCAACAATAGCGCAAGTGCGTCTTGAAAAGGTTGCTATTGCGTTAATTCCTTATTTGATTGGATTGTTTTTACTTTTATTTTTTATTCTTATTGTACCAGAACTAACAATGTTTCTTCCAAACTTATTGAGTAATTAATGATAAAATTTTTAAACAGTATTGATCGTTTTATTCACCGTACGTTGGAAGCTATGTGCTCACTCTTGTTGGCTGCTATGGTTGGTTTTACTCTTTATAATGTTACAATGCGATATGTTTTTAATAACCCTCCTGTTTGGGGAGATTTACTAACAGTATTAAGTAATATTTGGTTGATGTTTATTGCACTTTCTCTTACAGCAAGAGACAATGAACACGTAGCATTAAATTTAATTTATGAAAAATTACCAGAGAGAGTTTCGTTATACATACGCCAGTTCTGGAAAATTATGATTATGATAATTGGTGTAGTCTTAATAATTTATGGAATTGAACTTGTAGAGGGTATGCGAGGGAAGTATTGGGAAATGTGGTATTTAGAAATTAGTATGCAAGGTATTGAGTTCAAACCGAATTATATGCCCAAAAAATATGCGGTTGCTATCCTACCTTTAGCTGGATTTTTGACTACCATTGGTGCTGCCATTGGTTTTATAAAAAAGGTCTAATTCATTAAAAAGTGTTTCCTTAACCTTTACCTCTCCAAGGAATAGTCTTATCTATTATTTTTCTTAAAGATATATCAAATAAAAGACCCAGCAGACCCATTATGAAAATTGTTATCCAAATAACTTCATATTGAAAGTATTTTTTTGCAACATTTTCAACAAAACCAATACCAGTTGTACCTGCTAGAAACTCTGCAGCAACAAGTGTTCCCCAGCACATACCAACAGCAACTCTTATTCCTGTAAGAATTTCAGGAAGTGAATTAGGAAAAATCACATATCTTAAAATTTGTTTTTTAGTAGCTCCTAGTGAGTGTGCCGCATGAATTTTTGAAAGTTGTGTTCCTGATGCACCAGCTCTTGCAGAAATAATCATAATTGAAAGTGAGACCATGAATAATAAAAATATTTTACCCGTATTATCTATTCCAAGAACTGAAATAATCAATGGCGCCCAAGCTAATGGTGGAACAGGTCTGTATAATTCGATTAAAGGATCAAAGAAACCTTTAGCAAATCGATTTAAACCCATAAACAATCCTAATGGCACCCCAATAAGAATTCCAAAAACTAAACCTAAAAATACCCTTAAGAATGAGTCCCATATGTGTCCATATGGAACAGGCACTTTAAATAATTTAAAGTCACCAGTAACAACTTTTAATACGTTACTTTTAAAGTTTTCTTTTACAATTCCGTCTTTTGTATGCACTGGATATTCACCAGGCAACATATCTGCTATCCAATCAGGTAAAATAAATCCAATCATTTTACTTACATCAACCATCTCAATCCATAAAAGAGGAATATTTTTGTATCCAACACTTGGTTTAGACATCAATACAAACTTATTAAATGTATCTGATGGTTTAGGTAACCATCTACCTGAACCTTGTTCAGAACATGTTGGTCCACTTGCTACAATTGTTCCTGCTGGAAATAGAATAATATCAATTAATCTTAATCCACCTTGCTCTTTATTTTGTAATTCATCAAACTCTATTATTGCTGCTTGCATTTCATTTAATGCATTAGGAGGGTAGATGCTTGCAAACTCTATTCTTCTTGCAATTTTAACAATATTTTTTGCATAGTCAGATGCTATTTCTTCACTATCATCTAATCCTTTCCTGTAAGCTTTAATATCATCTTTAAGTTGTGTGATTGCGCTTTTGAACTGAGGGTTATGGTTTTTTAATTTAAAAAATTTGTCGTCAATTTTTTTTAGTTCTGCTGCGGCTGCATGAAATTTTAAACCTTTGTTAGTTTGAGGTGCAGTTGGTATCTCAATAGTATTTTCAATTGTACCTGTTCCAGAGTCTATGGTTGTTATTCCCCAAACACCTTGTTCATCAATAAGTTTTTGTCTTTCAGTTTTTTCAGCATCTGTCTCAAAGGGATAATCTTTCTTTTGGAAATTAGAACTTAGAATTTTTATTTCTTCTGTCATTTCCTGAAGTTTAATTTTTGTATCCATTTCCATTAGTTCTTCACTTGTTAAAAATGGAATTAATTTAGAAGTTCTATCAATAAAACTTACAAGGATTGTTTTTTGTTGATCATTTAAATCTGGAGATGCTTTTATTTCATTTGCAATTTTTACGAGATTTTTATTTTCAATTTTAATAATCGATGTACTTTTAAATTCTCTTTCTTCAATTGGGAACTGATATTTTAAACCTAATAATGACTCATTAATCTTAGCAACCTGGCATAATTCATTTGCTGATTTTGGATAAAAACCTTTTGCGATATCCCATGAATAATAAAGCCATAGCATTAGAATTGCACTGCTACCAACGATTACCCAGTGCGTTCCTCCTTTAGCTCTTTCCGGATTACCAAAGACTGCATCAACTTTTTCAGTTCTAATTAATCTTCTTCCATAAAGAATACATCCAATTACAGCTACAAATATCAAGATAGTTATAAATTGGGTTAACATTTAATTTTCTTTCCCCATAATTTCTTCTTCCATATTCCAAATCATTGATAAGATTTCTTCTCTGGTAGAAGAGAATTCCTTATTCTTTTTTATTTCTCTTAAGTCTTGTGTAAGACCCATTTCTGCAAATGGAAGATTATACTCTTTATGTATCCTACCTGGTCTTGGTGCCATTACATATAATCTTTCACCAAGTAATAATGCTTCTTCAACAGAGTGTGTAATTAAGATAATTGTTTTTCCAGTTTCTTTCCAAATCTTTAAAACTAATGATTGCATTTTTTCTCTAGTTAATGCATCCAAAGCTCCTAATGGTTCATCCATTAAAATTAAATCAGGATCATTAATTAAACACCTTGCAAGCGCAACTCTTTGCTGCATACCTCCAGATAATTGATAAGTCGGTGTGTTACCAAAACCTTTAAGTCCAACTATATCTAACCACTCATCAACTTTTTTTGATGTAACTCCAGGATCTTCTTTTTTCATCCTAAGTCCGAAATTTACATTCTCAGCTACTGTTAACCATTCAAATAAAGCACCTTGTTGAAAAACCATTCCTCTTTCAACACCAGGTCCATCAATTTCATTATTATTAAGTGTTATTTTTCCTGATGTAGGTCTTAAAAATCCTGCAGTTATATTTAGTAAAGTTGTTTTTCCACAACCAGAAGGACCAAGAACGGTAAGTAATTCTCCTTTTTTTAAAGTAAAGCTTACGTCTTTTAAAGCATGAACCGTTTCTCCTTTTGGAGTTTTGAAAATCATGTTAAGATTTTGAGAAATCAGATCACTCATAAGTGCCTTATATTAGAAATTTGATAAAAAAAATAGGCACCAATTATACAATCAGTGCCTATTTAAAAAGTTTTAAACCCTTAAAATTATAAAGGTAAGAAACTTGTATCTACAGCTCCTCCTGGAGTTCCCATACCTTTTAGGAAACCATCAAGATTACCACTTTCCATAGATGCTTTTGTTTCTTCTGGAGTTAAGAATTTGAAACCACTTAAAGTGTCTTTCATATCTGCAACTGTCATTTCAGAAGCTTTTGCCATTGAATTCATGTCAGCTTTACCAGCTTTGTATCTAGCATTAGCTTCATGAGTTACCTCAATAAAAGTTCTTAACATTCCTGGATTCTCTTTCATAAACTTGTCAGTTACAGAAGTAATATCTATACCTAAAATTCCAGCATCTCTTGCTTCTTGAACTGTTAAAAGTCTTGAACCAACTGCAGTTGCTGCTTTGATAGAATTACCACCAAATAAACATGCCATTACAACATCACCGCTAACTAATGCAGCAGCACCCTCTTCAGGGTCCATTTGAATAATATCCATTTTACCTCTATCAGCACCAACAACTTTCATACTTTCATCAAAAACGTATTCAGCCATTGTTCCTAATGGAACTGCAACTTTTTTACCTTCTAATTCAGTTGCGTTTGCTTTTGTAATTCCAGATGCGTTAGATGTAACACATGTAGTTCCACCCATTCCGTATTCCATAGCAATATCAACTAATTTGATAGGCGCATTAGATTTTACAGCATTGATAAAAGGTACCAATCCTTGTGAGTAAGAAATATCAATATCTCCTGCTAACATTGCATCAGTCATTGCTCCACCATTAGTGAAATTTGTCCATTTAACTGGAACACCAAGAGCTTTAGCAAAATTCTTTTTCTGCATGTCTTCTAAATTTGGGCTTGGCCATTCTAGAAAGTATGCAACTCTAACTTCATTAGCAGCTGAATTAGCAACTGAAATAGATAGGTTAAGTGCAAAAATAGATCCTAGAATAAAACTTAGTATTTTTTTCATTTATTCCCCTATGTTTAATTAATTAAATTCCAGATATTTAAATTCAAATTGTCTCCGAAGTAAAACAAAAAAAGAAACCTATACAATCGTTGGTTGTGTCAATAATGTGGTAGTTAATCCATTTATTTTAGTCTAAAGAGGCCTTAAGATTTAAATTAATTTATTTTATAAAAAAAAATTTTATGAGCACACAAAACAAAACAGCAATTCCAAATTCTTTAAATGAACATTGGATGCCATTTACATCTAACAAAGATTTTAAAGAAAACCCAAGATTAATTGTTGAAGCAAAAGGTGTGTATTTAAAAAACCATCAAGGTCAAACACAAATTGATGCAAGCTCTGGATTATTTTGTAATCCTTTAGGGCATGGTAGAGAAGAAATTATTGAGGCAATAACAAATCAGTTAAAAACTCTAGATTATTGTCAACCTTTCCAACAAGGTTTTGGTGGATCATTCGAATTAGCTACAAGAATTTCAAAGCATACTCCTGGTAATTTAAATAGAATGTTTTACACTATTTGTGGCTCAACAGCCGTTGAGACTGCTATTAAAATTGCTATCGCGTATCACAGAGCAAGAGGAGATAGTCAAAGATTCAGATTTGTTGGTCGAGAGAGAGGTTATCATGGAATGAATATTGGAGCGACTTCTGTTGGAGGCATGGTTAATAATGTAAAAACTTTTGCAAGTGTTTTAATGCCAGGTGTTGTACATATGAGACATACTCACTTACCAGAACATAAGTTTGTAAGCGGTCAACCAGAAACAGGTGTTGAGTTGGCAGAAGATCTAGAGAGAATTTGTATGAACTTTGGAGCAGAAAATATTGCTGCTTGTATTGTTGAGCCTATTGCAGGATCAACAGGCACTTTGGTTCCTCCAAAGGGATACTTACAAAGATTAAGAGAGATTTGTGATAAACATGGAATACTTTTAATCTTTGATGAAGTAATTACAGGATGGGGGAGAACTGGATCTCCATTCGCATCACAAGAGTATGGTGTTACACCAGATATGATGACAATGGCAAAAGCTACTACTAACGGAATTAGTCCGATGGGAGTTGTTGCGTGTAAAGAAGATATTTACGATGCTATTGAAAAAAATGCACCTAAGGGAACTATTGAACTATTTCATGGGTATACATATTCAGGTATACCAATATCTGTAGCAGCTGGATTGGCTGTACAAGACATTATTGAAAAAGACGATATTTTTAATAGAGCTAAAAATTTAGCACCTTATTTCCAAGAAGGTTTAATGTCTCTAAAAGATATTGATGTAGTTGACAATATTAGAGGATACGGAATGATGGGTGGTATAGATATAGTAATGGATAAAAAACCAGGTGCAGCAGGTTTCACTTGTTTTAAACATTGTTATGAAGCTGGAGTTAATTTCAAAGCTACAGGAGACTGTTTAATTATCGCTCCTATGTTTATTTGTGAAAAAAAACATATTGATGAAATAATTGAAAAACTTAGAACTGGGATTACAAACTACGCAAAAAGTAAAAAAAATTAATTTTCATATATGAAAATTGGAGTTCCAAAAGAGATAAAGCCTCAGGAAAACAGAATTGGTTTAACCCCTGATAGTGTTAAAACTTTAGTCTCTCAAGGTCATGAGGTTTTAGTTCAAAATAATGGAGGTTTCGAAGCTGGTTTTGATAATGATCAATACTTAAAAGCTGGAGCTAAACTAGTAGATACTCCAGAAGATATTTTCAATGATGCAGAAATAATTGTCAAAGTAAAAGAGCCTCAAAAAGTTGAGGTCGATATGATAAGAGAAAATCAAATTGTTTATACTTATCTTCACTTAGCTGCTGCAAAAGAATTAACTGAAGGATTAATAAAATCAAAAAGTATTAATATTGCTTATGAGACGGTAACTGATGATAATGGAAGATTACCTTTACTTGCTCCTATGAGTGCAGTTGCAGGGAGAATGTCAGTACAAGCAGGTGCTCATTGTTTAGAGAAAAATCAAAGTGGGAGAGGTTTACTTTTAGGGGGTGCACCAGGGGTAACAGGAGGAACAGTTGTTATTTTGGGTGGAGGAGTTGTTGGAGAAAATGCAGCAGTAATAGCAACCGGTATGCAAGCAAAAGTTCATATTGTTGATAAATCTGAGAATAGATTAAAAGAACTTGTTAAAATGTTTGGAGATAAAATTATTCCAGAACAAAGTGATAAAACAGATTTAGATAAGTTAGTTGCAGAGGCAGATCTTTTAGTTGGTGGTGTATTAATTCCAGGTGCAGAAGCTCCAAAATTAATTACTAAAGAAATGATAAAAACAATGAAAAGAGGATCTGTAATAGTTGATGTTGCAATAGATCAAGGTGGATGTGTGGAAACAAGCAAACCAACAACACATGGCGACCCAACATATATAGTTGATGACGTAGTTCATTATTGTGTCGCAAACATGCCAGGAGGTGTTCCTAGAACTTCTACATTAGCTTTAAATAATGCTACATTACCTTTCTTAGTTAAACTCGCAAACAAAGGTTATGAAAAAGCACTTAGTGATGATAAAAATTTTTTAGCAGGGCTAAATGTTCACAAAGGGCAGGTAACATATAAAGCTGTTGCTGATGTTTTTGGATATGAATACGTTAAACCTTCTTCAATTTTATAATTTATTTACGTTTAACTAAATTTATTTTAGTTAATTTTTTTTCCCAAGCCAAAGAAGATTTTAGAATTTTATATAAAGTATTATTTTTTGGTTTCCATTTAAAAAAATTATTAAATTTTTTTGGATTAGAGACTGAAAATTCTATATCTTTAAATCTTCTTTTTCCTATAATAGTATGTATTTTATTTGGTACAATTTTATTCATACTTTTTATAACATCTAAAACCGAATAACCCTTTCCATAGCCACAGTTAAATATGTTAGATCGATTTTTATTTATTAAATATTTTGCAACTAAGTAATGAATTTCTGAAAGATCTGAAACATGAATAAAGTCTCTTATTGGTGTTCCATCTTTTGTATCATAATTATTTCCATTGATTTTAAGTATTTTTTTTTTACCTACAGCAATTTCACAAATCACTTTAACTAAATTAGTTGAAGATTTTGAGATTAATCCAGTTCTTAATTTTTTATCTGCACCTGCAACGTTAAAATATCTGAGTATTATATATTTAAAATTATAAAGTTTTGAGTTTCTAATTAAAAAATTTTCAAGTTTAAGTTTTGATTTTGCATATGGATTTAATGGTTTTAGTTTATTATTTTCAGAAATCATTTTATTTTTATTATTTCCATAAATAGATGCTGTAGATGAAAAAATTATTTTATTTAGTTTATTTTTAAAACAAGTTGAAAGAAATATCTTTGCTTTTTTATAATTTATATCATTATACTTTTTTGGATTTTTAATTGACTCATCAACTCTAATAAGACCAGCAAAATGCATAACTACATCAAAATTGTTATTTTGTATTATTTTTGAAATTTTTTTCTCATTCGCAATGTCACATATGAAAAGCTTTGATTTTTTAGGTACAATTTTTTTATTTCCTGTGATTAAACTATCAATAATTGTTACTTTAAAACCTTTATCCAGCAGATAATTAGCCACATGACTTCCTATGTATCCTGCACCACCAGTTAAGAGAATATTTTTCATTTAGTTTACAAATAATTATAGTTTCTTATTATCATCTATATTTATGAATAACAAAATATTACCATCTTCTAGTAAAGTTGTGGTTATTGGTGGAGGAGTTATAGGATGTTCTGTTGCTTATCATTTAACTAAATTTGGTTGGAATGATGTAGTTTTATTAGAAAGAGATCAGCTAACATCAGGCACAACATGGCACGCCGCAGGTTTAGTTAGTCAATTAGGACCAACTGCAGCTATTACAAAAATCAGAAAATATTCTTTAGATCTTTATAAAAAATTAGAAAAAGAAGTAGATCATTCGGCAGGACTTAGATTAAACGGTGCACTTTCAATTGCGCAAACTGAAGAAAGATGGCAGGAGCTTAAAAGACAAGCTACTACAGCACAACTATATGGTGTTGATTTAAGAATTTTAAGAAAAGAAAAGATTAAACAAGATTATCCTTTGATGTATTCAGAAGACTTAAAAGGTGGAATTCTAATGCCGGGAGATGGTGCAGCCGATCCTAGTGGAGTGACGCATATGTTAGCTAAAGCAGCTAAATTGGGTGGGGCAAAGATATATGAAAAATCTCCTGTTCAAAAAATTTTGACTAAAAATGGAAAAGTGTATGGCGTAAGAGTAAATGATAAAAATATAGAGTGCGAATATGTAGTATTAGCATCAGGCATGTGGTCAAGACAAATAGGAGAAAAAATAGGAGTTAGCATTCCCCTTTATCCCGCTGAGCATTTTTATGTGATCACAGAGTCAATTGAAAATCTTTCTAAAACACTTCCTGTAATAAGAGATTTTGATAGTAGTGTTTATTTTAAAGAAGATGCTGGTAAATTATTAATTGGTATTTTTGAAGGTAAATCAATTCCTGCATTTAACAAAACTAATATTGTTCCTGAAGATTTTTCTTTTGGTGAATTTCCAGAGAATTTTGAACATTTTGAACCTTATTTACAAAAATCTTTGAAAAGATTTCCTCTTTTAGAAAAAGTCGGAATAAGAAAATTTTTTGCTGGACCAGAGTCATTTACACCTGACACAAATTCTTTGTTAGGAGAGGTACCAGAGGTTAAAAACTTATTTGTTAGTTGTGGATTGAATAGTGTTGGAATTGGAACTGGAGGAGGTGTTGGAAAGGTTACAGCAGAATGGCTTATGACAGGTCATATTAATGAAGACATCTTTAATTATGATATTAAAAGATTCCAAAAATTTCACTCTGAATTAGGATTTATTAAAGCCAGAATAACTGAATCTTTAGGAGATTTATATGGTATGCACTGGCCATACAAACAACACAAATCATCGAGAAATATTAAAACTTTACCATATCACGATTTATTAAAAGAGAATGGAGCTTGTTTTGGAGTTTCAGGAGGATATGAAAGACCGATGTGGTTTGCACTAAATGGAGAGAAAGCTGCTTACAATTACAGTTATAACTATCAAAATTGGTACCCATCTGTTGAACACGAAACAAACAATACAATTCAAAATGTGGGTTTGTTTGATCTAACTCCATTTTCAAAATTTGAATTAAAATCAGATAAAGCACATATAGAGTTGCAAAAAATTTGTACCTCAAATATTAAAAATGAAGTTGGAAAATGTACTTATACACATATGTTGAATAAAGATGGTGGAATTGAAACAGATCTTACAGTCGTTTGTATAAGTAAAAATCATTTTAGAATTATAAGTTCTGCTGCGACAAGAGAAAGAGATAAATTTCATATAAACAAACATCTATCAGAAGGTATTGAGGTTACAGATGTTACAGATGAATATTGTGTTTTTGGATTATTTGGACCCAAGAGCAGGTCTCTAATGGAAAAATTAACTGGCGATGATTTTAGTAACGACAAATTTAAATTTGCAACATCTAAGTATATAAAAATTGATAGTAAAAATATTTGGATACAAAGATTATCTTATGTTGGTGAACTTGGCTATGAATTGTACGTAAATACACCAGAAGCTAAAAAAATTTATGAGAAAATAATTCAAGAGGGAAAAAATTATAATATTTCAAACTGTGGATTTCACGCACTAGATACCATGAGAATGGAAAGTGGTTTTTTGCATTGGGGACATGATATATCTCCAGAAGAAAATCTATATGAAGCTGGTCTTTCCTTTACAATAAGTAATAAAAAATCAACTGATTTTATAGGAAAAAAAGCTTTACAGAAAATTAGAGATTTAAAGCCAAAAAAGAAATTTGTAATGTTTACATTAAAAAATAGTAAACCTGGAAAACCTCTGCTTCTACATGATGAACCCATATATTTAGATAATCAAATAATAGGCAGAACTACTTCTGGTAACTATTCATTTAATTACAAAAAAAATCTTGCATTTGGATACATTGATAATAATTTTTTAGAAACTGCAATTATTAGCAAAGATTTGTATATTGAGGTTGAAAAAACAAAGTACAAAGCAGATTTATTAACTGAGCCTCTAAAAACGAATAATTATAAAATATTATAATTAATCATGAAATAATTTGTGTTTATATTAAATAACTGTTTTAATGAGTTGTGAAAAAAAATGATCAAGATGATAATTTAATTAATTCAGATTTTGCTTTAAACAAAAACACAGAAACTGAAAAGATTAAAACTACCAACGTAAATATTTTACTTAACAGAGTAAGATTAGACCAAAGAAGAACTTTAAAAAAAAGAATTGTTTTTTCTCTTTTTTTAATTGGTATAATAAGTTCATTAGCTATTTATTTTATCATTTAGCAAAAAACTGATCTAAAAAGTTTATTGAAAGAATAAAGATTTATATTATAAGTCATTTATTAATCATGGCGGGGTAGCTCAGTTGGTTAGAGCGCGGGACTCATAAGCCCGAGGTCAGTGGTTCGATCCCACTTCCCGCTACCATAAAAAAAATGAAAGATATATATATAACTTGGGAAAATTATCATAAGAAGATTGAACAGTTAGCTAAAAAAATTTATTTAGATAATTGTAAATTCAACCAAGTAATTTGTATTGCAAAAGGTGGATTAAGAGTAGGAGATGTTTTTAGCAGACTTTTTAATGTACCTTTAGCTATATTATCTGTTGAATCTTATCATGGAAAAAGTAATGATATTAAAAATCAACAGGGTCAATTTACATTTTCAAGAGATTTAGCCAAAACAACCCCAAATTTAGGATCCCATATTTTATTGGTTGATGACTTAGCAGACTCAGGAAAAACATTAACAAAAAGTATTAAATGGTTAGAATTATTCTATGGATTTTATTTAGAAGAAAAAATAAAAACAGCAGTAATCTGGCACAAATCAACATCTACATTTAAACCTGATTATTCTGTTGATTATTTAGAGGATTCCCCTTGGATACATATGCCTTTTGAAAAGTATGAAACTACTAATATAAAAGATTTTAAATTTGAATAATTAATTATTTAATCAAACTGTCATTGAACTGATTGGATACTCTAACAAATGTTGTACATTTGCTTAATTGCTTTAGGGATGGTGCTCCGACGTATGTACAGCTGCTTCTTACACCTCCAAGAATATTTAAAATAGTGTCATTAATTTTTCCTCTGTATTTTACTCTTACTTTTCTTCCTTCACTACTTCTATAATCTGAAAGTCCACCATAGTGTTTTTTATTAGCAACTTCAGAACTAGATCCATAGAACTCAATATATTTTTCTCCATTAACTTTGACAATTCTTCCATTTCCTTCATCGTGTCCAGCAAGCATACCTCCTAGCATAACAAAATCTGCACCACCTCCAAAACCTTTGGCAACATCTCCAGGACAAGTACAACCTCCATCAGCTATTACATGAGCACCCAGTCCGTGAGCTGCATCAGCACATTCTATTACTGCACTCAATTGTGGATACCCAACACCCGTTTGAATTCTGGTTGTGCAAACACTCCCAGGTCCAATACCAACTTTAACAATATCTGCTCCACTCAGAACTAGTTCTTGAGTCATATCAGCTGTTACTACGTTACCAGCAATTATTGTTTTAGTAGGGTATTTATCTCTTACTGATTTAATAAAATTAGTAAAATGCTCAGTGTATCCATTTGCAACATCAATACAAATAAATTTAAAAAAACTAAATTCTTTTAAAACCTTATCTAAATTTTGAAAATCTTTTTTTTTAATACCAACACTAAGTGCGATATTAGGATATATTTTTTTTATATTTTTAAATTGTTTTATTTTTTTAACATCATGTTGTTTGGTTAAAGATGTAATCATTCCAAATTCATTTAATTTTTCAGCAATATTTAACTCTCCAACACCATCCATATTTGCTGCCATTATTGGAATACCTGACCATTCATTCTTACTGTATTTAAATCTGTAAGTTCGTAGTAGATTTACGTCTTTACGGCTTTTTAACGTACTTCTTTTTGGCCTAAATAGTACGTCAGAATAATCTAATTTAAGCTCCTCTTCAATTCTCATCGACGATTAAGTTATAACCATAAATATTAATTTCAAATCAATATATTGCCTGTGGATAAGTTTTTTTTCTTACTAATGTCCTGGAAACTCTATTAAATTCTCAACTTTATAATTGTTTTTGACTAAATTATCTGATCCACCTAAATCAAAGAGGTTAATTACAAATATAAATGCTGCAACTTTACCATTTGAAATTTCAACTAATTTAGCAGCAGCTTCAGCTGTTCCTCCAGTTGCAATCAGGTCATCAATAATCAATACTTCATCTTTTTCATTTATAGAGTCTTTATGTACCTCAATTGTTGCAGTTCCATATTCTAACTCAAAATCTACAGAATGAACATCTGCTGGCAATTTATTTTTTTTTCTGAGCATAATAAACGGTTTTTTAAGAACGAATGAAACAGCAGAAGCAAATACAAATCCTCTAGACTCTATCGCTGCAATTTTAGTGAAGCTAAATTTTTTTGATCTTTCTACAATTTGATTGATTGTTTCTGCAAACGCATTTTCATCTTTGATTAATGTAGTGATATCTCTAAATAAAATGCCTTTTTTAGGATAATCAGGTATAGATCTAATGTAATCTTTTAAGTTCATAATATTTAAATATAAAAGTATAAATAAATATATTTTTAATTATGACAACAAATAAATTAGCAATAATTGGTGGAAGTGGTCTTTATGATGTTGAGGAATTTAAAGATAGAGAATTACTTGATTTGCAAACACCCTGGGGAAAACCATCTGATCAGATTTTAAAAACTAAATATAATAATAAGGAAGTTTATTTTTTACCAAGACACGGAAGGGGACATTTTGTTTCTCCTTCAAACATAAATTTTAGAGCAAATATAGATGCACTTAAACAATTAGGTGTAACGGATATTGTTTCAGTTTCAGCAGTTGGCTCTTTAAAAGAAGAACTGCCTCCAGGAAAATTTGTAATTGTAGATCAATTTATCGACAGAACATTTGCAAGAGCAAAAACTTTTTTTGATAATGAAATTGTAGCTCATGTTTCGATGGCTCATCCAACCTCAAACGGTTTGATGAATGCTTGTGAGGATGCAATTAGAAAATCTAATATAGAATATCAAAGAAATGGAACTTATGTTGTTATGGAAGGACCCCAATTTTCCACATTAGCAGAGTCCAATTTATATAGATCTTGGAAAGCAGATGTAATTGGAATGACAAATATGCCTGAAGCAAAATTAGCAAGAGAAGCTGAAATTAGATATGCATCGGTTTCGATGGTTACAGATTTTGATTGTTGGCACCCAGATCATGAAAACGTTGATGTTCAGCAAGTAATTAAAATTTTGTTAGACAACGCGGAAAAAGCAAAAGTTATGATAAAAAATTTGATTGATAATTTTGAAGATCATATTGATCCTAATGATCCAACTAACAATTGTTTAGATGTAGCAATTATTACAGATCCAGAAAAAAGAACAAAAAAGACTATAGATAAATTAAAAACTGTAGCAGGTAGAGTTTTAAAATAAATGAGAATAGAAGGAAAAGAGTATCGAACTATTTGGTTTGAACATAATGTTGTTAAGATTATTGATCAAACAAAACTTCCTCACCAATTTAAAATCAAAGAACTAAAGACAGTAAAAGATGCAATTAATGCAATTAAAATAATGGAGGTAAGAGGTGCACCTCTAATTGGTGGAACAGCTGCTTATGGTCTAGCTTTGGCAGTTCAAGAAAATAATGATCCAGAATTTATAAAAAAAAGTGCAAAACTATTAATTCAATCAAGACCTACTGCTATTAATCTAAAGTGGGCTGTAGACCGAATGATAAAAAAATTAGCAGCAATTAACAGTGATCAAATATTAAGTATAGCTTTAGATGAGGCAAAAGAAATATGTGATGAAGATGAAAAGTTTTGTGAAAATATTGGTATTAATGGATTAAAAATAATTGAAGAAATTTATAATAAAAAGAAAGACACAGTAAACATATTAACACATTGCAATGCAGGTTGGTTAGCAACTATTAATTGGGGTACAGCAACATCGCCAATTTACCATGCACATAAAAAAGGAATACCAGTTCATGTATGGGTAGATGAAACAAGACCAAGAAACCAAGGTGCAAATTTAACTTCATATGAATTAAATGAAGAGGAAATTCCCAATACTATTATTGCTGATAATACAGGGGGTATTTTAATGCAGAGGGGTGAAATTGATATGTGTATTGTAGGTACTGATAGAACTTTATCTAATGGAGACGTTTGTAATAAAATTGGAACTTATCTTAAAGCATTAGCCGCTCATGATAATAATGTTCCCTTTTATGTAGCCCTTCCAAGCTCAACAATTGATTGGGATATTAAAGATGCAAAAGATATTCCTATTGAAGAAAGAAATTCAGAGGAATTATCCCATGTTGAGGGTGTTGATGAGAATAATCAAATTAAAAAAGTTTTGATATATCCTAAAAAAAGTAAGGCAATTAATTTAGCTTTTGATGTTACACCTGCAAAATATGTTACTGGTTTAATTACAGAAAGAGGTATTTCAGATGCATCATCAGACGGTTTAAAAGAATTATTTAAGAAATAATTTTTGAGGAAATTAATCCGTCGAGTGGTTTTGGGTGAAACCATGTAGATTTTTGTGGCATATACTTTTTCTTTTCAGCAAAAGATAAAACTTGCGAAATATCAGTAGGATATAACTTAAATGCTAAATTATATTTTTTAGAATTCACATAATTTTCTAAAACCTTTTTACCTTTAAAACCTGATACGAATTTAACATTTTTTTTATTTTTCAGGATTTTATTTAATATAAATTTTCTCAATATAGTTACATCTAATTCTTTTGATTGCTTATAAGGTTTAATCAAATACCATGTTTTATTTGCATACATTTCAATTTGATTTTGTTTGAGTTGCTTATTCTTTTTGGAAATTTCTATAAAAAAGTGTTTTGAAATTATTTTTTTAATTTTTTCAAACTTTAAGCTAGTTTTAATAACTCTATTGTAATCTAATATATGTACCTGATTATGAGGAAAAGCAATTATCATAGGAGCTATTTTTTTTTTACTTTTTAACATAGCCTGTATCCGATGGTGTCCATCACATATGTATATTTTCTTAATACTTTTAAGATAATTTTTGAGTAATTTTTCTATATTTGCATTTTTAACAACCCAAAGTTCGTGCCTACATTTATCCTCAGATATAAAATTGTAATCTGGCTTATATTTAAAAATATTATTTAATTTCTTTATAGAATTTAGGTTAGACTTATATGCAGTATATATAGGGCTTATTTGACTATTAAATTTTAATAATTGATCTTTTCTTTTTTTAATTCTTTCCACAAAGGTTTCTTCATGACCTAAAATTTTTTTGTCATCATAATTGTCTAAATTTATTTTTCCAACTATTCCTAGTAATTTTTTTTTACTGTATGTAATTCGATATAAATAGAAATGATTTGATTGGTCTTGTTTAATAATGCCTTTATCATTAAGACTTTGTAGCATTTTTTTTGATTTATTGATGTTAGAAGTATTTAATAAATTAAGAAAATTTAATTTTTTATTTAGTTTATAATTATTAATATAACTTAAGTTCGGAGAAGTAATTTGTTTTGCAAATTTTTTTTTTGGCCTTATACCGCTGAATGGTTTAATGAGACTCAATTTTTAAATTAAGCAATTTTTGGAAGATCTTCTAAAGCTTTATCCATACTTCCTTTATCAAACTTATCTTCCGCTAAGCTTCCTTCGAAGTAATCTCCATATGCTTTCATGTCAAAATGACCATGGCCACATAAATTGAATAATATTGTTTTAGACTCTCCATTTTTTTTACACTCTAAAGCAGCATCAATAGCGCCCCTAACAGCATGTGTCGCTTCAGGTGCTGGAACTATACCTTCTGTCCTTGCAAAATTTACTCCAGCTTCAAAACATTCTTTTTGGCCATATGCTTTTGCTTCTAGAGCATTAATTTCCTTTAGGTGACTAACTAACGGAGCCATACCATGATATCTTAAACCTCCTGAATGTGTAGCTGGAGGAATAAATTGTGACCCAAGTGTATGCATTTTTACTAAAGGTGTTAATTTACCAGTATCACCAAAATCATATACATATTTTCCCTCAGTCAATGTAGGGCATGACTTAGGTTCACATGCTATAACTCTTGTCTTTTTTCCCTCTCTAAAATTTTTTCCTAAAAAAGGATTAGCTAATCCTGAAAAATTACTTCCACCACCTGTGCAACCAACTAAAATATCTGGATAATCATCAGCCATTTCCATTTGAAGTAGCGCTTCATTACCCACAATAGTTTGATGCATTAACACGTGATTTAAAACACTTCCTAATGCATATTTTGTATCTGGATTTTTTGCAGCCATTTCTACAGCTTCTGAGATTGCTATACCTAAACTTCCTGTATTGTCTGGATCTTTTGCTAAAATTGCTTTCCCACTATCTGTTTCATTAGATGGACTAGCTACACATCTAGCACCATAAGTTTGCATTACAAGTTTTCGGTATGGTTTTTGTTCAAAACTAACCTTAACCATGTAAACATCTAATTCAATGCCAAACAATTTACATGCAAATGCTAGAGAAGTTCCCCATTGTCCTGCACCTGTTTCCGTAGTTATTTTTTTCGTTCCTTCTTCTTTATTATAAAATGCTTGAGCGACCGCTGTATTTGGTTTGTGACTACCAGATGGGCTTACTCCTTCGTACTTATAATAAATTTTTGCTGGTGTATCTAAATGTTTTTCTAATGCTCTAGCTCTATATAATGGTGATGGTCTCCATTTTTTATAAATTTCTCGCACAGGCTCTGGTATTTCTATTTCTCTATCTTGAGAAACTTCTTGTCCTATCAAAGCCATTGGAAACAAAGGAGCCAGATCATCTGGTCCAATCGGTTTTAAAGTACCTGGATGAAGTGGAGGTTCCATAGGTTTGGGTAAATCTGCAGCAATATTATACCAAGACTTAGGCATTTTGCTTTCTTCAAGAAAATATTTAATAGTATCTGACATTTTTTATAATCTTAATCTTGAAGATAAAATTTAGAAATTGCAAGAATAAAATTATATTAACTATCTTAAAGAAGCTGCAATATTTCCACCATCTACTGTTAAGACTGCACCTGTAGTTTTTTTAGATATAGCTAAATGAAAGAAAGCTTTTGCAACATCCTCAGCCTTAACTTCATTTAAAAGTAGATTTCCTTTCATATATTCATCTGTAGAAACTTCTCTAGCTTTCGCTCTAGATTTAATCATTCCATCATTTAATAAACCACTTCTAATTCTATCAGCATTTACTCCATTTGATCTAATGCCTAGTGATCCATAATCAACTGCATATTGTTTGCATAAACTTAATAATGCAGTTTTTGGAAGTCCATAAGGTCCAAAATTTTTTCCAGGATTTACTGATTGTTTAGAAATATTAAACAGTAAGCATCCTTGTATATTTTGTTTTTTCATTATTTTAATAGTTTCTGAAGCACAATTTTGGTGAGAAAAAAAATTATCTTCAAAACTTTCTCTTAAAATTTTATCATCTACTTCAGCAATAGATCCACCAACTGCTTTTCCAGCATTTGATATCAAAATATCAATACCACCATATTGTTCACTAATTTTTTTAAAAGCATTTTTCACACTTTTTTTATTTCTTACATCACAATGCAAACATAAATCTTTGATTTTATTTTGCATTTCATTTACTTTTTCGGAATCGTAATCAAGCAATACTATTTCAGCACCATAACTTTTAAAAAGTTTATAAGTAGCTGACCCAATGGCTCCAAATCCACCAGTTATAACAACAACATTTCCTTGAAGAATTTTTTTTGCTTTTTTAATTTTAGCTTGTTCTAGAGACCAATATTCAACATCAAATAAATCTTTTTCAGGTATGAACTTATATTTTGTTGTTTCTTCAACTGATGAAATTACTTTAGCATTTGTCTCAGTTAGATCTCCAGCTATTTTAGAAGCATTTAAACTATCACCCACAGTAAATAAGCCAACGTTTTGAACTAATATTACTCTTGGCGAAGTATCTAACATTGTTTTTTTACCTTTAACCTTTTTCTTATTAGTATTGAAATACTTCACATATTTTTTTCTATAATCTTTAAAACTTTTCTCTGCTATTTTTTTAAAATCTTCAATATTTGAATTTTGTTTTGGTGTAATTACTAGTGGAAATGGTTTAACTCTTATTACATGATCTGGAGTAGCCGTTCCAATACTTGAATACCTTTTTACGTCTTTACCATTAATAAAATAATTTAAATTTTTATTTGATCGATAATTAAGTATAAATTTTTGATTTTGGTTTTCTGACAGCAAACCTCTTAAAATTGGAGCAACTTCATGTGGCTTAAACTTTGTATTATAATTTTTTATTTGTTTTATTTTTTTTCTTTTTAATTTTCTAATGGTTTTTTCTGCTATAGAAACATATTTAATCATTAAGTCATAAGATCTTTTAGCATCATCATCAAAAGTAAATATTCCATGGTTTAAAAGTATTAAACAATTGATATTTGGATTCTTTTTATAAACTTCGTTAATTTTTTGTGCCAAACCAAATCCAGGCATTACATAAGGTACAATACTGACATCAGTTCCAAATATTTTTTTACAAAGTTCTTTACCATTTGGCCTATTTGTTACATCCATGATTGCATCAGAATGGGTGTGATCAACAAATTTGAAAGGTAAAAAGGCATGTAAAAAAGTTTCTACAGATGGGTTAGGTGACTTAATATCAATCAAGTTTCTTTTTTGATATGCAACCATATCTTCATCACTTAAATATTTTTTATTTTTAAGGGCTAAAAGTGGATTTAATTTTACTGCAGGTAAACCTGCTGGTTCTATTTCAGCCATGTCCCACCCGCTTCCTTTTACACAGAGCACATCATAATTTTTGCCATCAATATCTTTAATTGATGTTTTTACAGAAGTATTTCCACCCCCGTGTAGAACAAGCTCTCTATTTCTTCCTAATAATCTGGTTGTATAAACTCTTAAAGCCATATCTTTTGAATGACCAAGTTTTGTATACTTTTTGATGTATTTTTTAGCTTCTAAATTTGACCAATTGTTTTTCACAGTTACAACCTCAGCGAAGTATTATAATAGTTTTTTGTTTGAAAGAAGCAAAAAATTTGATTAGTAAGGATTCATCAAACATATTATGACGAAAGTTGGTGAACATATTACTCTAGATATAATTGGAACCACTAAAGAGTATGATCCATCCATATTTGAAAAAGTAATTCATGATATTGCAAAAGCTGCAAAAGTAACAATTTTAAATATATCTAAATATAAATTTGAACCTCAAGGTTTTACAATTCTTGCTTTGCTGGCTGAAAGCCATATCAGTTTTCATACTTTTCCAGAAAAAGGAATTATTAGCTTTGATTTCTTTACTTGTGGAAAAGTAAGTCCCTCTGTTGCGATAGATATTATTAAAAAAGAGTTTGAACATGCAAGAATAGTTAAAAAAGAATTCAATAGAGATACCAAATCTCTTTATCATGACATTTATAGCTCACCAGGATTACAAAAATCATATGTAGTAAATGATGTTTTAGAGGACTTTAAATCTAAGGTAGGTCAGCACATTGAAATTTTGGATTTAGAACAGTTTGGAAAATCTTTATTTATAGATGGTGAAATACAAGTTGCTTCAACAGATGAACATTTATATAGCTCAACATTTGTTGGTTCTGGTTTAGATTTAAATAAAGACAATGAAAGAGCCGCAATAATTGGTGGTGGAGACGGTGGAGTTGCAAGAGAATGTATTTCAAAAAATTTTAACTTTATAGATTGGTATGAACTGGATCCTGAAGTAGTTGATGTTTGCAACAAACATCTTGGAGACATAGGAAAAAAAGCAACCGAGAAGAATTCTGTAAAATGTGTTTGGGGTGATGCATTTCAAAGTATTAAATCAGTAAGTGATGATAGTTATGATCATATTTTTGTAGATCTTAATGATGATCAATTTTGTATAGATTTAGCTGCAAAAAATATGGATTCACTTGTAAGAATTTTAAAGCCAAAGGGAGTTATTACTGCACAAGTCGGTAGTCAGGATAAAAAACCACAGCAGGTTGAAAATTGGCTAAATGTATTTAACCAAAACTTTGGAAATGCAAAATTATCTAGAGTTTATATACCTAGTTTTGATTGTTCTTGGAATTTTTCTTCATCAATAAATCATTAATTTTTCTTTTTTCTTTTTTAAATTTGTGAAATAATTATTCCTAATTAAAGGAGAAAATAATGAATATATTCAAAAAAACTATTTTAACAGTTCTTGCTTCTTTATTTATCATTGGAAATGTTTCTGCTGAAAAAATAAAAATTGGAACTGAAGGCGCTTACCCTCCATGGAATTCAAAAGATGCTTCAGGTAATCTTATTGGTTTTGAGGTTGAACTTGCTCAAGAACTTTGTGCAATCATGAAATATGAGTGTACAATCGTTGAACAAGATTGGGATGGAATGATTCCTGCTCTAGTAATGAGAAAATTTGATGCGATCATGGCTGGAATGTCTATTACTGCTGAAAGACAAAAAACAATTACTTTTTCACAAGGTTATGCTGATGAAGTAGCATCTCTTGCAGTAATGAAAGGTTCAAGTTTAGAAGGAATGGATACGCCAGAGGGTATTAATTTATCATTAGGTGGATCTGATGTTAAAAAAGCTCTCAAAACATTAACAGGAGCACTTGCTGGTAAAACTGTTTGTACTCAAACAGGAACAATTCATCAAAACTTTTTAGAGTCTGGTGATGTAGGAAGTATAAATGTTAGAACTTATAAAACTCAAGATGAAGTAAACCTAGATTTAACTTCTGGAAGATGTGATATTGCTTTAGCTGCAGCTGTAGCATTTACAGATTATGCAGATAAATCAGGTAAGCCAGTTGTATTAGTTGGTCCAACTTTTTCAGGTGGTGCATTTGGTAATGGTGTAGGTGTTGGTATCAGACAAGCTAGTGATAGTGCTATTGGAAAAAGAGATGCTAAAATCTTAAAAGACTTCAACAAAGCAATTAATAAAGCTAGAAAACAAGGAATTATTAGTAAACTTGCTATTAAGCACTTTGGTTTCGACGCTTCTATGTAATTCATTTCAGATCTGGCGACTATAATATATAGTCGCCAATCTATATGGAACTTCTCGCATTTGGTAAAACAGGTTGGGGTGACGAGTTATTTTACGCAACCTTAATGACAATAGCTGTATCAATTACAGCAATGTTGGTTGGCTTCTTTTTTGCATTAATTTTTACACCTTTAAAACTCTCAAAATATAAAACTTTAAATTTAGTTGGTAATTTTTATACAACAGTAATCCGTGGAGTACCTGAGCTATTAGTAATTTACCTTTTCTTCTTCGGAGGAAGTGGAGCAATCATGTATGTAGCTTCTATTTTTGGTTACTATGAATACATAGAAATTAACGCCTTTATTACTGGTTCAATGGCTATTGGTATTATTTCTGGAGCTTACTCAACTGAAGTATTTCGGGGCGCAATTCAATCAATAGATAAAGGCCAGTTTGAAGCAGCAAAGGTTCTTGGAATAAATAAGTTTGGGCAGTTTTATAAAATAATTTTACCTCAAATGCTAAGGTTAGCTATTCCAAATTTAAGTAATGTTTGGCAAATAACTTTAAAAGATACTTCTCTTATTTCAGTAACAGGATTAGTTGAAATAATGAGACAATCTTATATCGCAGCAGGATCTACTAGAGATCCATTATTATTCTATTCATTTGCAGCAGTTTTATATCTTTTACTTACTTATGTGAGCATGAAGTTAATTAACAAGTTAGAAGTAAGATATAGCAGGGGGTATTAATGGATTTTGATTTAATGATAACTAGTTTCCCTAAACTTTTAGGAGCAACAGTAGTTACTTTAAAATTATTATCTGCATCATTATTTTTTGGATTATTCCTGGGTCTTTTCTTTGCAATTTTAAGATTAAATAAAAATATATTTATCAATAAATTTGCTTATGGCTATTCATATATATTTAGAGGAACACCTTTATTGGTCCAGATTTTTATTATTTATTTTGGATTAGGACAAATTGAATATTTAAGAACAACATTTTTATGGGTAATTTTTAAAGAACCTTATTGGTGTGCAATAATAGCTTTTACTTTAAATACTGGAGCATATACCTCTGAAATTTTAAGATCAGCATTTCAAACAATAAAACCGGGTATAATCGAGGCTGGAAAAAGCCTAGGAATATCAAACAAAGTAATCTTTTATAAAATCCAAATTCCAATTGCCATTCGACAATCACTCCCTGCATACGGAAATGAAATTATTTTGATGATGAAAGGAACTTCTTTAGCAAGCACAGTAACTTTAATGGATTTAACTGGTGTTGCTAAATATATAATTTCAACAACTTTTAAACCAATCGAAGTATTTATTGTTGCTGGTGGAATTTACCTGTTTATGACTTTTATCATTCATAATGTGATTAAATATTTAGAGAAAAAGTACAGCTTTCAACAATAAAAATGTTTTTATCAGAGAAACAAATTAATGATTATAAAAATGATGGTGTAATAATAATTAAGGATGTATTTAAAGACTGGATTGAGCCACTTAGAAAAGGATTTCAAAAAGTTTTAGACAATCCAAGTAAGCACGGAAGAGAAAATGTAACTGATGACAATGGAAGATTTTTTGAGGATTATTGTAATTGGGAAAGAATAGAAGAATTTAAGGATTGTTTATATAATTCACCTGCTGCTCAAATAGTTGCAGAAGCAACTAATTCTAAATCTACTCAAATTTTTCATGAACATATTTTTATAAAGGATCCAGGTACTCATAAAGAAACACCATGGCATCAAGATATGCCTTATTATTGTGTTGATGGCAATGATACTGGAAGTTTTTGGATTCCATTAGATGAAGTTGATCAGAAAAATAATCTTAAATTAATTTTAGGTTCTCACAAATGGTCAAAGTTAATTAGACCTACAAAGTGGTCCAATAATCAATCTTGGTATGATGATGATAGTGCTTTTATGGATTTACCACCATTAAAAGAATTTGAAGAAAATATTTTAATTCCAGAATTAACTTTGGGTGATGCTGTTTTATTTAATTTTAAAATTGTACATGGTTCAACAGGAAATAATTCTTCTAAATCACGAAGAGCGTTTTCGATGCGATTTATAGGTGATGATATTAAGTATATAGATAGAGGAGGGCCAACTTCACCCCCATTTGATGGGATCAATTTAAAAACTGGAGATTTGATGAGAGATGATTGGTTTCCTAAAGTTTTTAGTAACTAGTATATTCTTTAATTTCTTTAATACTTGATCCAGTATGATTATTCATTTCTAATTTAATTTTTGCTCGGTCATCATTTAAAAAATGAACATCTCTAGATAATTTTATAAATTTAGTACCAAAGTTTTTATTTTTTTCACAATCTCTTTTGTCATCCTCTATAACCCAAAGTTTGGCATTAATTTCTTTTAAATCTTGAAATAATTTATTTAGTTTATCGTCATATTTAACATTTTTTTCTAATTGATCTTTGAGAATCGAATGTTCATTCGATATGAATTTTAGTTTTTCAGGATCTTTAATTTTTTCTTTTTTTATTTCTAAGATTGAAATTTTGTCTAAAAGCTCACCTACCGATACTTCTACTATAATTTTATTCATTAAATTTTATACTATGTTAAATTGTTAAAAATATGTCTAATATTTTAATCATTAAACATGGATCCTTAGGTGATATAGCTCAAGCTTGTGGTGCAATTCAAGATATTTCTGAGAATCATAAAGGAGATGAAATTCATTTGCTCACAACCAAACCATACTTTGATTTATTTAAAAAAAGTCCACATATTTCTAATGTCATTTTAGATAAGCGATTATCAAGACTAAACCTAATTTATTTATATTCATTAATGAAAAAAATAAAAAAATATAATTTTTCTAAAGTTTATGATCTTCAGAACTCAAGTAGAACAGCATTTTATAAAAAAATTTTATTTCCAAAAGCAACAAAAGATACTTGGTCATCAACAGAAACCACTTTACAAGAAGGAACTAAAAAACAAGATTTTGATAAAGATTCTGTTTTATCTAGATTTGAATATCAATTAAATAGTTCAGGTATAAATACTAATCACACTTTGAGCCCTGATTTTTCTTGGAGTATAACAGATATATCTCAAATAAAAAATTATCATCAATTAGATAAATATATTCTTCTTTTCCCTTTTTGTTCGCCCCATTTAAACTCAAAGAAATGGCCTTATTATAATAAGTTAATTTCTATGATTAATGAAAAATCAGAAAACAAATTTAAAATAGTAATTGCACCTGGACCAAATGAAATTAAAGAAGCAACAAATATTAATGCACTTTGTGTTTTAGATAATGGTAAAGCTTTAGATATCTCTCAGTTAGCAGCATTGATTAAGGATAGTTCTTTCGTTGTTGCAAATGATACTGGACCAGCACATATGACAGCTCACTTGGGCTCAAAAGGAATTGCTTTGTTTGGATCCCATACAACTCCTTTTAAAGTAAGTATCGAAAGAGAAAATTTTAAAGCAATACAAGTTCCTGAATTATCTAAACTCTCAGCAGAAAAAGTTTTTGAAAGACTTTATAAAATTATTTCTTAATTTTTTCTAACAATCGTAAAAATATAGGAACTGTGAAAAGTATGAAAAGTAATCTTATTATATGGTGAAAAGCAACAAAGTCTGGGTCTAAATCAAAAGCAATTGCTATAACTGCCACCTCATAAATCCCTCCAGGACTAAATGATAATATTAAAGTTAAAATATTTGTCTCTACAAAAAATGTTGCAACATAAGCTGCAACTAAACCAAATATTACCAAAATAGTAGTAGCTACAATACTATGAAGAGAATTATTAGCTATTTCTTTAACAGTCTTTTCAGCGAACCTACAGCCAACTGAAGAACCAAGAATTAGCAGACAAAAATTTACCGTTTCATCTGGTAATTTATATGAGGCTATATCTGTAATTTGTAACAAGCCACTTGCAAACAATGTTCCAGATAGTAAAGCTGCAGGAATTCTAATTTTATCAAAAACAAAAATAAAAAAAATAGATGCAATAATAAGTAAAATTAAATTTAAATGATTTTGGGCTAAATAATTTAAGTCATCATTTAACAAAATATTGTTATCAGTATTATTAACTATAATAAATGGAATGACAGTTATTATGATGATTAATCTAATTAAGTGAGAGGTTGCAACTTGGGATAAATCTGTTTTTTCATTCTCAGCTAAAATCATTAAAGGACCCAGGGCACCAGGGGCTGCTGAAAAAATGGAGGCTTTTTCACCATAACTTGCAAATTTTTTGAGGTATTTAGCGACAACTAAAATACAAATTATTATATAGATTAACATAATTAGCGAAGTCCAAATCCAATCAAGCATTTGATTAAATAGATTTTGATCTATGTAATTACCAATATGCAAACCTAAAATTATCAAGATAAAACTTAATACAATTTTAGGCATAATAATTTTAAGACCTGATAAAGCTGCAATAGATGTAATAATCATTGGTCCTAAAAACCAAGCTAGAGGAATATTAAAATATTCAGCAATGATTGCGCTAGGAAAAGAAATTATTAAAACAGAAATAAATTTAATTGAAAATACTTGTTTTGTATTTTCAAGATAAGATTTGATTTGATGTTTAATCATTCATTAAGCTTCTATCATCAACTTTTTAAAAGATAAGAAAAAAGAAATTAGAAACTAGAGAATTAAGAGAAACCTAAATCTATATAAAAAATAAAATGTCATATTTAATTGATATTTTTTTTGTTTAATCAGTTTCAATTAAAAGTTGTGTTACTTAATTACAGGTTGAATAAACATTAAGACTATAATTAACTAGCGTTTTTAAATTAGTGAGGGATAAATAATGAAAAACTTAAAAAAAATAGTTTCAGTATTATTCTCAGCAATCCTATTATTCTCAGCAACAACTACAAGCTCAGTAGCAATTGACAAATTGCACTTTGTAATTGGTGGTGGTGCTGGTGGTGGTTGGGATGGAACCGCTAGAGGTACTGGAGAAGCTTTAACAAAAGCTGGTATGTTAAGTAGTGCATCATTTGAAAATATGTCAGGTGGTGGTGGTGGTAAAGCTTTAGCTTACATGATCAATACTAAACCTGCTAATACAGTTTTAGTTCAATCAACACCATTAGTTTTAAGATCAATTACTAGACACAAAGGTTATGTAAAAGGTAGCGGAACTTTATCTTATAAAGATGTTGTGCCAATCGCCGGTGTAATTGGTGACTACGGCGCTATTGCAGTTGCAAAAAGTTCATCTTTTAAAAATTTTAAAGATGTAGTTGATGCTTACAAAAAAGATCCAAATTCAGTTAAAATGGCTGGTGGATCAGTGAGAGGAAGTATGGACCATTTAATTGGTGCTTTAGCTTTCCAAGCAGCAGGTGCAGATCCGAATGCTGTTCAATACATTCCTTATGATGCTGGTGGAAAAGCTTTAGCTGGACTTTTATCTGGAGAAACTCAAATCATATCAACTGGTTTAGGTGAATTGATGGGTGCAAGAGACCAAGTAAGAATTATTGGTATCACAGCGCCTTCAAGAGTTTCTGATGCACCAGATGCACCAACTCTTAAAGAACAAGGATATGATGTACAATTTGTTAACTGGAGAGGTTTCTTTGGCCCTCCAGGTATGAGCAATGCTGATAGATCAGCTATTGCAAAAATGCTTGGCGATGTACAAAAAACTCCTGAATGGGAAACTGTCAGAGCAAGAAATGCTTGGGTTAATATTTATAATCCAGAAGGCAAGTTTGTTTCTTTCTTAGAAAAACAAACTCAAGAAATGACAGCTCTTATGAAAAAATTAGGAGTTATTTAATCCTTAGGATTATTTGAAATTAGAGCAGTGAATATAAATACTACAAAAATTATATCACTGCTCTTTTTTATTTTTTCAGTATTTTATTTATATACTGCTTACCAAATTCAAGTATTCGCATTTGATGAAAATGCACCATTTAATGCACGAACATTTCCAATTTATTTAGGTTATGCAGGATTATTTTTTTCTGGATTAAAACTTATTTTACCAGATCCAAATACAATTAAAGTTGATCATAAAAATTTAGAATATAAGAAAACAGGAATACTTATACTTATTGCTATTATTTATGGAGCTACAATTTTAAAAGTTGGATATTTTTTAACTACATCTTTATTTTTATTTGCGTCATATTACTTTTTAGGAGAACGAAGATGGATTTTAATGTTTTTATTATCCTTTCCATTTGTTGCAGCCTTTATGTATCTCCTACACGGTATTCTTGATATATATTTGAGGGATCCATTCTTACAATCAATAGGAGTTATGGGATGATTGAAGGAATATTAATTGGATTAACAACTGCACTTACTTTTCAGAACATATTAATGGTTATGGTTGGTTGTTTTTTTGGGACAATAATTGGAATGCTCCCTGGTCTCGGGCCAATGACAGCTATCGCATTGATGATACCAATTACCTATGGTTTCGATCCTGCAACAGGATTAATTTTGATGGCTGGTGTTTATTATGGAGCAGTATTTGGTGGTTCTACTTCTTCTATATTATTAAATGCACCCGGTGTTCCTGGAACAGTTGCAACTTCATTTGATGGTTATCCTATGGCACAACAAGGTAAGGCGGGTAAGGCTTTAGCGATTGCAGCATGGAGTTCGTTTGCAGGTGGAACATTATCTGCAATTTATTTATTATTTATGGCTCCAAGTTTATCAAAAGTAAGTTTATCTTTTAGATCACCAGATTACTTTGCTTTAATGATTTTAGGTTTAACAGCGATTGCTGCTTTTTCTTCTAAAGGACAATTTTTAAAAGCAATGATGATGGTAGTACTTGGATTGATGTTAGCATCTGTTGGCCAAGATAGTTTGTCTGATATTACAAGATTTACATTTAATAATATGAACTTAACTGATGGTATTAGTTTTGTACTTGTTGTGATGGCAACATTTGCAATGAGTGAAGCGTTAACAATTATTTTAAAAAGAAATGATCCAACTAGTGCTGCTAAACAAGTTTCATTAACTGAATTAGGCTCGATTAGAATTAATAAAGAAGAACGAACTAAAATGTATAAAACAATTCCAAGATCATCAGTAATTGGTTTTTTAATTGGTGTTTTACCTGGAGCTGGTGCAACAATTGCCTCCTTTTTGGCTTATGGAATGGAACGAAACGTTGTCAGTGATGAAGAAAAAGAAAAATTTGGTAAAGGGAGTGTAAATGGTCTATCTGCGCCAGAAACTGCAAATAATGCGGCTTGCTCAGGTTCTTTTGTGCCAATGCTTACTTTAGGAATTCCTGGAAGCGGAACAACCGCGGTAATGCTAGGTGCTCTTTTAGGTTTTGGGGTTCAGCCTGGTCCTAGGCTTTACATGACAAATCCAGAGATTTTTTGGTCAATAATTATGTCTATGTATATTGGAATGGTAATTCTTCTTATATTAAATTTACCACTCATTCCTTATATAGCTAGAATTCTTGCTGTTCCTAAAAATTATTTAATTCCTTTAATTTTATTTTTCTCTGTTACTGGGATTTACGTAATGTCATTTAATAATTTTGATATTTATTTAATGATTGGTATTGCTGTAGTAGCAACTTTTTTAAGATTATATGATTTTCCTATGCCACCTTTGATATTAGCTTTTGTACTTGGTGGATTGATGGAAGAAAACTTGAGACGATCTTTATTATTAAGTAATGGTTCTTGGGAATTTTTGTGGGATAGAACTTTAACTGCATGCATCCTAGCAACTACAATGTTAATTGTAGTTTGGCATATCTACAAAACTTTTAAGAAGAAAAATTAAGATTTAATATCTATTCGTTTTCTTATAATTTCTTTATCAAGCTTCATTTCACGATATGACATGATTAAAACACCTAAAAATATAACACTAGCACCAATCCAAGTGAAGAGGTCAGGTGTTTCGCTAAATACATAATAGCCAATTAAAGAAGCGAAGACTAAACTTAGAAATGAGTATGGTTGTGTCATACTAACATCTACTAATTTGTATGCGTGATTAATGCAAAGATGCAACAATGTACCAAATAAACCTGCAAAAAATAAATAAATCAAAGTTTGAAAACTAGGTGTTTGCCAATAAAACAACGCAATAATGAAACTAAAAATTGTCATATACGTGTATCCATAAGATAAAATCGTAATCGAACTATCGTCTTTTGCGATAGTTTTTGTAATTATAATCACTATTGACCACATAAAAGATGATGCCAGTGCCATATAAACTCCAAGAGAAATTTCAATTATTCCTGGTCTTAAAATTATTAACATTCCTATAAATCCTAAAACTAGTGCAAAACTCCTGTATATGTAAATTTTTTCTCCTAGAAATAAAACTGCCAATATTGTTACTATGAAAGGAACCACAAAAGATATTGCTGTAGCTTTTTCAATTGGCATCATTACTAAAGCTGAAAAATATAACAGCATTGAAGGTAAATTTAAAACCGCTCTTAAAAAATGTTTTTTATGATGATTGGTTTTAAAAACTGTAAATTTAGATTTTAACATATACGGAAAAATAATCAGTAAACCAAATAAAAATCTAAAAAATCCAGCAACATAAACATTAACTTCCTCTTGTGCTAATTTTAAAAAGGTTAACATTAATGTTCCACAAAAAACTGAGATGATAATTAAAAAAATTGCTAATTTATTGTTTGAAATCAATTGAGTATCTTTTTGTATTCTTCAATTATTTTTGACCATTGAAATTTATTCACAAATTCTTTTGCATTTTTTCCAAGCTCTAAATATTTTTTATTTTCCAACATTGAATTAATTGAAGAATAAATATCATCGAGGCTATTTCCATCACATATTAAACCAGTCTTTTCATGATTAATTGCATCTGCAGCACCGCCATCTTTACCACCAATCGATGGAACACCATACTGTGCAGCTTCTACATAAGCTATACCAAAACCTTCAACTGATTTTTTATAGATTATAGATGGCATTACAAAGATATCTGATTTTGAAATTAAAGCATTTTTTAAATCATTACTAATATCTTTAAAAAACATAACTTCTGCTTCAAGATCTAGTTCTTTCACCAGTTTCTTAATATTTTCTTCTTCCTCTCCATATCCAACACAAATATAAACAATATCAGGATAAATTTGTTTTAAATTCCTTAAAGCCATTACTATTTTTTCATGATTTTTACGTTTATCAAATCTTGAAACTGTAATTAGTCTTGGATTTTTAACTTTAAGTATACTTTCAACTTTATCTAAAGTTTTTTTATTTAATTCTTCAGCATGATCCACGCCTGGATTTATTACAATTACTTTATTTGCATTAACACCAAGTTCTATTGCTAGATTTTTTGTAAAATTAGAATTTGCTATAACTTTTTCAACATTATTTAAAACACTAACTACTCTTTTATTTTGACTAGAACCTTTAGGATGGTTGATTTCTTTACTATGAATTAAACAGTATTTTTTCTTAGAAGTTTTAATAAGTTCTAAACTTTTCCAATGATCAGCAATAATTCCACTTATTTTATTTTCTTTAATATATTCATTAATTAATTGTGCTTTTCTATATTTTCTAAGCAATTTAATTCCTCCAACTCTTTCGATAGAAAAAGAGGCTTGCTCATCGAATTCTTTATGACCTTCTATATGATCTGCAAAAACTTTTATCATAAAGTTTTTAGACAGTTCTCTTGAAAGTCCCCACATTAGATTTTGCATACCACCAAGCTCAGGTGGAAATGATCTAGTTACAATTAGATACATTAATCATACTTCCACTTAATACCACAGCCTGCACTCGGAATTTGATCTTCAGGACCTTTTCCAGTTTCAGCTATTTGTCTCATAGCTGTTAGCAGATCACTTTCTCCTTCTTTAACTGGAATAAACTTTTTAAGTTCTCTTAATCGTCCCCTGTATTGAAGTTCTAAATTTTTATTATAGCCAAAGAAATCCGGAGTACATACAGCCTCATATGCTTTAGCAATTTCTTGAGTTTCATCATGTAAGTAAGGAAAATTGAAATGATTTTCATTTGAAAATTTGATCATGTTATCAAATGAGTCGTCTGGATAATTAACAAAGTCATTTGAGCAGATAGCAACTGAGTTGATACCAATTTTTTTTAATTCACTACAATCTTCAACTAATTCTTTTGTAATAGCTTTTACATATGGACAATGATTACAAATAAACATTATCAAAGTTCCATTTTCACCTTTGATATCATTTAAAGACAGAATTTTATTATCAGTAGATTTTAGTTCAAATGAAATAGCTTTTTGACCAAAATCACATATTGGAGTTTGTATAGGCATAATGTAAAATATATAGATTATGTTTTATGATTTAAAAGATAAAAAACCAAAAAACTCTGGCGAAAATTGGGTAGCTCCGAATGCTACAATAATAGGGGATGTCACTTTAGAAAAAAATACAAGTATTTGGTTTAATGCAGTGCTTAGAGGAGATATTGAAAATATTCATATTGGTGAAGGATCTAATGTACAAGATGGAAGCGTATTACACACAGATCCTGGATGTCCTTTAAAAGTAGGAAAAAATGTTACTGTTGGACATTTAGTTATGCTTCATGGATGTACTATTGGAGATAATAGTTTAATTGGGATTGGGGCTGTTATCTTAAATAAAGCTAATATTGGAAAGAATTGTATTATTGGAGCTAAAGCTTTAATAACAGAAAATAAAATCATTCCAGATAACTCTTTAGTTGTTGGTTCACCAGGTAAAGTTATTAGAGAAGTCACAAAAGAAGAAAAAAAAGCAGTCATAGAAAATACAAAACACTATCAAGACAATTGGAAAAAATACTCTAAATCAATATTTTAATGAGAAAATTTTTATTCTTAATATTATTTTTTTTTTCATTTTTTAATTATTCTCAAGCTGATATTAAAGAACCAGGAAAAATAAATAGTCTGAAGTGTGCAGTAGGTGCACTAGATGCTTACTTTGAGCTTCAAGAATATTTAGAAAAAAAACCGAAATATAAAGGTGTAGTATATTTAGCATGTGATACCTCGAGTGGAGAATATTCATGGACATGGCAATCATCTAAAAATATTGAAAAAGCTCACACAAAAGCTTTTAAAAATTGTACAAAAAATTCTAACGGTCGTGGAACAGGAGAGTGTTTTTTATTTGCAGAAAATAATAAAATAGTTTGGCAATTATCTGAGAGAAGAATGGCAATGTTTAAAAAAACATTAGCAAAAAAACAAAATAATGAACCTAAAGAAAAAGATGTTAATTTTACTCATGCTGGGGCATGGAATGTAAAATCAAGTGAAAATGATTTTGTAAAATTTAAAAATCAAAAAAATGAGCTAAAATTTAAAAAAAGAGAAGACGAGATTCCAGGACGTTATTTATTTGATCAGGAGGATGTCACAGATGATTATCAAGTTCACGCAATATATATTTTAGCCGCCGATTCTAAAGATAAACAATTTGATACAAAAGGAATAATCGAAAAAATTGTTTTTAAGGCCAATAAACATATGAAAAAGAAAACAAAAGGAAAAGAATTAAGATTAGATTTAACTAAAGATGGTAAACTTGATGTAAGTTTTTTAAGAGTAGATAGAACAAAAAAACAAATAAATGTTGATGATGCAGCTACTTATCTAACAGGAATGGCAGTCAAGAATGGTTTTTATCATCCTAAAAAAATTTATACTATTTTTTATCAAGATAAATACAGAGATGAAGGAGGACAAGTTGGGCAAGCAATGCTAATTGGAGACAAAGGAAATGTGGAAATTGTATCTGGTGTTACATACTTGGGTTACGGCACAAAAGACTCATGGAAAATTCATCTTCATGAGATATTTCATGCCTTAGGTTTTGTACAGTTATGTGCACCTGGAGCAGTAATAGATGAAAATAGTAGATGGGGGAAAAATGATCACTTAAAATATAGTGGAGATATTATGAGTGACATGGGAGGTGACGCAAATAATATTGACAAAAAAAATACTGAATATTATGGTCATTCCAATCCAAATTGTCCTATGGATTTAAAGAAAAGTGCCTACTTAACTCCAACAGAATTAGACCCTCAATTACTTCCTTATTTAAAAGGTTGTGTCATAACAAAAAGATTAAGTAAATATAGTCACGAAAATTCTTTAAATTGTTTAGCTAAATTAGAATTTTAGGAGGAAAATATGCCAGCAGGTTATGTGATAGCCCAATTAAAAATAACTAATCCTGAAAATTATAAAGAGTATGTAGAAAAAGTTACTCCACTTGTAAAAAAATTTGGTGGAGAATTTTTGGTAAGAGCTGGGGAATTTCAAATTTTTGATGGAGAAACAAAATTTCCAAGAATAATTGTACTTAAGTTTCCTAGTTATGAAAAAGCATTAGAATGGTACAATTCTGAGGAGTACAAACCAATAAAACAAATAAGACTAGATAATTCCGAGGGGACAAATATAATTATTAAAGGTGTATGAAAAAAATATTTTTAATTTTACTTATTACACTATTTAGTTCATCGATTTATGCTTCTGATGATAAACCAGGTAGATTTTTTGAAGACCAGCCAGATGTAAATGACGATTTTCAGATTCATTTTATTTATCTTTTAGCCAAAAAAACCAAAGATAAAGAAAGAGATATAAACGGTTGGATAGAAAAAGAGGTTAAAAAAATAGATGATTTGTTTTTCAAAATGACTGGAGATAAGCAAAGATTAAAATTTGATTATCGAAAAGATGGTAAGCTTGATATTTCATTCGCGAGATTAGATCGTAAAGCAAGAAAAGGTGGGTGGAATGTAAATTACCCAGACTATTATTTGCAAAAACAAGGATTTAATAATCCTAAAAAATTGTATTTTTCTTTTACAGATGCATCAAGTGGTGATGGAGGGCAAATGGGACCCCATCATGGATACTTATTTATTAAGAGAGCATCTGGTCAAATAACAAAAATTGCAATTCATGAATTACTGCATGGTAATGGGTTTGCAATGCCTTGCACTAAAGGGGTTAAAGACGGAGCTCACTTAAGTACAGGCATTCTTAGTCACGATCTATCAACAAAATTTGGAAAAGCTGTTTATAACCACAAAGACCCAACATGTCCTGATTTAAAAGACTCTGTTTATTTAACACCAACATCTGACACTCCTTTTGATCCATTACAAATTGCCTGTGCATTAGGTCAAAAGAAAAGAGGACAACCACCAGGAAATTATGAAATACCAGCTCGATATACTCACAAGAAATTACTTAAAGGTAGAAAAAATGAGTGGTGTACTCATAAATTAACTGAGTATGCCAAAGAGGATTGGTTTAAAAAGTGGAAAAAATAATAATTTTATTTAACTAAATAAGAGATCATTGACTGAATAAACTATTAATCCAATGATTATTATAAATAAAATTAGAAAAGATAATTGTCCACTTAACTTTGATTTAATTTTGGTTTTACCTTCTTTAAATTTTTTAAAATGAATACTCCCAAATCTCATTACGGCCAATCCTAAAATTATAAGAAATGCTGTAAATATGTATCCAGTTACCATCTATGGAACTAACCAAGTATCTTTATTATTCTCTAAATTAAACTTTGCTCTTCGATGACCTTTTGCTGCTAAATAAAGCCATTCAATAGATTTAATTTTACACTGTATAACAGTAAAGTTTTTATAACCTTCCTCACTTTGTTCTTTAGTGTAATCAAAATTATCTAATTCTGGTTTTAAACCTGAAGTTGGAAGATCTGACTCAGTTCCAGGTCCATTATCAACCAAATAACATTTTCTACTTATATGTTGAGTTTTAGACCAGGATTCTTTTGTTACATCATTATTATGATTAATTATGCATTCTACTTTTAATCTAACCTGTATTTTTTCATCTTTATCATAAAACAACATTGCTGCGTTTTTATTCGCTTTCAATTTTTCAATTTTATCTGATCTAATATCGCTATGGTATTGAACAAGATTATTTGATTGATCAGATTTTCTTAGAACCACAATTCTTCCATCTAAGTCAGATTGATCCCCACAAATAAATACTGGTATTCTAAAAGGTGAACTTCTATCTTTAACAGCATTATCTAACATTGACCAAATTTTCTTTTTGATCTCCGTAAAGTCCTCGTAATAAGGAACTGTATCTGTCACAAAATTATTTTTTCTTTTTTAACCTAGCAATCAAACCTGAACTATCCCAACGATTGCCACCCATTTCTTGAACCTCAGCGTAATAACCATCAATAATTTCTGTTATAGGAACAGGTGAGCCATTTTTCTTTGCCTCTTCAATTGCAATTTTTAGATCTTTTCTCATCCAGTCAATAGCAAAACCATAATCGAACTTATCATCTGTCATGGTTCGGTATCTATTTTCCATTTGCCAAGATTGTGCTGCACCTTTAGATATTGTTTCCATAACTTTATCCATATCTAAACCGGCGTTTATTCCAAAATTAATTGCCTCTGATAAACCTTGGACTGTTCCAGCAATACACATTTGGTTCATCATTTTTGTCAACTGCCCGCTTCCACAAGGACCAATTAATTTTACTTTTTTGCTATAACAATCAATTACAGGCTCAGCCTTTTTAAACACTTCTTCATCGCCACCAACCATTACTGTTAGTATTCCGCCCTCAGCACCAGCTTGTCCACCAGAAATAGGGGCATCTAAAAAACTAAACCCTTTATCATTTGCTTTTTTATTTAATTCTCTTGATACTTCTGCAGATACAGTTGAGTTATCGATAAAAATAGACCCAGCTTTTGCAGTGTTAAACAATCCATTTTCTCCTGTTGCTACCTCTTTTAAATCATCATCATTACCAACACATGTAAAAATAAAATCAGCACCATCTGCAGCTTCAGCAGGCGTAGTTGCCATTTTACCTTTATATTCACCAATCCATTTTTCAGCTTTAGATTTAGTTCTATTAAAAACAGTTACATTGTGTCCGGCTTTTGATATATATCCAGCCATTGGGTAGCCCATAACCCCAAGACCTATGAAAGCAACATTACAAGTCATAATTTATTTCTATGTTTAAAAGTTTAAGTTTAAAAGTAATTGTATTTGGATTTATTTTTACATTTTTTTCAAGTTTTGGACAGAGTTTTTTTCTAGGCTTATTTAATTCTAGTATAAGAGACGCCTTATCAATTACACATGGACAATTTGGCTCAATTTATGCATCAGCCACTTTATTAAGTAGTATTGTTTTAGTTTGGATTGGAAAAAAAATTGATGACGTAAACATATTAAAATTTGCATCTTATGTAATAATTTTTTTATCAGCTTCCTGTTTTATATTTTCAAAAATTTCATCAGTTATTTTTTTATTTGTAGGAATTTTTTTAATGCGTTTAGCTGGACAAGGATTATCAAGTCACACAGCTACAACAACCATATCTCGTTTTTTTGAAAAAAATAGAGGTAGGGCTTTAAGTACAGGTTGGTTAGGATTGTCATTGGCTGAATTTATATTGCCAGTTTTAATTGTTTTTTTATTAACTTTTATAGAGTGGAGAGATATTTGGGTTTCAATTTCTATTTTGGTCATATTAGTATTACCTGCTGCAACATTGATTTTAGTAAAGGAGATTAAACTTGATACTAGAGAGGAATCTAAAATTGAAGGAACCAATCAAGAAATTAAACAATGGAAGAGAATAGAAGTATTAAAAGATTATAGGTTTTATATAATATGCATGACTATGTTAGCAATGCCATGGATTGCAACAGGGTCTTTCGTTTATCAGTCATTTATTTCTTCCTCCAAAGAATGGGGACCTTACGTAATTGCTCAATCATTTATGGCTTACTCTATTTTATCAGTGATTACTCTTTTTATATCTGGATTTTTAATTGATAAATTTACAAGCAGGAAATTACTAATTTATATGAATATTCCACTTTTTTTTGCAACGGCAGTTCTTTACTATTTTGATGCACCATTTTCATCATTTGTATTTTTTGGGTTGTTAGGAGTGACTAATGGTTTAGCAAACGTACTTGGTTCTTCAACTTGGGCTGAGATTTATGGTGTTAAGTTTATTGGATCTATTAAAGCATTGACAACTGCTTTAATGGTATTTGCAACTGCCTTTGGTACAGCTTTATTTGGTTTTCTGATTGATATTGGTTTTTCAATTGAACAGATAGCAGTTGTTTCAGGTACTTATATCTTTGGTTCAATTATTGTTCTTTATTTGGTTAAAAATAAGTTAAATCCTCATTATTTATAAAAATAGCTCTTGATTTTTTAAGACTCACTGTGTAGATACTCCGCATGGCTAGAGTTACCGTAGAAGACTGTATAGATAAAGTAGAGAGCCCATACGAATTAGTATTGGTTGCTAAAGAAAGAGCTACTCAACTTAATGCAGGAATAGAACCAACAATTGATAGAGATAACGATAAAAATACCGTTATTTCATTAAGAGAAATTGCAGAAGAAAAAATTAAAGTTTCAGATTTAACAGATAGCGCTGTTTACAAACTTCGAAAACATGTTGAACAAGTTGATGATACTGCAGAGGATGATGAAGAAATAGGTGATGATTTTGAAAATCTATACAAAGGTGAAATTTCAAAAAGTGGTACTCCAATTCTACCATCTAAAAGAGCAAGAAAGACACCTGAAAAAATTCAAGTAACAAAAGAAGATTTGGCCGAGCTATCTGAAACAGCTAGAGCTGATGTTGATAATTCAGTAGGCGAAGAAACTATGAATGAGCAAGGAGAGATTTCTTTAGATGAAGTGTCAGAATCAGAAAACCAAGAAGCAGATTCAACTTCAGAGGACACAGAAGCTTCAAACTCATAAAAAAATAATATAAAGTTATAGCATGAATAGGAAAGTATCAGTTGCTCCTATGATGGATTGTACAGATCGTCATGAACGATATTTTCTTAGATTAATATCTAAAAATACTCTTCTTTACACTGAGATGATAGTCGATGAAGCCATTAACAGAGGAGATAAAAAAAAGTTATTAGAGTTTAATATTAATGAGAAACCTGTAGCACTTCAATTAGGAGGTTCTTCTCCAAAGCTTTTAGCTGAAGCCACTAAAGTAGGTGAAGATTTTGGCTATGATGAAATTAATCTAAACTTAGGCTGTCCTAGTAAAAAAGTAGAAAAAAATAGATTTGGTGCTTGTTTAATGAAAGAGCCAAATTTAGTGGCGGATTGTTTAAGTAAAATGCAATCAGTTACAAAACTACCTGTAACCATAAAAACAAGAATTGGTTACGATGATGTGGAAGATTATGAAAATTTAAATAATTTTATTTCTACCCTTAAAGCGACTGGAGTTAAAACTTTCATTATTCATGCAAGAAAAGCAATGTTAGGTAATTTTACTCCTAAACAAAATTTAAATATTCCTCCTCTAAAATACGAATATGTTTATAAATTAAAAAAAGATTTTCCTAATGAAGAGATTATAATAAATGGAGGAATAACTTCAGTTGATGAAATAAAACCTCATTTAGAAAAAACAGATGGTGTAATGATTGGAAGGGCTGCATATCATACCCCTTATCTATTAGCAGATATTGAAAGAGAAATATTTAATAATGAAGATGTGCCTAGTAGACAAGATGTAATTGAAAAACTTATTCCTTATGTGAAAGCGGAATTAAAAAAAGGAACAAGACTAAATCAAATCATGAGACACACTCTTGGTTTATTTCATGGTCAGATAGGTGCAAGTTATTGGAAAAGATATTTAAGTGAAAACATGTGTGTTAGAGATGCTGATGTTAAAAAAATAGATCACATAATGGATAAAATTAAATACAACAATGTAGATACTAGAGTAGGGCGATCTGCTTAATTCAATTTTAACAAACGAATACACTTATATAATTTTATTAATGGCTTTAACGGCTATACCAGTTGGTTTTGTTGCTGGATTATTTGGTATCGGTGGAGGGTTGATAACTGTTCCCTTTTTATATTTTATTTTTGGTTCTTTAGAAATTGATCCTCAATATGTTATGCACCTTGCTGTTGGAACTTCCTTTGCAATTATAATACCAACATCTACAGTTTCAGTTTTAACACATCATAAATTTAAAGCTGTTGATTTTGATATTGTTAAGAATTATGGTCTGTTTGTTGTACTAGGAGTTATTGTTGGTACTGCTTTTGCAGCTTCTTTAAAAACTAAATCCTTGGTTTTATTTTTTTCTATTATGATCTTATTTTTAGGAATTTACTTATTATTAATAAAAGAAAAAGAACAAAACATAATTGTTAAAATGAAATTACATCTAAAAGTTATTCTTGGTTTTCTTGTTGGGTTTATATCTGCTCCTATGGGCATAGGGGGAGCCGTAATGAATGTACCTATCCTTAAGTTTTTTGGTTATTCAATAAATAAAGCTATAGGAAGTGCAGCAGCTATAGGTTTTCTAATTGCTCTATTTGGAGCAATAGGTTTTTTAATTTCAGGAAATTATTTAAATTCTAGTCTTCCTTTAAGTATTGGTTTTATAAATATACCAGCCTTTTTAATATTTATACCAATTACAACTTTCATGGCTCGGATAGGTGCAAAAACAGTTCACAGTATCGACAAGAATAAAATTAGTAAGTTTTTTGGAATTTTTCTTTTAGTAGTTTCGATTAAATTTTTTTATGAATACTTAAAATTATAACAAGCAAAAAAAAAGAGGTGACTTCAGTCTCCCTCCATCACCTCACAAATTTAAATTAAGTGATTCTTTAAATATTTGTGAACACTTTTTAGTTGAAAATGTACTTTATTAACTATTTTAAAATCTAACAATCTTAAGTTGTATTTTGTCTTAAAAAAAAACTCAATTTAGCCACACATAATATTTAGTGTTATTATTCTAATTGATACTTTTAAAAATGGTTTCAATAAAAGACATTAATAAAAATATTAAAAACAATTTATTTGATCCAATCGATAAATCAAAAAATAAGTTTTCCTCTTTTTTAAAAAATTTAAAAAAAAACAAAGTTAAAAAAGATTTAGCATTACAAAAACAATTAGAAAAAGAAAAGAAAAGAGAATTAATTTTAGAAAAAAAATTAGCAAAAAAAGCTAAACAAGATGAACTGAAAGAAGAAAGAAAGAAACTTCTTTTTCAAAAAAAATTAATCATTGAAAATGAAAAACAAGAAAAAAAGAATGAGGAAAAAAGACAAAAAATAGAAGTTCAAAGAATTAAAATAGAACAGAAAAAAATTAAAGATGAAGAAACTAGAAAACTTAGAGAGGAAGCCAGAAAGCTTAGACAAGAAGATTTAAGATTAAAAATGTTAGAAAGGCAAAGAATTAGAGAAGAAAATATTAAAATTAAAGAAGAGAAATTAAAAAATAAAGAAATAGAGGCTCAAAAGAGAAGAGAAGAAAAAGAAAAGGAAAGACAAGAAAAATTGAGATTAAAAGAAATTGAAAGGAAAAATAGACTTGAGGAAGAACAAAGACTAAGAGAGGCAGCTAGAAAGTTAAAATATGAGCAAGAAAGACTCAAAGAAATGGAAGAAAGGTTAAGAGATCTGGAAACTGAAAGACAGCAAGAAATTCAAAGACAGATTTTAAAAGAAGAGGCTGAACAAAGGGCTAAGGAAGAGGAATTGAGAATTAAAGAAAAAGAACTGAAAGATGCAGAACGTGAGAGAATAAACCGAGAAAATGAAAGGCGTCAAAGAGAAAGAGAGGTTAAAATAGAGGAGGAAAAACAAAAAAGAATTGAAGAAGAAAATGAAAGAATCCGATTAGCTGAAATAGCCCAAAAAGAGAGAATTGAAGAGGAAAATAGGCGAATGAAAGAATGGGAGAAAAAATTTGATGAGGAACAAAGACTAAAAGAAGAAGAGCTAGTAAAAAAATTTTACAGTGATGAAACTCCTGAAAAAGAAAATAATCAGGATGAAGATAAATTAGAAACTAGAAATAATGAAGATAATTTAGAAAATAAAACTGATGAAGATAATTTAAAAAATTAGATTTTCTGATCATATTCACCTACCTTACCTGTTTTTTGTAATAAATCGTCAATAAAATCAAAGATTTTTTTCTTTCTTTTGTCTGATGTTGGGCTTTCGGTAACAATTACCAGAGATGGCTTATTTGAAGAAGCTCTTATTAGCCCCCAGGAACCATCTTCAAATGAAAACCTTACTCCATTAACAGTTAAAATATCACTTATTATTTGACCATCTACTTCGGTATTATTTTTTTTTAAATTTTCAATTTGCTTAACTAATTCCTCAACAACTAAATATTTTTCTTCATCTTTGCAAAAAGGTGCCATTGTTGGTGTTTGAAATGTTTTAGGTAATTCGCTTATAATTTCGCTCATTTTTTTATTTTGATTGTCTAATAAGTGACATATGTGAATAGCTGAATTAATTCCGTCATCATAACCATATCCTAAAGGTTGATTAAAAAAGAAATGGCCACTTTTTTCAAAGCCTGCTAGTGCTTTTTCAGTATTAACTTTTCGTTTAATATGAGAATGTCCTGTTTTCCAATAAATTGTTTTACAGTTATTTTTAATTAAAATTTGATCTTTTGAGTATAATCCAGTTGACTTAACATCAACTACAAATTTAGAATTATTATGTTTGGTCGATAAATTTCTAGCTATTAATAGACCTATTTTATCTGAAAATATTTCATTTCCTTCATTATCTATAACGCCAACTCTATCTCCATCACCGTCAAATCCGAAACCTATATCTGCATTATTTTCCTTGACCACTTTGGCAATTTCGTGAAGCATTTCTAAATCTTCTGGGTTTGGATTATATTTTGGAAAATTCCAATCTAATTTACAATCTAACTCAATTACCTCACAACCAATACCTCTTAATATATCTGGAGCAAAAACTCCTGCAGTCCCATTACCACAAGCAACTACAGCTTTAATTTTTTTTTCTATTTTATTTTTATTAATTAAGTCATTTTTATAAATTTTATCAAAATTAGTTATTTGTTTTTCATTTCCTTGTCCTTTAGAAAAATTTTGACTTAATGTAATTTCTTTTAATTCTTTCATTTCTTCAGGTGCGTGAGTTAATCCTTTTTTGATACCCATTTTTACACCAGTCCAACCATTTTCATTATGACTTGCTGTAACCATAGCAACTGCATCTGCGTCTAATTTAAATTGTGCAAAATAAACCATTGGAGATAAGGATAGACCCACATCTTCAATATTACATCCGGTAAATATTAATCCTTTTTTAAGAGCAGCTTTTATTTCTTCGCTATAAGATCGGTAATCATGTCCAACTATGATTCTTGGATTTTCTTTTTTAGTATGAATTTTTACTTGTGTTCCGAGTCCTTTACCAAGATTCTCAATTCCAGCTGAATTTATGTCTTTCTCATACAACCAACGAGCGTCATATTCTCTAAATCCATAGGGGTCTATTTTTATGTTTTGATTCATTAGGTATTTACTTAACCTTTTATGTTAATTTATTGGAAAAAATTTAATTTTTTTATTGATTATAATATTGTCGCGTTCTATAAATGTTCTGTTGTGAAAATGTTTATATAGTATATTTACAGCAAACGCCTACAACATATAGTTGTTTTCGTACTAATAACAAAATATATTAAACTTTTATGAATAAGATTCTTTCCCAGGCCCTCAAAAAAGCTGTCTCTGAATATAGCCCTGAAGTTAAAGAGGTTTCAAAAATTAACAAGCCTGATCTTTTCTCCTTAAACAACGAAACAGAATTATTTCAAAATGATAAGGGCATTATAATTAAAATTGATCGATCAAGAGATGCAAACCTTACAGACTTTGGTAAAGCAACTTTAAAAGATAGATATTTAGGATTAAACGAATCTTACCAAGATTTATTTGCAAGAGTAGCAAGCACTTATGCAGATGATAATTTACATGCGCAAAGAATTTATAATTATATTAGTAACCTATGGTTCATGCCAGCGACACCAGTTTTATCAAACGGTGGTACAAAAAGAGGATTACCAATTTCATGTTTTCTAAATGAAGCATCAGATAGCTTAGGAGGCATTCTTGATTTATGGAGTGAGAATGTTTGGTTAGCGGCAAAAGGTGGAGGAATTGGAAGCTACTGGGGTAACTTAAGATCCATTGGTGAAAAAATTGGCAGAGTTGGAAAAACCTCTGGGATAATTCCTTTTATAAAAGTTATGGACTCTTTAACTATGGCAATTAGCCAAGGATCACTGAGGAGAGGTTCTGCAGCATGCTATCTACCAATTGATCATCCTGAAATAGAAGAGTTTATTGAAATGAGAAGACCTACAGGCGGTGATCCAAACAGAAAAGCTTTAAATTTACATCACGGTGTTTTAGTTTCTGATGCTTTTATGAGAGCAGTAGAAACAGACGAACAATGGGCTTTAAAAAGTCCTGCGGATGGAAGTGTTCAACAAACTATTTCTGCACGAAATTTATGGATAAGATTATTAACTGCTAGAATTGAAACTGGTGAGCCATATATAATTTATATTGATACTGTTAACAGACAAATTCCTCAGCATCATAAGTTAGCAAATCTCACAGTTAAAACATCTAACTTATGTAGCGAAATAACTTTACCAACAGGAATTGATAAAGATGGAAGAGATAGAACAGCAGTATGTTGTTTGTCATCCTTAAACCTAGAAAAGTACGATGAATGGAAAGATGATCCAGACATGATTAGCGATGTCATGAGGTTTTTAGATAACGTTTTATCTGATTTCATTAATAAAGCACCAGACCAATTTAAAGATGCAAAATATTCAGCAGAAAGAGAAAGAAGTGTAGGATTAGGTGTAATGGGTTTTCATTCGTTTTTGCAAAGGAACAGAATTCCACTTGAATCTGTAATGGCGAAGTCATGGAATAAAAAAATATTTAAAAATATTCATGAAAAAGTTAATCAAGCTTCTAAAGATTTGGCTGAAGAGAGAGGTGCATGTCCAGATGCAGCGGAGTATGGTTATAAAGAAAGATTTTCTAACAAGACAGCGATCGCTCCAACTGCTTCAATCTCAATTATTTGTGGAGGAGCATCACCAGGAGTAGAGCCAATTGCTGCAAATAGTTACACACACAAAACTCTTTCAGGATCTTTCAATGTAAGAAATAGATATTTAGAAGAAATCCTTCAATCTCATGGAAAAAATGATGAAGAAACATGGTCTAGTATTACTACAAATCAAGGATCTGTTAATCATCTAGATTTTCTAACTGATATAGAAAAAGATGTATTTAAAACTGCATTTGAGCTGAACCAAAATTGGATAATTGAATTAAGTGGTGATAGAACCCCATTTATCTCACAGGCACAGTCAGTAAATCTATTTTTACCAGCAGACGTTCATAAGAAAGAATTACACAAAATTCATTTTGATGCTTGGAAAAAAGGCTTAAAGAGTCTTTATTACTGTAGATCAAAATCAATTCAAAGAGCTGAGAATGTTAATGATTCAAAATCAACAGACATCTTAGCAAATGTTTACAAAAATAAATCAAACGAAAATCAAGAACAAGAGTACGAGGAGTGTTTATCATGTCAGTAGCAGAAAAAATAAATAAAGAAATTATTCAACCAAAAAAAATGGGATTACTAGTTGAAAACCCTGTTTATAAACCTTTTAGATATCCTTGGTGCTATGATGCTTGGTTAACTCAACAAAGAATTCATTGGTTACCAGAAGAAGTTCCTCTTGGAGATGATGTTAGAGACTGGCAAAAAAATCTTTCACAACCAGAAAAAAATCTTCTCACTCAAATTTTTAGGTTTTTTACTCAAGCTGATGTAGAGGTTAACAATTGTTATTTAAGACATTACACAACTGTATTTAAACCAACAGAGGTATTAATGATGATGACAGCATTTGCTGCAATGGAAACAGTCCATGTAGCTGCTTATTCTCATTTATTGGATACCATCGGTATGCCTGAGTCAGAATATTCAGCTTTCATGAAATACAAAGAGATGAAAGACAAGTACGATTACATGCAAGGTTTCAATGTAAATTCCAAAGAGGATATAGCAAAGACAGTTGCAGTGTTTAGTGCTTTTACAGAAGGGTTACAGTTATTTGCAAGTTTTGCTATTTTGTTAAATTTTCCAAGACACAATAAAATGAAAGGAATGGGACAGATAGTTACTTGGTCTGTAAGAGATGAAACACTTCATTGCAATTCTATGATCAGAATTTTTAAGGAGTTTATAAAAGAAAATCCTGAAATCTGGACACCTAAACTTAAAAAAGAACTTTATGAAGCTTGTAGAACAATTGTTGAGCATGAAGATGCCTTTATCGATTTAGCTTTTGAAATGGGTCCGATGGAAGGCTTAACTGCGCAAGAAGTTAAAGGTTATATTAGGTTCATTGCGAATAGACGACTTATTCAATTAGGATTAGAACCAATTTATGACATTCAAAAAAACCCATTAACTTGGCTTGATACAATGCTTAATGCAGTTGAGCATATGAATTTCTTCGAAGGTAGAGCGACCGAATATTCTAAAGCATCAACCCAGGGTACTTGGGCAGAAGCTTTTAGTTAAAAAAATTATCTTTGGTTTAACTGCATCACTTTTCGATGCTTGTTACCTTTGTAACTAGCTAAAGGTCTAATTAGTTTGTTAGCAGCATGTTGTTCCATTATGTGAGCAGACCAACCTGTTACTCTTGAAATTACAAATATCGGGGTAAAAAAATCAGTTTCAAATCCCATTAAATGATAAGTAGGTCCTGTAGGATAGTCTACATTAGGATATATATTTTTTTCTTTTATCATTACTCTTTCAACAATATCGTAAATTTTCTCGAATTTTTTATCTTTCTTAATTTTTGCAACTTTTGCAAAATACTTCCTCATGGTTGGAACTCTAGAATCACCTGATTTATAAACTCTATGTCCAAATCCCATTACCACTTCTTTATTTTTTAAGGCGTTATTTATCCATTTTAAGGCATTTTCAGGCTTTTTAATTTTATTCATCATATGCATCACTTCTTCATTAGCTCCACCGTGAAGAGGCCCTTTTAAACTGGCAATCGCTCCTGTTATTGCGCCATGTATGTCAGACAAACTGCTTGTAATTGTTCTAGCTGTGAATGTTGAAACATTAAAACTATGCTCAGCATATAAAATTAAAGAAACATCAAATGCTTTAACAATTTCTTTTTGAGGAACTTTTCCAAAACACATATAAAAAAAATTTTCAGCAAAGGTTAATGTTTTTTTAGGTTTAATTATTTTTTTACCTTTTCTTATTCTATAAAAAGCAGCTAGGGCAGTTGGAGTTTTGGCAAAAATTCTTAGAGCTTTTCTCATATTTGCTTCTGGTGAAGAATCTGTAGTTTCTTTATCCTCTAATCCCATTACACTCACAGCTGTTCTTGCAACATCCATTGGATGAGATTTCTTTGGCATGTGTTTGATTATTTCATATAAATTTTTTGTTAGTTCTCTGTTGTTTTTCTCTTCTTTTTCAAATTGTCTAAGTTGGATAGTATTCGGGAGATCCTTATTAAGAATAAGATATGCAACTTCCTCAAATCTACAATATTCACATAAATCTTGAGCTGCATACCCTCTATAAGTAAGAGAATTTATTTCTGGCATTACTTTTGAAACTTCTGTTTCATCTACAACAATACCTAGTAAGCCTTTTTTAATATCATCACTCATTATTCATGTCCTTCCGTACTAAAATTATAAATTTTTTCATCTAATGAATTATATTTTTCATAATCGACTAATTCGTAAAGTCTTTTTCTAGTTTGCATCTTATCAATAATATTATTTTGATGTCCATTTGCATAAATGTCTCTTAATCCATCTTCGACATTTTTCATTGCTAATCTTTGTGAGGTTACTGGATAAATAATTATATTATACCCAAAATTTTCTAACTCTTTGTAATTAAACAATTTCGATTTACCAAATTCAGTCATATTAGCTAACAAGTAACCAGACAATTCTTTACGAACTTTTTCAAAATCTTTTTCATCTTCAAGAGCTTCTGGGAAAATAATTTCAGCACCAGCATCAATGTAGGCTTTGCATCTTTCAATCATTTTATCTAAACCTTCAACACTTTTAGCATCTGAACGTGCAATAATTTTAAAATTTTGATCTTTTTTAGTAGCAACACATTCTTTAATTTTTTTAACCATAGCATTAGTTGAAATAAGTTCTTTATTATCAAGATGCCCACATCTTTTTCTTTCAATCTGATCCTCTAAGTGGACACCTGTTATTCCAAATTCTTCAAATGTTTCTATGGTTTCTTTACAAGATTTAAATCCTGTATCGATATCAACTATTGTTGGAAGATTAGTTACTCTCGAAATTAGATAAGATCTTGTACTAACATCTTGTAGAGTTGTTAAGCCAATATCGGGAAAACCAAGATCATTAGCCATTACTCCACCGGATACATAAACTGCATCATATCCAATTTCTTCTATAAGCTTTGCTGTCAAAGGATTGTATGCACCTGGAACTCTTAATATTTTATTTGATTTTAATTTTTGATCAAAATCTAATCTTTTTTGACTTGGTTCTTTTTCTACAAAGTGCATTAAAAAATTCCTTTTTTATTATTTCGTTTTAATTTATTTCTTCTTACTTCAATATTCAATTTATGAAGTTGACCTGATTTTAAATTTCTTAAATTTTGTACTGTTTTTAAAAAGCGATTGCTTTCTTTTTTATCCAAAATACCCTCAGTTAAAGTTAAAAATTTATTTATATAATTTTCTCTCTTAAACGGTCTTGCTCCATATGGATGTGCGTCTGCTCTATCAAGTTCCTCTGTTATTTTTTTTCCATTGTTAAGTGTTACAACTACTTTAGCTCCAAAAGCTTTATTTTTTGGATTTGGATCATGATATTTCTTTGTCCATTTTTTATCTTCATATGTTTTAATTGATCTCCAAATTTTAATTGTACTTTTTCTATTTGCTCTTGCTTTAGTATAAGATTTAACATGATGCCAATTTCCGTCTTCTAAAGCTACAGCAAATATATACATTATAGAATGATCTAATGTTTCTCTACTAGCCTTGGGATCCATTTTTTGTGGATCATTAGCACCTGTTCCAATCACATAATGAGTGTGATGACTTGTAAAAATATCAATTTTTTTAATATAATTTAAATTATTAATTTTTGTTTTTAGCTTTTTAGCTAGATCTATTAATGCTTGCGATTGATATTCTGCAGAATATTCTTTTGTATATGTCTCTAAGATAGCTTTTTTACTCTCACCTTTTTTTGGTAAAGGGACTTTGTAGTTTGCTTTTTTTCCATCCAATATTCTTGCTATTACACTATCTTCGCCTTCATATATTGGACTTGGAGCACCTTCACCTCTCATAGTTCTATCTACAGCTTCGATAGCAAGCTTACCAGCATGAGCAGGAGCATAAGCTTTCCAACTTGAAATTTCTCCTTTTCTAGATTGTCTTGTAGATATTGATGTATGTAATGACTGTTGAACAGCTTGATATATAGTTTCAGTATTTAATTTTAGCATTGTTCCTAATCCAGCAGCAACACTAGGGCCTAAATGAGCAATGTGGTCCACCTTATGTTTATGCAAACAAATACCTTTGACTAAATTTACCTGAACTTCATATGCAGTAATTATTCCTCTTATTAAATCCAATCCACTTTTTTTGTTTTGTTGTGCTACACTTATAAGAGGAGGAATGTTATCACCTGGATGACTATAATCTGCAGCTAAGAAAGTATCATGAAAATCTAATTCTCTAACAGCTGTGCCATTTGACCATGCTGCCCACTCACAATCAAATTTTAATTTTGAGTTTACACCAAATAAAGTTGCACCATTTTTTCTAGAGTGTCTTATAGCCATTTCTCTAGATGAGATTACTGGCTTTCTATTTAATGAAGCTATTGCAACAGAAGCATTATCAATAATTCTATTGATAACCATTTCAATAGCATCTTTATTTAATTTAGCATTATCGCTTGCTATCTCTGCAATTTTCCATGCAAGCTGTTTCTTCTTTGGAAGATTAATTTTTGATGGATATACTTTAACTACGTGTAATAACAAAATTACTCCTTATTTGTGATTTTGTTTTAATAGTTAAAATAAATTAATCAATATTAAAGATATTCTGATACTATTTTCTCAATGCCTACAAAGTCTTTTATAATGTGATTATGATAAATTTCCTCAGATCTTTTTTCTGTATATCCATATTTTAGTAATATTATTGGAATTTCAGCAGCCTTAGCAGCATTAGCATCTGTTTCACTGTCACCGATCATCAATGATTTATTTTTATCACCATCTAAAATTTCAATTGTAGTTGTTAAATGTCGAGGGTCTGGTTTGCAATATTCAAAAGTATTATAACCTGCAACATATTCGAAATAATCATAAATCCCAATTTTTTTTAAAAGATCAACTGCTAAGTGTTCAGTTTTATTAGTGCATACTGCCATAGAAATATTTTCATTTTTACACCAATTTAAAAATTCCTTTACACCGTTAATTAATTTACTTTCATGTAAAATATTTTTTCCATAATATGATAGAAATTCATCAGTCATTTCATTTTGAATTTTTTCATCAAACCACTTCCATTGGCCATTAGCTTTTGCCATCATAGCTTTAGCACCTTTGCCAACAGCATTTTTTAGTTCTCCTAAAGTTTTAGTAGGGTATCCAAATTTTTTCATTACGTGATTATGAGCCCGTATCAAATCTGGAGCGGTATCCACTAAAGTACCGTCTAAATCAAATAAAATTGTAAATTTTTGTTTCATTATAAAAGTATTTTAAAGAAATAAATTGTGAATTAATCAAACAATATACTTAATATAAATAAGATCAAAATGAAAGACTCAAGTCAAAAAAAACTTAGAGAGAAATTTATAAAATCAGGAGTTAAGATGATTGGTCCTGAAACTATATTTTTTTCAAAAGATACAAAGATTGGAAAGAAAGTAACTATAGAACCTTATGTTGTTATTGGCTCTAATGTTAAAATTGGGAACAATGTAATTATAAAATCTTTTTCACATTTAGAGTCGTGTAAAATTGAAAATAAAGTTCAGATTGGTCCATATGCTAGAATAAGACCTGATACAATTTTAAAAGAAGGATCCAAAGTAGGTAATTTTGTAGAGATTAAAAAAAGTACTTTAGGAAATAAATCTAAAGTGAACCATTTATCTTATGTAGGAGATGCTCAAATTGGAAAATCAGTAAATATAGGTGCAGGTACAATTACTTGCAATTATGATGGTGTAAATAAGAATAAGACGATAATTAAAGATAAAGTGTTTATAGGTTCAAATTCTTCTTTAGTTGCCCCAATTACTTTAAATAAAGATAGTATTGTTGGAGCTGGATCAGTAATAACAAAGAATGTTAGAAAACAATCTTTAGCGTTAACAAGATCGCCACAATTAGAAGTTAAGAATTACAAAAGAAAGAAAAAATAATTTATGTGTGGAATTATTGGAATATCTAGCAACAAATCTGTTTCTGCAAATATAATTAATTCATTAAAAAAATTAGAATACAGAGGATATGACTCAGCAGGTATAGCTACACTTTCAGATGGTAAAATTAATGAGGTTAAATCAGAGGGTAGAGTAGATAATTTAGAAAATAATTTTGATTTAAAAAATTTAAGAGGAAATATTGGCATAGGACATGTAAGATGGGCAACTCATGGTATTCCAAATAGTTTAAATGCACATCCTCACTCATCTCATAACGTCTCAGTGGTTCATAATGGAATTATTGAAAATTCTACAATATTAAAAAAACATTTAATTAATAAAGGTCATAACTTTAAATCACAGACAGATACAGAGGTAATTGTTCACTTAATTACTGAACATTTGAAAATTTCAGAATTAGAAGAAGCTATTACAAAAACTCTGAAGCAACTTCATGGTAGTTTTGCTATTGGAATTGTTTTTAAAGATATGCCAGATCTAATTGTTGGTGCTAGAAGAGGATCACCTTTGGCTGTTGGTTATGGTCCAAATGAAAACTATCTAGGTTCAGATTCTTATGCTTTAAAATCTATGACTAACAAGATTACATATCTTGATGATGGCGAATTTTGTATTGTTAAAAAAGATCAAGTTATTTTTTTTAATGAAGAAGGTAAAAAAGTTAATAAAAAAATATTAGAATTGTCATCAGATGAAGCTAGTTATGACAAAGGTGATTTTAAACATTTCATGGCAAAAGAAATTGAAGAACAACCAACAACAATTAAAACTGGAATAAAAGAATATATAGATAACGTAAATAAAGAGATAAATATTTTTAATTTTCCATGGAAAATAGATGAGATTAATTCAATTACTTTAATTGGTTGTGGTACTGCATACCATTCTTGTTTAATGGCAAAATATTGGTTTGAGGAACTTACAGCCCTAGATGTTAATATAGATATAGCATCAGAATTTAGATATAGAAAAAATAGATTTAAAAAAGGTACTTTGTATGTCTTTGTTTCACAATCTGGGGAAACAGCAGATACTTATGCAGCTCTTGATCTTTGTAACAAAAATAATATGAAAACATGTGCAGTTGTGAATGTAATTGAAAGCTCGATTGCAAGGGACTCTAATTTTGTATTACCAATTCATTGTGGTCCAGAAATTGGAGTTGCATCAACAAAAGCATTTTTGGGTCAAATACTTGTTTTATATATTTTAGCTTTAAAACTAGGATCATTGAGAAACGAAATTGAAAAAAAAAAATATCAAGAAAAGATTAAAGACCTTAAGGCTTTACCTAGCTTAATAAAAAAAACCTTAGTTCATGATAATGATATTCAAGCAATATCCTCGACATTTAACGAAGCAAAGGGTTCAATGTTTTTGGGTAGAGGCTTCTCTTATCCAATAGCTTTAGAAGGTGCGTTAAAATTAAAAGAACTTTCTTATGTTCATGCAGAAGGTTATCCAGCTGGCGAAATGAAACATGGACCATTAGCTTTAATAGAAGAAGGAATGCCAGTTGTAGTTTTAGCTCCTAGAGATAATTATTATAAAAAGACTATTTCAAATATGCAGGAAGTTATAGCTAGAGGTGCTAAGGTATTATTAATTACAAACAAAAGTAAAGATGAAGTTGTTTCAGAAAATATTTGGGAAACAATCGAGGTTGAAAATACAAATGATGACTTACTTCCATTTCTTCTAACAATACCACTTCAAAAACTAGCTTATTATTCAGCTCTTAAAAAAGGTTACGATATTGATAAGCCAAGAAATTTGGCCAAATCTGTGACTGTTGAATAAACTTTAAACTCTGCTAAAACACTTTTAGGTTGAATATGAAAAGTTGGAAAAAAAATAGTTGGAGAAAATATCCAGTTAAACACATACCTGATTATCCAGATAAAAAAGAACTTGATAAGGTATTAGATAAGATTGGAACATTTCCTCCGTTAGTCTTTGCAGGAGAAACAAGACATCTTAAAAGTCAGTTAGCTGATGTTGTTGATGGAAAAGCTTTTTTACTTCAAGGGGGAGACTGCGCGGAAAGTTTTGCAGAATTTAATCCAGATAACATAAGAGATACATTTAAACTTATGTTGCAAATGTCATTAGTTTTGACTTATTCGGCATCTTTGCCAGTTGTTAAAGTTGGAAGAATAGCTGGACAGTTTTCAAAACCTAGAAGTGCTCCTACAGAAACAAAAGATGGAGTAGAGTTGCCAAGTTATTTAGGAGACAACATAAATTCTATGGAATTTACTGAAAAAGCTAGAATTCCAGATCCCAAAAGACTATTCAAAGCATACTCACAATCAGCTGCAACTCTTAATCTTATTAGAGCTTTTTCAAAAGGAGGTTTTGCAGATTTAAACAAAGTGCATTTATGGAATTTAGATTATATTAAAAAAAGTCCACAAGCTAAAAAATTTAAAGATCTTGAAGATAAAATTGCTGACGCTATAGCTTTCATGAGAGCATGTGGAATTACTTCAGATTTTAATAATAGGTTGTATACAGTAAATTTTTGGACATCACATGAAGCTTTGTTACTACCTTTTGAAGAGTCTATGACAAGAACAGACTCTACTACTGGCGAGAATCATGATACTTCAGCTCATTTTGTTTGGATTGGAGATAGAACCAGACAATTAGATGGTGGTCACGTCGAATTTTGTAGAGGTATAGAAAATCCAATAGGTATTAAATGTGGACCTACTTTAAAAGCTGATGATCTAATTAATCTTTGTAATCGTATTAATCCAAACAATGAAAAAGGTAAAATTACTTTAATTTCCAGATTTGGAGCAGATAATGTTTCAAAATTTTTACCAAAATTAATTAGATCTATAAAAAAAGAGGGTTTAAATGTGATCTGGTCATGCGATCCTTGTCATGGAAATACAATCAAAGCAGTTACAGGTTTTAAAACAAGACCATTCAATAGTGTTTTAAAAGAAGTAAGAGAAGTTTTTGCGTGCCATCAAAGTGAAGGAAGTTATGCAGGAGGTCTACATATTGAATTGACTGGTCAAGATGTAACTGAGTGTATAGGAGGTGCTCAAAAAATATCTGAAAAAGATTTATCTTCCAGATATCATACTCATTGCGATCCAAGACTTAATGGAAACCAAGCTTTAGAATTAGCTTTTTTAATATCTGACGAGATAAAAAAGAATAGCTTGTATTCAAAAAATGCAGATAGAGCGGCATCTTAATACATTGTAAAATTACAAATAATAAATACTTTATATCCATGGAAACTTCAGAAAAAGTAAAATTTATCTCTAATTGGATTAAAAATTATGCAAATAATATGCCAACAAAGGCTGAGTCATTAGTAATAGGTATTTCTGGAGGAATTGATTCATCTGTATCAAGCACACTTAGTGCGATGACTGGTTTAAAAACTATAGTTTTATCTATGCCAATAAAACAAAAATCCCATCAACATGATTTAAGTTTAAAGCATCAGGAATGGCTTATAAAAAATTTTAAAAATGTTGAAGCTCATACAATCAATTTAGATGAGTTGTTTTTAGCTTTTAATGCTAGCCTATCTAAATTTAATAGTGAGCATGGTATGGCTAATTCAAGAGCTAGATTAAGAATGACCACCCTTTACCAGGTAGCTGCATCAAATAAAGGAATTGTTGTAGGAACAGGAAATAAAGTTGAGGATTTTGGAGTTGGATTTTATACAAAATATGGTGATGGCGGAGTTGATATTTCACCTATAGCCGATTGTAATAAAACTCAGGTCTGGGAACTAGGTAAAGAACTTGGGATTTTACAAGAAATCATAGATGCAGCTCCAACAGACGGTTTATGGGATGACGGTAGAACTGATGAAGGTCAACTTGGATTAAAATATAATGAATTAGAAGAGGCCATGGAGAATCCAAATTCTCCGAATCGTGTTAAATACGAAAATATTAGAAAACAAAATATGCATAAAATGGAGCCAATTCCAGTGTGCATAATTCCGAATTAATCAAATAGATTCACAAATCTATAATTTAAGTATATTTCTTCAACTATGAGTTTAGATATTTTTTTAACAAACAATCTTACTAACAAAAAAGAAAAATTTATTCCTCAAGATAAAAATAATGTAAGGATGTATGTTTGTGGTCCAACTGTTTATGACGATCCACATATTGGCAATGCCAGACCATTAGTTGTATTTGATATTCTTTTTAAAATTTTAAAAAATAAATATTCAAATGTAACCTATGTGAGAAATATTACAGATGTAGATGATAAAATTATAAAATCATCAAAGGAAAATAATATTTCTATTTTAGATCTTACAAAAAAAATTACTCAAAACTTTAATGAAGATTGTATCTATTTAAATTGTGAAAAACCAAATCATGAGCCTAAAGCAACTGATCATATTTCTGAGATGATAGAAATGATCTCTGAATTAATTAAAAAAAGATTTGCATATGAAAACAAGAAGCATGTTTATTTTGAAGTAAAAAAATTTAATGACTATGGACAATTGTCAAACAAAAAATTAGATGAATTGGTTGCAGGATCAAGAATTGAAGTAAGTGATAATAAAAAAAATCCTGAAGATTTTGTTCTTTGGAAACCATCAGAAACAAACGAGCCTTCATGGGATTCGCCTTGGGGAAAAGGAAGACCCGGTTGGCATTTAGAATGCTCAGCAATGTCTAAAAAATATTTAGGAAAAGAATTTGATGTTCATGGAGGAGGTGTCGATTTGTTATTTCCTCATCATGAAAATGAAATTGCTCAATCAAGATGTGCAAATGACAGTAAAGTGTTTGCTAATTATTGGTTGCATAATGCCTTTATCACAATGTCCAATGAAAAAATGTCAAAATCTCAAGGTAATATTTTAAAAATTAAAGATTTTAGAAATATTAAAAGTGGTCAAGTTTTAAGACTAGCTTTAATGAGCGCACATTATCGACAACCACTTGATTGGAATGATAAACTTTTAGATGACTGCGAAAATACAATTGGTAAATGGTATAATGTTTTTTTAAACATTGAAACAAAAATTAAAATTTCAGATGAAATCCTTAAACCTCTTCTCGATGATATAAATACACCAGGCTATATTGCTAATTTGCATAAATTATACGAGAAAGCATTAAAAGGTTCTTATGAAGATAAAAGACTATTTATTTCTGCTTGTCATTTTATTGGATTATTGAACGAAACTAAAGAGGATTGGCTTAAATTTAAGAAAAGCAAATCATCAATTTCTGAAAATGAAATTTTAATTAAAATTAATAAGAGAAATGAAGCTAGGGTTAATAAAAATTATGAGGAAGCTGATAAAATAAGAAATGAACTTTTAGACAAAGGTGTTTTAATAGAAGATAAAGATGGTAAAACGGTCTGGAAATTTAAATGAGTAAAGATCGGTTATATATATTTGATACAACACTGCGTGATGGTGCACAGACTCAAGGTGTAGATTTTTCAATTGATGATAAAGAAAAGATATCATCTTCTCTTGATAGTTTAGGTGTTGATTATATAGAAGGTGGTTGGCCTGGAGCAAATCCTACAGATACTGAATTTTTTAATAAGGATCATAATTTTAAATCTGCAAAATTAACTGCTTTTGGTATGACAAAAAAAACTGAACATAGCGCCGAGAATGATCCAATGCTATCTTCATTAATAAATTCAAATAGTTCATCAGTATGTTTGTTTGGTAAATCATGGGATTTTCAAGTTGAAGTCGCTCTTGGTATTTCAAATGATCAAAATCTTTCTAATATAAGTGAAAGCGCAAAACATATTGTTAAGTCTGGTAAAGAATTCATGTTTGATGCTGAACATTTCTTTGATGGATACAAATCAAATCCTGAATATGCAATTTCATGTTTAAAAGCAGCATATGATAATGGAGCTAGATGGATTGTTTTGTGTGATACAAATGGTGGAACCCTTCCTCACGAAGTAACTAAAATTGTTAAAGAAGTAATCAAACATGTTCCAGGTAAAAATTTAGGAATTCATGCTCATAATGATACTGAAAATGCAGTAGCAAATAGTTTAGTTGCTGTTCAAGCAGGAGTTAGACAAGTTCAAGGAACTTTAAATGGTTTAGGTGAAAGATGTGGAAATGCAAATCTAGTTTCATTAATACCAACTTTTTTTTTAAAAAAAGATTTTTATGAAAATTATGAATTAAATATCAAACGTGAAAACTTAAAAAATTTAACTCAATGCTCAAGATTATTAGATGAACTATTAAATAGAAAGCCGAACAAACACTTACCTTATGTTGGGGCCTCTGCTTTTTCACATAAAGGTGGAATGCATGTTTCAGCTGTTCAAAAAGATCCAAAAACTTACGAACATGTTAATCCTGAGGAGGTTGGAAATTCAAGAAATATAGTTGTTTCAGATCAGTCTGGACAATCAAACATTATGTCGAGATTGAACCTTATAGGAATAAATGTAGAAAAAAGTGATCCAAAAATTAAAAAACTTTTGGAAGAAGTTAAGGACAGAGAGTTTATTGGTTATAGTTATGATGGTGCTGATGCATCTTTTGAGTTATTAGCTCGAAGATTAATGGGAGAAATACCAAGATATATTTCAATTAACGAATATGATGTTTCAGTGAAGAAAGATAATGCAGGTGAAATTGTTTCTTACGCAAAAGCTCAATTGGAAGTAGATGGAAATAAGATTTTGTGTGAAGGAAAAGGAAACGGTCCTGTTAATGCTCTTGATAATGCTATTAGAAAGAATGTTAATAAACTTGCTAAATATTCAGAATATTTAAAAGATTTAAGACTGGTTGATTATAAAGTTAGAATTTTAAATACTGGTACAGAAGCTGTAACAAGAGTAAGCATAGAGAGTACAGACTCGAAGGGTGTTAATTGGTTTACTATTGGAGTTTCACCAAATATCATTGATGCTTCTTTCAAAGCTCTAGTTGATAGTTTAGATTATAAGCTATTCAAGGACAAAGCACCTGGAAGTTTGTAAAAATGAAAATTAAAAAATTTTCAGAAAAACCACCTGACTATAAAAGTAGAATAGGCGCGAAACCAATAGTTTGTTATCCAAATACAAATATTGAAGAAAAAAATTTAAGTATTTTACATTCTGCCCGAGAACACCTGGTTAAAAAAGATGAAGTCATAATAGCACCAAGAGATGCAAAAACGTTTGAAGTTAAATTTGGTGAGTTTTTTAGAATTGAGAGTTTAGAAGGGCCTCAAGTAGGAGATTTAAATTTATTTAATTTAACCAATTTAGAAGAGAAATTTTATTCAGGAAAAACAAGAGCACTCTATGGAACTCACCTTTCCGTTGGAGACAAAATGTTTAGTAGTTTTCCCTATCTTAGATCCTTAGCAACAATAACCTGGGATACTTTAGATTGGTATGATTATGATAAAGATGGAGGATCGGTTCATGATGTAATTGGTACAAGATGTGATCCATATACATCAAAACTTTTGAGCGATAATGATTATCATTATTGTTGTCATTCAAATTTAACAAGAGCTTTGGTTAAAGAAAAAAAAGTTCGATTAGACCACGCAGAAAAAATAGTTCATGACGTATTAAATGTTTTTATGTTAACTGGATTTACCAATGATACCAAACAATACTTTATGAAAGCAAGTCCTGTTAGACCTGGTGATTATTTGGAGTTTTTTGCTGAAACAGATTTATTAGGTGCCCTTTCTGCTTGTCCAGGTGGAGATTGTGGATCCGAGCATTCATCTGATGTAGCAAAATGTTATCCATTAAAAGTTTCTATTTGGACAGTAGATCACAGATATTTAAATGATATTAAACCATCAGCTATTTCGAGTTATAACAGAAATCATGGCATAGATTAATGTCTATTAATAATATTTCTTTCATTTTATACAAACCTCAACTCTCAGAAAATATTGGAGCATGTGCAAGAGGAATGAAAAATTTTAATTTTAATAAACTTACTGTTATTGATCCTAAACCTATATTTCCTAATGATAAAATTTTAGCAACCTCTGTAGGTGCAAAAAATATAATAAACAAAGCCAAGAATTATGAAAGTTTAGAAAAATCTTTAAAGAATATAGATATTGTAATTGCAACATCTGCACGATTTAGAAATAAAAACATCAAACATATTCAGTTAGAAGATTTAAAAAAACTTAATTATAAAAAAAAAGTAGCTTTTTTATTTGGATCAGAGGCATCAGGTTTATCAAATAACGAAATAAGTTATGCCAATTACACTCTTCAAATTCCAACTAATCCTGATTTTAAGTCATTAAATTTATCTCACAGCTTAATAATAATTGCACAATATGTATCAAGCATTATTAATTCAAAAGCATCTTCTTTTAAAAAATCTAATAAAGTTAAATCAGCATCTAAAAAAGAGATAGTTACTATGGCAAATTTTTGTATAAAGAATCTTGAAGAGATTAATTTCTTCAAATCAAATGAGAAGAAACCGATAATGCTTGAAAACTTGAGGAATATTTTTTATAGGATGGAATTATCAACCAAAGAAATACGTATTTTATCAGGAGTATTTGCAAGTTTAGGTACAAAACGTTGATTGACAAAATGATGAGTAAGTTTATAAAGCCCACTATCAAATGACAAAAAGATTAAACTCTAAACATAAAGTCGACAGAAGATTAAAAGTAAACCTTTGGGGAAGACCTAAGAGCCCTTTTAACACTAGAGCTTATGGACCAGGACAACATGGTCAAACAAAAACATCAAAGCCATCTGATTATGGCATACAGCTTCAAGCAAAGCAAAAATTAAAAGCATATTATGGCAACATAAACGAGAGACAATTTAGAAATATTTACAAAAAAGCAGTAATGCTTAAAGGTGATACTGGAGAAAATTTAATTGGTCTTCTTGAAAGAAGATTAGATGCTGTAATTTACAGAGCAAAATTTGCAACTACAATTTTTTCAGCTAGACAATTAATCAATCATGGTCATGTGAAAGTAAATGGTAAGAAAGTAAACATTGGAAGCTACCTAGTTAGAGAAGAAGATTCAATTGAGATAAGAGATAAATCTAAGCAACTTGCTATAATCGATATTGCTTTGGCAAATAAAGAGAGAGAAACTCCAGAATATATTCAGATGGACGAAAAAAATAAAAAATTAAAATTTGTTAGAATTCCAAAATTTGAAGAAGTTCCATATCCAATTGTCATGGAACCTAATTTAGTAATTGAATATTATTCTAGATAATTAACTCTTAGCTTTAAAATTTATATTTTTGCTTTCAAAAAGCTTTGCTAACTCACCACTCTCATACATTTCTTTAACAATATCACAACCACCGATGAATTCATTTTTCACGTAAAGTTGAGGTATTGTTGGCCAATCACTAAATACTTTAATACCTTCTCTTAAATTTTGATTTTCTAAAACATTTACTCCTTTAAAATTTACTTCAAGAATTTTTAAAATGTTAGAAGTAGCCATCGAAAATCCACATTGTGGAGCATCAGGTGTACCTTTCATAAATAAACAAACTTCGTTGTTTTCAATTTCGTTTTTAATTAAATCATTTGTTTGTTGATCCATGTTAACTCTCCTTTGTTTTAATTGCTAATGCATGTAGTTCATTGCCCATTCTACCTTTTAATGAGTTGTAAACCATTTTATGTTGCTCAATTTTACTTTTTCCAGAAAATTTAGACGAGGTAACGGTAGCTGAATAATGATTTCCATCACCTGCCAAATCTTGTATTTCAACAATTGCATCTGGCATTGCCTCTTTTATAAAATTTTCAATTTCTTTTAAATCCATTGCCATTATTTACTCATATAGTTTGTAAGCCAACTTTTATTCGAAGTTGATAACTCGTCAATTGTAACTTTTGTCTTATCATTAATATATAGTTCATTTTCAATAATTGTACCAAGTTCATCAAAATGGACTGCATTTTTATTCAATATATCAGCTACTTTTTTAAAATCTTTTTTATTTATTTCTATAATATATCTGCCTTGATCTTCAGCAAACAAGTATTCTATTTCATTAATTAAATATTTAGGTTTTTTAATATTTATTCCTTTTTTTCCTTTAATACACATTTTTGCTACTGCAGTAATTATGCCACCTAATGAAACATCGTGTGCACTTTTAATTAAATTATTATCAATCAATTTCAATAATGTTTCTCCATTATTTTTTTCATTAAATAGATTTACCTCGGGTGGAGGTCCATTTTTTTCATCTAAAATATTTCTTGCAAATAAACTTTGATCAATATTTCCCTCAGTTTTTCCAATAACCAAAACTAAACTGTCAACTTCTTTAAACTCCATAGTGATCATATTCTTATAATTTTTGATTAACCCAACTCCACCAATTGCAGGGGTGGGTTTAATACCTTCATCTTTTGTTTGGTTATAGAAAGATACATTTCCAGAAACGACAGGGAACTTCAGATATTCACTTGCTTCACCTATACCTTGAACACATTCAACAAACTCACCCATATTTTCTTCATTTTCAGGACTTCCAAAATTTAAACAGTTAGTGATAGCAATTGGTTTAGCACCAACAGAAATAAGATTTCTGAAACTTTCACAAACTACTTGTTTACCGCCAGTTAAAGGATGTGACCAACAATAAACTGCAGAAGAATCTACAGAAGCGGCAACTGCTTTGTCTGTTCCATGAACTCTTACAACACCTGCGTCTCCTCCAGGTTTTTGTATTGTATCTCCCATAACAGTATGATCATACTGTTGCCAAATCCATTCTTTACTACATACATTTGGGTTTGCTAAAATTTTCTTCAATACATCAATAATTTTTAAATGCTTAATATCTTCTTTTTTTATTTTATTTTTTTTAGGAAGTTTTACTTTTTTCCATTTACGATCATACATAGGAGAGTTTTCAACCAATGTATTAACTGGAATATCAGCAACTTTTTCTTCATCAAAATAAAGTTCTATTTTTTTTGACTTAGTAGTTTTTCCAATTACTGCAAAATCCAAGTTCCATTTATCAAATATTTTTTTTGCTTGTTTTTCTTTACCATTTTCTAATACAATCAACATTCTTTCTTGACTCTCAGAGAGCATTATTTCATAAGGTGTCATTTTGGCCTCTCTACAAGGCACTTTGTTTAAATTAATTTCTATTCCCAAGTTTCCTTTTGAAGCCATTTCGATACTCGAGGAAGTTAGACCGGCTGCACCCATATCTTGAATAGCTATAATTGAATCTCCAGCCATTAACTCTAAACAAGCTTCAAGTAAAAGTTTTTCAGTAAATGGATCTCCAACTTGAACTGTTGGTTTTTTTTCCTCAATTTTTTCATCAAAACTAGCTGAGGCCATACTTGCTCCATGAATTCCATCTCTTCCAGTTTTAGATCCTACATAAATAACTGGTTTGTTTAACCCGGCAGCTTTAGAGTAGAATATCTTATTTTTTTTTACCAATCCTAAAGTCATAGCATTGACAAGAATATTTCCATTGTAGGAACTATCAAAACTTGTTTGACCAGCAATTGTTGGAACACCCATACAGTTTCCATAACCACCAATACCATGAACTACACCTCTTAATAAATTTTTAGTTTTTTTATTTTGTGGTGATCCAAAATGAATTGAGTTTAAGTTGGCTATTGGTCTTGCGCCCATTGTAAATATATCTCGCATAATTCCCCCAACACCGGTTGCAGCACCTTGATATGGTTCAATAAAAGAAGGGTGGTTGTGACTTTCAATTTTGAAAACTATTGCATCATTATCCTCAATATCAATAACACCAGCATTTTCTCCAGGACCTTGAATGACTTTCTTTCCTTTAGTAGGTAGTTTTTTTAAATGTAATTTTGATGATTTATAGGAACAATGTTCATTCCACATTGCAGAAAAAATCCCCAGTTCTGTAATATTAGGAGTTCTTTTTAATAGTTCACAAATTTTTGCGTATTCGTCTTTCTTTAAACCATGATCTATAGCTACTTTTTCGTTTACAATCATTTCAAGTTATTAATTAAATTTTTAAAAAATAATGATCCATCTTCACCAGATAGAGATGTATCAATCATTCTTTCAGGATGGGGCATCATTCCTAGCACATTTTTTTCTTTATTGAATATACCAGCAATATTTTTTATGGATCCATTAGGATTAAATTTATCTTCTATTTTTCCATTTTCATCACAATAATTAATTGCTATTTGATTATTATCCTCAATTTCTTTTAATTGATCATTAGTACAAAAATAATTTCCTTCATTATGAGCTATATGAAATTCTAAAACTTCGTTATTGATATTTTTAAAATATTTATTTTGTTTGTTTTTAATTTTTACAAAAACGTTTTTACAAATAAATTCTAAATATTTATTTCTAAGCAAGACACCTGGAACTAAACCGGTTTCAACCAATATTTGAAAACCATTACAGATACCCATAACCATACCGCCTGAATTTGCAAAATTAATTACAGACTGCATTATTTTTGATTTAGATGCCATACTTCCACATCTCAAGTAATCACCATACGAAAATCCACCCGGCAAGACAACCAAGTCACTTTTTGGTAATTCAGCATCAGCATGCCAAACCATTTTGTTTTTAAATCCAAATTTCTTCAATGCTACATCCATGTCTCTATCACAATTTGAACCAGGAAAAGTAATTACAGATGATTTCATTAATTACTTTGGATCAATAATTTTATAATTTTCAATTACAAGATTTGCCAAAAGTTTTTTACACATTTCTTCAACTTTTGCTTTTGCTTTGTAGTTATCAGTTTCTTTAGTGTCTATTTCAAAATATTTACCTTGTCTAACTTCATTAACATCATCAAAACCCATTCCATCTAAAGTTTGGTGAATAACTTTTCCTTGTGGATCAAGAACATCTTTTTTTAAAGTTATAATTACAGAAATTTTCATTTTTTCTTTCTTTTTACTGACGAAAGTTGGGTGACATTAACAGCAGAAACATTTGATTGCTCATGAAGTATACCAAGTCTTTTTGCAACTTCTGTGTAGGCTGGAATAAGATCTCCTAAATCTTTTCTAAATCTGTCTTTATCCAATTTTTTATCTGTTAAAGTATCCCACAATCTACATGTATCAGGGCTTATCTCATCAGCTAATATAATTTGGGTTTTTTCACTTTCATGAGTGAAGCCAAATTCAACTTTAAAATCCACTAATTTTATTCCAACACCTCTAAACATTCCTAGTAAAAAATCATTTAATCTAGATAAATTTTCATCTATCCAATCAAGCTGCATTACATTAAGCCAATTAAAAGTTAAAATATGTTCACGACTAATTATTGGATCTCCAAGCTTATCATCTTTTAGACAGTATTCTATTAATGGTCTTTCAAGGACAGTTCCTTCTTCGATACCCAATCTTTTAGTTAATGATCCAGTTGCAATATTTCTTACTATAAATTCTATTGGTATTATATCAACTAGCTTAACTAGCTGTTCTCTCATATTAATTCTTTTTACTAAATGATTTTTAATACCTATTTGAGAGAGGTTAGAGAGTATGTGCTCTGATATCCTGTTATTTAGAACACCTTTACCTTCAATGGTAGTTTTTTTTTGATTATTGAATGCAGTTGCATCATCTTTAAAATATTGGATAACTAAGTTTTTATCATTTGTTGCATAAATAATTTTAGCTTTTCCTTCGTACAATTTTTTACCTTTTTTCATTATTTAAAAACTCTTCTAAAGATAAAATTTACATTTTTAAAGTGTTTAGAATAATTAAATATAGACTTTAATTTTTTTGGTGAAATTTTATTCATTATAAATTTATCAGATGAAATTACGTCAATTAAGTTTAAATTTTCTGCAAAACATTTTTTTGCATAAAATTGTACCATCTTGTATGATTTTTCTCTGCTTAATCCTACTTTAGTTAACTCTAACATAATTTCTTGAGAAAAAATTAAACCTTTTGTTAGATTTAAATTTTCAACCATTTTTTTAGGATAAACTATCATGTTATCTAAAATGTTTGTAAGTCTAACCAAGGCAAAATCAGTTGTTATATTAGCATCCGGTCCAATATTTCTTTCAACACTTGAATGAGAAATATCTCTTTCATGCCAAAGCGCTATATTTTCAAGTGCTGGTACAACTGTACTTCTAACCATCCTGGCTAAGCCTGTTAAATTTTCACTTAAGATTGGATTTTTTTTATGAGGCATAGCAGAAGAGCCTTTTTGATTTTTAGAGAAATATTCTTGTATTTCATAAACCTCAGTTCTTTGTAGATGTCTTATTTCAACAGCTACTCTTTCAATAGATCCCGCAATAATTCCTAGAATCGAAAAATAAAAAGCATGTCTATCTCTCGGGATTACTTGTGTAGAAATTGGTTCTACTTTTAAACCTAATTTCTTTGCCACATATTTTTCAACATTTGGATTGATATTTGCAAATGTACCAACTGCACCTGAGATTGCACATGTAGAAACTTCATCAATAGCATCTTTTAGTCTTTTTCTATTTCTTTTAAATTCCTCGTAAAACGAAGCTAATTTTAAGCCAAAAGTAATTGGTTCAGCATGGATACCGTGGCTTCTTCCCATACAGGGTGTAAATTTATATTTTTTAGCTTGTTTTTTTAAAATTTTTAAAATTTGATCAATATCTTTTAAAATTATTTTTCCTGATTGGACTAATTGGATATTAAAACTAGTATCTAAAACATCTGATGATGTCATTCCTTGATGCAGGTACCGTGCTTTAATTCCAGCTTTTTCTGTAACAGAGGTAAGAAATGCTATTACATCATGTTTTACTTCCGATTCTATTTTATGGATTCTACTTACATTAATTCTAGCTTTTTTTTTAACAACTGAAGCAACACCTCTTGGAATTTGACCAAGTTTTTCCATTGCTTCTGCAGCTGCAACTTCTACATTTAACCAAATTTTGTATTTATTTTCTTCTGACCAAATATAAGTTAATTCTTTTCGAGAGTATCTTTTAATCATTAATTATAAGTATGGGGGCTTTGAATAACCTTTAGCAGATTCTGTAAAGATTTCATAACCATTTTCAGTAATTCCTAACGTATGTTCAAATTGTGCAGATAAAGATTTGTCTTTTGTAACAGCTGTCCAGCCATCATTTAACATTTTAACATCATATTTACCTGAATTAATCATTGGTTCTATTGTAAAGGTCATTCCTGGCTTTAATTCCATTCCAGAGTTTTTATTCCCATAATGTAGAATATTTGGAGGCTCATGAAATGTTGTGCTGATTCCGTGACCACAAAAATCTCTAACAACTGAAAAACCTTTTTCTTCTATAAATGATTGAATTGTATAACCAATGTCACCTAATTTAATTCCAGGTTTTAAAATTGTTATAGCTCTCATCATTGACTCGTATGTAGCGTCTATAAGGTTATTTAATTTGACGGGCGTTTTACCAATACAAAACATTCTACTGGTGTCACCATAATGTTCATCAACAATTGCAGTAACGTCAACATTTATAGCATCACCTTCTTGTAAAATTCTTTCAGAGGGTACACCGTGACAAACTACATGATTTAAAGACGTACATAAAGATTTTGTAAAACCTCGATAATATAATGGGGCAGAGTAGCCACCATTGTCTCTAATAAATTCATATCCAAGTTTATCGATATGATTTGTCGAAACACCCTCTTTGATACTTTCAGTTAACATATCTAAAGTTCGTGCAGCAAGGTTACCTGCAATTCTCATTTTTTCAAATTTTTCTTTATAATTAGTCATCAATAATCTTTAGTTTTTTATCTATAAATATTTTCTTAGAACTTATATTACATCTATACGCTAAAAAGTTAACACCAGCTTTTTTAGCTAATAAATAATTTTTATAATAATCTGTGTCTATGTCTTTAGCTATTTTGAAATATTTCATATTTTGAATTTGAACTAAAAATATTAAGTATGTTTTATAACTTTTATTTATGGCATCAATAAGGGTTAATAAATGCTTTATTCCTCTTGATGTTGGTGCATCGGGAAATTCAGCGGTATCTTTATTTCTAAATAAAGTAACGTTTTTAACTTCAACAAACGTTTTTTGACCTTTTTTTTCTAATAAAAAATCAAATCTTGTTTCTTTATTAAAAAAAACCTCTGGTTTTATAATGTCATTGTTTTTGAGTTCTTTTACTAGATTATTTTTGAGACCATGCTCTACTATTCTATTTGCCATGTGAGTATTTACTCCTACTAAATTTTTTCTAGATTTAATAATCTCTAATCCATATTTAAGCTTTCGCTTTGGATCATTATTAGGAAGTAAATAAACTTCATTTCCCTCATCTAACAAACCCTTCATAGATCCCGTGTTAGGACAGTGAGCTGTGACAATTTCTTTACTGAGTTTAACGTCAGTAAAAAACCTTTTATAACGTTTGATTAGATTGCCTTTTATTAAAGACTTGGTAAATTCCATTAGTAAATTATATATTTCATATGAATAAAAAAGTAAAAGTTAATGCATCTATTTTAATTATTGGTAACGAAATTTTGTCTGGAAGGACACAAGACACAAATACATCAACTTTAGCAATTTGGTTAAATTCTATTGGGGTAAATGTTGCAGAAGTTAGAATAATTCCAGATGTTGAAAAAACTATTGTAGGGACTCTAAATTTTCTTAGATCGACTTATGATTATGTTTTTACAACCGGTGGTATTGGGCCTACTCATGACGATATTACAGCTAAATCTGTATCAAAGGCTTTTGGAATAAAATATGAGGTTCATAAAGAGGCCTTCAAAATTCTAGAAGCGTACTACGAACCAGGAAAATTTAATGATGGAAGACAAAAAATGGCATGGATGCCAGAGAATGCAAAATTAATTTTAAATCCTACAAGTGGTGCCCCAGGATTTAATGTTGAAAATGTTTTTTCCCTTCCAGGAGTACCATCTATATTAAAATCTATGTTAGGTGGATTGACCAATAGTATTGTTGGTGGAGAACCTATTAAAAGTCTTACTATAAGTTTAAAAACTGTTGAAAGTGAAATAGCAAATTCTTTAACCAAAGTTCAAAATGATAATAAAGACGTAGAGATTGGTAGCTATCCATTTTTCCATGCAGGTAAGTTAGGAGTTTCAATAGTAATAAGATCTGAAAATCAGAGTAAGATTGATAATTGTAATTCTCAAATTTTAAAATTTGTTAATGAAAAAAATATACAAGTCGTGGACCGTTAATGCTTTATTTTGCTTATGGTAGTAATCTTAATCATTTTCAAATGAAGCGTAGATGTAAAGACAGTATTTTTTTAAAAAAAATAAATTTAAAAGATTTTAGATTAACATTTAGAAGCAAGTATAGAGCTGCAGATATTGAGGTAAAAAAAAATTCAATTGTGCCCGGTGCTTTATTTGAAATTTCTAAAAGTGATGAAAAAAAGCTAGATGTGTATGAAGATTTTCCAAATCTTTATAAAAAATATTATTTTTATTATTATGGAAAAAAAGTGATGACTTATACAATGGTTAAGAAATCTCCATTCAAATTTCCAACTGAAAGATATTTAAATGTTGTAAAAAAAGGTTATCGTGATTGTAAACTTGATAAAAAGTTTTTAAATATAGCCTTACAAGACTAATTCAAAATGTTTTTACATACAAAATTAGAGACCAGAACTGATCCGATTAAAATAGCTTTTATTGGATGTGGAAAATTTGTTAGTATGTTTTTGGCACAGTATAATCATTTAAATAAAATACAAATTGATAGCATTGTTGATATTAATATTAATCAAGCAAAAAAAAATTGTTTAAATAGTGGTCTTAGTTTTGAAAGTATAGATCAAATTAATTTTTCAAACTCACTAGATGCAATTTTAGACAGAAATATAGAAATATTTATAGAAGCTACAGGAAATCCAATTATAGGTACAGTACATGCATGTAAAATAATAAAAAATAAAAAGAATATAATTTTGGTAAATGTTGAATCTGATATTACATGTGGAAAATATCTTTCAGATCTAGCTATAAAAAATAATGTTATTTGTTCAATGGCTTATGGTGATCAACCTTCATTAATTTTAGAACAAATTGAGTGGGCAAGATTAAATGGGTTTGAGGTTATTTGTGCAGGAAAAGGTACCAAGTATCATCCAACATTTGAATATTCTACACCTGATACAGTTTGGGGGCATTATGGTTTAACAAAAGAGAGAGCAGAGAATGAGTCTGGTATGAACCCTAAAATGTTTAATAGTTTTTTGTGTGGAGATAAATCAGCTATAGAAATGTGTGCTGTAAGTAATGCTGCAAATCTAAAATGTCCGAGCAATGGTTTAACTTTTCCTCCAGTTGGTGTTTACGATATTGCTAAAAAAATGATTCCTAAAAAATATGGTGGATTAATTGATTGTGATGGGCAAGTAGAGGTAATTTCAAGTATTGATTTAGAGAAAAAAGATATTGAAAATGATTTACGATGGGGTGTTTATATTGTTTTAAAGGCAAAGAATGAATACGTAAAAAATTGTTTTAAGGATTATGGAATGGTTACAGACTCCTCGGGAAATTATTCCGCCATCTGGAGGCCGTATCATTATATAGGATTAGAGCTTGCTCAATCTATATACTCTATAGCTTTAGATAATAGAGCAACTGGTTTTACAAAAAATTATAATGCTGAAGTTGCTAGTATTGCAAAAAAAGATTTAAAAAAAGGTGAAAAACTTGATGGTGAGGGTGGTTTTTGTGCAAGAGGTAGATTGATAACTTCAGAAAAATCAAAAAAGGAAAAAATATTACCATTGGGCCTTACTGATAATGCAATATTAAAAAAAGATATTAGTAAGGATGAAATAATTAAAATTGAAGATGTAGACCTTCATTTACCAAAAGAGGTAGTAGAGGCTAGAGATTATCAATACAATTTAATATAGTTGAGTTATAAATAATTGAATATAACAATGGAACTCAAAAAAGCCCTCGTGGTGAAATTGGTAAACACAAAGGACTTAAAAAGTATTCAAATCTAAGGTTCCACTAATAAACTCAACATTTTTTGATAAAATTGAACTAGTGTAGTTCTAGTGTAGTTGGTAGAATGACGAAATGTTTTACTACACTAGGGGTAGAACGATATAAATTAGGTACACTAGAGTAAATTATTTTATGAGAAATAAGAAAACCAAAAGTGATTATCATAAAAAAAGGCAATTACTTACATCATACGATTTTTATAAAGCAAAACATAAAAAACTTCCTGTTAGTGAAGAAGAGTATCAGGAATTAAAAGATGAAATTTTAATCCTAGAAAGTCGTTATCCTAGTATAAAAAAAATGGGTGATGACTTGATTATCAGAGCAACATTAACTTACGGTGATGGCAGAAGATACACTGGAGCAATTAAAAGTGCTGAAGAACAAATTCCACATGGTCATGGCACTATGAGTTTAAATGATGGTAAACTTGACTGGGATTATATAGGTGAATTTAAAGATGGAGTTTATGATGGAAAAGGGGAGTTTGTTTCAAGAGGTTATTATTCTTACAAAGGGGAGTGGAAAAAAAGTCACTTTAATGGAAAAGGCAAATTTATAAATGAACAGACTAATGAGACTTATGAAGGGGAATTTGTAAATGATAAAAGACACGGTTATGGAGTTTTTACATTAAAAAATGAGTTTAAGTTAGAAGGTCAATTCAAAGACAATGATGCCCACGGAAAAGGTAAAATTACTATTTTAAGGGATTCAGAAAATGAAGAGAAAGGAACTACAATAACTGGCACATTCAAAAAAGGACTACAACAAGGGATGTTTGAGAAAATTTTTCCAGATGGAGAAATAATGGATTGTATGTTTGTTGATAGTAATTGTACGAAATCAAAATTCAGAGGAGATAAAAAATGGACTATATACAAAAAGTAAAAAAAAATTACTTTAAAACTAGTGTAGTTCTAGTGTAGTAAGTAAAAATAAAAAATTTGATTTTTGATGCTAAAAAAAGTAAGTAAATACAGTTCAAATAATGCCCTCGTGGTGAAATTGGTAGACACAAAGGACTTAAAATCCTTGCCGCTTGCGGAGTGCCAGTTCGAGTCTGGCCGAGGGCACCAATAAGTTTACCACTTATTTGTTTTCAAAAAATATTTATGACTAGAAATAATATAATTGAAATTCAATCATTAAGAGGAATTGCTGTTATATTTGTTTTTCTTTTTCATCTAGACCAAGAACTTTTTACTTATGGTTTTATAGGAGTTGATATTTTCTTTGTAATTTCTGGTTTCGTAATAACAAAAATAATTTACGAAAAATTAGATCTAAATAATTTTTCTTTTAAAGATTTTTATGTATCAAGAATATTAAGGTTAATACCAGCCCTATCTTTTATGGTAATAATTGTAATTTTTTTTATTCTATTAACTTATCGCTTACAAGCAAATCCTGACACTCAAATTAACACCGGTTTATTTTCACTTGTAGGATTGTCAAATTTTTATCTTCTTTTTTTAAAAAATGATTATTTCAATTCTTTTGACGAAAATGTCTTTGAGCACACTTGGTCTTTAGCAATTGAGTTTCAATTTTATTTGATTTTACCAATTTTTTTATTTTTGTTGTATAAATTTGTTAAAAAAAATTTAAAAATATACTTATATATATTTGGTGTTCTTTTAATTTTTTTTTTATTTTATAATTCAATTGTTGATCATAAATTTTTTTATAACACCGAGTTCCGAATATGGGAATTTTTTGTAGGCTGTATAACTTTTTTTTTATCTAAAAAGAAATTATCAAAAAGTAATTTTTTTATATTATTACCTTTCTTCTTCTTTTTAATATTTATTTATACAAAACTTATTTTCTACCTAATAATTTTTATATGTTTTATCACTTCATTTTTAATTTTGTTTTTTAATAATTTTTATTTTTTAAAATTAATTTTAAATAGTAAAATTTTAAGCTACATTGGAAATTTATCCTATTCACTATATCTTTGGCATTTACCAGTGATATTTTTTTCAAACATTTTTTTTGTTAATTTTGATTATTATTTTTTTTCAATATTATTTTCTATAATTTTATCTATCATATCATTTTATTTAATTGAAAAACCACTTAGAAATAATGATTTTATAAAAATTATTTTTATAAATAAAATTCTCACAATTAAAAAAACAATATTTATTATTTTAATTGTTGGATTTACCTTTTTTTATATTGATCATCAAAATTTGAGAAATAAAATTCTTGAAAATCAATCAGAGTTTTATGAAAAAATTTCAAATAATTTTAAATTAATTAATATAGGAGATAAAACTTTCAATAATAAAAAGGATTTTACATGCCATGAAAAATATAATCTTGATCTTTTAATAAAAGATTGTTTAAAAAAAAATAACTCTAAAAATCTAATTTATTTCTTTGGTGATTCTTCGATGCATGATTATTATTACGCATACAGATCTTTAAAAACTAAAGCTAATAAATTATTTTCTAGTTATAATAATAGCTCTTTTAGAAAACCTATCGAATTTAAAACCCCACCTATCCATTTCACTGAAAAAGTGAATCTATTTTCAAAAGATTATGAAAAAATTTATTTAATCCTATCATTTAATCATAAACTTAATCATGAATTATCTAATAAGAATGATAAATATTTTATAAATCAGAAACAAATTTATATGGATTTTGCAAATTATTTGACCTTAGCCCCTGTTCCAAAAAATATACATATTATTTTTATAAAAGACACACCTGTTTTTAAATATACTGATAAACAATGTTATATGTTAGCTAAGTATTCTTTAAATATTTTTTTTAAAAATAAAAATGAAAAAAAATGCGATCACTATAAAATAAATATTTTAAAAAAAATGAAGAAAATAAATAAAATGTTTCAAAATTTAGATAATATTGATAATTTAAGTATTATTAATTTAGATGATTATTTTTGTGAAGGAATGATGTGTAGTTTTTATAGAAATAACGAAACCGAAAATATACCTAAAAAAGAGGATGGATATCATTTATCATTAATAGCAGCAAAAGATATAGCAAACTTTTTGAATAAAAAATTATATGAGCATATAAATGATTAAGCCTCATATCGTTTGTGATAAAAATAATTTTTCCTTAAAAATTAAAAAATATTTAGAAAAAAAAATATTTATATATACACTTTCAAAATCAAATTTAATAATTGTAATAGGTGGTGATGGATTTATGCTTTCAACGTTAAAAAAATATAATAAATATGAGAAATCTTTTTATGGCATTAATTCTGGTAACTATGGATTTTTGATGAATAAATTTTCACCAAAAAACATAATTAAAAATTTGTCTAAAGCCAACGTGGTTTCAATCTCACCTTTAGAAATGATTGTTAAAAATAAAAATAATCAAATAAAAAAATCAATTGCAATTAATGAGGTCTCAATACTAAGACAAAGTAGACAGGCTGCCTCAATATCAATTAAGCAAGGTTCAAGACAAATAATCAAAAAACTAGTTTCTGATGGAGTTTTAGTATCAACTCCTGCCGGTAGTACAGCATATAATCTTTCAGTACACGGTCCTATTCTTAGCCTTCATTCTAAGAAATTGTCAATTTCACCTATAAGCCCGTTTAGACCGAGGAGATGGAAGGGAAAAATTGTTAATGATAAGTTAAAGATAACAATTACGAATTTAAATCCAATAAAAAGACCAATAAGTGCTGTTGCGGATAATTTAGAGGTAAGAAATGCTAAATCAATTTTGATAAAAACTAATAACAAAATAAAATTTAATCTTCTTTACGACAAGAATAGAAGTTTGCAAAAAAAGATTAAAATTGAACAATTAAGAAAAGAAACTAGTTAATTAAATTAATTAAAAACAAAATAAAGTTACTGTGGTCAAAAATTATATTAAAAAAATATTTCTATTAATATTTTTAATACTATTTTTTTGTAAAACTTCATTTGCTAAAACATATTTTTGTAATGCAAAAGAGTGGAAAGAAAATATGATAATCGATATAGATTTTGATCTTGGAATTGTTCAGCATCCAAGCTTTAGAAATGGAGAAGAATTTAAAGTTAGAATATCAAAAAATGAAATTTTTTTTAAAGT
>CACLZL010000004.1 GCA_902611405.1 uncultured Pelagibacteraceae bacterium
TAGTTTAGTTCAGCTACTGTCAACAGATTACAAGTTTGCAGTATCATTCTCTATTCTTGTAATTGTTTTAATTTATCGACCTTCGGGAATATTTAAGGGGAAAGTATTGTGAGAAAAAACCTAAATGTAATTGCAGCTTATAGCATCATGATGGTGCTCATTTTGATGGTTGGTATATTTCAGTCTTGGAATATAGCTTTATCAATATTTAATCTCTGTTTAATTTCTGCAGTAATGACAATGGGAGCAAATATTCAATGGGGATATGCTGGTTTAATTAATTTTGGAATTATGGGTTATACAGCTTTAGGTGGTTTAGCTGCGGTATTGATATCTGTCGATCCTGTGCAAGAAGCTTGGAGGGCAGGAGGTTTCGACATTCTAATGTCCTTATGGCTGATAGTAGTAATGGTATTAGTTATACGTTTTGTTTTAAAAAGATTTGAAAAATCAAAAATAAGAACATACAGCATTGCTGCAATAATAATTTCAGGTATTTTACTTATTAGATTTTCTGCAGAGCCAGGCATAGAAGCTATTGAAGCAGTTGACCCTGCTAAAACTGGTTTCTTAGGAGGATTTGGATTACCAATTATATTTTCTTGGATAGTTGGAGCTCTTTTTGCCGGTGGTTTAGCATTTATAGTTGGAAAAGTTGCACTTGGTCTTAGAGCAGACTATTTAGCTATTGCTACTCTTCTTATTTCTGAAATTGTTATTGCGATCATTAAACATGAAGATTGGCTCACAAGAGGTGTAAAAAATGTTATTGGTCTTAAAAGACCCGCACCTTATGAAGTAGATCTTCAAACGACAGATTGGTTTATTAAATTAGTTGAAAAGTTTAATTCAGGAAAATTAAGTGTAATTGAGAATTTAGCTGATAGACAAGCTGCTTTAAATCAACTTGTTATTGAAGGCTCTTCAGTATTTGTAAAACTGTGTTATTCAGGATTATTTTTAGTAGTAGTAATCATTCTTTTAATTTTAACTCAAAAGGCTCTTTATTCTCCATGGGGAAGAATGATGAGGGCAATTAGAGATAATGAGGAAGCTGCAAATGCAATGGGTAAAAATGTTGTTAAACAACATTTACTAATTTTTATTTTAGGCTCAGCAATTGTTGGAATTGCGGGCGCAATGCTTGTTACACAAGATGGTTTATTTACACCGGGAAGTTATAGACCTATGAGATATACGTTTTTGATTTGGGTGATGGTAATTGTTGGAGGAAGTGGAAATAATTTTGGAGCAATTTTAGGAGGATTTGTTGTTTGGTTTTTATGGATTGAAGCTGCACCAATATCATTATTCTTAATAAACTTTTTCACTGCAGGAATTCCTGAAACAAATGCACTTAAAGCTCATTTAATTGAAAGCGTTCCTTATTTCAGATTTTTACTGATGGGATTAGGATTGTTGTTTATAATGAGGTATAGACCTAAAGGTATACTTCCTGAAAAAATAGAAATAAAGTAAACGTAATGAAATATATTATATTAGGTGCTGCTGCTGCTTGGGCTTTGTATATGGCTGATAAGTATTTATTCTTTTAATGAATAAAAATCTTTCGTTACTCATTTTAAGCCAGATTTTTGCTTTTACAGCTGCCCCAGTCACAGTTTTTTTAAGTGGTATAATTGGTTCGAAATTTAGTTCAATAAAATCTTTAGCAACTCTTCCAATGGCTTTGTCAGTTGTTGGAATTGCGTTATTCGCTTTTTTTGCTGCAAAGTTAATGAGTATAATTGGACGAAAATTAGGTTTTATTTTTGCATCAATAGGTACATGCTTTGCATCTCTTTTAACTGCATACTCTATAATTATAGAAAGTTTTGTCATATATAATTTAGGGTGCTTTTTAATTGGTGGAGGAATAGCTTTCAGCCATCAATATCGTTTTGCAGCAGTCGAGGTCGTGGATAAGGATTATGCACCAAAAGCAATTTCTATCATTTTGTTAGCAGGAATTGGTTCGGCCTTTATTGGTCCAAACATTGCAAACATTTCGAAAGGATTTATTTCAGATCATATATATGCAGGTTCTTATCTTGCACTTGCCATTTTATCTATCTCATCAACAATATTTTTAATTTTTTATCAGGAACCAAAAACGATATCTAGTAATCAATATAAAACAGGAAGAAGTTTTTTTGAGCTTATCTCTCAACCTAGATTTCTACAGGCGCTTGTAGCTTCTGCTTTTGCCTATGCTGTAATGACTTTTTTAATGACAGCAACTCCTATAAGTATGCATCTGATGGAGAAAATAAGTTTATCCAAGACTGGATTTGTTATTCAACTTCATATAGCAGCCATGTTTTTACCTTCACTAGTTACAGGAAATTTAATTAAAAAGTTTGGTCATAGTAAAATTATGTATGTGGGAGTTTTATTGTTTTTGGTCACAATTATTACTAGTTTATTTGAACAGAATTATATTAACTATATGGTTGCACTTATTTTTCTGGGGCTAGGGTGGAACTTTCTATTTATTTCAGGAACAAGCTTACTTGTTTTGTGTTACAGAGAAGAGGAAAAATTTAGAGCTCAAGGGTATAATGATTTAATTGTTTATTCTATACAAGCATTAGCCAGTTTATCTGCTGGAGTATTTCTTAGCTTAACTAGCTGGAAAACTATGAATCTAATATGTTTAATTTTTCTAATTATAATAGCTCTTTCTACCATTAGAGCTGATCTAAAAAAAAACCCCAGTAATTAAATTACTGGGGTTTTTGAATTAAGATAATAAATTATCTTTGTTTTTTAGTTTTGAATTTTCCGCCTTTAACTTCTTGCTCTAAGAAAGAACCTTCAGCTTCACCAACTTCAGTAAAAGTTACTCCAGTAGCACCTTCGTAATTGATCTTTTTACCTTTCGCTAGTAAATCTAAACCTTTCTTAAGTTCACCTGGATAAATCTTTTTTCCAGGAGCGTTAGCAACATCCATTACATTTTTTGCAATAGATGCTCTGTCAGCAGAGTTACCTGCTTGCATTGCAAGTACGATTAACGCAGCTGCATCGTAAGACTCAGCTGTGTATGGACCAGACGCTTCTACACCACCAGCTTTTGCAACTTCAGCAAATATGCCAGCACCTTTACCAGTAGAACCTGGCATAGATCCAAATGATTTACTTAAATCTTTACCAAAAGCATCAACTAAAGATTGACCAATCATACCATCTGATAAAACAAATTTATCAAATGCACCAGAGTCTAAAGAAGCTTGAATTATTCCTTTTCCTCCTTGGTCAAGATAACCAATTACAGCTACAGCATCCCCACCAGCAGAAGCAAGAGTTGCTACTTCAGATGAGTAATCTGCTTTTCCATCTTCATGAGCAGTTACAGTTGTAACTTTAATACCATGAGCTTCAACTGCTGCTTTGTAAACATCAGCTAAACCTTTACCATAGTCATTGTTAGTATAAGTGATTGCAACACTTTTTACTTTTCTATCTTTAGTTATGTCAGCTAAAATTTGACCACCTCTAGCATCTGATGGAGCAGTTCTAAAGAAATACCCTTTATCATCTAGAGTTGTTAATCCTGGAGAAGTTGCAGAAGGTGAAATCATAACTACACCATTTGGTACAGCAACATTTGTTGCAATTGCACCAGTTACACCTGAACAGTCTGCTCCCATGATTGCAGCTACACCACCTGATATTAAACCTTCAGCTGCTGCTGTTGCTGCTGCTGAGTCAACACAAGTTGAGTCTGCTCTCATGACTTCAATTTTTTTTCCACCTAATAGCGAACCTGAGTCTGATGCTTCTTTAAAAGCAAGTTCTGCAGATGCCGCCATAGCAGGAGTTAGAGATTCAATAGGACCAGTAAATCCTAAAATAATCCCCATTTTAATATCTGCCATTACTTTTGTTCCAAAAATAGAAACAAACATAAATGCAGCAATAAATAGTTTTTTCATTATCTTCCTCTATATTGTTAACAATTTATAAAAAACCAATTTAAGTATGAATATTATTAATATTCAATGACAAAATTATCCTATTTTAGACAGTGAATTGACGCTTATGATTATCTGATTGAGAAGGGGTCTAGCGAAGGTTCGTCAGAAGTATAGAACCATGTGGTTTTAACTCTAGTGTAATCTTTAATAGACTCAATTCCAGCCTCTTTTCCATATCCACTATCTTTGATACCTCCAAATGGAGCTGAAGGTGAAATTAATCTATAAGTATTCACAAAGGTAATTCCTGCCCTAATTGCTTTTGAGACTCTCATCCCTCTGGATAAATTACTTGTATAAATACCAGAAGATAATCCATATTGATTATCATTCATTTTTGAAATTACTTCCTCTTCTGTATCAAATTTCATTACTGATAATACAGGTCCAAATAACTCATTTTCCGCTACTGGCAGATTGTGATTATCACATTCAACAATTGTAGGAGGAAAGTAATATCCTTTATTTGAAAAGGAGTGTCTTTCACCTCCAAACTTAATTTTTCCACCTTGATCAATTGTGTCTTTAATATTTTTTTCTATTACCTCTAATTGTTTAAAATTACTTAAGGGACCCATCTCCGTTTCAGGATCCATTGGTGCTCCAATTTTTATTTGTGATGCACGTTTTGAAAGTTTATCTAAAAATTCATCATAAATTCCTTTTTGCAAATAAAGTCTTGATCCTGCTATACAACTTTGTCCACTTGCACCAAATATTCCAGCTGTAATTCCATTTATTGCATTTTCTTGTTCTGCATCATCAAACACTGCAACTGGACTTTTTCCACCTAGCTCTAAACTTACTTCAGATAAATTTTCCGCAGAGTTTCTAATTATATGTCGCGCTGTTTCAGGACCACCAGTAAAAGCAACTTTTTCAACTAAATTGTGAGTAGTTAAACTTTTACCACAAGGATCTCCAAATCCTGTAATTACATTCACCACACCTTTTGGGATCCCAGTTTTTTCAATTAATTTTGCAAATTCAAACAAAACAGCAGGGGCAAGTTCAGAAGATTTAATTACAACTGTATTACCCATTGCAAGTGCTGGTGCTACTTTAGTAGCAGTTAAAAACATTTGTGAATTCCAAGGAATAATTGCAGCTATAACTCCTATAGGTATTCTTGTTGTTATTGCTTGAACATTTGGTTTATCTATTGGCAAAACTGTTCCTTCAACTTTATCTGCCAAACCAGCATAATAGTCGTAATATTCTGCTATATAAACTGCTTGTTTTTTTGTTTCTCTATAGAGTTTTCCAGTATCAATTGTTTCTATTTCTCCAAGCATTTCTGCATTCTCTCTCAATTGATCTCCAATAGCTCTTAAGTATTTAGCTCTTTCTCTAGGAAGTAGTTTTGGCCATTCCCCTTCAAATGCTTTTTGAGCAGCTTTAACTGCATTATCAACATCTTTAGCACTTGCTTCTGGAACAACTGCCCATGGCTCATTGTGTTCTGGGTTTAGAGTTTCAAATTTTCTTTTACTTTCAGAATCAACCCATTCACCATTAATAAACATTTTATATTGTTTAAGTTTACTCATCTGATCCAATAAAATTTTTGATCGTTAAATTTACATCATCAGCACACTCAATTCCACAAAGATGTTTTCCATCTTTAATGATCTTTAATTGACTTTTAGAGATTAAAGCATTCAATTCTTGAGACATTTTTACAGTTGAGCCAATATCGTATTCACCTGTCATAACCAGTGTCCTTGCTTTAATTTTATTAAAATCTTCATCATTTTTATGATTAACGAATAGCTCGTAAACCTTTAAAAAATTATTCATATTATTAGCAGACAAAATTGAACTTATTTTCTCATATATTTCTGGATTATTTTCTAGATATTTATTACTAAACCATCTTTTCAGGGCTTGTTTTGAGAGTTTTAATTCTTGTTTTGCTTGTTCAAATCTTTGATTAACAATTTTTTGTTGTTCCTCAGTTCTTTTAGAAATAGAACACAAAAGAGTTAATGTTTGTAAACGTTCATTATGTTTAGTTGCAAAATTTCGTGCAATTAAAGACCCTATAGAGAAACCTACAAGATGTATTTTTTTTATATTAAGATGGTCCATTAACCTAATTAGTTGGTCAGAAAAATCATCAAAACTAATTTCCTTATTTTCTAATGAAGATTTTCCATGACCTAAAATGTCATAAGCGAGAGTCGAATGATAATTAAAAAATTCAAGTTGAGGCTGCCATATTTCGTGAGTAAGACCTACACCATGCACAAATACTATTGGCACATCTTGATCCTTTTTATTGAATAAGTAATAAGTTCCTGAGGCAGTAGTTCCTGTCGTCATCAAGAATTATTTTGGCTCAATACCCATTTCTTTCATGTCTTGATATCTGTCACCAGTTCTTGCATGCGCTCTACCACTTGATGCCCCACCAATTGCAATAACCACCTCATCATCGAAGGGTGCATCATGAATAGTAAATTCATGAGTTAGGTAATATGGTCTCAATCCAGAATCTGTTTTATGCATCATAGGAATCGCAATCTTTGATCCAGCAGGTCCCCTTGTATTTGTAAAACTTAAATAGGAAGTTCCACCAACCGCATCTCTAAATTTATTACCGAACCTTAAAGTATGAATAAAAGCTGAAGCATGCTCTATTTCACCGTTCAATCCAACTACACCTGCTTTACCATATGCCAATATTTTTTCAGGTGATCCTATTTCTTTTATCAATTCTGGAACAAGTAAATCACCTAGCTTTGGTGCAAGATCTAAAATAGTTGGCCTGAGATCTTCAACAAAACCCTGATCATGCCATGGATTTTTAAACACTGCTGCTACCGATACCATTAAGACTGGTTCTTTTGCTTCTTTACCACCTTCAATAAAAGTTTTGTCTACAAATTTTGTAAATTTTCTTAATTCTAATTTCATTTTTTTAATTTATGTTTGAAACTATCTCTTCTAAAACTGTATAATGCTTTTGGATCTACATCAACATCTATCACAGATGGTTTGTTTGATTTAATTGCTGCTCTTACAGCTTCACTAATCTCAGAAATTTTTTTAACTTTAAAACCTCTTGCACCATAAAGTTCTGCAACCTTATCAAAGGATGGACTGGTAATATCTGCACCTAAATATCTTTTGCCAAAAAAATCTTTTTGATAAGCTTTTTCTGCACCCCAGCTTTGATTGTTCATCACAATAGTTGTTGTATTAATTCCATATTCAACCGCAGTACTTAATTCAGATATTGTCATGCCAAAACCTCCATCACCCATAAGACTAACAACTGTTTTTTTAGGTTTCGCAACCTTGACTCCAAGACCACATGCAAAAGAAAAACCAACTAAACCAAAGTCTAATGGAGTAAATAATGAAGGAGGATCATAATATTCTAAAGCATCTGTAGCTTGCAAACATAAAGTTCCAGCATCTAGAGTAATTGCCGAGTTTCTTGGTAGCACTTTTCTTAATTGTTTAAATAGCCCTTTTGGCTGTATAGGAAAATTTTGACCCAAATTTTCTTTATTTCTATTTATCAAATATTCTTTTCTCTCTTGTAAATAAGAGTTAGTCCAATCTTTAAAATCTAATTTAATTTTCTCTTTTTTAATCTCTTCGTAAAGCTGTTTAGTTGCAGTCGCAGCATCTGCGTGTATCTTTACTTTCACAGGAAAATATTTTCCAAGCATTGTTTTTTCCAGTTCAATTTGAATTATTTTTGCTTCTTTATTTATGTTTTCATAAGAGTAAAAAGTTGAATTAAATCCTAAACGCGTTCCTATTGCTAAAATGACATCTGCATTTTTAACTAATCTTGATGCAACAGGATTTCCCCTAGGACCCATTTGTCCCGCATTTAATTTATGACCAAAAGGAATTGCATCTCCATGACCCGCTGCTGTAACAATAGGTAAGTTGCATAGTTCAGCTAACTTTATTACCTCTTTGTATTTGGAATTATACTTAATTCCTGCCCCAACAATAATTACCGAACATTTTGAGGATCCAATTAATTTTGCAGCTCTTTTGATATTTTCCTTATTTCCTTTTTGTTTGCTCTCATTTGTGAATGATGGTTTTTTAGTATTAATATTATAATTGTTTGAAGCTGCTAATATATTTCTTGGTAAATTTACACAAACAGGTCCTTTTCTAGGTTTCATTGCTAAACTAAAAGCATCACTCATAATTTTTGGAATTATTTTTGAATTTTTTATAGTCCAAGTTTTCTTTGTAATAGGTGCAAACAAAGACTGTTGGTCTAAACCTTGGAATGCATCTTCCATTTTATCTTTAGTTGAATGCGAACCTGCAATAGCAACAACCGGAGAAAAGGCTGCTTTTGCTTGGGCAACGCCTGTAACTAAATTAGTAGCGCCAGGTCCGTTTTGGCCTGCAATAATTACCCCAGGTTTATTCGAGGCTCTTGCATAACCATCAGCCATATGTGTGCCAGTTCTTTCATCTCTGACGCCAATAAATTTTATATTTTTTTCGTGATAGAGGGCATCAAACATTTCCATTGTTGCTGAACCAATAAGTCCAAAAACATGTTTTACTCTTTCTTTTTTTAATGATTGAACAGCAGCTTGTCCGCCGCTAATTCTTTTTCGTTTTTTTTTCACGAAACTTTTTTTACTTCAGTATCAAAATCATCTTGGAAGTGAGGCATAACTTTTTCTGTGAAAAGTTTTATACTTTTCATACAATCTTTATGCTTCACACCTGGAAAATTAGACCAAACTTGCAAATTTTGTAAATTGAGTTCAGATTTTAATTCATGAATTTTATCAATCACATATTCTGGTGTTCCAAATAACATGTTTCTTTTATGTAAAAATTCATAATTTAATAAATCTAATTTACCTTTTGTTTCAGGTAGCTCTTCACCAGGATCCATATGATTTCCCAAACCTCTCCAATGGCAAACCCATCTCATATAATTTACCATATGTTCACCAGCTTTCTCTTTTGCTTCTTCCATGGTATCTGCAACGAACATGTCTCTTACAAGAGACACCCCTTCGCCAAGGGGTATATTTTTCTTTGTTACTTCTGATCTTTTATTTTTATAAGCTTCGAATTTTGGTTTCAAAGCTTTTACGGTTGGTATCCACATTATAACATTAATATTATTTTCAGCAGCCCACTCAATTGATCTTATTCCATCAACAACTTGATGAATTGGAGGGTGTGGCTGTTGGTATGGCTGTGGAACAACACTGATTTTTTTCATAGTACTGTCTTCCATATTCATAAATTCTTCACTTGGAGGACTCATATCATGCTGCCAAACATAATTTGGCGACGGATAAGTATAAAATTCTCCCTGATGACTGAAAAATTTTTCACTCCATGCTTTCTTCAACACTTCTAAAGTCTCAGCAAATAATCTAAAATTTTTAGCCTGATCTTTTAAGTCAGCTTCTTTATTTAGGTTAATTGCTTCCCTACCATATATTCCTCTTGCTACACCCACCTCAACTCTTCCTTTAGAAAGCTGGTCTAATGTAGCTATATCTTCAGCTAATCTTATTGGATTATGAAAAGTAATAACGTTTGCAGCTTGACCTATTCTAATATTTTTTGTTCTTGCAGCTGCATCTGCACCCATCATTAATGGATTTGTACAAGATTCCATTCCCTCGTGATTGAAGTGATGTTCTGTAAACCAAATTGAATTCCATTTTTTTTGATCACAGTATTCTGTAATTTCTTTAGTTTCATCTAACAATTGATGATAAGGTTTGTGTGTCCAGTTTGTGGTATTACAAAAATAACCAAATTTCATAAAGCCTCCTTTAAAAGTTAATTTAAAGACGACCGATCCCACTTTCGTAAATCTATGAATTTATCGACGAGTTATGTATCGCTTTATATTTAAACTTTATAATTACTAACGTTGATATTCAATAAATTTCTTTAAAGATTTGTTGAGAAATTTCTCATAAATTTCACCATTATTTTTAAATTTATTTCCATTTAAAAATGATTGGTTCATATTGAAATCATATGAAGGCTCAAAGAAAAAAGGGACAGAGAGCCTTTGGCTTTTATTCCATAAAACCCTGTGATTAGTTGCTTTAAATTTACCTTTGCTAAGAAATTCTAACGCTCTTCCCGTATTTACCACTAAAGCTTTTTTGTTGAATGGTACATCATACCATTTTTTGTTTTTTCTATTTTGTACTTGTAATCCACCTTTTCTATCTTGATAGAGAACTGTAAATATTCCACTATCAACATGTGTTTCACATCCAAGAGCGACCCCATCTTGTTTTGATATTTCCACTGGTTTTGTTTGGTTAGGGTAATAATTAAATCTTAATGTACTCAATGTTTTTAATCTTGAAAAAGCTTTACCAGAAATATCAGGATTTTTTTTACTAAGTTTTATTACACTTTTAAACAATGTCTCACTTAATCTATAAATGTTATCAAAATATTTATTTAAAATATTAATTGAGTTTTTATTTAAGCATTTTCCTAGATTGAGATACTCTATGTATTGATTATTTAGATTTGAGGAATATTTTTTAGTTACTTTTAAATCACCTATATCCAAACCTTCTTTTCCATTCACATCATTAGGAAAATATCCTCTGTATAGATTTTTATTTTTTTTATTCCATTTTTTTGGTGACAACTTTCTTTTTTTTCTGTCTGGTAAATTAAAAAATTTATTGCCAACCCCGCATGTTTTTTTAATTAATTTTAAATTAATTTCATGACCAGTAATTTGAAAAAAACCTACTTTGGTACAAGCTTTTTCAATTTCTTTAATTGTCTTAAATGCACTTTGAGTTTCAAAGTTATTTTTTATAAGTGAGGATATATTAATTGTAGGTATATAACTTTTGGTCATCTTCTTACTGGAGTTTCTGTTGCAATATATTGATCCCTAGCTTTTTCTCTTAAGTAAATATAAATCCCAGCAGCTATTATACACGCAACTCCAAAAAAAGTTCTACCTGATGGAATTTCATTAAATAAAAAATATCCAGGTATCATAGACATTATAATTAGAGAATATTCAAACAGAGAAACCACAGAAGGTGAAGCAACAATGTAAGCTGAAAATATGCAGAGGAAAGCAATCGAGGCGACAAAACCAAAAAATAAGATAAATTTCCATGTATATTCAATATTTGAAAACCACTCTCTAAAAATAAACTGTGTAGTTGGATCAAAGTCGGGATTATTCAATTGTCCATTTCCCATAAACAAATAAATAAGACCACATAAAATTAGGGCTATTAAATAAAAATAAAATAGTTGAGTATTAACATCATCTTTATCTGATGTGTATTTTGTTATTGTCATGGATGCAGCATAAAAGAATGCACATACTACTGGGAGTAAACTTTTGTATTCAAAATCAGAAAAGTTTGGGTCAAGTACAATAAAAACTCCTATGAAACCAAATACAATTGCAGACCATCTTCTTATTCCAATAAACTCTTTTAAAAAAAATTTAGCAAAAATAGATACAAAAAAAGGACAAGAGAAGAATAGGGCATTTGCTGTTGCTAAGGGCATGTACGTAAGAGAAATAAAGAAAGCTGAAAATGCCAAAAAGTGAAGAACAACTCTAACAATTGTTAAAATAGGATAAAAAGTTTTAAATGAAACTTTTTGTTTTTTAATTTTTATGTAACTAAAAAGTAAAACAGCTGCAACAAAATACCTTCCAAAAAAAATTTCATAAAGAGAGGCTTTTTCAAAAATATATTTTATTAAAGAATCTTGCATTGCAAATAAAGTCATCGCGACGATTATTAAAATAATACCTTTAGAATTATTATCTTTTGTCATTTATCTAAGTGGTTTTTCTGTAGCAATAGATTGATTTTGTGCCTTTTCACGAATAAAAATATAAACACCACTTGATACTATAATTAAAATTCCAATCACTGTATTTAATGAAGGTATTTCTTCAAAATATAACCATCCTACAAGTGGCGACCAAAATAATATTGAATATTCGAATGGCGAAACAACAGCTGGAGAAGCTATGCTGTAAGCTTTAAATAAAAAAAGAAAAGCAAGCGTGGCAGTCACCCCTGTTGCAGTCATTAATAGAATATTAGAATTAAAATCAATAAACCATTCCCTAAATATAAATTGTGAAGCTGGATGATCCGAGACGTTATATTGACCATCACCGATAATAAAATAAAAAATTATGCTAATAATTATTGCACCAATATAAAATGTAAATGTTTGTGTATAAACACTATCCTTATCAGATGTTTTTTTTATTATTATCATAGATAATGAGTAACAAAGCGCACATAAAATAGGCATCAAACTTAAATAGTTAAAATTACTAAAATCAGGATTTAATGTTATATAAACACCAATAAATCCAACGACTATAGCAGACCACCTTCTTACTCCTATTTCTTCTTTTAAAAAAAAATGAGCGAATATTGTAATTAAAAAGGGAGTAACAAAAAATAAAGCAGTAGCAGTACCAAGCGGTAACACGGTCAAAGAAACATAAAAAGAACTAAAGCCAAAGAAAAAAAGTATTACACGCGTAATAGTTAAAAGAGGATATTGGGTTTTAAATACTATTGGTTGTCTTGTAATTATTAAAAACATTAAAATAAGCACAAAACTTATTACTGTTCTAATTAAGTAAATTTCATAAAGTGAAACAAAATTATAAATATACTTCATGATTCCATCCTGGACAGAAAAAACCATCATGGCTATTAGTATGAATACTATCCCTTTAGGATTATTATTAGGGGTGGACATTAATTAGTTTACAACGAATTTATTGTTTTGGAAAATAGTTCTGAAGATCACCTTCTCTGAAAACATCAGTTGTGCTGCAATGTAAACTACCACCAAAAGCATAGACTTCTCTAAAATCTATTGGAATTACTTCCATTCCAAGCTTATCTAATTGTTCAGCTTGATAAACTTCTGTCTTTTCTACACATACTGTTTTTGGATCTAGTACCAAAACATTCATTGATAGCCATACAGAGTAATAACTCAGGTCTGGAGGTGAATTATGGGCAGGCTGAGCCGCATAAACAATTTCCCAACCATTGTCTTCAAAAAGTTTCCTTTGTTCTTTTGGAAGCTTTCTAACTGGATTATTTAAAATTAACCCAGGTTTTATAGGTGTAAAAGTTGCATCTATATGAATTGGGTAGGGATCTCCTGGAAAATTTACTGTATGAATTCTATGATCTGGAAAATGTCTTTTTAACCAGTCAATTCCTTTTAGATTAGTTGTAAATCCATGTTGAACAATTAAATCTTTTCCAAATCTTAAAATATCTGCAGCATCAAAAAGTGGTTCCTCTTCAGTTGTAACAAAATATTTTTTTTCTGCCCACTGTAATCTTTGCTCTATACTCACATCTTCTGATAAATAATTCATATGATAATCAGCATCAGTCAATCTAGGTTTAGGCGCAGTTTCGTGTCTCATGCCGGGATCTTCAACAAAGTACTTTTGTAACAATGGTCTGTAGGCTAAATACTCAAACCATCTACATCTAAAACTCATTGTAGCTTCAAGCATTTCTTTTCCAACTGTAATTATAACATCTCTAGATGGCATACACCCAAACATATGTTCTGCTTCCCAATCAGGAGTGGCAATTTTTTCATCAAATTTAAGTGGAGTAGGTCTATCAACTCTTATACCTCTTCCCTCAAGTGTTTTAACAAATTTATCTAAAAGTTCATTAGCTCTATCTATAGAATCTTGTGTTCGTCTTCCGTGTTTACCTTTCATCACAGAGTCAGGTGGAATTTTACAATCAACAGCTGGTTCAGGTGCAGGAATACAGCAATTATCTGCCCTTCCAACAATTACATGTTTTAATGGATCCCATTCATTCCAACTTTGAACAATAGTCTTTTTCATTTTATGTAAATGATTAATTTAAATAAAAGTTAATTTCAATAAATTTTAACACTAAGAATTTAAAATAAATTCTGATGCTCTTTCTGCAATCATTAAAGTTGGAGCATTTAGATTTCCACTAGTAATTTCTGGCATTACAGAAGCATCAACTACTCTTAAGTTTTCTATACCATGAACTTTTAGTTTTTGGTCAACTACAGCCATATTGTCTACTCCCATTTTTAAAGTACAAGATGGGTGATATGCTGTCTCTGCTTTTGAACGAATATATTCCTCAAATACTTCATTGGTTTGAGCATGTTCTCCTGGTCCAATTTCTTTTCCTGCGTATGGTTTTAATGAATCTTGTCCTAAAATTTTTCTAGCCACATGAATACATTCTATTGTTTGCTTTAAATCATCTTCATGTTCTAAATAATTAAATTGAATTTTTGGATAATCATAAGGATTTGAACTATTTAGTGTTATATGACCTCTACTTTTTGGGTGATTTGGACTTGCATGTAGTTGATAACCATGTCTATCTGGATCAACTAATCCATGATCAATTACAAACGCAGGAAAAAAATGAAATTGAATATTAGGATATTCTCTTTCTGGAGATGATTTACAAAAACCTCCTGCTTCTAAGAAAGAGGCAGAACAAGGGCCACTTCTATTTAGAAACCATTGAATACCAACTCTAATCATGTTGATTTTGTTAACATAAGAATACAAAGTATCTTTAGTTTTACATTCTTGTTGCACATAAGTTTCTAAGTGGTCTTGTAAGTTTTTTCCGACTCCCTCCAAGTTGTTAACAACACTAATTCCTTTATCTTTTAGGTGCTGGCTTGGTCCAATTCCTGAAAGCATTAGTAATTGTGGTGAATTGATTGCACCACCACTCAAAATTACCTCTTTATTTGCATATATTTTTTCAACTTTATTTTTAATTTTTACTTCTATTCCAATTGCTTTTCTTCCATCAAAAATAATTTTCTCAACAAAGGCTTCTGTAAATACTTTTAGATTTTTTCTTTTTTTTGCTGGATTTAAATAATATTTAGAAACACTAGCCCTTTCACCTTTATGAATCGTAACATCGTACATTCCAAAACCTTCTTGTTCTTTACCATTCATGTCATTATTTATTTTGTAACCTGCTTCACCAGCTGAATCGACAAATGCTTTGAATAAAGGGTTTTTATTTTTAGATTGGTTTACTGGTAGTATTCCACTGCCACCCCGATATTCATTTTCTCCTTCAGACCATGTTTCAATTTTTTTAAAATAGGGAAGAACTTTTTCATAAGACCAATCTTCCAATCCAAATGATACCCATCTTTGATAATCATTCGGATTACCTCTTACGAATACCATTCCATTATGCGCAGAACATCCACCAATCATTTTTCCTCTAGGACAGAATAATCTTCTGTTATGCAAGTGAGGTTCTGGTTCTGAATAATATTTGTAGTTATACTTTGGATCATGCATTGTGTATAAAATCGCAAGTGGCATGTTGACTTTCCAGATATCACTGGGTTTCCCAGCTTCAAATATTGCTACATTGTTTTGATTATTTTCTGTTAATCGATTTGCAAGTACACAGCCTGCACTTCCAGCGCCAATGATTAAATAATCAAAATTCATATAAGTTTTGAACTTAACAACTTTTCATAGTCATGAATAGATTTCATTTTTATGTCAGTTCTTTTAGCTGCTTCGTCAAACTTTCGGACTAGAATTGATGGCTTAAAGTAAGATTTATTCTCAAACTTTTTACTTTCTTTGTCATTTAAAACTCCTCCTTGTAATTTGAGGCTTATTTTTGACGCATCTGATAAAAAGTCAAAATATTTTTTGTCTCGAGCCAAATAACGTTTAGCTAAAACATGGTATTTAATTGGCTCAACAATTTTTTGTCCAAAAAATTTTTTTAAATACTGATATCCAATATTTTCATGCTCTCCATCTAATTTATTTTTAACTAATTCTTGAGGATCTTCTAAAAGAAAATGACCATAGTCATGAAGTAAACATGCACAAATTAAATCATCATTACATTTAGCTTTTTCAGCAAGCATTGCTGACTGAATCATATGTTCTGACATAGTTACTTTCTCACCAATGTATAAAGATTTATTATTTATAAAATTTGAAATGATTTTATAAATTATCTTCATTTATTATTGCGGATGATCCCCTTCAACAGCTATACGATCCATTACTCTTTCAAAACCAAGCCCTTTATTTGGATAAAAATCAGCAATAGCATAATGCTGAACACTTCTATTATCCCAAATAGCCACTGCATTTTCTGTCCATTTAAATCTACAAGTAAGATCTAATCTTGCCTGATGTTCAAATAAATAATTTAATATCTCTTTACTTTCTTCTTTGTCCATACCAACAATTTCTTTTGTGTAAGTCCAATTTACAAAAAGAATTTTTTTGCCTGTTTCTGGATGAGTTCTTAAAATTGGATGAGTGTTTGAGTATTCATCCATATTTCCATTACTTTGCATTGCTTTATATTTATCAAGGAAAAACCCACCTCCAAGTGAAGAATGAACTGCTTTTTTATTTTTAATTTTATTTTTTATCTCTTCTTCTAGGGTCTCCCACGCAAGTTCCATGTTTGAGAAAACAGTATCTCCTCCAACTGGTGGAATTTTAATTGATTTTAAAATTACAGCTTTAGTTGGTTTTTCGTTATAGCTAACATCTGAATGCCAACCTTCACCCCATTGTGTTTTTTCTTCAGGCTTTTTAATTATTCTTATTATTTCAGGGAATTCACTTAAACCTCTTACATAAGCATGTGTTTCTAATGGTCCAAATTTTGAAGCTAGAGCAACATGTTGTTCTGACGTCAAAGGTTGATTTCGAAAAAAAATAACTTTGTGTTCTAATAATAAGTTATTTATTTTTTTAAAATTTTCATCTGAAACGTCAGTCAAGTCAATTCCACTTATTTCAGCACCTAATGCTCCTGATAATAATTTTACATCAATCATTTTTTAAGTTTTCCAATAATGGATAAATTGTCAGAATTAAATTCATTTTTATTTTCATTTATAAAGTCATCCATAATTTTAATTTTTTCATCTTCAAATTCTGTAACTTTTCTTTTACTAAGATCAATATAAAGCGCTAACATTTCAATAGTTGCTGATAATTTTTTTGATGATTTTTCAATCATTTCCATCTTGAAATGTAATCTCTTTTTATCATGATCAAAGAAGGTTAAAACAATTTCAACTTCATCTCCCTCTTTAACTTCACCATCATATGTAGTACGAGTTTCAACAACCATGGTACTTCTTTGGGTATCTTTTGCAGATTTTTCACCCATCTTAAATTTTTCTAGAATGATCTCCCAAGTCTGATCAAAAACTAAGACATAGTAAGCCATGTTCATATGATTATTATAATCAGTCCATTCTTTTTTGATTGTTTGGTTTGTTATGTGAAAAGACATTTTTTTATTTCCTCGTCCTTTTTATAATAGTATAAATCTTACTTAAAATGAACAACAAGGTATTCATATCATGTGCTGTGACGGGGTCTGGAGATACCGCTGGTAAACATCCAGATTTACCAAAAACACCAGAACAAATTGCTAAAGCATCAATTGAAGCTGCAAAAGCTGGAGCTGCTATTGCTCATATTCATGTGAGAGAGGAAGACGGAACTCCAAGTAGAAGATTAGAGTTATATAAAGAGGTTGTAGATAGAGTTCGTTCAAGTGATACAGATGTGATTTTGAATTTAACAACTGGTATGGGTGGAGATTTAGATATTGGTCAAGGCAAAGACCCATTAGAGTTTGGACCAATGACTGATATGGCAAATGTTATGGAAAGAATTGCAAATGCTGAGCAATTTTTACCAGAGATTTGCACTTTAGATTGTGGAACTTTAAACTTTGGTGATAGTTCAGTTATAACCGTCAATACTCCAAACGATTTAAGAAAAGCTGCAAAAAGATTGAAAGAAATTAAAGTAAAACCAGAAATCGAGGCCTTTGATTTAGGCAATATGTGGTTTGGTGCACAGCTATATAAAGAAGGATTGTTGGATGATCCGCCTATGTTTCAAATGTGTTTAGGAATTCCTTGGGGAGCGCCAGCTACTCCATTAGCAATGCAAGCTATGAAAGATATTATGCCAAAAGAAGGCGTGTGGTCAGGCTTTGCAATTTCAAAAAATGAGATGCCATTTGTAGCACAAACTGTAATTATGGGTGGTAATCCTAGAGTAGGTTTAGAGGATAATTTGTATTTATCTAAAGGAAAACTGGCAACAAATGCACAGTTAGTTGAAAAGGCATTAAGAATTCTTGAAGATCTAGGTGTATCAACAATGACACCTGCAGAAACAAGAGAGAAGTTAAAACTTGTTAAACACAAGTAATGCAAAATATTAAAAAAGTTGCTGTGATTGGAACAGGTGTAATCGGAGCAGGGTGGATTATACGTTGTTTGGCTCATAATAAAATTGTTTATGCATTTGATAAAGATATTAACTTAAAAAAAAAATTATTATCTGAAATAAAAAGAACTTGGCCTTTTGTAAAAAAATTATTTAATAAAAAAAAATTAAATCTTAAAAATTTTCATTTTTTTACCTCAATAGAACAAACATTAAAAGATGCAGATTTTATTCAGGAGTGCGCAACTGAAAATTATTCTTTAAAAACTAAATTGATTAGCACTATTGGAAAATATGCAAAATCTAATTCAATTATTGCTTCAAGCTCATCGGGTTTGTTGCCAACGAGAATTTATTCAAAATGTAAAAATCCTGAGAGGGGAATAATTGGACATCCATTCAATCCTGTATATTTATTGCCTGCTGTAGAAATTGTTCCAGGCGAGAGAACTTCAAAAAAAAATTTAAATTTAGCTAAAAAATTTTACAAATCAATTCTTATGAATCCAATTATGGTTAAAAATGAATTACCTGGATATTTGTCTGATAGATTACAAGAAGCTTTATGGAGAGAAGGGCTACATATTATTAATGAGGGATATGCAACTACTGAAGAATTAGATAGAGCAATTGAAGATGGCCCAGGATTAAGATGGTCTTTGATGGGTACATTTTTAACCTTTCATCTTGCTGGAGGAAAAACGGGAATGAAACATATGTTGAAACAATTTGGACCTGCTTTAAAATTACCATGGACTAAATTAAAAGCCCCCAAGCTATCAAAAAAATTATCTTCTAGATTGATTTTAGGAACAGCAAGACAGGCTAAAGGTAAATCAGTTGCAATGATATCTAATATAAGAGACCAGTATTTGGTTGATATTCAAAAGTTAAGAAAGAAATACGAAAAAAAACTTAGGTAAATTAATCATTTCTTTCTGTGTGACCATCTACAGAAATTACTTGTCCTGAAACCTTACTTGAATCGTCTGAAATCAAAAATGCACACATCTTTCCTATATCTTCTTCAAGAATCCACTTTTTCATAGAACTCATTGAAATAAAATCTTTCTCAATTTTTTTCGATGAAACTTTTGTAAATTTTGCTTTATCTCTGATCACTCTTTTCATTCTTTCACCTTTAATTGAACCAGGGCATACTGCATTAACTCTTATATTGTATTTTCCAAGTTCCATTGCGAGAGTTTTGGTAATTCCAATAATTGCCCATTTACTTGCTGCGTAAGGTGATCTTAAAGGAAAACCAAGTATTCCGGCAGTTGATGAAATATTTATTATTGATCCATTTCTAGACTTTTTAATTAAAGGTATAGCCTTCTTAGTAAAATAAAAATGACTATTGACATCTATCTGAATAGTTCTTTCCCAATCTTTAGACTTTAGTTTTTCTAGTGATCCAGTTGGTCCAGCAACTCCAACATTGTTTATCAAAGCATCAATTTTTTTCGTTTTTCTATTTATTTTTTTAAATAAATCCTGCACTTGACTTTCGTCAGAAGCATCACAATTATATTTAAACAGCCTCTTATTTATAAGAGGATGTTTGTTTAATTTATTTAGGGATTTATTATCAATATCGCAAAGATAAACGTATGCTCCCCGTGAAAGACAAACCCTAGCTGTTGCTAAACCTATTCCAGATGCACCTGCAGAAATTATAATTTTTTTATTTTTTAATGATTTGTTAACCATTAATTACGATTTTGTTAATGATGTCTGTAATTCTTTATTAGATATATACCCTTTAACATTTCCACTTTTGTCAACCACTTCACAATTAGAATTCGAACATACAATTTGAGGTAAAAACTCCTCAATAAATTGATCTTCATTAACTTTTATTAAGTTAGATTTATCTATATCGTTAGACTCATTAACACTCTTCATAATAATTTTAGCTTTAATTACTTTTGCTCTATTAACATCTTTAACAAATGCCTTAACATAATCATCAGCTGGATTCATTATAATATCAACTGGCGTTCCAACTTGAACTAATTTTCCAGCATTTAATATTCCAATGTGATCACCAAGTCTTAGAGACTCATCTAAATCATGAGTAATAAATACAATAGTTTTTTTTAATTCCGATTGAAGATCTAGTAATTGTTTTTGCATATCACTTCTTATTAAAGGGTCTAATGCACTAAAAGCTTCATCCATTAACATGATATCACTATCAGTGGCAAGTGCTCTTGCAAGACCAACACGTTGCTGCATTCCTCCAGATAATTGATTTGGAAATTGATTTTCAAACCCTGTTAAACCAACAGCATCAATTTTTTCCATCGCTACACTATGTCTTTCCTCTTCTGCTTTGCCTTGCATTTCCAATCCATAGCCTACGTTCTGTAAAACAGTTTTATGTGGGAACAAACCAAATCTCTGAAATACCATACTCATTTTATGTCTTCTAAAGTCAATTAGTTGCTCTTTATTTAATGACATTACATTTGTTCCTTCTACTAAAATTTCTCCATCAGTGGGATCGATTAATCTATTTAAATGCCTAATTAGAGTTGATTTTCCAGATCCTGACAAACCCATACAAACAAAAGTTTCTCCTTCTTCTATTTTTAATGAAACATTATCAAGACCAACCGTATGACCAGTTTGTTCTAAAACTTCTTCTTTGTTCGCTCCATCTTTTACCATTGGCATTACAGATTGAGGATTGTTGCCGAAGATTTTATAAACATTATTAATCTCAATTTTAGACATTATTTACCTTTCTTTGTATTTGGTGCTGTTCTTTCTTGTAGAGTTTCTCCGTAAGATTGAGTTATCCTATCAAGAACTATTGCCAAAAGCACAATTGCGATCCCTGCTTCAGCAGCTCTCCCTACATTCAATTGTTGAAGACCAAGTAAAACTTCATCTCCTAAGCCTCTAGTACCTATCATCGATGCAATAACAACCATCGCTAATGCCATCATTGTACACTGATTAATTCCTTGCATAATATTTGGCAAAGCTAATGGCATTTGTACACCCCAAAGCTTTTGTTTTTTACTCGCACCAAATGCATCTGCAGCTTCAATAACTTCAGTGTCAACAAGCCTAATTCCTAAATCTGTTAGTCTAACTAGAGGAGGAACCGCATAAATAAATGTGGCTATAATTGCTGGAACTGCACCTAAGCCAAACAACATAATACCTGGAATTAGGTAACAGAAACTTGGAATAGTTTGCATTAAATCTAAAACTGGCAAAATAACATTTCTTGTTCTTGCACTTCGTGCCATAGCTATTCCCAATGGAATACCAGCAACAACACAAAGAAATATTCCAATTAACATTATTGCAGTTGTTTCAATTGCTTTTTGCCAAAATATTGGGTGAAGAAAACCTATAAAAAAAGTGCAAAATCCTACAAATACTGTTGTTCCAACTTTTCTTCCACTTGCAAAGTAAGTTAGAACCACTACACCAAGTATAACCAGTGGCCATGGAGCTTGAATTAAAAAGTTTTTTACAAGCATTAACATATATAAAAGAACATTGTTAATAGCTTCAAATATGTACCCATATTTTTCGTTAAGTGTTTTGAAACCAGAATTAATCCAATTCATTAATGGTAAATCCAACCATTTTGGCCATTTACCTCCTAGCCAAGAAAAATCATTTAATAATTCTCCAATATTGTCAGGTTTTCTTTTTGATTGAGAATAGCTAGTTATTAATAACCATACAAAAACAACCAACAAACCAATATTAAAAAATATTTTTTTATTTTTCTTTAATGCTTCCATATTTGTTTTTTACTTAAAGAAAGAGCCCCGAAGGGCTCTATCTTATAAATTTAATTTAAAGATTATAATGCTGCTGAAACTTTTTTAGCAACATCAGCTGGTACCCAGTCTTTCCACATAGATTCTGTTTTCAAGAACTCTATTGCAGTAGCTTCCATATCACCACCTGACTCATCCTCATAGAATGCTAACATTTTGTTAACAGTAGCTGTTGGAACTGTATATTTTCCAATAAACTCATTTTCTTTTGGATGAGCTTTTGCCCATGTTGCAAGTACAGACTTAGTTAAAGCCATATCTCTATATTCACATGCGCATGAAGGTTTATAAGCATCTGGTCCGTTAGCTTTGATATCTTCAACAACTGCTGACATATTATCCCAGCATGTTTGATCAAATTTTGGTTCAGTTAATCTTACTAGATCAACTTTACCCATTAAACCAGTCGGTGCCCAGTAGTAAGTGAAGATTGGTTTTTTCTTAGCAAATGCACCTGCTATTGCAGCATCTAATGCACCTCCTGAACCCGGATCAAAGTTTGTATAATATTTATCTAAACCATACTCTTTTTGTTTAACCAAGTTAACAGTGTAGCAAGTCCAACCAGATATACAGCTAGTCATTCTACCTTTTGAAGGATCTTCTGGATCTTTAAATAGCGCAGCTATTTTTGGATCTTTCATATCCTCAACAGATTTTAAATTGTATTTATCAGCAGTAGCTTTATCTACATAGAATGCTTGCTGAGAGTCTGGTGTGTTTGTTCCCATATGGATAATTGTACCCGCTTCTTCGTGAGGCTTATAATTACCAATGATATTATCGTACCAAACTTCAGTAATAACGTCTAATTGACCATCGTAATGAGCGGCCATAATAGGTGTAGTACTTCCCTTAGTTACAGACACTTCACAACCATATCCCTTTTCAAGGATGAAGGTAGTGATAGCTGTATGGATATTAGCACTACTCCAGTCAAAATCTCCCAATCTAGCCTTACAGTCACCTGCATTAGCATTACTAACAACTAAAGATGATAGAAGGAAAATCGAGATAGTTAATCTTTTTAAAAACTTCATTAAATTATCTCCTTAAGGTTAAGTTTTAATTCGAAGAGTTAATAATGAATAAAGACAAAAAACAAGTCTTGAATCTATAATACAACCCATAATTGAGTTGATTTGGATATCCATTTATATAAAGATTAAGAGTGAGTGTAATTTCTAAACTTGAAAAAAATTCTACTTATTTAAAAGTTATTTGGAGTGATGGCGAAGAAAGCAAATTCAATTATCTTTGGTTGAGAGATAATTGTCCAACTGCTCATGACAAAGACTCAAGACATCGAATGTTTAATATCTTGAATGTATCACAAAATATTAATCCAAAAAAATATTCTCTAAGTGCAGACGGTAAATTAGAAATTGAATGGAGTGAAGGAGATCATACAAGTTATTATGACCCTAAGTGGTTAAGAGAAAATTGTTATACTTTAAAACATAAGCAAAAGTATATTTCCCCATATAAACTTTGGGATAGTTCACTTGAAAAAAATTTAGAAAGTATTCAAATTGATCATGATGAAATTATAAGTTCCGATGATGGATTAATTAAATGGTTGGAGCTTTTGCATCACACTGGGATAGCAATAGTAAAGAATTCACCAGTTGAAAAAAATTCAGGATTAAATGTATTAAATCGAATAAGTCATACTCGTGAAACTTTTTTTAAAACACCTTTTGAAGTAATTAACATTCCAAAACCAAACAACTCTGCATACACAGCTCACGCATTAAGAAATCATATGGATTTACCTTGGTTTGAAAATCCTCCAGGGTATCAATTTTTACATTGTTTGGTAAATTCTGCAAAAGGAGGAGACTCTTCTGCAGTTGATGCTTTTGCAGTGGCAGACTTTTTAAGAAAAAATGAAAAAGAAACTTTTGATATCTTGGTTAACACTCCATTGAAATTTAGAGATAAGGATTATACTCAAGAAGCAATTAGAAGTGTTCATGGCACAGCAATCTCACTTACAAAAGATGGAGATTATAATGATATTCGTTACAGTATTGCAACTTTAGATGCACTTGATTGTCACCCTGATGTAATGGATTCAGTTTATAAAGCACATCATCGATTTGGTAACCTATTACATGATAGTAAATTTCAAATTAATTTTAGATTAGAACCAGGTGATATTTTTTCATTCAATAACAGAAGACTTCTTCATGGAAGAACAGAATTTGATCCTAATTCAGGGCACAGGCATCTTCAAGGTTATTATATGGATAGGGACGAAATAATTGGAAGATTAAATTATCTTAAGCAACAATTATAAGTTTTCGAATATTAGGTTATTTTTTTTATATTTTTTGAATTCAGAATTATTTTTAATTGTATAAAAATATTTTTTAATCTTTAGTTTCTGAATTTTTGTGTTTTTGATGTATGATTTATCAAGAATTAAGCAATCTATATTTTTAATTATTGATTTTTTTACTATTGATTTCACAGTTGTTGTTGGAGAAAAAGATAAACCCACTTTTGTTTTCTTATTTAGTTTTAAAAGATTAAAAATATTTTGATGTTTAAACGAAATAAATACACATTTTGAATATTTAGATGTTTCATTATTTAGTTTTTTAAGTAATTTTGTTGATAATTTGGGCTTAATTTCAATAAATAAATAGAATTTATTTTTTGATATCTTTAATAAATCTTGGAGTAGGGGAATTGGTTTATTTTGTTTGAGACTTATTTCTTTTAACTTTTGATAATTTAAGTTTTTAACACTTTGTTTTTTTTTGAAAATCCTTGTTAAAGTAAAGTCGTGATAACAGACAAATTTATTATCTTTAGTTGCGTGTATATCGGTTTCTATTCCAAATCCTTTTTTAAATGATTGTTTAAATGAATTTAAAAGGTTTTCTTTATATTTTTTGTTAACAATCCCACGATGGATTAAATGCATAAATTTTTATTTCCATCCAGTAACAGTTTTAACTTCTAGATACTCATCAAGACCCCAAACACCACCCTCTCTACCATTTCCTGATTGTCTGTACCCTCCAAAAGGGGTTCCAGCATCAGCTGCATTGCCATTAATATAAACACAACCAGATCTTAATTTTTTAGCAACTCTATGTGCTTTTTCTCTATCTTCTGTCTGTAAATAATTCCCCAAACCATAAGAAGTATCATTAACAATGTTTACTGCTTCATCTTCAGTTTCAAACGGAATAATAGAAAGGACAGGACCAAAGATTTCTTCTTTAGCTATTCTCATGTCGTTTGTAACATTTGTAAAAATCGTTGGTTTTATAAAGTAACCTTTATTTAATCCGTTAGGTAACTCTGGACCACCAGCTGCTAACGTTGCGCCTTCAGAAATTCCGCTTTCAATTAAATTGATGATCTTGTCATATTGAGTTTTAGATATTACAGGTCCTATGTGGTCCCCTTTCTTTGAGGCTTGATCTACATTAATTTTATTTGCTTCATCAACTGCCTCATCAACTGCTCTTTTGTAAATTGATTTTTCAACTAACATTCTTGTCGGTGCATCACAAGATTGACCAGAATTACTCATAACATTTCTTATGCCATCTCGAACAGCATTTTTGTAACTATCTGCGAAAACTATGTTTCCGCCTTTTCCTCCAAGTTCTAAACAAACTCTTTTAATTGTTTCTGCTGCATTTTTTGAAATAAGTCTTCCAGCGCGAGTTGATCCTGTAAAAGAAACCATATCTATATCAGGATGACTTGATATTTGTGTTCCAACACCTGCGCCATGACCATTTACCAGATTAAATACACCATCAGGAAATCCAACTTCATCAATCATTTCAGCAAACAACATTCCAGAGATAGGAGCTATTTCAGATGGTTTAAGTATCATCGTACACCCAGTTGCAAATGCTGGGACGACTTTAAGAGCTATTTGGTTTATTGGCCAATTCCATGGAGTAATTAATCCACATACTCCAATCGGCTCATAACAAATATGGTTGTTTGATTTTTTATCAAAGTGTTCATCAAAATTAAATTCTTTCAATCTTAAAATAAAATCTTCTAAATGTGCTTGTCCTGATCCAGTTTGAACATCAGTAGCCCAATCCATTGGAGCTCCCATTTCTAGCGAAATAGCTTCTGCCATTTCTCCAAATCTTTTTTTATAAACTACTAATAATTTTTCCAGCAATTCCAATCTTTCTTCTTTGCTAGTTTCTTTCCAGGTTTTAAATGCAGTTTTTGCAGCTTTAACTGCGTTATCTGTGTCTTTTTTTGTTCCTAAAGAAATAATTGCACAAGGATCTTCGTTACAAGGATTAATTACCTCAAAGTCATTTTTTTCTACTGGATCAACCCATTTTCCATTTATGTAAAATTTTCTTTTATCTAACATTTTTTAATCTTAACATATTAATTAAATTTCATAGCCTTTTTCTTCTGGTTCATTATCCACAAGCTCATCAGGAAAACCTTTAGCTCTAAAATCAATTTTATTTAAATCTTCCATTCTTTTTACAATCATTGATGACCATGCTCTTGAACCATATTTTTTTTGTCCATCTTTAAATATCTCAACTATTTTTGGAGAAATTTCTAAAGGAGCATTTAATTTGTTAGCTAATTTGTCGAATAAACCGGTATCTTTCAAAACAAGATCCATTGTGAAATTAATATTGTAAGATCCATTTAAAATAACTTGACTTTCTGTTTCATGAACGAATGAATTTCCAGATGAAACTGCTATACCTTTAAATGTTTTAGCTAGATCTAAATTTGATTTTTTCGCAATAGTCCATGCCTCACCTAAAGCTACCAAATGAACTGATGCTAAATAATTTGTTATGACTTTAAGAACTGAAGCACTACCTAGTTCTCCAGTATGTAAAACTTTTCTACCCATTACAGTTAAGGCAGGTAATATTTTTTCAAAAGCTTTTCTATCTCCTCCTACAAATATTGCAATATTGCCTGTGGCTGCTCTATGACATCCTCCACTAACAGGTCCATCTAGTGGGATAGCTTTTTTTGATATCACCTTATTTCCAAGTCTTTTAATTTCATCCTCATCTGTTGTGCTCATTTCTAACCAAATTTTATTTTCAGATAAACCGTTTAGAATTCCATCTTCACTTTCCATAACCTCCGCAGAAACTTCAGGTGAAGGAAGTGAAGTAATAATTAGATCAGTTTGTTCTGCCAATTCTTTAGGAGACTTTGCAACTTTAGCACCTAGCTTTTTAAATTCATTTGTTAAACTTTCATCTATTTCTCTAACAGTAACATCAAAATTATTTCTTATTAAGCTTCCAGCTAGTTTACCGCCTACATTTCCTAAACCAATAAAACCTATTTTCATTTTATTTCCTCTTCTTTTTTATTTTTTGTGAATACAATTAAAATCACACCTACTATTATTATTGCACCACCTACAAATAATTCTGGAGTTGGTTTTTCTCCTAAAAGAAAAATTGCAGCTAATAAACCTGTTGGTGGTATCCCCATAGTAACAATAGGAAGTACTTTATAAAGTGGGTTGTTTTTTAAAACATAATAGAAACAACCATAAGTAATTGGCTGCATGATGAAACCAATATAAATTGCAATAATCCAATGATCAAATTTTGCATTTGTTAAATAATTAATTGTATTCCCATCAATTATCGCAGATAGCATAACTAAAATTGGTCCAGAGAATAATGCCAACCATGCAACTAAAGCTAATGGATTTATTTCTTTACTTAAAGGTTTAACCATAACTTGCCCAAGAGCCCATACGGCAGATCCTAAAATTGTAAGGCCAATTCCAATAAACTTTCCATCTAAATTAGGAGATCCAGTTAAAATATAAACACCAACAAAAGCGATAGCTATACCAATCAAAGCTCTAATAGTTGGTTTTTCTTTAAGCATGAAGTAAGCGAAAATTACTCCAAACGGAACTTCCATCTGAACCAAAAGAACTGCTGAAGATGCATCAATTAAATCTAAACCAGTATATGTAATACTATATTGCAACGTATTAGCTACTAATGATGCAGCAAAAATTCTTTTTAAATATCCTTTTGGTATTGGAAACCACCAAATTAATATTGATGCAGCAAATGTAAATCTTATACCCATTAAAAGTATAGGGGGGAAAGATTCAAAAGCAGGTTTTGCAATTACAAAACCGAAGCCTAAAAAAATAGGCACCAAGGAGGCTACAAAAGTATCTTTTATATTCATGCCTATTTTAATATTAATGATTATTAAAGAACTTGTGATATATTCACTTTTTAAAATATGAATTCAACAAAAATAGATCCAAAGTTTATTGGCCAAGCCAATCCAAGAGTTGGCTTAATTGCTCTTGCAAGTGACTTTATGATTGAAAAAGATTTTATTAATGTGATTAAAAACAGGAAAATTGATTTCTTTGTTAATCGTATTGAATGCTACAACCCTCTCACGAAAGAAAACCTGATCAAAATGGCTAATAAAGTGACGGAAGTCACTAAAGATATTTTACCTGATCAAGATTTGGATTGTGTAGTTTATGGATGTACCTCGGGGACTATTGCAGCCGGTCATGACTCAATAGAAAAAAAAGTCAAAGTCGCAAAGCCTATGGCAGAAGTTTCAACTCCTAGCACCGCAGCTATTAAAGCGTTAAAGAAATTAAATATTAAGAAAGTTTCAATTTTTACACCATATAGCAAAAAATTAAATGATGATGTTTTAGATTATTTTAAAAGTGAAGGTTTCAAAGTTACTTCAAATTCATACTTTGATATTCAAGATGATTATGACATTGGAAAAGTCGATCAAGATTATTTATATGATGTTCTCTCAAAAATAGATTTGAATGGAGCAGATGCTTTGTTTGTTTCATGCACTGCTTTACCGGTTCTAGAAATTATTGATAAATTAGAAAAAAAATTAAATACTATTGTTTTATCAAGTAATCAGGCATTAATTTGGGATACCCTTGTAAAAATAAAAAAAAATAATTCAGTAGAGGGGTTTGGAAAATTATTCCAAGTTAATTAATGTTATTCACTAAAGAAGAATACAAGCAAAGATTAAAAAAAGTAAAAAAAATGATGCAAAAAAAAGGCATCGAACTTTTAATCTCACATGACACTAACAATATGAATTACCTAACAGGTTATGATGCTTGGTCTTTTTACTATGCTCAATGTGCAATTGTTCATATAGATGCAGACGAGCCTTTATGTTTTGTTAGGGCTCAAGATGCAGGTGGTGCATATATTAAAACTTATTTAAAGGATGAGAATATTTTAGTTTATGACGAAAATTATATTCATACATGGCCAAAACATCCCTACGATTATTTAGTTGAGATAATTAAAGAGAGAAAATGGGACAAGCTAAATATAGGTGTTGAAATGGATGCTCATTATTTTACCGCATTCTGTTATGAAAAAATTAAACAGGGATTACCAAACGCAAAAATTTTAGATAGTGACCGTTTAGTTAATTGGGCAAGGCTGGTCAAATCTGATGCTGAAATTGGTTTTATGAAATCTGCAGCAAAGATTTCAGAAAAAGGAATGAAAACTGCAATGGAAGTAATTAAACCAGGTATTAGGCAGTGTGATGCTGTTGGTGAAATTCAAAAAACTTTATTTTATGGCACAGAGGAATTTGGAGGCGAATACTCTAGTATTGCAACTTTACTTCCAACAGGAAAAGGAACTTCAGCATCCCATTTAACAGCAACTGAAGACAAATTTGTGGAAGGAGAGGCAACAATTATTGAATTATCAGGAGTTTATAAGCGATATCATGCTCCAATGGCTAGGACAGTTCTGCTTGGAAAACCTAATCAATTAAAGATTGATACAATGAATAAAACCATCGAGGCATTAAATGCTGGAATTAATTCGATTAAACCAGGAAATACAGCAGATGATGTTGCTCAATCCTTTTGGAAAATTTTAGATAAATATGGAATAGAAAAAAAATCCAGAACAGGTTATTCGATTGGAATTGGATATCCTCCTGATTGGGGTGAGCACACTCTAAATATTTATAAAGGAGATATGACTGTTCTTGAGCCTAATGTCTGTTTTCACATGATTGCAGTTATGCAGTTTGGAGATTGGGGTGTAGAAGCTTCAGAGGCTATTAGAGTTACGGAGAATGGATCAGAATTGTTCTGTAATTTTCCAAAAGAGCTTCATATTAAGAGTTAATTAGCTATTGAAATCTATTTATACAAATGTTTTATATTCATCTTTATGTCTAAAAATCCAGAATTTGTAAAGTTCGACAAAGTTGATAAAAGTTATGATGGTAAGGTTCTTGTTGTTAAAGATCTACAGTTAGATATTGCAGAAGGTGAATTTATAACCATGCTTGGTCCATCTGGTTCAGGTAAAACAACATGTCTAATGATGTTGGCTGGGTTTGAAACTCCAACTCATGGAGAAATATTATTAGACGGAAATATAATTTCTAATATTCCTCCTCATAAAAGAGGAATTGGAATGGTGTTTCAAAACTATGCATTATTTCCTCATATGACAGTTTATGAAAACTTAGCTTTCCCATTAAGAGTAAGAAAAGTTGGAAAAGATGAAATAGATAAAAAAGTTGATAAAGCATTATCTATGGTTTCTTTAAATGGTTTTGAAACTAGAATGCCAGCTCAACTTTCAGGCGGTCAACAACAAAGGGTTGCCGTTGCAAGAGCGTTAGTATTTGATCCGGCAGTTGTTTTAATGGACGAACCTCTAGGAGCATTAGACAAAAATTTGAGAGAAAGTATGCAATATGAGATTAAACATATTCACGAGAGCATTGGTGTAACAGTAGTATATGTAACTCATGATCAAAGTGAGGCATTAACTATGTCAAATAGGATTGCAGTATTTAACGATGGAAAAGTTCAACAGCTTTCAAATCCTGCTGAACTTTATGAGAAACCAGTGAACTCTTTTGTTGCTGAGTTCATAGGTGAGAACAATACTTTCAATGGTGAAGTTGTGGATATCGACAAAGAAAAATGCAAAGTTAAATTAGCAAACTCAGAGATACTAGCAAACCCAATATCTGTTAAGTCAAAAGGAGAAAAAACAACTGTATCATTGAGACCTGAGAGAGCGTTAATAAATCCAACCGATAAAATGGATAACATGTTCAGTGGAAAAATTGAGGAAGTTATTTATCATGGTGATCATACAAGAGTTAGATTAAATCTCTTAGGAAGTTCTGAGTTTATTCTTAAAGTTCCTAACAGTACATCCAACTTGGAACTAAAAGTTAGTCAAGATATAAATATTGGTTGGAATAGTGTTGATGCTAGAGCATTAGACCCAAAATAATCCTATTTAAAATATATACATCTAATACACATATACTAATGACAAAATCAGCTGTTGACTTAATCATCCCTATTTGTTGTACTTTTACTTATATAAATTAATTTATATCAACGTTTAAACGGAGGAATAATGAGAAAAATAAGTAAATTATTACTAGCTCTTTCTTTTGTTGTATCTCTAACTTCTTCAGCCTTTGCTGTTACAGTAGCATCATGGGGTGGAGCTTACACAGAGTCTCAAAAGCTTGGGTATGGTGATCCTACTGCTAAAGCACTTGGAATAGAAATCAACTGGGTTGACTATTCTGGTGGTTTATCAGAAATCAAAGCACAAAAAGAAGCGGGTGCTATAACTTGGGATATCATAGACTTATTTGCATTCGATACTATTAACGGATGTGACGAAGGTCTATTTGTTAAATTTGATTTTGACAAAGACTTCCCAGCTGCACCAGATGGAACTCCTGCAAGTGAAGATTTCTTTACAGGAATGCCAAGTGAATGTGCTGTAGGTAACATTTTATATTCTTGGAATTATGCTTTTGATACAAGAGCATTCGGTGGTAAAGAGCCTAAAACAATTAAGGATTTCTTTAATACTAAAAAATTCCCTGGAAAAAGAGCAATCTATAAAAGTGCTTTAACAAACTTAGAAATCGCTTTAGCAGCTGACGGTGTTAAGTTGGGTGATGGCGGAACTAGAGTTTACAGAAAACTTTTAGAAGACGGTGGAATCGACAGAGCTATGAATAAAATCAAAAAGCTTTGTACAGATCCTAATGGTGGATGTGTATTCTGGTCTGCAGGTGCTCAACCACCGGAATTATTAGTTGCTGGTGAAGTTGTAATGGCAACTGGTTGGAACGGAAGATTCTTTAACGCTGAAGTAGGTGAAAATGCTCCAATCAAACAAGTATGGGATGGTCAAGGTCTTGACTACGAATATTTCGCACTTGTTAAAGGTGGACCAGATGAAGCAAATGCTAAAAAAGCTTTAGCTATGATGACTAACACTGAAATGTTAGCTGGTAGTGCGAAGTACATTGCATATGCTCCATGGAGAAAATCATCTCTTGATGTAATTACTGCTGGTGAGCCTTGGTACAAAGATGGTAAAACTAATATGATGCCACAAATGCCAACTGCTCCTGCAAACACTAAGAACTATTTCTTAGTAGACCCATTCTTCTGGGCTGATAACAATACTGAGATCAGTGAGAAGTGGGAAGCAATGAAAGCAGGTCTATAATTTCAGTTTTAAACACTGAATTTATATAATATATTTAGGGCGGTTATTTTTAACCGCCCTATTTTTTTATGAGCTCTGAAACAAAACAAATTTTAACAACTGACGGAATACCTTTAGAGGTCAGTTTAAAAAAAGCTGAAAAGAAGAATAAAATAAAGGCATTTCTTCTTGTAGCTCCATTATTATTATTTCTTGTAATTACTTATATCTTTCCAATTGGAGATATGTTTATGAGGAGTGTTGATGACAGAATGGTCACCAATATGCTTCCAAAAACATTTAAAGCAATGGAGAAATGGGAAAATTTAGATGAGTTACCTCCAGAAGAAGTATATCGGGGGTTTTATGAGGATTACAAACTACTTGCTGAAAATCAACAGCATGGAAAATTAGGACAAAGATTAAATAAAGAAAAAAATGGTTTTAATACGATTACCAAAAAACTTTTTAGACAAATTAAAAGAAAAAAAATTGATGAAAGCGCTAGTTTAAAAGAGCAAATCAATAAACTTCATAAAAGATGGAGAGATGTGGAATATTGGCAAGCAATTAAAAGAACCGCTCCTCCTTATACAGCCTCAAAATATTTAAAAGGAATGGACATGTATTTTGCTGCAGATGGGAGCATAGCGCAAGTAGATGAAGATAGAAGAATTCATAGAATTCTTTGGCTTAGAACCTTAGAAATTGCCTTTTTTGTTACACTTTTTTGCTTCTTTATGGGATACCCAATAGCTCATTTATTAGCAACGCTGCCAATGAAATACAGCAACCTATTAATGATTTGTGTGTTACTTCCTTTCTGGACATCTTTACTTGTAAGGACAGCTAGTTGGATGATTTTGTTGCAACAACAAGGAATAGTTAATGACTTCTTTGTAATGATCGGTTTAGTTTCTGACGATAATAGGCCAGAGATGATGTACAACAAAGTAGGAACTTATGTTGCAATGACCCAGATATTATTACCATTTATGGTTCTTCCACTTTATAGTGTTATGAAAACAATTTCGCCAAGCTTAATGAGAGCAGGAAAATCATTAGGTGGAACACCTTTTGTTGCATTTTGGAAAGTTTATTTCCCTTTAACAATACCAGGTATTGGTGCTGGATGTTTGTTAGTTTTCATATTAGCAATTGGATATTATATAACTCCAGCTTTAGTTGGAGGTGCCTCAGGAACATTAATAAGTAATCAGATTGCATTTCATATGAAGACAACACTTGATTGGAGTTTTGCATCAGCAATGGGATTAATGTTGTTGACTGGAGTTTTAGTTATTTATTGGATTTATAATAAATTAGTTGGAGTTGATAATATTAAATTAGGATAATATGGCGCTACCAAGTTATACAGAGACAAGATATAGAATTTGGCATTATATTTATATTGCTATTTGTACTTTTGTATTTTTCTTCCTAATTGCACCTTTGTTTGTAATTTTTCCGTTATCATTCAATGCTGAAGAATTTTTGGTATTTTCTGAAGGGATGAAAAATCTTGATCCTGATGCATTCTCATTAAGATGGTATAAAGATATGATTTATGGGACTAAAAATCCTTGGGGATTAGCTGCGAAAAATAGTTTTATAATTGCAATATTCGCAACCATTGGTTCAATAATTTTAGGTACTTTGGCTGCTTTAGGTTTGAGTAGCAGACATATGCCATACAAAGGAATTATAATGGCTACTTTAATTTCACCAATGATTGTTCCTTTAATTATTTCTGGGGTTGCAATTTTCTTTTTTATGGCAAAAGCTGGTTTAGCTGCAACACATACAGGAATAGTATTAGCACATATAATTTTAGGTACTCCATTTGTTGTGATTACTGTAACAGCAACACTTTCTGGTTTTGATCACAGTGTGACAAGGGCTGCAGCGAGTTTAGGAAGTAATCCAGTAAACACATTTATGAAGATCACTCTTCCATTAATATTACCCGGTGTTATTTCAGGTGGATTGTTTGCTTTTGTAACTTCATTTGACGAAGTTGTAGTAGTGTTGTTTTTAGCAGGTTTAGAAAATACAACTATTCCTGTACAAATGTGGACCGGATTAAGAGAGCAATTAAGTCCAACAATTCTTGCTGTAGCAACATGTTTAATTCTCTTATCAACCTTAATACTAGTATCAGCTGAATTATTAAGAAGAAGATCTGAGAGATTAAGAGGAATAAATAGATAATTTACCCAAATAACTTAGTCATATATAGAGATTAGTATGGAAATTAAAAAAGTTGTAGTTATTGGTTCTGGAACAATGGGTAGTGGAATAGCAGCCCATTTATGTAATGCAGGTGTACCAGTTACTCTTTTAGATTTAACTACTGAAATCAGCGAAAAAGCTAGAGAAAGAATTCATAAATCTAGACCTCCTTTGCTAATAGATAAAAGCAAAATTAACAATATTAATGTTGGAAATATTGAAGAAAATTTTGACGTAGTAAAAGATGCAGATTGGGTGGTAGAGGCAGTAGTAGAAAGAATTGATATTAAACATAATATTTATGAGAAGATATTTAAGAACAGAAAAAAAGGCGCAATAGTTTCATCAAATACATCATCAATTCCAATTAAAGTTCTATCAGAAAAACTAAATGATGAAGAAAAAAAAGATTTTTGTATCACTCACTTTTTTAATCCAGTTAGATACATGGGATTGTTAGAAATTGTTAAAAACGAAAATAACGATTTAAATAAAATCAATTCTTTAAAAAAATTTTGTGAAGTAGAGCTTGGCAAAGGAGCAATAATTTGCAACGATACCCCAGGTTTTCTAGGTAATAGAATTGGTGTTTATGCAATGCAAGTTGCTATGACGGAAGCATTTAAAATGAAACTTTCAATAGAAGAAGCTGACGCAGTTTTTGGCAGACCGATGGGTATACCCAAAACAGGAGTATTTGGATTGTATGATCTAATTGGAATTGATTTGATGGCCGATGTATTAAAAAGTTTTATTAAGGAACTTTCAGATAAAGACGAATTTCAAATTGTTGCAAAAGAAATTCCGTTAGTAAAAAAATTAATTGAGACTGGTTATACAGGTCGTAAAGGAAAAGGTGGCTTTTATAGAATGAATAAAAGTGGAGATCAAAAAATTTTAGAAGCAATTAATTTAGAAACAGGAGAGTATTCAGCAACAAAAAAAATAGATTTAGGAATTGAGACTGTTGACATCAATAATTTAATTAATCGAAAAGATAAGTTTGGTGAGTATGCTTGGATTGTAATTTCAAAAATAATTAAATATGCATCTTCACTTGTTCCAGGAATTACTGATAAGTTCAATGATATTGATGAAGCTATGAGACTAGGTTTTAATTGGGCAATGGGTCCTTTTGAAATGTTGAAATCCATAGGGGTAAAGAATTTCTTTGAAAGAATTAATAACTTTGAAAATAATAAATTTTTAGAAAATTTATCAAAAACAAAAGATGAAAACTTTTATGGAGAAAGACAAATTTATACAGATATTCAAACTTTAGGAAAAATAAGGCCATCAGCAATTAAAGTAGATAAAAATAATTCTGCTGAAATTCATCGATTTAAAGATTTTAATATTGTTGAATTTACGACAAAAGCCTGTGCATTAGATTATGATTCAATGGATGCACTGAAAAATGCAACTGACAAACCTTTAATAGTAATTAATGAAAGCATGCAATTTTCAGCAGGTGTTAATTTAAGCTATACTATGAATTTCGCCGATGAAGGTGATTTTAAATCAATTGAAAAATTTATTAAATATTTTCAAGATACTTGCAAAACTTTAAAATATTCTAAGTACCCAGTTGTATCAGCACCTTCTGGACTTACACTTGGAGGAGGCTTTGAGGTTTTAGTTCAAAGTAATTTTGTTGCCTCACACACAAATTTAGTCATTGGATTAGTTGAAACTATTGTTGGATTAGTTCCAGCAGGCGGAGGTTGTAAAGAAATGTTGTGGAGATGGTCACAAACAGAAGAAGCAAAATCAGATCCAGATTATGCACCACTAAAAGTTTTTGATATTATCGGTTATGCTAAAACAGCTACATCTCCAATCGAGGCTGAGCCATTAAAGTATTTAAGACCAGAAGATAGAAAAATAATGAACCGAAACAGTCTTTTTGAGGAAGCAAAAAATTTAATTAATCAAAACACTGATTTTGTTCCACCAGAAGAGTGTAAATTCAAGCTTTCTGGAAAGCCATTGAAAGATAAAATGATTAAGGTTTTAGAGAAATTATACAACGAAAAGGTAATTTTAGATCATGGTATGCATGTTGGAACTGAGCTTGCAAACGTTTTAAGTGGTGGAGACACTACTATTGAAAAAGTATTGTCAGAGGATGATCTGTATAAATTAGAACTAGACTCTTTTATGAGATTGATAGAAACAAAACAAACTCAAGAAAGAATTAAACATACATTATCGACAGGTAAACCTTTAGTTAATTAGAATTAAACATTCTAAAGGTTTTAATATAATCAGGTCTTAAAACATAAATTGCCTTATTACCTGTTTTAATTTTAGTTAATATATCTAAACCATAAACTACTTTACCAATTGGAGTATATTCACCTTGATAAATTGGAATTTCTTTCAATGTAATAAAGAATTCACTATCCTCTGTATCAAATTCTGTTGTTCTAGCAAAACCTACACTTCCCTCTGTAAATTTAAAATCGTTACTCAGTTCTGATTTTAACAATCCCAGTCCAGACTTTCCGCTACCAATTTTGGAATAATCTAAATTATTTATATTTCCGTACTCAATGTCTCCAGCTTGTACAAAAGTATTTTCTGAAACTTTATAAAAAGCAGAACCATCATACATTCTTTGTTCAATTAAAATTTTAAATCTTTCCACTGCTTTAGGAGAAATATCTGGATAAAGTTCAATGATTACATTTCCACACTCAACATTCATCACTGCAATATCATCTGAATTATTAAAATTAAGTTTACTTAAATTATTTTTTTCAACAAATAGACATTTATTTTTTAATAAAAAAAAAGATGTAAAAGCAAATATTGAAAGACTAACTAAAAATATAAATAAAATTTTTTCAGATTTTGATGCTTTAATAGTTTTGATCATAAAATATTTTATCTATTTTAGCTAAGTTTGATTTTATAAAATTCACTTTGTTATTTAGGATTTTGTCACTATTAATTTTATCTTCAATTTTTTCTTTATCTGTCATTAAAAATGAAAAAATTTCTGCCATATCTTCAGATGGTACAGATTTAGAATATTCTGTTAAAAAACCATCAGTTTTTTCATATAGATCTAAATTTAATCTATCAGAACAAGTTGAACATTCAGCATAATTAAATGACGCTGCATTAAAAGATGAAAATTTTTCCTCATCAAAATATTCAATGTATGTATTTTGAATCATATGAAAAATTTCATGATGTATCATTCTTTCAAAATACTTTTCATTAAAATTAATATCTAATATTAAGGTTCTGTTTTTATTATCAGGTATTCCTCCAGTATTAATTTCAGAGATGAATAAATTTTCACAAAATACAATATATTTTAATTTTATCTTATTAAGAAAATTAGAATTATATCGATTAAGATTTTTTTCAATTAAAGGAAATTTTGAATTTAAATAATTTATATTAACTTTATCGCAAGAAATGTTCTTATTTATACCAATTTTAAAATTACCTTTAGCGCTCAAATAACGAATATTATTATCGTTTTTTAACTTATAAATTTCTAAATTTGGAATTTTTATCAGATTATAAATTTCATCAGCATTTACATGCGAAATATGAAAAATAAGAATAAATAAAAATAAAATTTTCATTAAATTATTATAGACGAATTAGATGAGATAATATTATCTTAGATTATTAAAAAATGAAAAAAGAAAGAAACAAAAATCCAATTCAACCAGTTAGTGGAACTAAAGTTCCAAGATTTGCTGGCCCAAGCACATTTGCAAGATTACCTGAACTAAGAGATGTAGAAAGTTGTGACGTTGCAATTGTTGGAATTCCGTTTGATGCTGGCACAAGTTATCGACCCGGAGCAAGATTTGGTCCACAAAGCATTAGGCAAGCTTCTAGACATTTAAGAACTAATTATCATCCTAATTATGATGTTGAGCCTTTTAAAATCCAACAAGTAGCTGATGCTGGTGATATCGCTTGCAACCCATTTAGTATTGATGAAGCAATTAAACAAATAGAAGTAGGTGCAACAGATTTACTAAATAAAGTTGGAGGAATTATAAGTTTAGGTGGAGACCATACTATTGCTGTACCATTGTTAAGAGCAATCAATAAAAAAAATAAGGGCCCTGTATCTTTAGTTCATTTTGATGCCCACTTAGATACTTGGGACACATATTTTGGTGCACCTTATACTCACGGAACTCCATTCAGAAGAGCTAGAGAAGAAGGATTATTTTTAGATGATGCTTCTATGCATGTTGGAATTCGAGGACCACTTTATAGTAGAGATGATATTAAAAATGATGAAAGTTTTGGATTTAAAATAATTCATTGTGATGAGTTTCAAACAGAAGGAACCGATAAAATAGCTGAAAGAATTAGAAAAAGAGTGGGAGACAATCCTCTATACTTATCAATTGATATAGATGTTTTAGACCCTGCATTTGCTCCAGGTACTGGTACACCAGAAATTGCAGGTATGACTACAAGAGAAATGGTAAATGTTTTAAGAGGTTTGTCTGGATTAAATTTAGTTTCAGCTGATGTTGTTGAGGTTTCTCCAGCATATGATCATGCAGAAGTAACTTCTTTAGCAGCAGCAACTATTGTTTATGAATTAACTAATTTATTTGCAAAAACATAAAGAAAGGATAACGTCATAACATGTTAGACAAAAAAAATTTTTATATTAATGGAGAGTGGGTTAAGCCAAATAGCTCTGAGGAAATTAAAGTAATTGATCCTGCTACAGAAGAAAATTGTGCAGTAATTACTTTGGGGAACAAAGCGGATGTGGATATTGCTGTCAATGCAGCTAAAGATGCCTATGTGTCATGGGCCTTTTCTTCTAAAGAAGAAAGAATTGAATTATTAGAAAAACTTTATGAAAATTATAAGAAAAGATGGGCAGATATTGCAGAAGCTATAACTCTTGAAATGGGTGCTCCAAAAGATTTTGCAACAAAATTACAAGCAGGCACAGGGGCAAGTCATATTAAATCATTTATTAGATACTTAAAAAATTTTGCATTTGAAAAACCATTAGGAGAGCATGCTCCTAATCAAAGATTAATTTATGAACCAAAAGGTGTTTGTGCATTAATAACACCATGGAATTGGCCGATGAACCAAGTTTGTTTAAAAGTAATGCCAGCAATAGCTGCAGGTTGTACAATGGTTTTAAAGCCATCAGAATTAGCACCACTCTCTTCAATGATACTTGCTGAAATTATTGATGATGTAAAATTTCCAAAAGGTGTGTTCAATTTAGTTAATGGCGATGGAGCAACAACAGGTGATGCTCTTACAAGTCATCCAGATATTAATATGATTTCTTTTACGGGATCAACAAGAGCAGGAGCCTTGATTTCACAAAATGCTGCTAAAGATTTTAAAAGAGTAAGCTTAGAATTAGGTGGTAAAGGAGCAAATATAATTTTTAAAGATGCTGATTCAGAGGCTATTGAAAGAGGTGCTTTAAGATGTTTTAGAAATTCTGGACAATCGTGTAATGCACCAACAAGAATGTTAATTGAAAAATCAATGTATGAAGAGGCTATTGAGAGATTAAAAAAATATACTGAAAGTTTTGAGGTTGGTGACCCTAAAAAAGAAGGAGAACATATAGGTCCAGTTATTTCAGAAACTCAATACAATAAAATACAAACTTTAATTCAAAAAGGAATAGATGAAGGTGCAAAATTAGTTGCTGGAGGAACAGGTAAACCTGATGGATTAGACAAAGGTTACTTTGTTAAACCAACTGTTTTTGCGGACGTAAATAATAATATGGATGTTGCAAGAACAGAAATTTTTGGACCAGTTTTGTCTGTTATTCCATTTGAAACAGAGGAAGAAGCAATAAAAATCGCAAATGATACTGCTTATGGATTAACAAACTATATCCAAACCCAAGACTCTGAAAAGGTACAAAGAGTTGCAAGAAAATTAAGATCTGGAATGGTAGATGTTAATGGAGCTGGAATTGCTGTTGATGCACCTTTCGGTGGTTTTAAACATTCCGGAATAGGTCGTGAAGCAGGCGAACACGGTTTAGAAGAGTTTTTAGAAGTAAAAGCCGTAGGTGGTTGGAGTTAATTTGTAGAAGATTTTTCTTTAATACCTTCTAGGAGTTTTAAGCATTTTTTTAATTCATCTAAAATTATAAATTCATCAATTTTATGAGCTTGTTCAATCGAACCAGGACCGCACACAACTGTACTAATACCTATTTCCTGAAATAGACCTGCTTCAGTTCCAAAAGAAACAACTTGCCTTGAGTTATCCCCTGTTAAGCTTGAAATTAATTCACATGCATCTGATTTACTCTTTCTATCAAATCCAATTATTTCCCCTATAATATTTTTTTCAATTGAAGCATTAGGAAATTTTTTTTTCATATCTGGAAGCAAAACTTCATTTGCATATTTATCTATTTCCTGATTTAAAAATACACCATCTTCTTTTACAACAGGCCTTGTTTCCCAGTTAACATGACATTTATCTGCGATTACATTATGAGCTATTCCCCCAAATATTCCTCCTATAGATAATGTTGAATGTGGAGGATCAAATATAGAGTCTTTAGGTTCTCTCTCTTTAAGTCTTTCTCTTAATTCCATTAATTTATTCACATATTTTGATGCGTACTCAACTGCGCTTACACCTTTATGAGGTGCTGAACTATGTCCTGCTAAACCTTTAAAATGTGTTGTGTATTCATAACATCCTTTATGCGCATCAATAATCTTCATGTTAGTAGGTTCGCCAACAATACAAATACCATCTTTAATATTTCTTCTTTTTAACTCTTCAATTAAAATTGGTGCACCTATACATGCTGTTTCTTCATCAAATGTAAAAGAAAAATGAATATCTCTATCTAAATTAGATTTTGAATAAATTGGTGCATATGCCAAAGTACATGCAATAAAACCCTTCATATCACATGAACCTCTTCCATATAATTTATCATCCTTAATTGTTGCAGTAAAAGGATCTGAGCTCCAACCCTTTGAGACTGGGACAACATCTGTATGACCTGATAAAATTATAGGTTTTTTATTGTTTGAACTTTTAGCTTTTAGAGTTGCGAATAGATTTACTCTTTTTTTTTCATCATCATAAGTTCTAAAAGAGGTAGCACCTAATTTTTTTAAGATATCATCACAATAATCAATTAAAGCGGTATTATCTTCCCCTGATATAGTTTTAAAACTAATTAGATCTGTCAAAATTTTAACAGAATTTTTAAATAAAAGATCTGAATTATTTTCTGTACTCATATTTTCCTTCCATTATATATTAAATATATGAAAGAACAAATTACCTACGATGTATTCGATAAAGTTGATATTAGAGTCGGAACAGTTATTTCAGTAAAAAAAAATGAAAAAGCTAGAAAACCTTCTTTAGTTGTTGAAGTAGATTTTGGAAAAGAAATTGGAATTAGACAATCTTCTGCCCAAATTACCCATTATTATAATGAGGAAAATCTTAAAGGAAAACAAGTAATAGGTGTTTGTAATTTTCCAGAAAAAAATATAGCTGGCGTAGTTTCTCAAGTACTTATTCTTGGCTCAATAGACAAGGAGGGTAAAGTAATTTTGGTCCATCCATCTCAAAAATCTGAGAATGGCTTACCTATTGCATAGAAATGCATCCGGAAATTCTATCGATAACTTTATTTGGAATTGTAGCCGCTTATTCTCCAGGGCCAAATAATTTTGTAGCATTTTATTCTGGATTTAATTTTGGTATTACAAGAACTCTACCACATATAATCGGAGTTACTTTAGGTTTCCCATTTTTATTATTATGTGTCGCTTTAGGGTTAATAAATGTTTTTAAACTTTATCCATTAATTCAAGAAATATTAAAGTATCTTGGAACATTATTTTTAATTTACTTAGCCTATAAAATCTCTTTCTCCAATTCACAAAACCAAGAAAATAAAAATAAGAATCCAGTAAAATTTATAGAAACATTTATTTTTCAATTTTTAAATCCAAAAGCTGTAATTGCATCGATTATAATTGTATCAACATATATTAAAGTAGGAGAAAATTTTGTAAGCTATACGACTCAAATTGTTATATTAGCTTTGTTAGTTTCGGTAACCAGTATTACATTATGGACATTTTTAGGTAAATTCTTTAGGAAATTCGCGACAAATCAGAAATTTATTAATTATTTTAATTATGTTATGTCACTGCTTCTTTTATTAAGCATATTAACTTTTTATTTATAACATGAAACCAGGAAATAAAAATTCTTATAATTCATTAAAAAAAATTTCAATAGATAGTAAAGATTTTAAATATTACTCTTTACATGAAGCAGAAAAGAATGGTCTGGATGGCATAAGTAAACTTCCTAAATCTATAAAGGTTTTGCTGGAAAATTTACTAAGATATGAAGATGACTTGAGTGTTACTAAATTTCAAATAGAAGCTATCAAAAATTGGCTCAAAACAAAAAAATCTAAAACTGAAATTGCTTATAGACCCGCAAGAGTTTTGCTTCAAGATTATACAGGAATACCTGCAGTTGCAGATTTAGCTGCAATGCGAGAAGCGGTTAAAGATAAAAATAAAGATCCTAATACTATTAACCCATTATCTGCTGTTGATCTTGTTATTGATCATTCGGTACAAGTAGATCAGTCTGCTAAAGCAGATTCTTTTGAAAAAAATGTTGATATAGAATTTGAAAGAAATGGTGAGAGATATTCTTTTTTAAAATGGGGGCAGCAGGCATTTGATAATTTTAGAATAGTTCCACCAGGAACAGGAATTTGCCACCAAGTAAATCTAGAATATTTGTCAAAAGTTGTTTGGTCAGAGGAGTTTGAAGGAGATAAATATTTATTCCCAGATACTTTGGTTGGAACAGATAGTCATACAACAATGGTTAATGGTTTATCAGTTTTAGGTTGGGGTGTTGGTGGAATCGAGGCCGAAGCAGGTATGTTAGGTCAGCCAATATCAATGTTAATACCTGAAGTTGTCGGTTTTGAGATGAAAAATAAAATGCCAGAAGGAACCACTGCAACTGATTTAGTATTAACTGTTGTTAAAATGTTAAGAGATAAAGGAGTTGTAGGTAAATTTGTTGAATTTTATGGAGAAGGTTTAAAAAATTTAACACTTGCGGATAGAGCAACAATTGCAAACATGGCGCCAGAATATGGTGCAACTTGTGGCTTTTTTCCTATCGATGAAGAGACATTGAATTATTTAAAATTTTCAGGAAGAGATCAACATACAGTCAACATTGTTGAAAAATATGCTAAAGAACAAGGATTATGGGCAAGTAATGAAATAGAATTTACTGACATTATATCTTTAGATATGTCCACAGTTGTACCAACTATTTCAGGACCTAAAAGACCTCAAGACAAAGTTCTTTTAACAGATGCTCCCAGTTCGTTTCAAAAAGTATTACAGGAAGCTACAAATAAGAATGAAAAGTCAATTTCGAAAGTATCAAATACAGATTATGAAATTAAAGATGGCTCAATATTAATTGCTGCAATAACCTCTTGTACGAATACTTCTAATCCTAATGTTTTAATTGGAGCTGGGCTATTAGCTAAAAAAGCTATTGAAAAAGGTTTGGAGGTTAAACCTTGGGTAAAAACTTCTTTAGCGCCCGGATCTCAAGTAGTTACAGACTATTTGGCAAAAGCTGGATTAAACACTTATTTAGATCAGCTTGGCTTTAATTTAGTTGGTTATGGCTGCACGACTTGCATTGGAAATTCAGGACCACTTCCAGAAAATATTGTAGAAGCAATCCAAAAAGAAAATATTTATGCTGTTTCAGTTTTATCCGGAAATAGGAATTTTGAAGGAAGAATTTCTCCGCATATAAAAGCTAACTACCTAGCTTCACCCCCACTAGTTGTTGCATATGCATTAGCAGGACATATGGAAGTTGATTTATATAAAGATCCATTAGGAAAAGATAAAGAAGGAAAGGATATATTTTTAAAAGATATTTGGCCTTCAAATAAAGAGATAGAAGATACTTTAAAAGATTCACTTAATGCCGAGATGTTTATAAAAAGATACTCAAATGTTTCTGAGGGTCCAACTCAATGGCAAAAAATTAAAACTGATAAAAGCAGCATCTATAATTGGGATGAGGGATCGACATATGTAAAAAAACCTCCGTTTTTTGACTCGTTGCCAGATAAACCAGAAGGATTTAAAGAAATTAAGGACGCAAGACCATTATTAATTTTAGGTGATATGGTTACTACTGACCATATATCGCCAGCTGGCAGTATTCAAAAAGATAGTCCAACTGGTGAATATTTCATGGAACATCAAATTTTACCTAAAGATTATAATTCATATGGTTCAAGAAGAGGTAACCATGAAGTTATGATGCGAGGAACTTTTGCAAATATAAGAATTAGAAATGAAATGGCTCCGGGTACAGAAGGTGGTTTTACAAAGTTATATCCAGAAGAAAAAGTTCTTCCTATCTTTGATGCAGTTGTTGAATATAAAAAAAGAGGAACAGATTTAGTTGTAATTGGTGGAAAAGAGTATGGAACTGGATCGTCTAGAGACTGGGCAGCTAAAGGAACAAAATTACTTGGAATAAAAGCGGTAATCGCAGAGAGTTTTGAAAGAATTCATCGATCTAATTTGATTGGAATGGGAATATTACCGTTACAATTTATCGAAGATATAAATAGAAAAAATCTAAAATTAATTGGGTCTGAATTAATTAGCATTCTAAATATAGAAAAGGGCGTTAATCCCTCAGATGAAGTGACAGTCGAAATTAAATATGCTTCTGGCGAAATAAAGAAAATTAAAACTTTATGCAGAATTGATACAAAAAATGAATTAGAATATTATAAAAATGGAGGTATTCTGCAGTACGTTTTAAGGAATATGATTTAGTTATGGACGAAGATTTATCAATTATAAATACCAATACTAGAAACGAAAAAATTAAGAATTTTTTTGTAAACAATAAAAATAAAATTATTTCAGGTATAATTATTTTAATAATTATTATAGTAGGTGTTTTTAGTTACGATAAATATTTAATTAATAAAAAAAAAGATATCTCAGATAGATATAACTCAATAATCATCGATTATTCTGAAAAAACAAAAGAAAAAACAGCTAACAGTCTCATTGAAATAATAAACAAGAAAAATCCAACTTATTCACCTTTATCTCTTTATTTCATCATTGATAATAATCTTGTAAGTGATCAGTCCAAAATCAATTCATTATTTGATATATTGATAAACGATACTTCGTTAGACAGTGAGATTAGTAACCTAATTATATACAAGAAGGCACTCTACAATGCAGATAATGCTCAAGAAAGCGATCTTCTAAATATGTTAAATCCACTTATAAATTCAGAAAGTGTTTGGAAGTCACATTCTTTATATTTGATGGCAGAATATTTTTATGCAAATAATCAAAAACAAAAAGCTAAAGAATTTTTCAATCAAATAATAGCTTTAGAAAATTCAAATACAGATATAAGGCTTCAAGCAGAAAAAAGATTGAACAGAGATTTGAGTGAATAAATTAATTTTTATTTTCATTGGATTATTTTTCCTTAACAACTGTTCATTTAACGAAAACTCTAGAATTTGGAAAGACAAAGAAAATAAATTAGAAACAGATAGAAAAATAACAAAAGTTTTTAAAGAAGAAAATATAAGTGTTTCCGAATTTAATCGAGATTTAAAATTAGATCTATCATCAATAAAAATAAATAATAAAAAAAATTACAGTCAAAATAACCTTGGTTTGCAAAATTACAAAGGTGAATTAAAAGAGATTGGTAGCTTTAAATTTTCAAAATTAGAGAAACTTAATCATTTAGACTTCGAACCGATTTTTTTAAAAAATGGAATTATATTTTTTGATAAAAAAGGTTCGATTTTAAGGTACGATAATAATTATAAAGTTATATGGAAAAAAAATCATTATTCAAAAGCGGAAAAAAAATTAAAACCAAAGCTTAATTTTTTAATAGATGGTCAAAATCTTTTAGTAGCTGATAGTATAACAAAATATTATTCTATAAATATTAGTACCGGCGAACTGAATTGGTCAAAAAATAATAAGTATCCGTTTAATTCTAATATTAAAAAGCATAAAGATAAATTTTTTGTTGTTGATTATAAAAATATTCTGAGATGCTTCAACATCAAAGATGGTTCTGAATGTTGGAATTTACAGACAGAGGATTCATTTACAATTTCAAATATTAAATATTCTTTAATCATTTTAAATGATGATGTTATTTTTAGTAATTCTATAGGGGATATTACAGCTGTAGATATTGAAACCGGTTTAATTATATGGCAACTGCCCACACAGAGTAGCTCTATAATAAATGAAACTTATAATTTTAAGACTTCTAAACTAGTATCAGATGGAAATTCAATATTCTTTTCAAACAATAAAAACCAGTTTTATTCAATTGATTTAAAAACAGGTACTACTAATTGGATAAATAACATTAATTCAAATATAAGACCTATTTTAGTTGGAAATCTAATTTTCACGATTTCTAATGAAGGTTATTTGTATTTAATTGAAAAAAATAAAGGAAATATAGTTCGAATTACAGATCTATTTCTGAATTATAAAGCTAAAAAAAGAAAAATTATTTACCCCATTGGCTTTGTAATAGGTGATAAAAATTTATTTTTAACTAACTCAGATGGTAAAATGATTGTAGCCGGTATTGAGGATGGAAAAATAATTAAAATTGAAAAAGTTTCTGGTGGATTAGTCTCTGAACCTTTTATATTTAATAATAATTTATATGTAGTAAGAAATGGTTCAATTGTACAATATAATTAAAAATGTTCCTAAAATTCTTAGAAAAAATCGGCAGAAAAAAAGTTGTATTAGATAGAGGTCCCTCTCACCCAAAGTTTAATGAGGCAAAGCCTTGGATGAACCGTTACTATGTTTTGATTAGGCATCGACCTAAATGGTTTCCATTCAATATATTAATACATGAGATGCTAGCAGATGATCATGGAGAAGGAGTTCATAATCACACATTTCCCTATATTACTATAATTTTAAGAGGGGGCTATTGGGAAACATTAAGCTCAGGCAAGTTTTGGCGACCACCAGGGTACATTGGTTTTAGATCAGCGAATAATTTACATAGAGTAGATTTGGAACCAGGAACTAAACCATTAACCTTGTTCATTTCAGGTCCATTTGGGTTAAGGAAGGGGCCAAGGTCAGAGTATGGTATTGATTTTAAAACAAAAAAAAATTGATGCCAAAAAAATTTGAAAATGAATTTATATCTTATTGTGAAAATCAAAATTTAGAAGTTAATCCTAATCAAATCACTGTAATTAAAAAATTAGAAAATTACCATTATAGTAATTATAAATCGTTTTTTTCAAAATTATTTTCCAAAAAAAATTCTAAAAAAGGATTTTATTTATATGGTGGTGTAGGGGTTGGTAAAACAATGATTTTAAACTTCTTTTATGATCATCTTGAAGAAAAAAAATTAAAACAGCATTTTAATGAATTTATGTTAGGTTTTCATGATTTTGTCCATGAGCAAAAAGAAAAAAATGCAGAAAATGTAATTAATCAATTTGTTAAAAATTTAAAATCAAAAGCTTCATTAGTTTATTTTGATGAGTTCCAAGTAACAAACATTGTTGATGCAATGATTTTAGGAAAACTATTTGAACAAATATTTAAAGAAGATATTAAAATTATTCTTACTTCAAACATTAAAATTTCAGAACTTTATAAAGAAGGTCTTCAACGTGAACAATTTATACCTTTTATAAAAATAATGGAAGATCAATCAATCGAGTACGAATTAAAAATTGAGGATGATTATAGAAAATCTAATGATAATCAAAAACAAAGATATTTTTTTCCACTTAATCAAGAAACCAATTTTAAGATTAACAAATTTTTTAGAACCATAACAAAGAATAAAAAACAATCTTCAATAAAAATTAATGTAAAGGGAAGAGAATTTAAATTAGAAAACTTTTATGAGGGAATAGTTAGATGCAACTTTAATCAACTTTGTGATCAAAATTTAGGAGCGGAAGATTATTTAGAAATAATTAAAAACTGTAAATTTATGGCAATAGATCAAATACCTCAATTTAATGATTTGAATTCAAATCAACAACAACGTTTTATCACTTTGTTAGATATAATTTATGATAAAAATATTTCATTAGCAGTTACAGCTGATCAGAATTTAGATAAATTTACCTCTTCAAGATTGTTAGAAAAACCATTTAAACGTACCATTAGTCGTTTGTATGAACTTACATCGAAGGAGTATAATTTATGAAACAAGAATTCTATAATCTTCAAATTAATACTAATGGTCAAAAGTTATATGAGTTTACTAATGATACAATTCAATGGATTAGTAAAAATACCTTTAAAAATGGTATTCTTAATTTAAGCATTCAGCACACAAGCGCCTCATTAATTGTTCAAGAAAATGCAGATCCAGATGTACAAACAGATTTAATAAATTATTTTGATAAATTAGCTCCTATGGATAATAAACTATATGTTCATACTACGGAGGGAAAAGATGATATGCCTGCACATATTAAATCCGCATTAACTAATAATCAAATTTCTCTAAGTGTGAAAGATAGTGAATTGTTGCTTGGAACATGGCAGGGCATATATTTATTTGAACACAGATTAGAGGCTCAAAAAAGAACTATAATTCATCATTTTATTGGTGAATAAAATTAAATTTATTTTTTCTTCAATGATTGAAACGCTTCAAGAGCTGCACTTCTAGCTTTTTCATGAACAACAATAGGGCCCGGGTAATCTTTGCCAATTATTGTTTTTATAACTTCTTGATACTTAAATTCCATTTCCCATGGTTTATGAATAAATTTGTTTGGTACATTTTTGAGTTCTGGAATCCATTTTTTTACATAAATACCTTCTTTATCAAATTTTTCACCCTGAAGTATAGGATTGAATATTCTAAAGTAAGGGGCTGCATCTGCACCACAACCAGCAACCCATTGCCATTGAGCAACATTATTTGCTTTATTAAAATCTAGTAGACAATTTCTAAAATGCTTCTCACCTTCGGTCCAATTAATTCTCAAATGTTTGACTAAAAAAGAACCAACAACCATTCTTATTCTGTTATGCATCCATCCAGTCTCATATAATTCTCTCATACCTGCATCGACAATAGGATAACCGGTCATTCCTTTTTTCCATGCTTTTAAGAATTTCTCATTTTTTACCCAAGGGAATTTATCAAATTCTTTTCTAAAATTTCCTTTTAAGAATTCTGGGAAATAATTAATTAAACTATGTGAAAACTCTCTCCAACCAAGTTCATTAATATATTTTCTATAACCAATTCCTTTTGATTTAATTTCGGAACATTTTTTCCAAATACTTCCTACATGAATTTGGCCATGTTTGATGTAAGGGGATAATTTAGAGGTTCCCTCGATAGATGGTATATCTCGAGCAGTTCCATAATCCTTAATTTTATTTTCAATTAAATTTTTAAGTATTTTTTTTGAGTCATTTTCTGAAACTTTCCAATATTTTTCAAATTTTTTATACCAATTTTTTTTTGGTAAAATATCCTTTGGTTCAATACACTTTTTAAAATATGAAATCTTTTTTATTTTCTTTTTAACAATATAATTTTTGTGTGGAAGTTGATTTAAATAAACTTGCTCTGCATTTCTCCAAAAAGGAGTAAACACTTTAAAGGGAGTTCCATCATTTTTTGTTATCTCTTGAAATTCATTTAAAATATTTCCTTTGAAATATTTATAATTGATTTCATTTTTAATAAATAATTCACGTATTTTTTTTCCTTTAGCTATAACATCTGGCTCATAAATTTTATTCCAATAAACAGAAAGCTTATCCTTTTTATTAAATTTAGAAAAAATTTCTAATTCGTCACCTTTTAATATTTCAAGATTAATTTTATAATCTGATAATTCTTTTTTTAAAGTTTCTAGAGATTTAAAAACCCACCATTTTTGAGCTTCTCTTTTGTTATCAAAATCATTGTTATTATAAATATATAATGCAATTACATTGTCATGATTTTGTGTTGCAAAAGATAAAGCAGGATTATTTTCAATTCTAAAATCCTCTCTTATCCAAAAAATACCTGTGCTACTCATTGGTTTAATTTTGGTTAATTAACTTTTGATACATTTCTTGATCAGTATCTCCCTCACAACCAAAAACCAAAACATTAGATTTTTCATTTAGATCTAATTTTTCTTTAATTGTTTGATCTTCACAACTCGTAATCAGGCTGATTACTCCAGGCGCTGAATTTTCTCCTGCAATTATTTTATCATCACTAAAGCTTGAATTTCCAAGTAGTTTCATAGTTTTTGCAATATCATCATCTGGTAAACTAATACAATGTTTAACTGAATTTTTGAGTATTTCCCATGGGACCAATGATACTTCACCACAGGACATACCACCCATTAAACTTTCTCTTTTGATATCTATTTTTTCTATTTTCCCAGTTTTAATGCTCTCCATTACACACGCGGCACTATCCGGTTCAACAACTATAATTGTTGGAACATAGTTTAAATGTTTTGCAACACCTGCAATCATGGCAGCAGCCATGCCACCAACGCCAGCCTGTAAAATAATGTGAGTTATTTTCTCTTCCTGGATTTGACTAGTTATTTCCTTCATCATTACAGTATAACCTGCCATGGTATACTTGGGGACGACCATATAATCTTTCCAAGCAACATCCTGAACTATTTGCCAATTATTTTCAGTAGACAGTTTTATGCATTCCATCAATGATTTTTCATAATTACCTTTTACTTTAACTACGTCTGCTCCAAGTGCAGACATAGCTTTGCCTCTTGCATCACTTACAAATTCACTAATAAATATTTTACATTTTAATCCCAATCTTCTTGCTCCCCAGGCAACAGATCTTCCATGATTACCAGCAGTAGCTGTTGCTACCACTATATCTTTATTTCCTTTGGTTACTTTTTCTACCGCATAAGCTCCGCCTAAAGCTTTAAAAGATTTTAAATCAAATCTTTTATTTTCATCTTTATAAAAAATTTTGTTTAAACTTAATTCTTTTGAAAGTTTATTTAAAGAAAGCAGGGGAGTAGGAGAATAACCTTTCCACTCAGAAATAATCTTATAAGCATCATCAATTTCTTCTGAGGTTAGAGAACTTAGAATTTCTTTTTTATTAAATGAGTAATTTTTATTGTCTGTAAATTCTGTGTATTTCCACTGATGACCGTTAGATAATATAGTCATGTACTAACAATCTAAAGTATTATCTTTTTCCCACTTTGTAACATCTTTTGTTTTATCAAAACTATCTTTTGATTTGAATTCATTCATTTCTGAACTTCTTAACTTTATATAACTTTCAATAACATCTTTGCCAAAAGCATTATTCATATCTTTATTATTTTTTAATAAATTTAATGATTGTGCAAGTTCATCAGGTAGCTTAGGTAAATCAGGATATTTTGCAAAATCTTCATACATATTACAGTCTAAAGGTTTACCTGGATCAACTTTATTTTTTAAACCATATAGACCAGCTGCTAAAACACTTGCTTGCAATAAATAAGGATTAGCAGAACCATCCATTAATCTTAATTCAAATCTTCCAGGGTCAGGGATTCTTATCATGTGTGTTCGATTATTACCTGTGTAAGAAATGCTACTCGGTGACCAAGATGCTCCAGATTTTGTAGGTGGTGCATTTATTCTTCTGTAACTATTGATTGTTGGGTTAAAAAATGCAGATAAAGATGAAGCATTTTTAATTACTCCACCTAAAAAATTATAGGCCATTTTACTTAAACCAAGTTTATCTTTATTATCTAAGAATTTATTCTTACTACCTTGCCAAACTGATACGTGAGCATGACAACCATTGCCAGTTAAATTTCCAAATGGTTTAGGCATAAATGTTGCCCTTAATCCATGCTTTTCTGCTATTGTTTTGACCATAAACTTAAAAAAAGTATGTCTATCTGCAGTTTTTAGGCAATCTGAATAATCCCAATTCATTTCAAATTGACCGTTAGCATCCTCGTGATCATTTTGATAAGGGCCCCATCCCATTTCAATCATACAGTCACAAATTTCCTTAATTAAATCATACCTTCTCATTAATGCAGATTGATCATAACAAGGTTTAGATTGAGTATCTCTTGGATCCGCAATTGAGTTTCCATCAGATGAAATCAAAAAATATTCACATTCAACACCTGATTTCATTGTTAAATTTTGTTTTTTTAGTTTTTGGATTTGATTTTTTAACATCACTCTGGGTGAAGCATCCACTGGTTTACCGTTCATCCATAGATCAGAAGCTAACCAGCCAACTTCTTTATTCCAAGGAAGCTGAATTAAACTATCTGGATCAGGAATCCCAAACATATCAGAATCTGCAGGTGTCATATCAAGCCATGCAGCAAATCCTGCAAAACCAGCTCCTGCACTTTGCATATCTTTAATTGCGTGAGCAGGCACTAGCTTTGATCTAAGTACACCAAATAAATCTACAAAACTTATTAAAAAATATTTAATTTTTTTTTGTTTAGCTATTTTAAATAAATCTTTAGACACAATTTAAGTTATCACAATTATTTAAAAAAAGATAAAATTGTTTCTTTGTAATAAATTAAATTTACAACAATAATTACAATTATAGCTAGTATTACACCATACTTAGCCTTAGGAAATGCTACACCTCTCATTTTAGAGGGTCTTAGTTCTTCTTTATTATCTTCCATAAATTTAGAACATAAAAAGGGCGCTACATTTAAGCAGCGCCCAAATTTTAATTTAAATTACCAATCGGTAATATTGCTTTTATGGTCGTTAGCACCATGTCTTTTTCTAGCTAGTCTATTAAGTTCTTCACTCTCAGATTTAGCTGTTAAAACATGCCAACCAACCCACAAAATAATAGCAATGATTACCAGTAATCCTTCACTAGATCCAGCACCAGGATAAACAGCACCAGCAACCTCCTCAGCTGGTTTGTTAAGGTGATCTATCCAGTTTGTAACAGTAGCCATATATTACTCTCCTTTACCTGGTTGCGGACGCAACTGCTTTTTCGTCCTCTTTAGCAGTCTCCATTATTTCATAGTCTAGTCCAGCTATCTCAACTTCACGAGGGATTCTTAATTTACCCATACCATGAAGAACTCTAGCTATGACATAGCCCGGTATTAGTCCAAGAACAACGAACATTATTAATGCACCGATGAATTGACCTAATGGGTTAATTGTAGCATAAGTTGTTCCATCCCACATAGCGCCAACACTGTAACCAGATGATGGGTAACCATTTAAGACAAAACCGCAAATTACTAGACCAATAAATCCAGCATATCCATGTACCGCTACTGCACCAACTGCATCATCAATTTTGAACTTACGTTCAACCCAGTAATGTAGTTTGTATGAAATAACAACACCGATCATACCGATGATCATTGCTTGAATTGGATGATATAAATCATTTCCAGCTGAAGCACATATGATACCTGCTAGTCCACTAGAGTATGTCCAGAAAGGATCACCTTTAGCAATCCAATAACCGGCTAATAATCCTCCTGATAATGACATCAAGAAGTTAAAAGTTATACCACTAAGTGTAGTAGGGGTTACGTATATGTTTGTAGCTGTCCAATAACTTATGCCCTCCATCCCATATTCGGGTCCAAGATCAAAGATTGGTATATTACATGCTGCATAAAATCCCCAGAAGCCAGTATAAATTAAAAATAATCCAATTGTTACTAGCCAAGGATTTCTCGGTCCAATGTTTCTTGGTTCACCACTAGATGAAAACTTACCTATTCTTGGTCCTAAAACAAATAGAACACCCAAAGCAAATCCACCTGCAATAGCGTGAATAACTCCTGACGCATAAGCATCATGATATCCTAAAAGTTTTAACATCCATCCATCAAAGTGCCATCCCCAAGCAGCATCGATCGTCCAAAAAACAGATCCAATTGCAATTGCCAAAATTCCAAATGCAAAAGTTGTTATTCTTTCAATAATTGCTCCTGACACGATAGAAGCGGCAGTCCATGAGAATAATAAGAATGCAGCCCAGAAGACACCAGAAATATGGTCTCCTAGATTTACAGCCATTAAATCACTTGTTGCCGTATACCATGTTGCACTAAATGCGGACTCGTCTGTAATGAGAGCGGTGCTTTCATTCATTATTGATGGTGCCAATCCCGGTCCTGTAGGAAAAGCCCAGTATATCCACCAACCAAACAAAAACCACGTTACTGTTACCAATGGTATCAGCATAGTATTTTTCATAAGAGTATGTTGATGGTGTTTGTATCGAGAAGCTCCAACCTCATACATACAGAAACCGACGTGAATTAAAAACATCAGTACTACAGTTACCCAGTAGTAAAATTCTGTAAATATGGTTGTAAGAGCAGCCAACTGATCAGTCATATTCTCTCTCCATATTAGTTTATAGAAAACCCTATTAAATTTTACGATTCGATACAAACATAAAATACTCAAAAACCTAGCATGAACGCTAAGTTTTTAAAATTTATCAACTAATGATTGTAAACTTAAAATTTTAAATAAGCTTTTTTCAAATCAACAAGAGGATGTTTTGGAGACATTTGGAACTTCACTAAAAGCTCTCTTGCAATCATATCTCTATCTTGCTGATTGTTAGGTAGTTTAATTGATTTTGGAATAGTAACCCAGCCATTTGCATTTCTACAAAATACTGCCGGTCTATCTTCTTCATAACCCATATGGACATCTTCCAACCAATTTAAATCATCCCATCCCATCGCCTCTATGTATTTCTTGAGAAATGGAGTTATTTTAGAATAGTCAGGTAAAAGATTAACATCGTATCTGTAACCAATAGACTGGCCAATCATTTTTTCTCTGGCAGTCTCTTTCTTTTTGTCTAACTGACCTTTTACCTCCTTTCTTTTTGCTACTTTTTTATTTTTTTTCTTTGGCATAGTTACCTCTATATTTTGTGGTAGTTATCAACACCAACTGTGTAATTAGTTCCAGCTAATGGAACTTTCGCTAAAGCCGATGCTTCTGATGTTAAAGCAGCTAAATCTTCAGGCTCTAGAGAGTGAATATTTGTTTTACCACATGCTCTAGCTAATAGCTGAGCCTCTAAAGTCATTGAGTGAAGATAATTATAAACTCTTAATGCAGCATCATCAGGGTTCAATCTTGCTCTTAATTTAGGATCTTGAGTAGCTACACCAACTGGGCAACGTCCAGTATGGCAGTGATAACATTCACCTGCTTTTACACCCATCTCTTTTTCAAAATCAGCTTCTGGAATATCTTTGTTACAGTTTAATGCAATCATAGATCCAGTACCAATAGCGATTGCATCAGCTCCAAGAGCTAAAGCCTTAGCCATGTCAGCACCGTCTCTTACTCCACCAGCATAAATTAATGTTACTTTTCCAGTTTTACCAACATCATCAATCGCTCTTCTAGCTTCTCGAATTGCTGCTATACCTGGAATTCCAGTATTAGCAGCAGCTATATGTGGGCCAGCTCCAGTAGAACCTTCCATTCCATCTAAGTAAATAGAGTCAGGATCACATTTTGCAGCCATACGCACATCATCATAAACTTTAGATGCGCCTAATTTTAACTGAATTGGCACTTTATTTTTTGTTAACTGTCTTAGCTCTTCTACTTTTAAAGCTAAATCATCTGGTCCTAGCCAGTCAGGGTGTCTTGCTGGAGATCTTTGGTCGATACCAGATGGTAACGATCTCATCTCAGCAACTTGGTCAGTAACTTTTTGACCCATTAAGTGTCCACCCATTCCAACTTTTTGACCTTGTCCAATAAATACTTCAATACCATCTGCTAATTGTGCGTGATGTGGGTTGAAACCATATCTTGATTGAATACATTGGTAGTACCATTTTTCAGAATATCTTCTTTCATCAGGTATCATTCCACCTTCACCAGAGCATGTAGCACTACCTGCCATAGTTGCTCCTCTTGCTAAAGCAGTTTTTGCTTCATAAGAAAGTGCACCGAAACTCATTCCTGTAATATAAACCGGAATGTCTAACTCAATTGGATTTTCACATCTTGGTCCAATAACAGTTTTTGTTTCACATTTTTCTCTGTAACCTTCGATTACAAATCTAGTTAGGGTTCCAGGTAAGAAAACTAAATCATCAAAAGTAGGAATTTTTTTCATCAATGCCATTCCTCGCATTCTGTATCTTCCTAGTTGAGATTTAATATGAATATCGTCTATTACTTCAGGTGTGAATATTGCGTTATGACCTAATAAACTTTTGTTTCTTTTGCCTTCTTCATGTATGTGGACATCAGCTTTTCCACCAACACCTTTTCCATTTTTTTTAATTTTTTTTGATTTTTTCTTAGGCATTATATTGCTCCCTTCTTCTCTGTAGGTTCCAAATTATCATAATTCCAAAGTTTTTTACCTGCTACAATTTTTTTCATTTTACTTACATCAAAATTTTCACCAATTTCAGCAACCTTTAATTTTCTTTTAAGCCAGTCTTGGTCACTAGATGTTAATTCTGAGTCTACAGCATCACTACCATATGAACCAATTTCTCCACCTACGAAAATTGTCCCATCGTACATGGAGTCACCCAGGTTAATTCCAACGTCTCCAAGGATAATTATTCTTCCTCTTTGCATCATAAAACCTGTGAATGCACCCGCATCTCCACCAATAATGATAGTTCCACCTTTCATGTCAATTCCAGTTCTGGCACCAACACTCCCTTTACAAATTAAATCTCCACCTCTAATTGCCGCACCAAAACAAGATCCAGCATTTTTTTCAATTACCACTTTACCGGCCATCAAGTTTTCTGCACATGACCATCCAACTCTTCCATTAATTCTGACTATTGGACCATCGCATGAACCCATACCAAAGTATCCTAAACTTCCTTCAAAAATTAAATTCAGTTTATTTAAAATACCAACTCCAAGACTGTGTTTACCTTGAGGGTTTTTAATAACTATTGTTCCATACCCTTGGCTCATTAAGTTATCAATTTCTTTATTAGCCTCAGGAGCTGTCATATCTTTAACATCAAGCTCGGTTCTTTTATTAAAATCTACATCGTACGTACCAAAGTAATAAAAGTTTTCTGCCTCATCAGGATTAAAGAATTTTTGTTGAGTTCTTCCCGTTAATACCTCTGTATGCATACCCATTGATTGGGCTTTTGATTTTTTTGAAACAGTTTTTAAATTTGCCATACTTTAACCTCCCCATCAAATGGATCATATGTATCAATTTCTTGTGGTAATACAGATCTAATCGCAATTTCTTCAGATCCCATAGCTACTAAATCATCTGACTCATATAAAACTAAAGGTTTTGCAGCCATTGTATCTTTTGCCATTCCTAAAGAGTCTTTTGTTGCTACAAAGTAAGTAAAAACACCATCTAAACCTGTTAAAGATGCTTTCATTCCTTCTTCTAAAGTTGCTCCATCTCTCATTTTCTCAGCAAGGTAAACTGCAATTAATTCTGAGTCACACTCAGACATAAATCTCATACCTTTGTTTTCTAAAACTCTTCTGTTATTCCAATAATTGGTTAACTGTCCGTTATGAACAACTGATACATCACTAAAAGGATATCCCCAGAATGGGTGAGCAGATTTTATATCTACACCAGATTCCGTTGCCATTCTAGCATGACCAATAGCATGCGTACCCACTATTTTGTCTAAACTATATCTATCACAAACCATTTTGGCGTTTCCAAGGTCTTTAATAACTTCTAAAGATTTACCCATAGAAAGAATTTCTACACCAGGAATACTTTCTATACGTTGTGAAAATTCTAAAAGGTCTTTAACATTATAATCAATTTCATATCTTAAAGAATAGGGAAGAGTTCTCTCTTCTTTAACTATTTTAGCTCCCATCTCAGCCAGAGTTTCATCTACAATTTTTTTTCTTTGATCGTAAACAGAAACATCTTCCATAACTGATGAACTACCTTCTCCTACGTTTTCTCCAACTTTAAAACGCATAATGAAATTTTTTCCATCTGTATCTCCATATAAAGCGTAACCTGTAGAGTCTTCTCCTCTATGTTTTAATGCTTGGAGCATCCCTTGTAGTTCACTTCCAACATTCGAAGATTTTCCTCTATGAATTAAACCTGCTATTCCACACATATATCTTTACCCTTTCTATCTATCTTTTTCTGTGACCTACGGTAGGCAATCAAGATAAGTATCCAGATCCCATTGTGTTGTTGCACCAAGAAATCTTTCCCACTCATCGTTTTTGTACCAATGGAAAACTTTATACATTTCATCTGGCATTGCAGATTTGATGACTTCATCCTCTGCCAGTCTATCCAAAGCTTCACCTAAACTTAATGGAAGTTTTTTAACATCTTTACCAGCTTTTTGAGCTTCATAAATATTTCTAGACTCTGGAGCTGCTGGTTTCATCTTTTTACTTATACCTTCGTCGCAAGCTTTTAATAAAGCAGCACCTAGTAGATAAGGATTGTGCATCGAATCTACTGATCTATATTCAAATCTTCCAGGAGCAGAAACTCTTAAACCACAAGTTCTATTTTGATATCCCCAGTCAGCGTAAACAGGAGCCCAAAAACCTTGATCCCATAATCTTCTGTAAGAATTTACAGTTGAAGATCCAAGAGCTGTTAATGCTGGTAAATGCTTCATGATACCTGCAATTGATTGCAGGCCAATTTTTCCTGGCAATTGCATATCTTTTGTATCAGGCATGAAAGTATTAGTTCCACCTTCAACATAACTAAATACTTCTTCTACACCTGGTAGAGTTTTGTTTCCAAGTTTGTTAACTTTTATTTTTCCACCTTTCCATAAAGACATGTTTGTATGACAACCACTAGCAGAAACACCCATAAATGGTTTTGTCATAAAGCAAGCAATTAAATTATGTTCTCTAGCAACTTGAGCACAAATTTGTCTGTATGTTGATAATCTATCTGCATTCCTTAAAACGTTATCGTAAGTCCAGTTTAATTCTAATTGTCCTGGAGCATCTTCATGATCACCTTGAATCATATCAAGACCCATCGCTTTTGCATATTCGATTACTTTCATAAATACTGGTCTTAATGACTCGAATTGATCAATATGATAACAGAATGGTTTAGAAAAACCTTTTCCAGTTGGTGTACCATCGTCATTTTTTGTTAACCACATCATTTCGGGCTCTGTTCCAACTCTTAATTCTAGACCATGTTTTTTCTTAAATTCATCCATGAAAATTCTCAGATTTCCTCTGCAATCAGAGGTCAAATGACCACCTGGATTTTTTCTTTCTTCTCTGTTTCTAAAACAAGTTACAAATACTCTTCCAACTCTTTTATCCCATGGTAATTGAACAAAAGTTTCAGGATCTGGTATTCCAACTAGTTCCATAGCCTCAGGACCGTATCCAATATAATTATTATGACGATCTAAGAATAAGTTTGCTGTTGCACCGTAAACTAATTGAAATCCTTTTTCTGCAGTTCTTTCCCAATGATCTGCAGGTATACCTTTACCAACAACTCTGCCTGTTACAGAAATGAATTGATAATAAATATAAGTAATGCCAAGCTCGTTAATTTTTTCTCTGACCTTCTTAACTAATTTCGCTCTACCTGGCTGGTTAACATGTTTCTCTAGATCTGTCATTTTCACCCCTTAATGAATTTAATTTATCCAAACGTAGCTGAAAATTTTATTTGTGTCTAGGCTTTGAGTCTAGCTCCAAGGAAACGGACTGTTCGAAGTAGGGTGAAGTTCTCCCTTCTCGTAACGGTTGAATCTAAATGGTTTTAACAAATCACTTTCAGTACCAAGAATTTCTTTTGCAACAAGCTCGCCAACACCGATCATTTTGTAACCATGATTTGCATCTGCAATCATGTAAACATTTTCAAAAAATCTGTCAAAGATTGGAAACGAGTCTGGTGTCATACATCCAAGACCACCGGAAGGTCCTTTTCTATATAAATCAGATTTACCTTCAAATCTTTTTTGACAATGAGCTAATGCTGAGCACCACATTTCACTAAATGCATCTGTCGTTTGATACTCAGGTGAATCCAAACCATAAGGATCAACGTTAACTTGATCAAAATGTTTTTTAACTATGTAAGGAGATGTTCCACCTTGTACTCCTAAACCTTCAATATCAGGTTTGTAATAAATTCCCCAAATTTTATCTGTAATTAATTTTTTTGTTTTGTCTGAATATAATGGAGCTGTAGAGTCTACGTGAACTACAGGTGGTTGTTTACCATCATTTGTTTTTAAAAAATCTGGCTCAACTCCAATAACTCCTTCTTGTAAAAACCAATATGTCCACATGTCAGTCTCATGCATCTTACCGTCTTTACCTAAAATATTTGCAGTCTTTGGTAGTTCTAGCATGTTCCAAAAATCTCTTGCCCATGGACCTGCACCAATCACTACTTGTTCACACTCAATGTTTCCTTTATTAGTTTCGACACCAGTAACCGCTTGACTATTACTTCCTCTTTTAAAACCTGTTACTTTTACACCTTTCATTACTTGAACACCATTCGAAGTAGATTTGTTTTCTAGTGCTTTAATAGAATCCTTGTTAAATGCATATCCGCCTTTCTTTTCATGAAGAACAGATGTTATACCTTGAGCTTGCCAATCATCAAAAATACCTTTCATGTAATTCGCACAATCTTTTTCACCTTCTATAAAATCCGATTCATAGCCAATTGCTTTTTGTTGCTCGTAAATACTTGCAACATCTTTATGCATTACCTCGGGTGATATTTGTAAATAACCAACAGGATTATATTTAAATGCTTTAGGATCACTCTCCCAAACAGAAACGGAGTGAGCCATCAATTCTCTCATTGCTGGTTGAAAATAATTATTTCTTACTACACCGCACGCAATTCCACTTGCACCAGCAGCTGTATCTTTTTTTTCTAATACAATTATGTCACCTGGATTTTTATATGTTTCTGAAAGTTTCCAAGCTGTACTTAGACCATGTATTCCACCACCGATTATCACTACTTTAGCTTTCGAAGGCAATGTCGTCATAACAAAACATTATTTTTTGGCAGGGACAATTAATATAATTTTTTATAGAACTAAAAATTATATATAAAAAATAGATACTTAAATTTTCATTTAAAAATGGCTAATAACTTATGTTTTTTAAAGTTACTAAATAATCATTAAACTCTTTTATAAATGATTCACTTGGCATTATATTTTTTATTCTCTGGTCTGCTGAAGTTTTTTCAAGTCTAAAGAATCCTTTCTCACAAGCCTCTGTAATTATCAAAGCTGATTTAGGTCGAGAGGTTTTGAAAAGTTTTGTTTTTAATTCTTCTACTGATAATTTTTTACCTTCTTTATAAGCTGACATTACTAGCAACATCATATGATAATGGGATGGTGATTTTCTAAAAAAATAATTACTCGATGTATGAGATTGCCTCATTTGATCTTCCCAAAAATCTAATAGCGTTTTCTTTTCTTTTGGCATAGCTATTAAGCTTTGACTCTCGATTTAGATGGATCATAAAAAGGATAACCAACTACTTTTGCACCAATTCTTTTCTGATGACCGTCAATTTTACCAATCTCTACACCAGTACCGATCTCAGAGTATTGAACGTCTATTCTACAAAGTGCAATATTTTTATTTAAAGTAGAGGATAAGCAACCACTTGTAATTATACCAATTTGAGATCTTCCAATATGAACACAGTCTCCATGACCAGCTATCTCTTTACCAGCAAGTTCTAATCCTACTAATTTTTTTTGAGGGTTTGCCTTTCTTTTAATTAATTCCTCTTTACCAATGAAATCTTCCTCTTTTGTTTTCAATGGAACAGCAAAACCTATGCCAGCTTCAAAGGGATCTTGTTCACCGTCAAACTCAGCACCAAATAAAATTAAACCTGCTTCAATTCTAAGTTTATCTAGAGCTGCAAACCCAGCTGGAATAAGTCCATCATCTTTACCCGCTTCCATTAATTTATCCCAAACTTCTGGTGCATGTTTTGGATGACACCATATCTCGTAGCCTAACTCACCAGTATAACCAGTTCTTGAAACAATTAATGGTATTCCTTGAAGTTCTTCTATTCTACAAATTGTAAATCTAAACCAGCCCAACTCATCTATCGAAGGCTGTGTTGGTGGTGTAAAAATTATTTTTTTTAAAATTTCTCTACTTTTAGGACCTTGCAAAGATACATTACTAATTTGGTCAGTAGAGTTTTTAACAATAGCATTAAAATTCTTTTTTTTTGCAATTTCTTTAAGCCACTCACCACCATACTCATCTCCACATATCCACCTAAAACCTGTTTCGCTTAATTTTAAAAGAGTTCCATCATCAAACATCATTCCATTTTCGTAACACATTGCGGAATATACAACCTGTCCAACAGAAAGTTTTTTTATATTCCTTGTAAGAGTGTAGTTCATTAACTCTTCAGCATCAGGACCAATTATTTCAAATTTTCTTAGTGATGATAGATCAATTAATACAGCATCATTTCTGCAAGCATTGTACTCATTAACTAATCCATGTTTAGTGTAATCATTTGGAAGCCAAAAGCCTCTAGCATCAACAAAGTTTCTAGTTAATTTTGAAGTTCTTTCATAAAAGCCAGAATTTCTAGTAAGTTTATTTTCAGAGTCTGTTTTCATTCTAAAACCAAATGACTTTCTAAATTCTTTATTTTTGTCATAAGTTCTAACAAATATATTAGTAGGATTCCATGAATTACACGGATCTATATCACTTGGACATGCAGTTGTTCCTATTGTTAAATCTTTTAAAGCCTTAAACATTACATAGTCACCAGGTCTTGAATAAGATTCATCAGAAATAACAGAATTTAATCCTCCAGCAGAAGTGTTAAAAAATAAATTAATTGCATGCCAACCTTTTTGTTTCTGAACACCGTATTTTGACATACTTTCAGTTAAATTATCTGAACAATTTGGATGACCAAAATATCCTGCGTCTTCATAATATTTAGATGTACATGCTAGATTAAAAGTATCGTGTTTACCTACAGTATCTCTTATAACTTCAACAAGAGGCTCATGGTCTGTATCATAAAATTTAGAGTGTAATCCAGGTCCAGGAAAAGTATTTCCCATAAATGTTCTAGTGGTTTGCCAGTCTAATCCCTTTTCAATCCCTTTTTCTAATTTTTTTGTATCAAATGCTACGAAGTCAGAACACTGTCTTCCAGTTGGACTAATTACCTGAATATAATCTCCTTCTTTTACCTGGTAAGATATAGAAGTTTCTTTATTTATGTTTTCTTCATACAGAGGTTCAAATACAGGATCTGGTATTACATTTAGTTCTTTATCATTTATGATTTTAAATCTCTTGATAAAAATCGTTAAATCACTTGGAGGATTTTGATTTGTTATATCCATATCATCGCTAGGTGCAGCAAAAATAGCAAAACATTTATCTTTTGATTTAAATTTCATGCTTTCTCCCGCTTTAGTATCGAGATCAAATATGATTGAAGATTTAGAGTCTGAAATATTTAAGTTTCTTTTTTTTAATTGATAATTTGTTGCTAATATCGTTTCATCTTTACCATTAAGAATATTTCTAATTAAATTTTTTTTATTGTTTGATTTTAAATTTAAAATTCCAACATCAGATTTACCATCTTTGTTAAAACAAATTATTTCACAAATTTGATTACCCTCATTATTAATAATTTCTAATTCATCATCAGGAAAAATTTGAAAAGCAGTAAGAGCACCACCATTAACAACATGTCTTTCAACTCCAGGTGGTAAAATATTTAAACCAGGGTATTTAATATCTTTACTTGTTCCTAACATTTTAATTTTTAAATATTGTTATATTTTTTATCATCATTTTTATTGTTTAAATATATATATATTTTTTAGAACTAATAATTCTTTACCTACCTATTTGTTTTGTCATAGACTATTAAATATTAATATTAATAGAGGGGTATACATGAAAAAAATAATATCATTACTATCTGCTCTAGTGATTTCTGTTGTAAGTTTTGCGGGAATTTCTAACGCTGATAGCAAGAAGCCTATCGTTATCCCAACTCATAACTGGTCAAGCCAAATTGTAATGGCTTATGTTATTGGGGGGATTTTCGAAAGTATGGGTAATAACGTTAAGTATGTTAACGCTGACTCACAAGCCGTTTATGAGTCAATTAGAATTGGAGATGTAACTATATCTCACGAGGTATGGGAATCTGCATTTGGTAAATCTTTTACTACTGCTTTGGATAAAGGTGGTTTATTAGATTGGGGTGATCATGAAGCAAGAACTCTTGAGGATATGGGATATCCAAACTGGGTTGCTGAAAAAGGATTATGCCCAGGTTTACCAGACTGGACAGCTTTAAAAAATCCAGATTGCGCTAAAAACTTTACAACACCTGATTCACCAGATGGAAAAGGAAGAATGTTGGAAGGTCCGCAAACTTGGCATGGTGACTTAATTCCACAAAGGGTTGATGCACTAGGTTTAGGTGATTTATGGTGGGTTAAATTTGCTGGAAGTGCTGATGCACTTTGGGCAGAACTAGCTGCAGCTGAAAAAGAAGGAAGAGGAACAATTATATTCAACTGGACGCCTAACTTTACAGATGGTGCTGGTTTTACATTTATTGACTTCCCTCCATATACTGCTGGTTGCAGACCAGAAGATGGTGGTGATGGAAAATGTGGTTCTCCAGATGGTTATTTGAAAAAAGCCGTTCATGAGGATTTCCCAAAAACTCATCCTGATGCAGCAGCAACGTTTAAGAAAATGTCATTCTCTACAAGTCAAATTGGTGCAATGGCAGCTTTAGTTGACGTTGACAAAATGACTCACGAAGATGCAGCTAAAAAATGGTTAGCTGATAACGAGTCAGTTTGGAAAGCATTTACTAAATAAGGATTAAAGTTAAAAATTTAAAATCTCCCCCAACTTGTTGGGGGGGATTTTTTTTTATATGATTTTGTGTAAACTAAATTCATGAAAAAATTTCTACTTTTTATATTATTAAGCTTTTTAATAAGTTCTTCTGCATTTGCACGTAGCACGGGCTGTAAAGAGGGTAATTGTGATAATGGCTATGGCAAGTGGGTTTACACCGATAAAACCACTTATGAGGGGGAGTGGGTTTCTACAAAAAAAGAAGGACAAGGTGTAGAGACTTGGCCAAATGGATATATTTATAAAGGAGAATTTAAAAATAGTGTTTGGAGCGGAATTGGAACATTAAAATTTCCCGATGGCTCTACTTACGAAGGAGAGTGGGCGAACGGTTTTATGAATGGACAAGGAACATTTACTTGGGCAGATGGAAAACAAAAATCAGGTATTTGGAAAAACGGTAAGTTACAAGAATAATGTCAAAAGATAATTATATTAATAAAATAAAAGATTTACCTGAGTCTTTGAGACAATTTATTGGTCTTATATTTATTACTCTAATAGTAATTATATTTTTTGGTATTTTAAATGGAATTTTTGGCCAGGGTGACGATTTAGTGAAAAGAATGAAGTTAGAGGAAGAAAGAATTGCTGAAGAAAAAAAACTTAGTGAATTAATATCTAAATTACCTTCTGGAATATTGGTTTCATTTGATGGAACTGATCATTACAAATTAACAGATGAAGTATATGAGCAGGTCTGTAAAGCTACTAAGCTAATTCCTCAAAGAGCAATAATGGGTGCTAATTTCTTAAATTTTAGAGCACATGAGCTTTATACAATTAATGGGAATAAAATTGATGAAACTTTTGTAGAGTGGGATCAAGAAAAAGGTAAATGTTTTGCAGGTTTTACAGTTAGTGGAAATAATGTAGGTGTTGATGAAAGTATTACTATAAGTGGAGAGGCTTTAAGTTTTTTAAGCACCGGAATAGATACAAGAGTTTATTTTATTAAAAATTTTTAACGAGGAAAGGCAACAATTATTAACATTTTAATTTTATAGAATTTAATATAACTTTAAAACAATTTATGTCTGAGACTGTAATCAAATGCGAGTCGGTTTATAAAATTTTTGGAGAAAATGCCAAAAAGATGCTTGAAGAATCTAATGGCAATGTAGATGCAAAAACATTTCAGGAAAAAGGATGTATAGTTGGAGTTAATAATGCTTCTTTTGAAGTTGCAAAAGGAGAAATGTTAGTAGTGATGGGATTATCTGGCTCTGGTAAATCTACATTACTGAGATGCATATCAAGACTAACAGATGCAACAGGTGGAAAAATTTTCATAGAAGGTCAAGATTTACTTGAATTAAACAATAAAGAATTAATTGAGCTTAGAAGAAATAAAATGGGAATGGTGTTTCAAAGTTTTGCATTGTTACCTCATAAAACAGTAGTTGAAAACATTGCTTTCCCACTACAGATCAAAGGTACTAATACTGAAGATAGCATTAACAGAGCAATGGAAATGGTAAAATTAGTTGGACTTGATGGAAGAGAAAACTATTTTCCTAGAGAACTTTCAGGGGGACAACAACAAAGAGTAGGGATTGCAAGATCATTAGCTGTAGAGCCCGATATATGGTTTTTAGATGAACCTTTTTCTGCTTTAGATCCATTGATTAGGAAAGAAATGCAAGATGAGTTTTTAAGACTTCAGGAAAAATTACAAAAAACAATCATGTTCATTACCCATGATTTTGATGAGGCATTAAAATTAGCTGATCGTATAGCAATTATGAAAGATGGTATAATAGAACAATTAGATACACCCGCCAATATAGTATTAAATCCTGCAACTGAGTATGTAAGAAAGTTTACTGAAGAAGTCCCAAGAGAGAAAGTTTTGGTTATTGAGGATGTAATGGATACTTCAAATAAAGATAACTTAGGAGATTTAAAGGTTTCAAAAGATGATATTATAGAAAATGTTGCAGAAAAAATTCTTACTCAAGAAAATATAGTAGGAGTAGTTGACTCGAACAATAATATTGTGGGTTCGATCAAACCTTCAAAGATAATTGATACAGTTTTTGGAGGAAGAAAAAACGGTAGTTAAAATATGGAGTATTTAAAAAAATATCCAAAATTATTTCAATGGTTATTTTTGTTAATTGTATTTTTTGCTTTATGTTTTGCTATAGATGTTCCCGAAACTTACAAATTTATAAGAGGTCAAGCAGAATTTGTTAAAGATCCAAACCAAAGTGTTTACTTTTTCCTAGGTAAAGAGGTTAGATATTATGCCTTTGATGTATTTTGGAGATTGCCCCCATTACTTGGTTGGTTGCCTATTTGGATAAACGACTCTTTATTTTTCTTAATGAATGAATGGATGCCAATGGAGTTTTGGAATGAAGATACTCAAGAGTTTAAAACTCGACCGCTGCTCTTACAAGTAAGTAGAAATTTAACTGCATTTATGACCTTTTTAATTGAATTGATTAGAGAGATTTTATTAGGTGGTTTAGAAACTATAGTTGCATTTACTAGTTGGGATTTTATAGACGCATATCCGTGGTTAGAGTTACCAGGTCTACCCTGGACTATTGTCGCTGCTGGAGCAGCAATATTATCTTATAAGTTAAGCGGAAAAGGATTGGCTGTTTTTGCTGGTTTAACAATGATCTATATTTCTATATTTGGACAATGGAAACCATCAATGCAAACACTTTCATTTATACTTGTTGCAGCTCCTCTCTCATTTATTTTTGGTTTAGGCCTAGGTATTGCAGCATATAAAAGTAAACGTGTTGAAAAAGCTTTGTACCCAATTCTTTTAGTAATGCAAACCATGCCACAATACGCTGTATTAGTTCCTGCACTAGTTCTTTTTGGAGTTGGTGATCATGCAGCCGTAATTATTACTATGGTTGTTGCAGTTCCACCAATGATACTACTTACAATTTTAGGCTTAAGAGCCATACCTCCAGAAGTTATTGAAGCAGGACGAATGAGTGGGTGTACTAATTGGCAACTAATGCTTAAGGTATTAATTCCTACAGCGAGACGAGATATTTTAATTGGAGTTAACCAAGTTATTATGGTTTGTTTTTCAATGGCAGTTATATCTGCTTTCATTGGCGCCAAAGGTTTAGGATTTAATTTATTATTAGCTTTGAACCAACTTAATATTGGATTAGCTTTAGAAGCAGGATTGTGTATTAGTTTAATTGCAATCCTTCTTGATAAAATGTCTTTAGCTTGGGCAAATAAACAAACAGATTATTTTGGTAACCTGACATTTTTCCAAAGAAATAAAAACGTAATATTTTTTGCAGCTTCATTCCTAATTGGAATAATTCTTGCATATGTTGGGACTTTTATTTTCAAAGGTAGTTTTAATTACTTGTTTGAAATTCCCCATAACAAAGGAATATCAACAGCAGATTTTTGGAATAAAGGGGTTGATTGGATTTTTGATACTTTCTTCGTGTATATTAAAGCATTCAATACATGGTTAATTCAAGATGTGCTTCAGCCGATGAGAGCTTTATATTTAAGAATGCCTGCAGTTGCTACATTGGTACTAGCAGTTGGTGCAGGATATTTAATTGGGGGAATTCGATCAGCATTAGTTGTTGCTGCTTTGACTTTATTTATAGCATTAAGCCCATGGTGGGATAGAGCGTTAGTTACATTATATATGGCAACTTTTGGAGTAGTTATTTCTTGTTTAATAGGATTTACAGTTGGAACATTATGTTTTCAAAATAAAAAATCTGCAGCGTTTATGTTGGGTGTTTGTGATATATTTCAAACATTCCCATCATTTGTATATCTAATTCCTGTAATGATGCTTTTTGGAATTACAGATACTTCTGTATTAATTGCGGTAATTGTTTATGCCACAATTCCTGCAACAAGGTATACAATTGAAGGTTTGAGAAGTGTTCCTGTCGGCTTACATGAAGCCGCAACAATGTCTGGCGTAAATAAATTTCAAAGATTAACAAAAATTGAGTTTCCATTAGCATTCCCACACATGATGCTTGGTCTAAATCAAACAATCGTTTTTGCTTTATTTATGGTGATAATAGGAGCATTTATTGGAACAGAGGATCTGGGTCAGTATATTTTAAAAGCGCTTTCAGATAAAAATGGAGCAGGAATCGGTTTAACTTTAGGTATCTGTGTTGCATTTATAGGTTTAATTTTTGATAACTTAATAAGAACTTGGGTTGGAAAAAGAAAAAAACATCTTGGCATAGATTAGTATTTTGAAAAAATTTATTATCTCGATAGACCAGGGGACAACTTCCTCGAGGGTAGTGCTTTTTGATACCAAAGGCTATATTCAATTTATATCTCAATACGAATTTAAACAATACTTTCCAAGAAATGGTTGGGTAGAGCACAATCCAAATGAAATTTGGTCGACAACACTTAAAGCGTTAAAACATGTAATCAAAAAAGCTAAAAGTTTAAAAGGTCATATACTTACAATCGGAATTACAAATCAAAGAGAAACTACAATTTTGTGGAATAAAAAAACTGGAAAACCTATTTATAATGCAATTGTTTGGCAAGATAGAAGAACCCAGGAATATTGTAAATCTCTAAAGAACAAAAATTATGAAAATATTTTTAGAAAAAAAACAGGATTAGTTATAGATCCTTATTTTTCTGCAACTAAAATAAAATGGATTTTAGATAATGTAAAAGTTTCAACAAAGTTACTAAAAGCAAATAATTTATTGTTTGGTACAGTAGACACCTTTTTAATCTGGAAACTAACTAAAGGTAAACAGCATTTAACTGAAGCTACTAATGCAAGCAGAACTATGTTGTTTAATATTAATAACAACAAATGGGATAATCAAATTTTACAGAAATTAAAAATTCCAAAGAATATTTTGCCAGAGGTAAAAAATTCTGCAGATAATTTTGGAAAAACAGATAAGAGAGTTACAGGAAAAGAAATACCCATTTCAGCTGTTTTAGGAGATCAACAGGCTGCAGCTGTAGGACAAGCTTGTTTTGAAAAAGGATCAATTAAAAGTACTTATGGCACAGGCGCTTTTGTAATAATGAATACTGGGTCAAAAAAAATTAACTCAAAAAATAAGTTATTAACCACAATTTGTTATCGATTGAATAATAAGACTACGTATGCTCTTGAAGGATCTATTTTCATAGCTGGAGCGGGAGTGCAATGGTTAAGAGATAAAATTAAACTAATAAACAATGCTTACGAAACTGAAAAAATAGCCAAATCAACAAAAAGCAACGATGAAGTTTATGTTGTTCCAGCTTTTAGTGGAATAGGGGCTCCTTACTGGAGACCTGATGCAAGAGGTTTGATTACAGGGCTTACAAGAGATAGTAATTGGAAAACCTTAGTTAGAGCAACCTTAGAGTCAATTGCTTATCAAACTAATGACTTATTTTATTCAATGAATAAAGACGGTTTAAAACCTACAATAGTTAAAATTGATGGTGGTATGGTAGCTAATAATTGGTTTTCACAATTTTTGGCAAATATTATTAATTTAAAAGTAGTTCGACCTAAAATTTTAGAAACAACTGCTCTCGGAGCCGCGCTGTTAGCAGGTTATCAAATAGGAGAATTTAAATCATTAAATCATATTAAAAATACATGGAGAAAAGATAAGGAATTTGTACCAAAAATTGATAAAAAATTAAGAAATCACTTATTGCAAGGTTGGCAGCAAGCAATTAAAAAAACTTTAGCATAATATTTATGAAAAAAGTTTTAATAATTGGAGCAGGGGCAATGGGCGCAGCTTTTTCTGTTCCCTTAATTGACAATAATCAAAAAGTAACTTTGACTGAACCATATAACTTAAATTTACTAAAAAAATTAAAAAATAAAAAAAAATTTCATCCAGCTCTAAAAATTAACTTATCAAATAAACTTAATCTTAAGAAATTTAATCCTGAACTTCTAAATAAAAAATGGGACTTAATAGTCGTTGCTGTAAGCTCAGTTGGTATAGAAATGATCAAAAATAATCTAAAAGATCTTAAACAAAAAACTTCAATACTTGTTTTAACAAAAGGTTTGAAATTTCAAAAAAAAAGTAAAAAATTAATTAGTATGTCTGAACAATTAAATTTAAATAAAAAAAATTTGAATATTTCAATATTAAAAGGACCTTGTTTAGCAAAAGAATTAGCCAGGAAGGTAAAAAGTTATACTGTAATAGCAAATAAAAATATAAATATTGCAAAAAAAATTGGAAAAATGATTTCAACTAAATATTACAAAACAGAATATTCATCAGACGTAAAAGGTGTTGAGTTTTCCTCTGCTATTAAGAATATTTATTCAATGATAATTGGATCGGGTCAAGGAAATAACACTTCCTCTGCTTTATTCAGAAAAGCTATAGATGAAATGAAATATTTAATTAAATTTTTTAGAGGAAAAGAAGAAACAGTTTACGGTTTAGCTGGTATTGGAGATCTTTATGTGAGCGCTGTAGGAGGCAGAAACAGCAAAATGGGAGAATACTTAGGTAAAGGATTTTCTTTTAGAAATGCTAAAAAGAAATTTATGAGAAATGATACTATTGAAGGAGCTGATTTAGCCAATGAAATTGCACCCTATATTTTAAGAAAAATTAATAAGAAAAAAATCCCACTAATGATTGCATTATTAAATGCAATTACTAAAAATAAAAAATTAAAAATAAATTATTAATTTTTTATTTATTTAAAAAAGTTTTCATTGAGTCATCCATCGCTTTTTCCCAAGGTGTGTGATGGATTGGTGCAACAGATCCAGTTACAGGAGACGAAAACGATTTATTTCTATAAGTTAGAATGTCTTCTACTTTATGATGTTCCCATTCTTTAAAATGTTTTCTAATTAATTCAAAATCTATTTTTGGATAATCAGACATATCATGAAGCTCTTTAGTATATTCTGTTTGAAAATCAATCATTTGATCAGGATTTTCTAATTTTTCTTCCATTGAAACCCATTTATTTATGTCTTTATCTATTTCTTCATCACTGGGCATTTTTATTTTCCCCATGATCACATCTCTCGCATACCATCCCTGACAATCAAACATATTAAATGTGTGAAACTGATCCTGCATGCCTAAATATAAAAGTTTATGATTATCTTGCCACACAACACCTTTGTAAAGTTTTGGTGGATATAATCTGTTATGTGTTTTTAATTTTAAACTTTCATCTAAAAATGGAAAGTGATGAAGATATCCTGTACAAAGAATAATTACGTCAGCATCTTGCTCTGTTCCATCTTTAAATATTGCTTTTTTTCCATCTAATCTATCTAAATAATGAACCTCTTTCATGCCTTCTGGCCATTTGAATCCCATTGGGTTATGCCTGTAACCTATAGTTACACTTTTAGCACCATACTTATTGCATTGTAGAGCCACATCTTCAGCAGAATAACTGCTTCCTAAAACAATCACATCTTTTCCTTTGAACTCTTCAGCATCTCTAAAATCATGTGAGTGCATTATTCTTCCTGGAAAAGAATTCATCCCTTGATATTCAGGAATAAAAGGTACAGAAAAATGACCTGTAGAAACTACTACGTAATCGAATGTATCATTTAAAATTTTATTATTTACTTTGTCTTGGTAGCTAATTTCAAACTTGTCATTTTTATAAACAGTACTTGTAACTCTTGTATTAAATTTTATTTTACTTTTAATGTTTCCTTTACTTACTCTTCCCAAAATATAATCTTGAAGGACTTCTCTTGGAGGAAACGAAGGAATTGGCTTTCCAAAATGTTCATCAAAAGAATAATCAGCAAATTCTAAACACTCTTTAGGTCCATTAGACCATAAGTATCTATACATACTGTTGGGTACTGGATCTCCATATTGATCTGAACCAGTTCTCCAGTTGTAGTTCCATAAACCACCCCAACTTTCCTGTTTTTCAAAGCAAACTATTTCAGGAATTTTTTCCCCTTTTTTTTCTAAATGCTCAAATGCTCTCAAAATTGAAAGACCACATGGTCCTGCACCAATAATTGCAATTTTACTCATTGTATTCTCTCCAATTTATAAATATCATTTCCAGATTTAAACAAATAAAAATATAAATTACAATAAATTAATTTTAGATGGCTAAAATCAAAATTTCAAAAATAATGCATTTAGATAAATTCATTGTTTACAATAAATTAATTTATGAATTATAAATTTTAGAATTTTATGCCAAAAGTAATTTCAGCTTATATAAATATTGTCGATACAATTTGTGAAAAAGTTGGAAGGTTTGTCATGTACTGGGTCTTCTTTATGATGTTCCTTTTGATATTATCTTTTGTAACCAGAAATATAATAAATTTTCCATTAATGTGGATTATAGAAATGGCACAATTCACTATTACTGCCTATTATCTTCTTGGTGGTGGCTACTCAATGCTTACTGATGACCATGTAAGAATGGATTTATTTTATGGTAGGCTTTCAAAAAAAGGAAAAGCCAAAATGGATATTTTCACAAGTTTTTTTCTTATTTTTTACTTAGTTTTGTTGTTCCTTGGATCAATAACAAGTTTGATTTATACAATTGAAACTAAGCAAAAACTTTTCACAGCTTGGGCTCCGTATGTTTGGCCAATAAAAACTTTAATGTTAATAGGAATTTTCCTGATGTTACTTCAAGCATTCTCAACTTTGTTTAAAGATATTGCCAAAGTTAAAGAGAGGAAGATTTAATTTATGTTAGCACAATATTTAAGTTATGAGTTCATAGCTTTGTTCATGTTTATAACGATGTTAGCGATGATGTTTACAGGACAACGAGTCTTTGGTGCTATCGGATTTGTTGCAGCCGCCTCAGCACTTTTAATTTGGGGTGAGGGGTCAATGGAAATGCCCTATACAGCTACTTGGAAACTTTTTAAATGGTATCCAATGTTAACTTTACCTTTGTTTATATACATGGGTTTTATGATTTCGGAGTCTGGAATTGCTAATGATCTCTATAAAATGTTTCATGTACTATTTGGAGGTTTAAAAGGAGGTTTAGCTATTGGAACAATGTTTATGATGGTAGCTATTTCAGCGATGAATGGTTTAAGTGTTGCAGGAATGGCAATCGGAGCAACTATAGCTTTGCCTGAAATGTTAAAAAGAAATTATGATAAAAGAATGATTACAGGTGTTGTACAGGCTGGAAGTTCACTTGGTATTTTAATTCCTCCAAGTGTTGTAATGGTTTTGTATGGAATGATTGCTCGTCAACCAGTAAGTAAACTATGGATGGCTGGAATTTTACCAGGTTTGTTAATGGCCTCATTATTTTTAATTTATATTTATGTAAGATGTAAACTCCAACCAGAACTTGGTCCTCCTTTAAAAAAAGAGGATAGAGAAGTTAGCACTCTAGAAAAAATAAGATTACTTAAAGCTGGAATAATTCCTTTTTTAATTTTTTTCTTTATGACAGGGCTATTTTTGATGGGAATAGCCAGTTTAGTTGAGTGTTCAGCAGTTGGAGCGTTCTTAGCGACTCTAGCAGCTATTTACAAAAGAAGATTCAATAAACAAGTTTTAGAAAATACTCTTAAAAAGACTTTAGGAGTATCGTGTATGTTTATGTGGATTATTTTAGCAGCTTTGACTTTTGGAGCTGTATTTGATGGTTTAGGTGCTGGTAGAGCAATTGAAACTTTATTTATAGAGAGATGGAATTTAACACCATGGGGCGTATTAATAATGATGCAGCTTTCATATATCTTGATGGGAATGTTTTTGGATGATACAGCTATGTTAGTAATAGTTGCGCCACTGTATGTTCCTTTAATTATTTCATTAGGTTTTGATCCAATCTGGTACGGTGTTCTTTATACTATAACCTGTCAGATTGCTTACATGACACCACCATTCGGATATAATTTGTTTTTAATGAGAGCTATGGCTCCTAAAGAAATTAGTTTACAAGATATTTATAGATCTATAATTCCTTTTGTGCTCATTATGGTAATCGGATTAGCAATTGTTATGGCTTTTCCAGAAATTGCAACTTATTTACCAGAAAAATATTTATCCAGATAATTCAACTTCAAGTTTAAAATATTTTTTTATAAATGAAATTTTCTCAAAATATTTCATATTATTCAGTTTAATAAAATTTGTAATTATAATATTATTTTTTAATAATTTATAAAACGAGAGGAGACCAAGTGAAAAAAGATAAGAAAATAATAACGAATAAAAGACGTTCGTTCATTAAAAAAGCAGGTTTACTAACGTTGGGTGCAGCAGGAGCTACTGCAGTTAAAGCTCCATATGCTTACTCTGCATCAAATCCAATCAAATGGAGATTACAGACTTATTCAGGAGCTCCACTTGGTGCACACGTTATCAAACCTCAAATTGAAGCTTTTAATAAAGCTGCGTACGGTGAAATGGAAATTGAACTATATTATGCAGATCAACTTGTTCCAACTGATGAATTATTTAGAGCAATGCAGGCTGGAACTATTGATGCTGTCCAAAGTGATGATGCAACGATGGGTTCACCAGTAGATATTCAAGTTTTTGGTGGATATTTTCCGTTTGCAACAAGATACAGTTTAGATGTTCCATCTTTATTTAAATATTATGGTTTAAATGAAATCTGGGACGAAGCTTACAGCGAGGTAAAAGGAGTTCAATGGTTAAGTACGAGTGCATGGGATCCTTGTCATTTATTTACTGTAAATAAAAAAATTACAAAATTATCTGACATGAAGGGTTTACGTGTATTTGGTGTGCCAACTGCAGGTAAATTCTTAGCGAGATATGGATTAATCCCAGTAATTGTGCCTTGGGATGATGTTGAAGTAGCTATGCAAACTGGAGAATTAGATGGTGTTTGTTGGTGTGGATTTACAGAAGCCTATGAAGTGGGTTGGGCTGATATTTGTAAGTATGCGTTAACTAACTCAGTGACAGGTGCATGGTTTGGATCATATTTTGCTAACCAAAAAAGTTGGGATAAATTAAGTCCAAAACTTCAAGCTCTTTACAGAATGTCAATTAACGACTCTCACTACTATAGACAAGTATGGTATTGGGGTGGTGAAGCTGATTTACGTGTTAATGGTAAAAAAATGGAGCTAACAAGTCTTCCAGCTAATGAATGGAGCCAAGTAGTTAAGGACTCTGAACAATTCTGGGATGAAACTTCTAAGATTAGTCCAAGAGCTAAAAAAGTTGTTGATGCATTTAAATTATATGCAGCAACAATGGAAAAAGCCGGATATCCTTACAGATAAAATTAATATTTAGGCGCCTTTAATAATTAAAGGCGCCTAGTTAAAATTAAGGTTTAGAAGTTAAACCACCGTCAACAATTATTTCAGTCCCTGTAATATAATTAGCTTGATCACTTAGTAAAAACATAGAAGCATTTGATATATCTTCAGGTTTACCAACTTTATTTAATGGGATAATTTTTTCCAAATTTTTTTTTGCTTTAGGATTTTTTTTCCATCTTATTTGCATTCCTGTCTCAATAGGACCTGGTAAAATAGTATTTGACCTTATATTATTTGATGCAAATTGAATTGCAAAAGACTTTGAAAGTCTAATCATTGCTGCCTTTGAGGCCCCATATGCATCTTGAGGCTTATCGTCTCCTGACAAAGCATCTATAGAAGAAATATGAACCATTGAACCAAAATTATTTTTTTTCATTAATGGCACAACAATTTTAGATAAATACATCATTGATTTTAAATTAATTTTAAAAACTTTATCCCAAATATCAGAATTTATATCTACGGCCGAAACATCTTTATTGAACCACAATACACCAGTAGTATTTACCAGATAATCAATGCTTTTTTGTTTTTTATAGAAAACATCGATACATAATTTCATTTTTTTTAAATTGGTAACGTCGATTTTTTTGAAATAACAATTCTTATTTTTTAATAAAAATTCTTTACCAGGATTTTTTATATCTATCATTAATACAGAAATATTATTTTCTGATAGTTTTTTTGAAATCTCCAATCCCATTCCACCACTAGCACCTGTTATAATTGCTGATTTTCCTTTAAAACTTAATTTCATATTATTGCTCTTTTCTTAAATGAAAACTTTTTGGAGCTGTTAATTTTTCATAGGCAATTTCAGATAACGAGCAGCCTTTTCCAGTTTCTTTAACCCCTGTCCAAGAAAGAGCTGGATCTAAATAATCACATCTATTCATAAAGAAAGTACCTGTTTGAACTTGGTTACCTATTTTTTCAGCAATACTAATGTCCTTAGTCCAAATAGAGGCAGTTAAACCATAGGGACTGTCATTCATCAGTTTTATTGCCTCATTTTCATCTTTAACTTTCATTATTCCAACACATGGTCCAAAAGTTTCTTCTGTCATAACACTCATATCGTGATTAACATCAACTAATACTTGAGGCACTAAATAATTTTTATGTTCTTTAGGAAAATCAAATTTACTTTCGTCAATTATTTTTTTTGCACCTTTACCAACAGCACTATTCACTTGATTTAAAATAAAATCAGCAGCTGATAATTTAACAACTGGACCTAAATTAGTTTCTTTATTTAATGGGTTTCCAAGATTGTAGTTATAAGTTTTTGAAGCAAACAATTCTATAAAATTACCATAAATTTTTTCATCTACATAAATTCTTTCAATTCCACAACAAGATTGACCAGAATTAAAAAAAGATCCATCGACCAAATTTTCGACTGTTTTTTCTAAATCACAGTCGTGTCTTGCGTATGCTGGATCTTTACCACCTAATTCTAAAGCCATATCTATGAACTTTGTATGAGTTGCTCTTTGTACATCATATCCAGCTTTTACTGAGCCAGTAAATGATACAAAGTTAATTCTTTTATCAGAAACTACTTTTAAGCTGTCTTCATGATTTAAATGTAGATAATTGAAAACATCCTTAGGTAAAGTTTTTTTAGCTGACTCGTATAGTTGCTCAGCACACAAAGGCGTTTGTGCAGAATGTTTCAAAATGACTGTATTTCCAGATGCCATTGCTGGAATTATTGAGTTAACAGCAACAAGATATGGATAATTCCAAGGAGCAATTACAAATACTACCCCTAGAGGTCTTCTTTTAATATAACTTTTAAAATTACCATCCTTAATGACTTCAATATTTTTTAATTTTTTTTCTGCAATTGATAACATATAGTCAGCTCTTTCTTTAAAACCATTTAATTCACCTGCTACTTGTGAAATAGGTCTACCAATTTGTCTACTTAGTTCTTCACTTATCGACTCATCTTTAGACAAAAAATCTTTAACAAAATTAGCTAATAGTTTAACTCTCTCTTTAACTTCTAGTGCAGCCCAAGTTTTTTGAGCTTTGATTGAATTACTTATAGTTTGTTCAATTTTGCCTGAGTGATATTCTCTTTTAACATAGACAGTATTATCAATAGGTGTAATAGTTTTTTGCATAATTAATTTGGTTAAAATTGATAAAGAAAATGATATACATCATATAATTTCGTATAACACTAAATATTATTATGCAAAAATACAACTGGAATTATCCAACGATAATGTGGGTTGGTGAAAATAGAATTAATGATATCGCAATAGCTTGTAAAAGTTTGAGTATTACTAAGCCGTTATTAGTAACGGACAAAGGTTTAGCAGATACTGATATTGTAAAAAATACTTTATCAATACTAAAAAATCAAAATATAAATACAAAATTATATTCAAATGTTGTTGGAAACCCAACTGGAAAAAATGTAAACGAAGGCGTAGAAAGTTTTAAAAAAAATAATTGCAATGGTGTAATTGCTTTTGGAGGTGGAAGTGGCTTAGATGTAGGTAAAGCAGTTGCATTTATGTCAGGTCAAACACTTCCCATTTGGGATTTTGAAGATATAGGTGATAATTGGTCGAAAGCAAATGCAGATAAAATTGCACCAATTATTGCAGTTCCAACTACTGCTGGAACTGGCTCAGAAACAGGTCGTGCATCGGTGATTTTAAATGAGAAAACTGGCGTTAAAAATATTATTTTTCATCCAAAATTTTTACCTTCTATTGTAATTTTAGATCCAGTTTTAACAATCGGACTTCCTCCTAAATTAACTGCAGCAACTGGCATGGATGCCTTAGCTCATAATCTTGAAGCATACTGTGCACCCAGTTATCATCCAATGGCTGATGGTATTGCTTTAGAGGGCATGAAAATAATTAAAGAGTGGTTGTTAGAGGCTGTTAATAATGGAACAAATATTGAAGCAAGAAAAAATATGCTTACAGCAGCCAGTATGGGATCAACAGCATTTCAAAAAGGTTTGGGAGCAATTCATTCATTAAGTCACCCTGTAAACGCCTTAAATAATATCCATCATGGTTTATCTAATGCAATATTCATGCCTTATGTTTTAACTTTTAACAAAGATGTAATTGAAAAAAAAATAATTAAGATTTGTGATTATTTAGATCTTCCAGATAGATCTTTTGCTAGTTTTCTTAATTGGGTTTTGGATTTAAGAAAAAAACTTGATATGCCCCATAAATTATCTGAGGTGATAGATGAAAAAAATTTTGATCTTGATAGATTATCAAAAATGGCTTTAGCAGATCCTTCAACTGGAGGAAACCCGAAAAAATTGACTGAAAATGACATGAGGGAAATGTACCAACATAGTATGTCGGGCGAATTGTTTTAAAAATGGATTTAAATATTTTAATTGTTGAGGGAAACATTAAAGAAGATAGTGAGTTTTTTATTAAAGCAGCCGGTGCCTCTGCGGCACAAAATTTAAAAAATTTAATTTTAAAAATAGAACCATCATCTAATATAGAAATTATTAATCCCGACAATGATAAAGAGACAACTAATGCTTTAAATAAAATGAGCAAATATCATGGTATTGTTTTTACTGGAGGTGCAATGAGGATTAATGATATGACAGATGTAATCAAAAAACATATTAATTTTGCATCTAGTTGTTTTGTTCATAAGAATAAAATTTTAGCAATTTGTTGGGGATTACAAGTTTGTTCAACAGCAGCTGGAGGTAAAGTAAACCCAGGTAAAAATGGTGCACATATAGGAATTGCATCAGATGTAAAAATAAACAACGAAGGTCAAAAGCATTTTATTTACAAAGATAAAAAAAATACTTTTACTTCACCAGCATTCAATTTTGATGAAGTAAGTGAGCTACCAAAAGATGCTATTCTTTTATCAAGTGATAAAGTTAATAAAGTGATGGGTGTAAGTTTTTCGGTAGCAAATTCTGAAATTATTGGGCTACAATATCATCCTGATTATGAATATTTTCAAATGCTTAACCTTATAGCTGGGCGTAAAGAAAGATTATTTAAGAACAAAAATTTTTCTAATGAAGATGATTATCAGAAACACATCTCATACATTAATTCTGAAAATGAACTATTGAACTTTAATGATAGAACTTGTGAAGTTAGAAATTGGCTTAATCATTTAAAAAATTAATTTAAAACAATCCTTCAATCTCACCATTTTTATTTAGTTTTATAGAGTCTGCAGCTGGAACTCTTGGCAATCCAGGCATTGTCATAATTTCTCCACACACAACAACTATAAACTCAGCACCAGACGAAAGTCTTACTTCTCTCACTGGCAAAACATGACCAGTGGGTGCACCTTTTAAATTGGGGTCTGTTGAAAAACTATATTGAGTTTTTGCAATGCAAACAGGCAACTTACCATAACCCTTTTCTTCAAAATCTTTTAATTGTTGTCTCACTTTTGTGTCTGCTACTACTTCAGAGGCGCTATAAATTTCTTGTGCAATTTTTTCTATTTTTTTGAATAATGGAAGATCATCTTCATATAAAAATTTAAATGTATCTTTTTTATCCTCACAGATTTCTTTGACAATTTTAGCTAGCTCAATTGTACCTTCACTTCCATTAGACCAATGGGTACATTTAGATGCTTTTACACCTTGTGTTTCACAAAAATCCAATAAAGTTTTCATTTCATCTTCTGTATCAGTAATAAAATGATTAACAGCAACGGTAACAGGTAACCCAAATTTTCTAATATTATTTATATGTCTACGTAAATTTACCATTCCCTCTTTTAGAGCTGATACATTTTCTTTTTTTAAATCTTCTTTAGAAACCCCTCCATGCATTTTCAGTGCTCTTATTGTTGCAACAATAACCACACAATCCGGTTTGAGATCAGATTTTCTACATTTGATATTAAGAAATTTTTCAGCTCCCAAATCAGCTCCAAAACCTGCCTCTGTTACTACATAGTCAGATAATTTTAGTCCTGCTTTAGTTGCAATAACCGAATTACATCCGTGAGCAATATTTGCAAAAGGTCCACCATGAATTATTGCAGGATTATTTTCTAGAGTTTGGGTTACGTTGGGTCTTATTGCCTCCTTAAGCAAAACAGTCATCGGACCCTGTGCATTTAAATCTTTTGCATAAATTGCTTGCTTATCTCTAGTATAACCAATTGTAATATTTCCAATTCTGTTTTCTAAATCTTTTAAATCTGTTGCTAAACAAAAAATAGCCATTAGCTCAGATGCCACTGTAATATCAAAACTATCTTGCCTTGGGTAACCATTAGCTACTCCTCCTAGATCAACAATAATAGATCTTAAAGATCTATCATTCATATCCATCACTCTTCTCCAAACAACTCTTCTAACATCAATGTTAAGTTTGTTTCCCCAATAAATATGATTGTCAATTAATGCAGATAGTAAATTATGTGCTGATGTAATAGCATGAAAGTCACCTGTAAAATGAAGATTGATTTGTTCCATTGGTACTACCTGGGCATAACCACCTCCTGCGGCTCCTCCTTTCATTCCAAATGATGGACCAAGACTTGGTTCTCTTAAACAAACAATAGATTTTTTTCCAATTTTGTTTAAACCGTCATTTAAACCAACAGAAGTTGTAGTTTTGCCCTCTCCTGCAGGTGTAGGTGTGATAGCAGTAACTAAAATTAATTTGCCATTTTCTTTTTTAAGAGTATTCAAATATTCCAGATTTATTTTGGCTATGTGTCTACCCATTGGACTAAAAGCAAAATTTTCATCTGGCACTCCAACCTTAGAAAGAATATCTTTTATTGGTTGCATCTTAGCTTCTCGTGCTATTTGAATGTCTGATTTTACTTCGGCCATAAATAATCAAATAAATAAAAGTTTTTTATCTGTGACTTCTTATCCTTTTTTAACATTTTTGGAAACTTCTAAAAAATATATATAAAAAAAATAAGCACTATTTAAATTGTTTGTTATAAAATTACTAAATGCAAAAATATTCTATATTTAACTTAGTTAAAAATGCCTTTTCAAATCATGAAAATTGGGATCTAGCATGGAAAGATCCAACACCTAAAGAGGAATATGATGTTGTAATTATAGGTGGCGGAGGCCACGGATTAGCCACAGCGTATTATCTTGCTAAAGAACACAATATCACAAATGTTGCAATCATTGAAAAAGGCTGGATAGGTGGTGGAAACGTTGGACGTAACACCACAATTATTAGATCAAATTATATGCATGATGAAAATGGTCTTTTCAGCGAGTTTGGAATGGATTTATGGAGAAAGATGAGTCAAGATTTGAACTACAATGTAATGTTTTCTCCAAGAGGAATAATCAACCTCGCTCATTCTGATGCGCAAATGAATGCTTATGCAAGGAGAGGAAATTCAATGAGATTAAATGGAATAGATGCAGTTCTTTTAAATCGAGAACAAGTCAAGGAAATAATTCCAATGGCTGATTTTTCTGAAAATGTAAGGTTTCCTATTTTTGGAGGATTGATGCAACCAAGTGCGGGTACAGCAAGACATGATGCTGTTGCTTGGGGTTATGCGCGTCAAGCAGACTCTATGGGTGTAGACATAATTCAAAATTGTGAAGTGATAGGTTTTGATGTTTCTGCTGGTAAAATAAAGGGAATAAGAACTTCTCGAGGAAATATTAAAGCTAACAAAGTTGGTATTTGTGTTGCAGGTAGCACAAATATTTTAGCAGAAAAATTAAATATGACTTTACCGATTGAAACTCATTTACTTCAAGCATGTGTTTCTGAACCAATTAAACCAGTTTTAGATAATGTAGTTACGTTCGGTGCAGGACACTTTTATGTAAGTCAATCAGATAAAGGAGAGATGGTGATGGGTGGTGATCTTGATGGTTATAATAGTTATGCTCAAAGAGGAAATTTACCAACATTACAACATGTATTAACGGAAGGAATAGCAATGATGCCGTTCTTAAGTAAATTAAAAATGCTAAGAACGTGGGGTGGTATTATGGATATGTCAATGGATGGATCACCAATTATTGACAAAACACATATAGAAGGATTGTATTTAAATTGTGGATGGTGTTACGGAGGATTTAAAGCAACGCCAGCATCAGGCTGGACATTTGCACATACAATTGCACAAGACAGAGTTCACGAATTAAACGCTGGTTATAGTTTAAACAGATTTAGCACAGGTCACCTTATTGATGAAAAGGGACTTGGAACTAAAACTTGGATATCTTAAATGCTTTATATAAATTGTCCACATTGTGGTATGAGATCACAAAATGAATTTTCATATGGTGGAGATGCAAGCGTTAAAAGACCAGACCTCAATAAAGAAATCCCTGATAAAGAGTGGGATGATTTTGTTTACAATAGAAAAAGTTTAAGAGGAAAGCATTTAGAATTATGGCAACATATCTCTGGATGTAGGCAATGGATCAAAGTTGAAAGAGATACAGCAACCCATGAAATTTTTAGAACATTTAAAGCTGATGAGGAATTTGCTTAATGACCCAAGCTTTTAGAATTGAAAATATTGGATTGATAAATAGAGATAAGAAATTGTCTTTTAAATTTAATGGTAAAAATTACTTTGGTTATGAAGGTGATACACTAGCTTCAGCTTTGTTGGCAAATGGGGTTCATTTAGTAGGAAGAAGCTTTAAATATCATAGGCCCAGAGGTTTCTTTGGAGCAGGAGTAGATGAACCTTATGCGGTAGTTCAACTTTATAGAAATGGTGAAACAGAACCAAATATTAAAGCAACAGAACAGGAATTATTTGAGGGTTTAGAAGCAAAAAGTGTTAATTGCTGGCCAAGTGTAAATTTTGATATTGGTGCAATAAATAATTTTTTAAAAATTTTTCTACCAGCTGGATTTTATTACAAAACTTTTATGTGGCCTAAAAGTTTTTGGTATCGAATTTATGAGCCTTTCATTAGAAAAGCAGCTGGCTTAGGTGTTGCTTCAACTAAACATGATAAAGAAAGATATGAACATAAATATGAATATTGTGATTTACTAATTGCAGGCTCCGGACCTTCAGGATTAGCCAGCGCATATGCTGCAGCAAAAAATGGAGCAAAAGTAATTCTAGCAGAAGATAAACCAAGATTTGGCGGATCTTTACTAACCTGTGATGTCAATATTGGAAATCAATCAGGAAAAGATTGGGCCGATGGAATAATTACAGAGCTGAAAACAATGCCAAATGTTCTTGTAAAAAATAGATCTCAAATTTTTGGATACTATGATCACAACATGCTTGTGATGTCGGAAAAAGTCAGTGATCACTTACCAGCAACTAAAAAATATCACCCTAACAAAAGGTTATGGTACATTAGAGCAAAAGAAGTTTTAATTTCTTCCGGATCAATTGAAAGACCAATAGTTTTTGGTAATAATGATACACCAGGAGTAATGCTTTCTTCAGCTGCTAGAGAATATTTAAAAGTATTTGGTGTTCTAGTTGGAAGAAGACCACTAGTTTTTACGAATAACGATAGTGGATACGAAACAGCAATTGAATTTAAAAAAAATGGAGTAGAGCCAATTATTTTAGACTCAAGAAAAAATCCTAAGTCAGAAATAATTGATGAAGCAAAAAATTTAGGAATTAATATAAAAAATTCATATGTTGTGGTTGCAGCACAAGGATATAAAAAAGTAAAATCTGCAGATATTGCGAGCATTTCTGAAGATAAAAAACAACTTGGTAAAATTGAAAATTTACAATGTGATTGTATTTGCGTTTCAGGTTTTTGGACACCTACAATTCATTTAGCTTCACAATCAGGAAATAAAACAAAGTTTAAAGAAGAAATTGATGCGTTTGTTCCAGGGCAATCAAAACAAAATGAAATTACTTTAGGTGCAGCTAATGGAGTATTTTCGCTTGATGAAACATTAAAAACTTCATTTAAAGCAGGAAGTGAATTATCAAAAAAAATTACAAAAAAAGATAATGAAGTAGCTATTCCAAATGTTGTTGAAAAAAAATCTTCTCAACATGATAAGTTTTGGTGTGTTCCATTGCCAAAAGGTAAAAATTATAAAAGATTTTTAGATTTTCAAAACGATGTTGCTGTATCTGATGTAGAAATAGCTTTAAGAGAAGGTTATCGATCAATTGAACATGTTAAAAGATATACTACTCTTGGCATGGCAACAGACCAAGGTAAAACAAGTAATTTAAATGGTCTTCAGCTAGTATCTGAAATTGAAAATAAAATAGTTCCAGCTGTTGGTCATACAACCTTTAGACCACCATATACACCTGTTTCAATTGGAGCAATTGTTGGAAGGGAAGTTGGAAAACATTCAAAACCAACTCGAAAATCACCAATGCATAAATGGCATGAAAAAAATCATGCAGTTTTTGTTGATGCAGGAGTTTGGTTAAGACCAAGATATTATAAAAGAGGACATGAAAATTTATTTGAAGCATCTAAAAGAGAAGCTAAAAATGTTAGGACAAACGTTGGAGTTTGTGATGTGACAACTTTAGGAAAAATTGATGTCAAAGGTCCTGATGCAGCAGAATTGTTAAATAGAGTCTATACAAATGCATGGCTGAAGCTACCAGTTGGAAAAGCTAGATACGGTGTAATGTTAAGAGAAGATGGAATTGTTATGGATGACGGAACAACCACAAGAATTTCAGAAAATCATTATCATATGACTACCACTACAGCTCAAGCAGCAAACGTTCTATCCCATTTAGAATATTATTTGCAATTAGTTTGGCCTGAATTAAATGTGAATGTAGTTTCAACTACAGAACAATGGGCTGGAGCAGCTATCGCTGGACCTAAATCAAGAGAATTATTACAAAAATTATTTCCGAGTTTAGATGTATCAAATGATGGATTACCTTTTATGGGTTATATCGAAGGAGATTTATTTGGAATTAAATCAAGAATATTTAGAATTTCATTTTCAGGAGAGCTTGCTTATGAAGTAAATGTTGAGTCTGATTATGGAAACTTTATGTGGGAAAAAATCATGGAAGTTGGTGAGGAATTTAAAATTCAACCATATGGAACTGAAGCATTATCAACTCTTAGAATTGAAATGGGACATGTTGCTGGATCGGAACTTGATGGCAGAACAATTCCATATGATAACGCTTTAGAAGGTCTTGTTAGTAAAAAGAAAGATTTTATTGGAAAAAGATCACTACAACGATCTGCATTTATCGAAGAAAATAGACAAAGAATAGTAGGAGTAGTTCCATTAGATAAACAAACAAGTATCCCAGAAGGTTCTCATTTAGTTAAAGATGATAAAGCAAAATTACCAAATCCAAAATTAGGTCATATCTCTGCATCATGTTGGAGTGTTGAATATGATAATCCTTTTTCTTTAGCAATTTTGAAAAATGGAAAAAATATGATTGGTCAAAAACTTTTTGCCATGTCGCCACTTAAAAATAAAGTAATACCTGTTGAGATAGTTTCATCACATTATGTAGATCCAAAAGGTGAAAGAGTTAGATCATGACATTAATTTCAGCTTTATCAAATGTTCATGTGAAAGGTCAATTTGGAGATTATAAAGGTAAAAATGAAAATGATATACTTAAAATATCAGAAATTAAAAATTTATTAATCGTTCAAATATTTCAGTACAAAAATTCTTCAGTTTCATTTGAGGGTATTGATATTGATGGTTTAAAATTAAAAAATGAACCTTTAACTGTAGTGTTTAATGAAACTACAAGGATTATGTGGAATGGACCAAAAAACTGGTTTTTAGTTTCAACAAAAAAAGATTTAATAAAAAATGTAGAAGATAAATTTAGAGATACAGATTTTGCTGTAACAGATTTATCTCATTCAAGAGCTATTATTGAAATCGAAGGAAAAGATACGATAGAAGTTTTGAAAAAAGGATGTCCCTTTAATTTTAATATATTAGATAAAAATAATTCAATTAACTCAACTTACAATGGAATAGCTTTCACTGTAGATAGGTTAGGTGAAAATCCAAATAAGGTAAGGTTATTTGCTCTAAGAAGTTTTGGAGAGTCTTTATACCATTCTATCACAGATGCATCTCTAGAGTTTGGCTTTGAAACTTTGTAAGCTTAAAATTCAATCTCTTGTTGCAATATAAACACCTATAGAGGTAATTAGAAATCCAATTAGATCCAATCTTGTTAAACTTTCATTTAAGAAAAGCCACGCCATAAAAGCAGAAGTTGCTGGAATTAAAAAAAATATTGAAACTGTTTTGCTTGCTGAGTTATTTTTTATTAAATACATCAATATTGTAAATGCACCAAATGAGACTAAAAATATTTGATGGCTCATTGCAATTATAAATGTTTGTGAAAAATCAATATACGGATCAACAAAAAAAATAATTATTGATAAATGAAATATACAACCACCAATAGCTTGATTCATATTGCTTACAGATAAAGGCAATTTGTTGCTCAATTTTTTTTGCCACAAAGTAGAAAATGTAATTGCTAATAACGCTATTATTGTCGCCATTAAGCCAGCTGCTGGTATTTTAGATCCAACATCAAAACCTAATACAATTCCTGCGCCAACAAATCCCAATAAAACACCTGTCCATTGTTTTGCTGATACTTTTTCGTTTAAGATTGGGCCGCTCAATGCATTTGTAAGAACTGGTTGTAGGGTTACAATTAATGCTGCTATTGCTGTAGGCATACCTATTGAAATTGAATAAAAGACGCCACCAAGATAAAAACCATGAAATAATACACCGCTCAAAAAAGATTCAAAAAAGTTTCTTTTACTAACTAAAATTTTTTGTTTTGAATAAATAGAAAATAAAAAAAAACCTAAAGCAACTAAAGCAAATCTAAAAGCTAGAGCAGCAAATGGATCACTGTTGTCTATAATAGGTTTGGTTGTTATGAAAGCAGAGGACCATAGAAGTATAAATATGAAAGGGAATATTTTAATCATCATGTTTAATAAACAAATAAATTAAATAAAATCAAACAAATCAGTACCTATAATGAACAAATTATATGTAGAAACGAAATACCAAATCACTTAATGTTCAACTATGAATTTTAGATTATTTAGAATTTTAACAATTATACTGTCTTTTTTCTTACTGACAGGTTTTGTACCTATTCTTTCATTTGTTGGCCCAGGTGTAACAGTCTTAACTTCAGGAAATATCTATAAAGCTAGTGCACAATTAATAATTAATCAACGTATAGAAGAAGAAACTGGGAAAAATTCTTTAACTTTAATTAGAGAAACTTTAATCGAAGAAACAGAAAAAAAAGTTCAAAACAATTCTTTTGATGAAGATCTAAGACAATTAGTTGAAACAAGAATTAAAATAACTAGACAAAAACTAGATAATCAAAATTTACAAAAATTACTTAAAAAACGAATTGAGGTTACTAGATCAATACTTGATTTAAATAATATTACTCAATAATATTTAGATATATCAAATCTTCTTGATTAGTTTCTTTACACCACATTTCATAGCTTTCACAAACTCTCCACAAGTGATCAAAAGCTCGCTGTGAAATTTCAAGTGGAAAATGACTTTTAGTATAATAAAGCTTTGGTATTTTCATCAAAAACTTTACCATCGAATCTTTTTGAAGCTCTAGAAGTCTCAAAGTTTCTTCGTTAATTTTTTTTTTTGTAACAGTATCAATAAATTTATTATTCTTAAGTTCTAAAAACCACTTATCATGAAAATCGCCAGAACTTAAAATATCGTATTCTTTAGTAGTCATAAAAATTTCAAATGCTTGTATATTATTGATTTCGGGATTTTGATTTTTAATTTCTATAATATTTGAATAAACAAATTCAGCAGCTCTTAACACATATGGCTTTTCAGTATTATTAGGCATAGGCAAATTTTTTATGCTTAACCATAGCTGAATGTGCCAAAATTAAGTTAGGATCTAAGAAAACTTTTGACGATTTAATATTTTTAAACGATTTAAATGCAAAAATTGCAATAGGTAGCTCTGTGCAACCTAAAATAATTTTTTTACACTTCATTTTAATTAAGGAGTCAATCGCAGGTTTAATTGCTCTTGCAGCAGCTTTTACATTACCCATTTTAACTAATTTAATAGATTTATTAACTGACAGTTTTTGTATTTTTTGAGATGGCTCTATTAAATTATAATCGTTGTCGAAAAATTTTTTATAAACTCCAGTTTTAAGAGTGCCCTCAGTTGCTAACAGACCAACTTTGGAGTTTTTCTTACATTTTTTTTTTGTAAATTTGAAAACTTCATTTGGCATATTGATTATTGGAATATTTATTTTATTTTGTAAATCATCGAACCAATAATGAGCTGTATTACAAGGTATAACTATAAACTTACATTTATTCTTTTCTAGAAGCTTACAACCTTTAAGTAAACTCTTTAGAACTTTGTTATATTTTTCTTTACTTTTTTTATTTGTAGATTTGTTTGAAAGATTTTTAGTTTGAGAGCCTATAGATTCAGGTCTGCCAGGAATATTTGATTTATTATAAAGTAGAAATAATGGATATTCTTGATCAATTTTTCCTCTATTCAGTACAGCAAGCTTATTACAAAAATCAAGACCAGCTTGAGTTCCCATTCCACCTAAAATTCCAATCATAATTTTGATAAATTTATTAATTTTATAATTTAATTCTATAATTAATAATTGTGTTTAAAGGTTGTTATTAAGTAAGGTATTGGCTGAATATTAAATTTATTATTCTAAATTAAATTTTTCAGCCAATAGGAAGTGTGAAATTATGCAGTTTTTAAGTTAACTGCTGAAGGACCTTTAGGACCATCTTCAACATCGAAAGTCAAAGCTTGACCCTCATCTAAACCGTTCATACCAGCATCTCTTACTGCTGAAACATGTACAAACACATCTTTTTCTTTATCTTCTCTTTCAATAAAACCAAAACCTTTGGTTGGATTGAACCATTTTACTTTACCTTGTAGACTCATATTTATCTTCTTACTTTTTGTTATATTTAATTATTACTTATAATTAAGTAATATTAGCTTTCTTTAGATTTTATAGGGTTTTGTCAACAAAATAGATCAATTATTAAAAAATAATTTTTTAAATATCGTCAATAAGCATAGTTAAATAAACAGAATTGATATCTTCTTTATAGTGTGCAAAAGGTTCGCACACTGTGAAACCAGTTTTTCTAAAAAGTTTTCTTGCTGGTATAAAAAAATCACCTGCTCCTGTTTCAATACTTAATCTTTTTATTTTAAGCTTTTTTGCTTCATTGATTAAATGATTAATTACATTAATCCCTTGGCCTTGCTTTCTAAAATCATCATGAATTCTTATAGACTTAAATTCTCCATGTTTTTTATCTAAAAATTTTAAAGCACCACAACCAATCAATTTTTCGTTATTCCACAAACTCCAAAATTTAATTGATGGTACTTTTAAACCAGGAATATCTAGCACGTGAGCACTTCCTTCTGGAGATGCAGCTCTAAGCTCAATAAAATGTTTGATTAGAAGCTCATTAACTTCTGGATTATCAAAATTACCTTCTATTGATTTTAACATTTATACTAAAGTTGTGATATGACCCATTTTTCTTTTTTCTTTTATATCTTTTTTTAAATAATCAAAGAAAAATTCATTATCATTAAACTCTTGTGTGTTTCTATAATGAGTAATTTGATCCCCAAGTAAATTCATCATTTTTGCATTAGATATTTTTTTTAAAGGAATTTGTTTTAACCCACAGACAGCTCTTATATGATTTTCGAATTGACTAACATTAAATGCATTTATAGTTAGGTGTCCTGAGTTGTGTACTCTTGGAGCAAGTTCATTTACATACAAGTTATCATTTCTATCAATAAAAAATTCAATACATAAAGTTCCAACATACTTAAGTTCTTCAGCAATTAGGATTGCCCAATCTTTAGATTGATTTAAAATTTTTTCATTAATTTCAGCTGGTATTTTTGAATATTTTAAAATCTGATCTTCGTGAGTGTTTTCTATTGGTTCGTAAATTTCATATTTATTATTACTAAACCTTGTAATTATAATTGATATCTCTTTTTTTAACTTTACAAGTTTTTCAAGAATATATTCTTTTGAAAAATCAATATTTAATAAATTTAGTTCATTACTTGATTTAATTAGATATTGACCTTTGCCATCATAACCAAGTGTTGTTGTTTTTAATATTCCTGGTAAAAAATCTTCTAAAGCATCAATATCAGATTTTTTTTCAATTGAAACATATCTAGTTGTTCTAATATTTAATTTATTTACAAAATCTTTTTCAGCCAATCGATGTTGAATTAATCTGTTTATTGAAGGCTTTGGCAGAACAGGTTTAAATTTGTTTATTTCATTTAATGTTTCAAACGGAATATTTTCAAATTCATAAGTTACTAAATCAACCTGATTTATAAATTCTGATATTTTTTCTTTATTATCATAACTTCCAGTAACAAATTGATTACAAAAATTTTGTGCTGGTGCATCTATATCATCACAAAAAACAATAGTTTTAACATTTAATTTTTTTGCTGCTATTGCAAGCATACTTCCAAGTTGACCACCCCCAATGATACCAAGAGTAATTTCGGACATTTTATTTTGGAGTTTTCTTTACTGATTTAGTTTGTGATGTTCTAAAATTTTTAAGTTTTTTACGAACATTTGGATTGTTATTAGCAATGATTGATGCAGCTAATAAAGCTGCATTAATGGCACCATCTTCTCCTATAGCAAGGGTTCCCACAGGTATTCCTTTAGGCATTTGTGCAATTGATAACAAGCTATCTAAACCTTTAAGTTTTTTACTTTCAACAGGAACACCAAGAACTGGCACATGTGTAATTGCCGATATCATACCTGGAAGATGAGCAGATCCTCCGGCACCTGCAATTATCACTCCTATATGATTTTGCTCAACTTTTGCAGCATATTCATACATTCTTTGAGGCGTTCTGTGAGCAGATATGATTTTTGTTTCAAATGAAACTCCAATTTTTTTTAGAGTTTTTTCAGCCAGTTTCATTATTTTATAGTCTGATTGACTGCCCATTACGAGTGAAACTTTTAATTCAGTATTTTTTTTCATGAAAATTGATCAATATGTTTATTTCAAAATTAGCTTAAAATTTCAATAAAATAAATAGTATTTAAAATATATATTGATTAGAGTTAAGCATACTATGAATTATAAAATCGATAATCTTCAATATTGTAATTGGTCTAGAAAAATCTTTGAGATCAATAGATCTGCTGGTTTAGATGCTGTTCATGTTACTATCGTTTATCATGAAGATTTTGATGAATTACAACTTGAAATTAAAAAATGGAAAAAATTATTTCATGAGAACTCAGATCTAATTTTTCTTGGTAAGAGTTTTGAAGATATTGATAAAGCTAATAAAGAAAACAAAACTGCAATATTTTTTGGTTTTCAAAATTGTTCACCAATTGAAGATGATATAAAGCTTGTTGAAGAGGTTCATGAATTAGGATGTCGATTTATGCAGCTGACTTATAACAATCAATCTTTACTAGCAACAGGTTGTTATGAAAAAGTAGACAGTGGAGTTACAAATTTTGGACGTGAGGTTATCAGGGAAATGAATAGAGTTGGTCTTGTAGTTGACATGTCACATTCTGCAGAACAAAGCACTATAGATGCAATTGAATTAAGCGAAAAACCAATCGCAATTACTCATGCTAATCCCTCTTTTTGGCATCCAGCTAAAAGAAACAAATCCTCAGATTTATTAAAAATTTTAAGTGATAGTGGTGGTATGTTAGGTTTGTCATTATACCCTCATCATTTAAAAGATAATACAAATTGTACTCTAGATAGTTTTTGTGAAATGGTCGCAAAAACAGCTGAAATAATGAATGTGAATAAAATTGGAATAGGTTCTGATCTTTGTTTAGGTCATCCGGATACTGTTGTGGAATGGATGAGAAATGGTTCTTGGTCTAAAAGTAAAAATTTTGGTGAAGGTTCGAAAAATAAACCAGGTTTCCCTAAACAACCTGATTGGTTTCTTGATGCAAGAGGATTTTCAAATATTGAAAAAGGTTTAAAAAAAGTAGGTTTTTCAGATACTGAGACACATGGAATACTTGGAAATAACTGGTACAACTTTTATAAATCTATTTAATTATGAAAGTTGAATTAAGAGACCCAAACAAGATAATGAAATTATCAAGGCTAGGATCTTTTCATCAATCAAAATTATCTTTTTTAAGAAGTTTTCTTAATGAATTTAAAGAATGGGAATATAAAAAAGATTTATTTAATTTAAATAAAAATGGTTTTGGAGAAGCTGTTTATTCATTTAAAAAAAATAAAAGAGTTTATTCTTTAGTTTGTTTTGCAAATGAAATTAAAGATGAAGAAAGATCAGATAGAGTTATTGCTACAAAATGGGATGCAGCTTTTACATTACATGATGGGGTTCCCACAAAAAAAGATATTGAACGATTAAAAAATGAAGTTCCAAAACAAGAGGTTGGCAGGCTCTCTTATAAAGAATTAACTTTGTCGAGAGCAAACAAATCAGTAAGAATTTATAATCATGTTGTTGAAAGTTTGAGTAAAGGTCAGCAGCCAGATTTAAACTTATTATCAAAAGTAGGCTATTTATATAGGACTACAGCAGTCTACGGCTCAGGTAAATTTGGTCTTGCAGATCGATTTAGAATTAAAAATCGTGAAGAAATTAATGGTCCATTCAGATTAGAAATGATGTTAGTTTATTTGGTAAGACAATTTACTTTTGACCAAGTTAATCATGTTGCTTATCATAAAAATCCAAAAATAGCTGTTAAGCTAGATGATAATATATGTAAAAACTTGGGAATTGGAAATTCTACAGGCCTGGGTATGGCTCCGTTTATAGTCAATCACCCTACTTTATTAAATAATTGGATTTTAAGTAGAGAAAAGGCACTTAAAAAAATTAGAGAAATTAAAAACGTAGAAAGTCAAGATAGTTATTTATTTATAAATTGTGTAAAAAAATCATTAAGAAATATTACAAGCTGGAATACTGATAGCGAATATCAACAAAAAAAAATCTCATCATTACTTAAAGATGTTGAAAACTTTTTAAATTTTATAAAAAAAGAATTTAATTTTGAGATCGAATATCCTTTTAATAAAATATATCAATGGTTAGAGGATAATACTTGTGAGGAATGTATTGAATATATTGTTTCGATAATGATGGAACCCTATAACAATATTGTAAATCCCTTAGTAAGAGAAATGAGTTCTGATGAAGAAGAATTTTTTAATATTCCAGCCCATAGAAAAGTTGAAGAATTACGAAACATCATTGAAGTAAAGTATCCAAATATTCTAGATATTAATTTTGAAAAAAAAGAAAATAATAAAAACTTTTGGTTTATTTCAAAAAATAAAGAGGAACCTAGATTGGCCGATCGATTTGAAGAACATGGATCAGAATTAGAACAGCCATTAGCAATAGCGAGAGACATAAAAAAACTTTATCATAAATTATTAGTCTCAAAAAACAGTTTAACAATAGCTGAGTTTTTAATATCAAATTCTGAATTAAGACATGTTGTCAGGAGAGCATTTATTGTAGAAAAATTTCCTTATTCAGAAATACAAGACAACACTATTGGTAAAGATTTAATGCCGATTGATATGCTTAGATTAAAGTTGTCATTTTTTGGAGCATTAAAATTTGACCCACGATCTGACAAATGGTTAAGAATTTGCATGTTCCAGGGGGCCCCACTTCCAAATGAGCTAAAAAATTATGACGAGCAATGGGTTTATAAAACTAATATTTAACAATGAAATCACTGAGTGAAATTGAAACTACCGCAAAAAGAGCTTCAAAAGCAGCAGGATACTCATGGGGAGTTTCAGAAGAAACAGGAAAATGTATAAGGTTTTTAGAGCTATTTAGTTTACCAGGTATTAAGCACCTTAATGAATATTTTAATGAAAAAAATAAAATTGAATTTGAAAATTTAAATTTAATTAATCAAAATAACTCCTCATCAAACAAACCTTACTGTCCAATTACTTTAGGTGTAAGTTTTTTAGATCAAATAAATGTTTTAGAGAATTTAAAAAAAATTGAATTCAAAAATGTTGCTTATCCAATTATTTTTATTTCCTTCTTAAGTCGTTCATCTGAAATTATTGGAAAGAAAATTTACGTAAAAATAGATGAAAAAAAAATTTTCTTAAATCTAAATGTAAATATTATTTCTAATTTTATTGATCAAGTATATCCAAAGATAGCGAATACAATTGAGGTTAATATACTTGAAAATAAAGATAATTTTACAGATGATGAATGGAATAATTTATACAAGCTATCCGAAGAAACTTTTGTAGAAGAAAGTGAGAGTTTAAAAAAAGGTGCAGCAGGCGCTGGTTTAACAGATAATGATTGATCAAATTGAAAATAAAAAATTCGAGATAGATAATGAAGAAATGAATAATATTTGCGAAGAATGTAAAGAGGTAGACGAAAGCGTGTCTCAAAATTTAATTCTTATAGGATTTAAATTGTGTAAATCTTGTAGAATATCAAAAACTATTTTTCCACTTTAACTTAAACTGACATTGCTAGTTTGAAATATTGAAAAAATATACAGTAAAAAAATTATTTGAGGAGCCAAAGAAATTAAAATTGTTTTAAGATACCCATCATAATTTAAAAATATTTTTAATCCTATTATCAAGGATATATTGTACCAACAATAGGTTATAATAGCTAAAAACAAAAGTACTGGACTTATTATGATTAGATTTAAAAAAAGAGGCACTTGACAATAAGCAACTAAAATTAAAATTTTTCTATAACTACAATTAGTTTTTGCACTTGGAAACAAAATTGTACCAACAAAAAAAAGATAAGTTGTTTTTAAAAACCACATAATTAATGAAGTTATTATAATTGCTCTTAGAGATGGTCCTTTTATTATCCCGAGTTCAAAGTAAGATCCCATATACACCAAAAATGAACTATTTGGTATAATACTAATTATTGCACCAATCAAAATTAGTAAAATAGCAAAGTAAATAGATGCTTGACCAAAATTTTTTTTTTCTTTAAAAAAATTTTTATCCAACCTTAGAATATTGATAATGATTTTAAAAATTTCTGTGAGCATTATTTTTTTTCATTTTTTTGTGCTTTGTATGAAACAATCAATGGAAATACTATTAAAGCAATCACAATAATAATGCAAACTGCTATTAAAAAAATTTTTGTCATTAAGAATTTAAGGGGAGTTTAAATTGGCTCCCCTTAGAATTTTTTAGCCTTTTACAACTTCTCTTGTATTTGCGTTGAAAGACTCTTTGAATGGAATATCTACAACTACAGCATCTACAGGTGTTCCTGGAGTATCCGAGTATTTTTCTGGAAGATGAACTTTAAACTTAGTTCCAACTTTATTTTTTGGAAATCCATTAGGGTTTAAAGTTCCGTCAAATGGAACGTATCCCATAGCAATATTGGTTTTCTTTTCTGGATGCCACCATGGTGAAGTAATAAATCCAACTGGATCTCCACCGTTTTCTGGTGATACCAACCAAAAGTCAGGCGCATAATCGTCAATAGGCTTACCACCCAACTCCATTCCAACTAATTGAAGTTTATAAGGTTTTTTTCCAGCTTTTATATCTGCTCCCATTTTCTCCAAAGCAGCTTTACCAACATAATCAGCTTTTTTATTCCATTCACCTTTACCAGATAATGAAACTTGGTAACCTAAATTACATTGGAAAGGATTATGTTGTTGATCCATGTCTTGTCCCCAAGAAAGAATACCTGCTTGTATTCTTCTATGGTGTGCAGGCGCAATAACCATCAAGTTATGTTTTTTTCCTGCATCTAATACTGCATTCCACATATCTTCAGCATATAAAGTTGCATTTCTCAGGTATATCTCATAACCAGCTTCTCCTGAAAAACCAGATTGAGATATTACACAACTTCTTCCACCAACGGTTGCCTCTGCTAATCCATAGAAAGGCATATTATCAAAATCAACTTGGTCTCCACAAAGGTCTTGCATTAAAGCTTTTGATTTAGGACCTTGAATTTGTACTGGACATGCATCAATTTCTTCAATAGTGCAATTAAATCTTCCATCTGCATTCACACCTTGCAAATACATTCCAATATCAGAGTCTGATAATGAAAACCAAAATTCATCCTTTGAAATTCTTAAAAGAATTGGATCATTTAAAACTCCTCCGTAAGCATTACATAAAATTACATATCTTGCTCTCATAGGAGAAATTTTTGTTGCATCTCTGGTTATAACGTAATCAGTAAATTTTTCTGCATCTGGACCTTTAACTCTTATCTGTCTTTCAACAGCCACGTTCCACATTGTTACATGGTTAACAATTGCATCGTACTCAACCATTGCACCACCATCTTCAGGTTTTACATAACCTCTTGGATGATAAATTCGATTGTATACAGTTGCTCTCCAACAACCTGCCTGCATTGATAAATGCCAATAAGGTGACTTTCTTACCCTTGTTGAAATTAATAATTCAACTTTAGTTGGCCCACTCTGTCTTAAATTGTATGGTACTTCTCTATCAGACTGATCAACAGAAGTAACATGTTGTACTTTAGTATAGTCAAATTCTTTAGACATAACTATTCTCCTTCAACCACTTGTTAGTTTCCTTCAAGCCGCCGAATGTATAAATGTGGAAGTTATCAGTATGCGATTTAACTTTCCCAATTAAATCATTAGGGTCTTTAGGTTTCAATAAATCTAATGCCTTAGTAAAATTAGATTTAAGAAAGTTAATGGAATTTTTTGCCCCTACAATGTTAGCAAACTTTATTAAGCTAGATATTTTTAAAGGCCCAGTAATTCCCACATGTACTGGTATGCTTTGTTTAGAAATAAAATCTATAATAGGCTGAGGATCTAGTAACCACTGTGTTACAATATAATCAGCGTAAGGCTTTTTATCTATCATAGCTTTTTCTAAATCTGAGTCGGATATATCAGGACTCCCCTCTGGATGTCCAGCAATTCCTATTTTCATTTTTTCAAAATACCCTGTCTCTAGAAGTTGAAATGAACTATCAAATTTACCTGCTGGCTCTCTTCCACCTCCAATAATTAAGGCTTGCTTTACTCCTCCATCTTTGCATCTAGAAACATAATCTTTAAGTTCTTTTTCATCATGCATTGATCTAGCAGGAAAATGAGGCACTGGATTAAATCCTCTCTTTACAAGCTCTACCGCTTTATCAGCAGTCTCTCTGTAATCACCTCCAGGTAGCATTGTAATGTAGACATCAGACAATGCTGGAACTGTATCAACGTCTGTTTTAGGACCTATTTCCAATGAAAAATTCATAGTGGAGATCTTTATTTATTTTAAAATATGAGTCTAGAAAATTCGATGCATCAAAGTATCAACTATTTTATCTGACCTCTATGCTTTTGGATCCTTCTTCCATATTCTTGAGTGACCCTATCAAAGACAATTGCGAGAGCAACTATTGCCAATCCATTCATCATTCCAAGAGCTAAATATTGGTTAGAAACAGCTCTTAATATTGGCACTCCAAGACCTTTTACACCTATCATAGAAGCAATAACTACCATAGCTAAAGCCATCATTATGGTTTGGTTTACTCCAGCAAATACAGTTGGTAAAGCTAGCGGAATTTGAACAGATTTTAATTTTTGTGCTGTAGTTGCCCCAAAAGCTTCACTTGCCTCTAAAGTTTCTTTGTCTACCTCTCTAATACCCAAATTGGTTAATCTAATTATTGGAGGAACCGCATAGACACAAACAGCAATTAATCCTGGCACTTTTCCAATTCCTAATAACATTAAAATTGGGATCAAATAAACAAAACTAGGAATTGTTTGCATCATATCTAATACAGGAAGTATTGCTTTTTCAGCTCTACTTGATCTTGCCATCACAATTCCTATCGGAATTCCAACAACAATACAAATGATTGTACAAACAGTTATAATTGCAACCGTAGCCATGCAATCTTCCCACATTCCAAAATAACCAATTAATAAAAAAGCAATTGCACTTCCTACCACTAATTTCCAACTTCTTGAGCCCAACCAGGCTAATCCACAAATTATTCCAATAATTATTATCCATGGTGTAGATAATAATAATTTTTCTAATGATACTAAAAAAAACAATAATGGATCAAAAAATGCCTCTATACTGTCTCCATATTCTTTTGAAAAATTTCTAAAAGCTAAGTCTATACCTTTTCTTAGCTCCATTTGGGATCTTCGTCCCAGTTCTGGAAATTCAGTAAAAAATTCCATAAATATTAATTTTACGAGCCTATATTAAATAGGCTCGTAATTTAAAGTTAATTATAAACTTTTTTTGATTTTTTTTGCAGCATCAGAAGATACCCACTTAGTCCAAATATCCTCATGCTTAATTAAAAACTCAACTGCAGCATCAGAACCTTTAGCTTGGTTGTCAGCCATATAAACTAACATTCCATTCATCACTGTGCCTGGAAAAGTTCTACTTTCAACATATTTTAGAACATCTTTTCCACCAGTTTTAGCAAAGTTAGCACTTACAATTGAGTTAACTTCAGATTTTGTCCAAGCTGTTGGTTTTGGATTTGCACAGTCTTGTTCTGCAAGAGTTATGCAATTGTCCCAATTATCTCTACCTGCAAAAGGAACACCAAAATCAACTGGCTGTAAATTATATTTACCAACCATTGATGTAGGATTCCAATAATATCCAAACCAAGGCTCACCAGAGTCTGAAGCTTTAGCAATTGAACCATCTAAACCTGCTGCTGAACCTGGATCAATAAGTTTCCAACCTTTTTTTTCCATTTCAAAAGCTCTGTACAGATTGGCATTAGCTAATTGACATCCCCATCCCGCTGGACATCCCATGAAAGCACCTTTTTTTGGGTCCTCTTTATCAGGAAACAAATCTGGACGTTCTAAAATTTGAACAGCTGTCATTCCTTTAAGTTCAGGATGTTTTTCTAAAGCTGCTGGATTTAACCACCAACCTTCTCCAAGACCTGTAATTGGAGCTTTATTTGCAATAATTAGTCTTTTCTCACTTACCGCTTTTTTTAAAGGAGTGTAAACCGCATTCGCCCATTGTTCAGGGTTCATGTCAGGCGTTCCTTTATCATTCATAGATGTAAATGTTGGCATAGTAGCACCAGGTACTAATTCTACGTCACATCCATATCCTTCTTCGAGAATGATTTTATCAACGTTTGCCATTAACTCGGCAGATGCCCAGTTTTGTTCGGCTATAACTAATTTTCCACAAGCATTTGCAAAAGAAGTCATACCAAATGCTAAAAGCGCGGAAAATAGAATTGTTTTTAGTTTTTTCATTATATCTCCGTTAGTTAATTTTTTGATTGAACACTACAACATATCAATGAAAAGATTGCAAATATCTTTCAACTTTTAGTTGAAGCCAAATTGTCTTTAAATGGGATTTATTTAGAGATAAAGTTTTTATATGAAATTTTCTGCAAATTTTTTTTATAAAGAATTTGTTTATATTTTAAATTGTAAAACTGTTTTTCAACAAATCATAATAAGAGAATCGTAAAATTTAGCTTTAATTAATTCCAACTTAAACAAGGAGGTTTAATAAAAGTTGAAATGAAAAAGTTATCTCAAATAGTTGATTTAAAAAAAATAAAAGTTGTAAATAAAAATATCGACAAAGCTCACGGCTTACCAAATGAGTGTTACACCAATCCAGATTATTTATCTATCGAGAGAAAAAAAATTTTTGAAAATAAGTGGGTTGTAATTGGTGTTGGTAGTTCCTTACCAAATATTGGAGATGCGAAACCATTTGATCTGCTAGGAATTCCATTAATTATTTTACGAGATAAAAATAATAAAATTAGAGTTTTTCATAATGTTTGTAGTCATCGAGGTTTTAAGATTCTTCAAGAAAAATGTAAAATTAAGAATGTAATAAGATGCCCGTATCATTCTTGGTCATATGACATGAGCGGCAAGTTAATAGCCACACCTCATATTGGTGGAATGAATAAACATAATTGTATTAAATTTAGTAAATCACAAAGCGGTCTTAAGGAAGTTAGATCTTATGTTTGGTTAGATTTAATTTTTGTAAATTTAAACAAAAATGAAATCAATTTCGAAAAATATATTAAACCTTTAAGTGACAGATGGAAAAAATTCTGGCCGATAAAAGATAGAGACTTAATTGTTTATTCAAAAGATTATGGTTATTTTAATTTAAATGCTAAATGTAATTGGAAATTTGCAATAGAAAATTATTGTGAAAGTTATCATCTACCCTGGGTTCATCCTGGATTAAACTCTTACTCAAAAATTGATGATCATTATCATATTCAAGGATTGCCAAATCGTTTTGCTGGACAAGGCACAATGGTTTATAATCCAAGGTTTAAAAGTAACTTAAAATTTCCAACATTCCCAAACTGGCCAAAAGATCAAGAGCATATTGCTGAATACGTTGCTCTTTTCCCAAATGTAATGCTTGGGATACATAAAGACCATTTTTACGCCTACTGGTTAGAACCAGTAAATAATGAATATACAAAAGAACATATGGAAATTTTTTATGTTGGTAACGAAGCGGCGAATTCGAAAAAATTTAAATCACTTAGAAAACAAAACTTTGAACTATGGAAAGGAGTTCAAAGTGAAGATTTAAATATAATTGAGGGAATGCAAGATGGCAGAAAATCACCATCTTATAATGGGGGAAACTTTTCACCTGTGATGGATAATCCCACCCATCATTTCCACAAATGGGTTGCAAACAATATAATGAAATGAAAGGATAAATAATGAAAAAAGATCTTATTACTAGATTAAATGAAGGACCTATTATGTGTGCAGAAGGATATCTTTTTGCAATGGAAAGAAGAGGTTATCTTTCAGCAGGTCCATTTGTTCCAGAAGTAGTTTTAGAACATCCTGAGGTAGTAACTCAGTTACATAGAGAATTTATTAGAGCTGGATCAGATGTTGTTCAAGCATTTACTTATTATGGTCATAGAGAAAAACTAAGAATTATTGGCAAAGAAGATATGTTAGAGCCACTCCAAAAAAATGCTCTTAAGATAGCAAAAGATGCTGCGAATGAATTTAAAGATTTAGATTTAATGGTTTGTGGAGATGTAGCTAATACAAACGTATTTGATCCTGGTGATGCTAATACTCATAAACAATGTCAACAAATGTATGAAGAACAGATAGCTTGGGCGAAAGAAGCTGGTGTTGATTTTGTAATTGCAGAAACAATAAATTGGACTGAAGAAATGAAGATAGCATTAAAAGCTATTAAGGATGCAGGTCTTATTGCAGTTTGTAATTTTGCTATTCCTAGAGGAGACAAAACTAGAGAAGGTCATACCGCTGAAGATGCTTGCAAAATAATGGAAGATTTAGGTGCAGATGTAGTTGGTTTAAATTGTTATCGAGGACCTGAAATGACAATGAAACTATTAAAAAAAGTTAGAGAAAAAGTTTCATGTCATGTTGCTGGACTTCCAGTACCATACAGAACAACAGAGGAAGAGCCTGGTTTTCTAAATATAACTGATCATGGTTGCAATTGTATTCCAGGGGGAAATGCATTCCCAGTAGCTTTAGATAATTTGTTTTGTAACAGATTTGAAATGGCAGAGTTTGCAAATGATTGTGTTCAGAACAAAATAAATTTTATTGGTATATGTTGTGGAGCAGAAGCACATCACGTAAGAGAAATGTCAGTTGCAATTGGAAAAAAACCAATTTCAATGAAATACATGCCTGATATGAGCAAACATTTCCATCATGGTACAGATAAATCCTTAAAAAAAGTAAACAAGGAAATTAAATACTAATGGAAAAGCATGCGAAGGTAGTAATCATTGGTGGTGGTGTAGTAGGGTGCTCTATTCTTTATCATTTATCTAAATTTGGATTAAAGGATTGTATCTTGCTTGAAAGAAACGAGCTTACTTCTGGTTCGTCTTGGCATGCAGCAGGAAATGTTCATGTAATATCTTCAGATCCAAATATTTCTAGGATGATGGCTTATACGATAGGCTTGTATAAAGAGATAGAAAAAGAGTCTGGTCACTCAACTGGATTTAAACCTAGTGGAGGATTTTATTTAGCATCAAACGAAGTGTGGGCTGAATATTTAAAAAGAGAAAGATCCAAAGCAAGATACATGGGACTTGATCAAGAGTTTATTTCTCTAGAGGAAGTAAAAAAGAAACATCCTTTAATTGATCCATCTAGATACTTGCTAGCATTATGGGATCCTATTGATGGTGAAGTTGATCCATCAGGAGTTACTTATGCTTTTGCAAAAGCTGCAAAAGTTCATGGTGGAAAATATTACACGCACACTGTTGTTAAAGATACGAAACAAAAAGAAGACGGGACCTGGGATGTCTTTACTGAAAAGGGAAATATTAATGCTGAAATAATAATTAACGCTGGTGGTTTATGGGCAAGAGAAGTTGGGCAATTAGCTGGGCTTAACCTTCCTGTTCAACCAATGGAGCACCATTATTTAATCACTGAACCTATTCCTGAAATCGAAGCAATGGGTGGTCAAAGACTACCTATAGGAACAGATTTTGAGGGAAATATTTACTTTAGACAAGAAGGAAAAGGAATGTTGCTTGGAACCTATGAGCCAAAATCAACACCTTGGAAAGTAGAGGGTACACCAATGAATTTTGGCCATGAGTTACTTGAGCCAAAGTTAGATAATATAGAAGATAGATTAGCAATTGGTTTTGAAAGAATGCCAGCTTTAGAGCGTGCAGGTATAAAAAATATAGTTAACGGTCCTTTTACTTTTGGTCCAGACGGAAGTCCTCTTATTGGTCCAGTACCAGGAATGAAAAATTATTGGGTTGCTGTTGGTGTTATGGCTGGATTTTGTCAAGGTGGTGGTGTTGGAAAATGTATAGCAGAATGGATTATTGACGGAGAACCATCAATAGATGTTTGGGCAATGGATGTTGCAAGATTTGGAGATTATGCATCACCTCAATATGGAACAATAAAATCCTCAGAAAATTATGAGCGAAGATTTATTATGACTTTTCCAAACGAAACTTTACCAAAGGGAAGAAAACAAAAAACTACCGCGCTGTATGATCGTTTTGTAAATCAAGGTGCTGTTATGGGAGATAGCTTTGGATTGGAAAATGTTTTGTGGTTTGCAAACAATAAAGAAGATGCTCATGAAGAGCCTACTATTAAAAGATCAAGATCACATGACTATGTTTCAAAAGAAGTTATTAATGTAAGAGAAAATGTTGGTTTAATCGAAGTTGCCAACTTTTCAAAACATGAATTCAAAGGTCCTGATGCTAGAAAATTTTTAGATCACATAATGGCTGGAAGACTTCCAAAGCCAGGGAGAATATCTTTATCCCCAATGTTGTCATATAGAGGAAAGTTATGTGGTGATTTAACTGTGGCTTGTTTAGATGAAAATGAATTCATGGTGTTTGGTTCTGGAGCTGCTCAAGAAATGCATAGACGTTGGTTCGAGAGTCATTTAGATAAATTTAATTTAAGCTATTCTAATAGATCTGATGAGTATCATGGTTTGTCTATCGCAGGACCTAACTCAAGGAAAGTTTTAGAAAAAATTGTAAGAGACGATGTTTCAAATGAAAAATTTAAATTTAGAGATTCTAGAAGAATGTTTGTTGGGGGAGTTCCGGCAATAATAAACAGAATTTCATTTACTGGTGAACTCGGATATGAAATTTATGTAGCACCCCATTATCAATTAAAACTTTATGAAGAATTAATGGAAGCTGGTAAAGAATTTAAAATTAAACCTTTTGGCGGAAGAGCATTAATGTCAATGAGATTGGAGAAAAATTGGGGAGCTTGGACTTTAGATTATAGACCAGATTTTACAGCAAAAGAGACAGGCTTAGATGCTTTTATAAATTGGGATAAAGATTTTATTGGCAAAGAAAGTGCACAAAAGGAAAATTCTTCAAATAAACTCATACCATTAATTGTTGAAACAAATGATATTGATGTAACAAATAATGAAGCTGTTATGAATGGAGATCAAAGCATTGGTTACGTAACCTCAGGTGGTTTTGCTCACTTTGTAAATAAAAGTGTAGCATTTACTTTTGTTGATCAAAAAAACATTAATTCTGAAAATAAAATTCAAGTAGAGATAAATGGAGATTTATTTAATTGTTCAATAATTAAAGAACCACTTTATGATCCAAGTGGTCAAAAAATGAGAAGCTAATGGCTCAAAAAGACGTAGGAAACAAAATTCCAATTTATAAACTTAAAACTACTGATGAAGTTATGAAGTACTACGATGAGTGGGGAGATAAAGATAAATACAATAAAGACATGGTTGATTGGAACTATACAGGACCTAAAGAAACTGTAGAAACATTTAACAAATATGAGAAAAATAAAGATACTTTAATTTTTGATGCTGGATGTGGAACAGGTTTAGTGGGATTGGAGCTTAAAAAATATAGTTTTAAAAATTTTCATGGAGCCGATTTATCTCAAACTTTATTAGATACTGTACCGAAAGATCTTTATCAAAAATTGGTAAAGGTTGATTTAAATAAACCAATAGGAGTTGAGGACAACTTTTACGGTGGAGTTATGTGTGTTGGAACATTTACTTTTGGGCATGTAAAACCAAACGCATTAGAGGAATTTATAAGAATAACAAAACCAGGTGGATTGATTTGTTTTACTATAAATGAAGGAATTCATGAAGAGTATGGTTTTGATAAAAAAATTGATATACTGAAAGATAGCAAGAAGTGGGAAGAAGTAGAATTTTTTAAATCTGACTACATTGCAAGCAAAGATGTTAACGCATGGTTAGGGTTGTATAGGGTATTATGAGATTTAGTAGAAAAATTGCTCCTGAAATAAAACCAAGACAAAATTTTATTACTAAAAAAAGATTAAGAGAAGACGAGATTGATTTTTACAAATTAAGATCATATCGTTTAGATAGGGTTAGAAAAGAATTAGTAAAAAACAATTTAGAAGCTTGTATTCTCTTTGATCCAGTGAATGTTCGTTATGCTTTAGATACTGTTAACATGAGCGTCTACAATATGCATAATTTAACAAGATATTGTTTTGTTCCAATCAATGGACCA